>NZ_JAHQRN010000003.1:0-579457 GCF_024895295.1 Brevibacterium sediminis | reverse complement strand
CGTATCAGAAGAGGCCGGTGATGTTGCCGTCCTCGGTGACGTCGATCTTCAGCGCCGAGGGTTCTCGCGGCAGGCCGGGCATCGTCATGATGTCGCCGGCGATGACGACGATGAACCCGGCGCCGGCCGACAGCCGCACGTCCTTGACCTCGATGATGTGGTCGGTCGGTGCCCCACGCAGGCTCGCATCCGTCGACAGCGAGTACTGCGTCTTCGCGATGCACACGGGCGCATCGCCGTAGCCCTCATCGGTGAACTGACGCAGTTTCCGTTTCACCTTGGCCGGCAGATCAACATCTTTGGCCTGGTAGATCCGCTGCGCGATCGTGCGAATCTTCTCCTCCAGCGGCCGGTCGAGGTCATAGCTGTACCGTGCCCGCGACGCCGGATCGGCAGCAGGAGCCTCGGCATCCCCGGAGGCGGTGCCGGCGACGAAGACCGAGCCGTCATCGACAGCGGCCCCGGCATTGCCGATGCCGCCGGCGGCCTCAACGACCGCCTCGGCCAATGCAAGAGCACCCTTGCCGCCGTCGGCCCAGTGCGTGGACTCCACGGCCGCAACCCCAAGACCATCCAAATGGCTGATCGCCGCAGCCATCTCCTCGTCGGTGTCCGTGGGGAATCGGTTGAAGCACACGACGGGCGTCAGCCCGTAGATCTCGCGCAGGTTCCGGCAGTGCAGTTCGAGGTTGCTCATGCCCTCCAGCACCGCACCAACATCAGCCGAGTTCACATCGGCAACGTCGACTCCCCCGTGGTACTTCAGGGCCCGCAGAGTCGCGACGACGACCACGGCGGAGGGCCAGATCCCGGCGGTGCGGCACTTGATGTCGAGGAACTTCTCGGCTCCGAGGTCGGCACCGAAACCGGCCTCCGTGACCACCCAGTCCCCCAGCGCCAGCCCGGCCTTGGTAGCCAAGAGACTGTTGCAGCCGTGGGCGATGTTCGCGAACGGTCCGCCGTGGATGAACGCCGGCGAATGTTCCAGGGACTGCACGAGGTTCGGCGCCAGTGCGTTGCGCAGCAGCGCGGTCATCGCGCCCGCCGCCCCGATGTCCGCAACGGTGATCGGCTCCCGCCCCCTACTGTGGGCGAGCACGATCCGTCCCAGCCGTTCCTTGAGATCAGCAAGCGAGGTGGACAGGCAGAACACCGCCATGACCTCGCTGGCGACGACGATGTCGAAGGCATCCTCGCGGGGCACTCCCCCGTTGATCCCGCCGAGTCCGAGGACGACTCCGCGCAGGGCGCGGTCATTGAGGTCGACGACACGGCGGAGGTGGATACGCCGCGGGTCGACGTCGAGCTCGTTTCCGAAATGGATGTGGTTGTCGAGCATCGTCGCGGCAAGGTTGTTCGCCGCAGCGATGGCCGCGAAGTCGCCGGTGAAGTGGAGGTTGATGTCCTCCATCGGCACGACTTGCGCGTATCCGCCTCCGGCCGCCCCGCCCTTCATTCCGAAGACCGGGCCCATGCTCGGCTCCCGCAGCGCCAGCACGGCCTTGCCGATCTCGGGTTTCGACCGCGCGAGTTCGTTGAGTCCGTCGGCCAGGCCGATGCTCGTCGTGGTCTTTCCTTCCCCAGCCGGGGTCGGGCTCATGGCAGTGACGAGGATGAGCCTGCCGTCCGTGGCGGTCTCGGCCGCCTGATCGAGGACGTCGATCGGCACCTTCGCCTTCGTCCATCCGTGAGGAATGATGTCCTTCGCGTCGAGACCCAGCCCAGCGGCGATATCGACGATGGGATCGAGCTCGGCGCTGAGCGCAATATCCATATCTGTAGTCATAAGGCCATCATGCCCGTTCTGCGAGATTTTGTGACCAACACCAGCCCGAGAATTCGCGCAATGTGCACTGAGTTCCGCCCACCGCAACATCGAACTCGCCGAGGCGGCCGACCGAATTCTCGGCCGTGCAGTAAGGGTCGGGTCTTAGTTCGAATAGGTGCTGCTGTCGCTGCGCAGCTGGTCAAGTCCCACCGCGATCCTGTCGATCCCCTTGGCGATCTCGTCCAGAGAAGCGGCGAAAGACATACGCAGATAACCTTCTCCGGTCGCTCCGTATTCACTGCCCGAACGCAAAAGAACCCCTGAATTCACCAAGTGAAGACGAACTTCGTCGGAAGTCGCACTCACTCCGTGTTTGAAGAACGCATAGAAGGCGCCTTGCGGAGCCTCGAATGTCACACCTTGGATCTCAGACAAAAGTGTGATGACAAACTCACGTCGCCGGGAGTACTCAGCCTGCATGTTCGAGTAGAGGTCGCGACCCTGCCTGAGCACAGCGATTGCGGCTCGCTGCACGGCCGCGTTGGGTGCGCCCGCGATCGTCCGTCCCGTCTGAGAGATCGCTGCGGCTATTTCAGGAGGCGCTATCGACCATCCCAGTCGATATCCGGTGAGAGCGAAAGTCTTCGAAAGCGTGTCTACGACGACAACACGCTCGGAGAGCTCGGGAATGGAAACTGCCGAAGTGAAGTCCGCTCCGTAGGTGAAGGCCGAGTACGCCTCGTCACTGACAACGACTGTCTCTGACCCTTGCAAACCGTTGCCGATGGCTCTGAGGTCCTCCTCGGGAAATACGGCGCCGGTCGGATTTCCCGGGTTGCAGAGAATTAGGAGCTTGGCTCCACGCGCAGCAGACAGAATTGCAGGCACATCAAGCTGGAGGTCACTTCGCAGAGGAGTCCAAACTACTTGACCGCCCACCATCTCGACCAGATCGCTGTACAGCGAATAGGTCGGTTCTGGAATGACAACGCGATCACCGGGGCCTACAAGCGCCAGCACCAACGATGCGAGCACTCCGGTCGCCCCATGCCCGATCGATACCTGGGCCGGCTCCACCTCACGACTCGAGCGCAGAGTTGCTTGACGGGCAATTTCTCCACGCAGCTCTGGGTCCCCACTGAGGTCCCCGTAGTGGCTGTAGCCCTCTTTCACTGCTGAGCACATCGCCTCAACCACGGCCGTTGGGGCTGCAAAATCAGGCTCACCCATGGACAGATCGACAGAATCGCCACTTGGTACGGCCCCGACCGGCCGCTTCGACGTTTGCCGAATGCGGTCTAGGCCCGCAGAAGAACTGAACTTCACGTCACTCCTCGAAAATGTGTTGTGCATTACGTAATGTAGAGTATCATCTCATTTGCGACACAACTCTCACTTATGGTTTGCAGGCACCACCAACACGACGTACTCACTGGAGGACCAATGACCGAAACAAAGCAGAAACCCAGTCAGAACTCTTCGCAGGCAGACGTTGCCGACGCCCTGAAACGCCTGGGTGCCGCAACTGTGCACGAGGCGCAGGGCAAGGTCGGCGCGCTTTCTCACGAGGTGAAACCTCTCGACTCTTCGTCACGTCTTGCTGGGCGTGCTCTCACTGTTCTCACGAGGCCAGGAGACAACCGAGCCCTGCACCTTGCGCTGTTGGAGGCCCAGCCAGGTGATGTGCTCGTGGTTGACGCATTCGGCTGGAAAGAGGCCGGAGTCTGGGGAGATGTGCTCACTGCAGCCGCGATGCATCGAGAGCTGGCAGGAGTCGTCATCAATGGAGCTGTCCGTGATTCCAACACAGTCACCGAGCTCGGATTCCCCGTGTTCGCCAAAGCACTCTCGATCAAAGGAACCGCGAAAGCTGACAGCGGAGTCATCGGGGCGGAAGTCACGATCGACGGAGTCCGTATCGCAACCGGCGACATGATCATCGGCGACCGCGATGGTGTCGTTGTCGTTCCACAGACAACAGTGAGCGGTGTGCTAGAAGCAGCCAAGAAGAAGGAAGCGACCGAAGACGGCTGGGTCCGGCAGATAGCCGACGGCGCAACAACCGCAGACCTGCTGGGCCTGCGTTGATTCGGTCAAAGTCAAAGAAGACTTCACAGAAATAGGAGAAGCCAATGAAATGGTGGTTCAGACAAAAACTACACGTTCAGGTACTGATCGGTGCCGCTCTCGGCATAGTCGTCGGAATTCTGCTTCAAGACCATGCGGCGTACCTCGATCCCATCGGTCAGATCTTCCTTCGCCTGCTCAAGTTCCTCGTTGTCCCATTGGTCATCGCGACTCTGCTCTCGGGAGTCCTCCAAATGACATCCGTCAAGGAACTCGGAAGTGTTGGAGCACGATTCTTCGTCTACCTCACAGGAACTTCGATTCTCGCGTCGGCGGCGGGTGTCGGAATGGCGCTGCTGATCAGGCCTGGAATCGGCCTGAATCTGAATGAGATCCAGAAAGAAGATGTTGCGCCCGAGAACTACGACGTCACCGAGCAGCTTCTGGGTTGGGTTCCCGACAACTTCTTCACTGCGATGGCAGATATGGACATGATCCCCATCATCATCGGAACTGTCCTCTTCGCAGTCGCGATGCTGTTCATCGGAGAAGAGAGGCTTCCTCGAGCTTACGCACTCGTACGCGAAGGAACTGAGATCATGCTTCGGCTGACGAACATGATCATCTGGACATCGCCTTACGGTGTTTTTGCTCTCCTCGCCGTCCTCGTTGGCACTACGGGAACAGAGATGCTCGGTGCAGCAGCCAAGTTCATCATTGCCGATTTCGCCGGCATCATCCTAGTCGCCGTCGTGGTCTATCCCACGATCCTATTCATCACTGCCCGTCTGAACCCAGTGACCTTCTATCGCAATGCTTGGCCCTCGACTGTGTTCGCCATGACGACTTCGAGCAGTGCGGCAACCATTCCAGTGTCGATGAAGGTGGCGCAGGACAATATGGGCGTCCCCCGCAAGATATTCGGGTTCACGATTCCATTCGGTGCCACAGCGAATATGGATGGCTTTGCGGTGGCGCTGGGAGTCATCTCGATTTTTGCAGCGGACGCGTTCGGAATTGAAATCACGGCGGGGCTGGTTGTGCAGATCGTCCTGCTGGGTTTGGCCTTGTCGATCGGCGCGGCCGGAGTCCGCGGCGCAGGCATCGTCATGTCTGCTGTACTCTTCCAGGCGCTCGGAATGCCTCTTGACCTGATTCCTCTACTCGCCGCCATTTGGCCGCTCATCGACGTCGGTCATACCGGCTTGAACATCACTGGCGACCTCACAGGAACAGCCACCGTGGCGGCACAAACGAAGAATATGGATCGCAAGGTGTTCTCGCAGCGGTCCAAATCACTGACCATGGCATCTGACTGACAAAGTGATTCGCTTCGGCCTGCGTCGAAGGCGACAACAGTGCAAGGGATTGCTGTGACGGGTTCAGGACGGGCCCGTCACAGCAAAAAATCTCCCGATCTCAGCCATCCGCCTCGGTTGTCCACGACCGCAGAAGTGCGCAGTAGTTTTTGGTCAGTCGCCGTCGAATCTCTGGTTCAGTCCAACCAAGTTGAGTTCGGAGGTCTTTGACATCGCGGGGGTCGAAGAGCAGGTTGTGCAGATAGAGGGCTTCGTCAATCGGAATGGGCTGCATTCCAAGCTCACCAAGCAGCTGTCGAATGGGTTCTTCCCATGCCCGTCGAGTCGTGGCGATGACGGCTTCCCCTCTTCGGAGCCTCGTAAGGTAGCCTTCACTGGACCGCAGCGAAATGATCGCATCCCCGAATTTCGTCTGCAATCTCAGCCACTCGGCGAGAACCTGGTCAAACAGCGAGCGTCCCTGCTCTTGCGAACTTTCACTAAAGTCAGCGAGCTGTTCGATCACAGATCTCAGATACTCACTGCGCAGGTCTTCCATGCTGGGAAAGAATCGGTAGGCGGTGGCCACCGAGAGTTCTGCCTTCTCAGCAATTTCCGGCATGGTCGCTTCTCTGGATTCACGAAAAGTTTCTCCGGCGGCTCGAAGCAACCGAGCTCGGTTCCGTCTGGCGTCAATCCTGCGACCATTTTGCTGGTTTCCCAACCGGCCTCCCCCGGAAAAGTTCGTTTTCAGTGCTGAACTCAGCGTACCGAAATTTTCTTCTAGCCAATCCCACACCGCTTAGCGAGAATAGTCAGTCACCTTCGCAGCAAACCCGATAGTCCGTCCTCAATATTGTCATCGATGCAGCGATCTTCTTCGCCGAGGCGGCCCGCCGTTTCACTCCGCCCACAGTCCCAGCTTGGCCCCACCTCACCCCGCATACTCCGAGCACTCCGGGCACCGAGTCATGAGGTCGTGCCGGCAATGGCGAACATGGAGGAGAAACCTCTCAGCTGAGTCCAGCGCGGTCCGCTGCGCTCGAATCGCCGACAAGCGAGCCGCAATTACCGAGGCACGCCCCGCCTCACCGCGATGCAGGATCGCCCTGATCTCGGCAAGGCTCATGCCCACGCTCTGACACGACAGCACAATCCGACACCGGCTCAGATGCTCATCCGAATACTCACGGTGCCCGGCCGCAGTGCGGTCCGGCACGACGACGCCTTCGTCCTCCCAGTGCCTGAGCACATGCGCGGCCGTTCCCAGCTGCGCTGCCGCATCCCCGATCTTCATGACTCCATGATGACACCTTGACTTCAGGTTGACCTGAAGTTCTACCGTCGATCCATGAAGACACCGACCGATCGCAGCCCCGCCCTCCGCATATCCACCGACCGCATCACCTTGAGCGACGGCGCCGAGGTGGCCACCACGACCCTCGAACCGACCTCCCACGACAACGTCCAGGACCGCCTCGGCGAGGTCATCATCTGCCACGGAACCCCGTGGTCAGCACGGATGTGGCTGCCGCTTGCCCGCGAGCTCGCCCAGACGAACCGCGTCCGCCTCTGGGACATGCCCGGCTACGGCGACTCGATTCCCGCCACATCCGGCGATTCCATCCCCGATCCCTCCGAAACGTCGGCACAGCCGACAGACCACTCCCCCGCCGAGGCGTCCCCCGCCGTTGATCTCATCACCCAGCGTCGTCGACTGGCCGAGCTCATCGACTGTTGGAACGTCTCGAATCCCCATGTCATCGCCCATGACATCGGCGGTGCTGTCGCGCTCGGCGCGCACCTGCTCGAGGGCTGCGATTTCGCGTCGCTGTATCTGCTCGACGTCGTCACTCTCGACCCGTGGGGTTCACCGTTCTTCCGCCTCGTCGCGGAGAACGAAAAGGTCTTCGCAGCCCTCCCTCCTCGACTTCATCGTGCACTGGCCCGCGAATACATTTCCGGGGCGGCAGCCCCGACGACCGACGAATCTCCGTCGGGCGACGACCGCTCGAGTCTCAGCGAGGAATGGATCGCCGCACTCAGCGAACCCTGGTGCACCAAAGCCGGTCAAGCTGCCTTCTACCGGCAGATCGCCGCGCTGCGCCCCAAGCACACGGCGCCCATCGTCGACCGCCTCGGCGAGGTGCGCTGCCCGGTTCGCATCGGATGGGGTGAGGACGATCCGTGGATTCCGGCCGACCAAGCCGATCGCCTCGCCGAAGCGCTGCCCGGAAACCCGCACATGACCCGTTTTCCGCGCTCGGGCCACCTTGTGCCGCTCGAGGCACCGCACGATCTGCTCGTCGATGTGACCGCTTGGCTCGACGTGTGAGAGTCGTGTGCGCGAAGATGGCGGTATGCGCGCATTCGACGAGCTCGTCACCGAGGCACAATCCGCCGATGTCATCGGGTGGGGGTTCGGCTGGCTCGATGGGCGCGCCACCGAGGAGCGACCGCCCTGGGGTTACGCAAGTCTTCTTACCAGGAGACTGTCGACGGCAACGGCGGCCCTCGATATCGATACCGGCGGCGGCGAGGTCATCGACGAGGCACCGGTGCTGCCGCCGCGCATGGCGGTGACCGAGTCGTACCGCCCCAATATCGCTGTGGCCCGGCACCGGCTCGGTCCGCGTGGCGTCGATGTCGTCGAAGCCGACCCGCACAGGCTGCCTTTCGCCAACGGCAGCTTCGACCTTGTCACCTCCCGACATCCTGTGAGCCCCGCCTGGTCGGAGATCTCCCGGGTGCTCGTCCCCGGCGGCACCTATCTCGCCCAGCACGTCGGTCCGGCCTCGGCGTTCGAGCTCATCGAGTTCTTCCTCGGACCGTTGCCGGAAAATCGCCGCGCACGGCACCCGCAGACCGAATCCGACGCCGCCGAGGCGGCCGGACTCACGGTCGAAACGCTGCGCACCGCGCGCTGCCGCATGGAGTTCTTCGACGTCGGTGCGATCGTGTGGATCCTGCGCAAATGTCCATGGTGGGTGCCCGACTTCGCAGTCTCCGATTACCTTCCGCAACTGCGTGAACTCGATGCCCGGATGCGTAGGGGTGAACCCTTCGTTGCCCATTCGACGCGGCACCTCATCATCGCGTCAAAGCGTTGAGGCAATTCATCGCGACAGAACGCTGAGACACCACGCCACCCGATCACATCGTCGAAGCGCTACCTACCCGGAACCGATCCGGAACATCGCCGGCACCCGTAGCGAGGTCGGCGGCAAATTCGCCGAGCAGCGGCGCGAATTTCGCCCCGTGCCCCGAACAGGCCGAGACGATGACGAGACCGTCGACCTCGTCGATGACGAAATCCTCGTTCGGAGTGTTAGTGAACAGACACGTCGTCTCCGCATACGGTTCCGGAATAAGTCCCGGCAGGTTCCGCTTCGCATAATCGATCATCCGAGCCCGCATCTCCTCGGTAATCTGTCCGTCCTGGTCAAGGGCCGAACCGATCACCTTCCCACCGTTGAACTGCGCGAACTTCTGTCCCGCGAAACCGGCGTCCCGCCCGCCGGGCAGTCCGTAGGTAAACATCTCCCCGGATTTGTGGATGAACGTCGGCCACAGTGTGCTCGGCCGCCCGTCAGCACCGGCATCGCGGTAGGGCATGTGAAACGCCTGTTCCTGCCGCACTTCGAAAGTCGGCAGCGCCTCAAGGAACGCTGGCGGAAAACCAAGATCGCCGAGGAGGTCGGGCAGCCACCCGCCCGCCGCGACGATGACGCGGTCACCTTCGACAATGTCCCCCTTCACCGAGGTGACACTGAAGCCGCCTGCGGATCGTCGGGCCACCTCGGTGACTGTCCAATCATTGAGGATCCGAGCTCGCCCGGTGTCCACCGCACGCTCAAGCATGGTGGTCACCGTGGTCTCGGCGTCGATGACGCCGGCGTCGGGGTGCCACAGCACGTCGGTGTCGAAGGCGAACTGCGGCCACCGTTCCGCGGCGCTCTCGGGATCGAGGACCTCGTACTCAACGCCGACATCATCGAAGATTTCGGCGAGCAGATCAGTGTGCCGGGCGTCGCCGAAGTCGAGCGCTCCCGTGCGGGTGATCAGCTCAGTTCCCGATTTCGTTTCGAGGTCGTCCCACAGCTCACGCGCACGCACAACGAGTTCGGTGTAGAGACGATCCGGATAGGCGTAGCGGAAGATGCGGGCCGAACCGTGGGAGCTGCCACGATCGTTGGCCGGGGTATGCCGTTCGAGCACAGTGACGTCCTCGCCGCGCGCGGTCAGTGAGCATGCGGCCGCGGCACCGGCCAACCCGGCTCCGATGACGATGTGGTGGGTCAAAGCTGTTCTCCTCAAGAGGTGGTTGGGTATTTGGTCTCTCGCGCGGGTGCGTCACACCTGGATCCGGCTGCGTCTGTTGCCTGCGACAACGACGAATGCTGCGGCGACAGCGACGACGGTGATCGCACCCCAGATTCCCACAACTGCCCAGGAGGCGCCGGCGATGACCAGCAATGGAGCGAAGGTCACTGCGGTGACTTCTACCGGGATGACCGGGAGGTATGCCAGAGAGAAGTCCTCAAGGGTGCGAGAGTTGAGTTTCGGATCAACGATGCGCAACAGTGCGATGCCTGTGGCGACCGCCCCTGTCGCCCAGCCCCAGGTGAAGAGCTGCCGTTCGAACCACCCTTCTTCCATCACTCGCGGGGCGACCCACAGGCCCAGGAACAGGCACAGGGCCAGACCGACGACGAAGAGAATGAGAAGTGAGAGCCATTGGTCGACGACGAAGCTCGGCACTACTGAGGCGATACCGCACACCATGAGGACGTCAGTCGCAGATCCGGAGATGGAACTCTGGGTGTCCTTGTCGATGAACTTCGTCGTCGACGTCGCGGACAGCAGCGCCCGGAGCACGAGGCCGACGAGGAACGCGATTGAGAACAGCGGGAATGCCACAGAAGGGATGAGTTCGCCGAGGATGACGTTGATTCCGTAGGCGCCCGCGGACACCCCGGCGACGATTCCGGCTTGGAACGTCAACGATTCGATGGCACTGCCGGAGAATTTGTGCGTACCGATCGCAGGCTGCTCGACGTTGTCGTCGAGGATTCCGGTCCGCAACTCGGCGGGCACCTTGTCAAGGCCGGAGAACTCACGCGCGTATCCCTTCACCGCACCATACTTCGCCTGGATGATACCGCCGACGACTCCGACGAGCAGACCGACTGTGGCTGCGGTGAATGCGAGGGACTGCACGGCAGGGTCGCCGGAATCGGCGAATACCGTACCGATCGCCGCCGCTGAACCGAAGCCACCGGCCCAGCCGGCGAACAGCAGCAGCCCGACATGATCAGGCGCCCCGAACAGTGGACCGAGGACAAGCAGAACCAGCCCCATGCCGATGGCCGTTTGCGCGGCGTAGATGAGGACACCATAGCTCGCGAAACCCGCGACCGATCGCCCGATCTTGAGGATGTTGAAGTCGCTGGTCATGGCCAGGCAGGCGAAGACCAGGACGATGAGCAGGGAGGTGTATTCGCCGAGCTGGTCCGAAAACGGCAGCCAGCCGAGAACATTGGGACCGAGCACCAGACCGAGCACACCGGCAATGACTCCGGCAGGAATCATCATCGTTTGGATCGCCGAAATCTTAGCTCGCAGAATCGTGCCGATGACGAGCAGGCCGCCGATGAGTCCGGCATCGACGAGCAGCGCTGAGGGGCTGAATTCCGTGGGTTCCATGAGAGCAGTCTCCTGTGAAAGCGGTTCGTGGATGAGAGGGCTGATTAAGAAGTCAGGGCGTAAGGTCGTTTTCTGCCGCCCATCTGCCGAGCACTTCGGTCAGCGGGTCCAGCAGTTTCAACGGGTCTCCAGGTGCGGTGCGAATCGTCAGCGGATAGGTGTGCCGTGCCTCGGCGAGGGAGGCGAACGCGACACCGCTCCACGATTGGACGGCAACCGATTCCGGCACGAGGCTGATGCCCGCCCCGGCGGCGACCAGCCCGAGGATAGCCTGCTCGTTCGACACATGTGCGACCGTGCGCATCGTTCGTCCGTGCTCAATGAAGATGCTGGCGACGAGGTCGAATGCGACGGGAGCAGAGGAACGGTGGAACAACACGACCGGCTCTTCGCTGATCTCGCCGACATGGACTTCGCCGCGGTCGGCCAATCGATGGCCATTTGGAAATGCCACGCACAGCTTCTCCCGGAACGCGATCTTCTCATCGGTCCGGTGACTGCTGAACTCCCTCACCAGGCAGGCATCGATGTCCCCGTTGTCGACGGCCAGCGTGAGGTCGGAGCTGCTGCCGTCGGAGACGACGATTGAGTGGTCGGCGAGGGCTGCGAGCACTCCGGCGATGATGGCTGGGAAGGCCGAGCTGACTCCACCGAGGCGGATCCGCTGGGTTTTCGTCCCGTCCCGCATATCTGCTGCAAGCTGTGGAAGCGAATCGGCACGGCGTCGCAGCTCGAGCACTTCGGGATAGAGCCCGCGAGCCGCGGCAGTGGGGATGACTTCACGCGGCCTCCTCTCGAAGAGTTTCTCGCCCAAGTGCCGCTCCAATGAGGCAACAGACTGGCTGACCGGCGACTGTGCCATGTGTAAGGACTTCGCGGCTTTCGTGAAGCTGCCTTCGGAGTACACAGCGAGGAAACAGCGCAACTGCTTGAGGCTGACTTCGCTCATCGCCGTGCTCCCGGACGACGCGTGACACAAGCAACTGTGGTTGTGTTCATGACAGCCGAGTCTATGAATTCGATCCGATCAAAACAAGATGTAAATCAGATCAATTTACGAGATAGCTAGACGACAATCATCTAGCAACTAGGCCCTCTGCGAAGATGAACTACGCCAGTTTCCCCTTCCAGTTCCTACTTCAACTTGAGGTCGGTCACGCAGGTGGGCCCATCGCTTCTCGTGGAGAAATCGGTCGTACCGGTCTTGCCCTCGGCGTTGACCTCGATGGTACCGGTGATGCCGGACGGCACCCAGAAGCCGACGAACCCGTTATCGAAGGTCGTCGTCGACTCATCCACCACTGCTTCGCCCGTCTCTGAGTCTGTGATCACCACATCGACGTCCTTCTCGCTCAACTCGCCCCGACAGGTCGTGAGGCTGTGGTAGAAGCAGTCGTGCGTCTCATCGACGAAAGGAGCGATGGAGACGTAGCTCTTCCCCTCCGGCAGTGCCATCGTCGCCTCTTGCTGTCCATCGGTGAGAACAAGTTCGTCAGGCTGCACCGAGGCCATGAGGTCGGTGGGCCTCTCGTCGACAGGCAGGCGATCGAGTTGATCGATGACTCCTGTGACGTCCTCGTCGGCCAGATCGAGGTCAGCTAGCAGCGTTTCAGCCGAACCCGACTGCACTGTTGCAGACTCTCCTGATTCTGTGGATGCTTCGCTTCCCGTTCCAGAAGCAGAACACCCGGTCAGGGCAAGAACGAAGGCCGCAGCCCCCAACACGAATTGCGTCGTCTTCATATATATCCCCATGTCACTACGGATGCAGAGCACGTATGCCGTCTTGGCAATCATACCCATAAGGGGTATAGGGTGACCGTGGCGGGTCCACGAGATGGGATGCCCTGAAAGGTTCCCATCTGCCGCCGAGCGAATCCGACGCGACCGTCTCACCGAACCAGGAGACCACTGATGAAGAAGCTCAATCCAGCCGCCCGCCTCACTGCGGTCACCGCCGCACTCGGACTGGCTCTGGCAGGCTGCTCAACTGCGAATGACGAGGGCCGCGGATCGGGCAGAGAAGACCCCCACGGCAGCCACGAGTCCGCCTCGAGCGAAACTGGCGGCTCCGAACACGACGACATGGACCACAGCGAATCCGGACACGGATCAGGTGGGCACGAAGGGCACGCCGCCGATGGCGGCGACCCGCCGAAGGGAATCACGAAGGCCGCCGACCCGAAGTTCGATGTCGGCGACACAGTTGTCCTCTCCGCCGACCACATGCCGGGAATGAAGGGCGCCGAGGCAACAGTCTCCGGCGCCTTCGACACCACGACCTACTCAATCAGCTACACGCCGACCGACGGCGGCGACCCGGTCAAGGATCACAAATGGGTCGTCCACGAAGAGCTCAAGGACCCGGGCAAGGCACCGCTGAAGAAGGGCGACAAGGCCACCGTCAACGCCGATCATATGCCCGGAATGAAGGGTGCCGAGGCGACGATCGACTCAGCGACGGACGAGACCGTCTACATGGTCGATGTCAAGACCGATGAGATGGAGATGACGAACCACAAATGGGTCGTCGAAAGCGAGATGAAACCCGCGAAGTAACGGAGTGGTTCACCAGGTCCGACCAAATCGTGCGAGGCAGTGCCAAAGCTTCTTGCTCTGCTGCCCGTCGAGGTCCCACACCCGTCTGGCACGTGCGACATGAATGGGGAGCAACTGGGTTGAGTTCGCCAGCCTCTCGACGATCCGCTGCGCGAGCTCGACCACATCCTGGCCCCGATATTCCGGGTGCGCCGCAATTTCGGCAACCTCGGCGACATAGCCGGGGTGAGTCTCGACAACGAGGCCGCAGCGGCCGGCTCTCTCCACGACCGCATGATCGGCGAAGCTTGGATCGACCACCAATGCTTCAACATCATCGGGCATCTTCACCCCTCCGTGGATATGGGCCTCGATGTAGTGATCGAGACGGTCGACGATGCCGCATCCCTGGGCAGCAGCCTGGTCGGCAGCCCGCTCGTCACGACGATAGTCGGCAATGAGCCTCATCCGGTCAGCAACCCCGAAGAGCTCCGGCTCAAAGGTGCTGTCCGGGTAAGCGAACGTCGCTCGCGCAAGGACCTCCGGACGGAGACGCAGGTAGGCCGACCCGAACCGCGGTGCCGGCCCAAAGGGGTCGCCGTCGAGGTCAAGTGCCCCATAGACCGGTCGGTGGTGCACCTCCACATTGTCATAGGCTCCACCGAAGATTCTCTGCTCCCAGAGCCACCGGTCGCCGCCGGGGAAGGCCGTCAGACCGCCATTGCTCGTGCCTGTGGCGAACTGGGAAAGATACTGTCCCAGCTCGAGAATCGACTCGAGCACCCCAGCCTCAGAGGCGTCATCACCGGGATGGAAATGCAGTGCCACCCGCGCCCCGACCGGCAGCTCGTGCCCTGGCGCGGAACGTGCTCGGACCCAGTGAAGTGCTGTTGCGGCTGGGTCCGATTGCGTCATCGTTCTTGGTTCGGCAACATCCCCGCGGCCTCGACAGCGCTGCGGACGATCTCCTCAAGACCGAACTCGGCCTTCCAGCTGAGCAGGGCGGAGATCCGGGTGACGTCGGCGACCAGCGCCGACGGGTCACCGGCGCGACGCTCGCCGATTTCGGGGACGATGTCACGGCCGGTCACCTCGGCGATGGTGTCGATGACTTCCTTCACCGAGGCGCCGGTCCCGGTGCCGACGTTGAACACGGTCTCCGTGGTGCCGCCGGCCTTCATGTAGTCGAGGGCGGCGATATGCGCCTCGGCGAGGTCCTTGACGTGAACGTAATCGCGGATGCACGTGCCGTCAGGGGTGTCGTAGTCGTCGCCGAAGATGATCGGCGCCTTACCGTCCTTCAGCCGCTCGAGCACGATCGGGATGAGGTTCATGACGGCGGTGTCGGCGAGTTCGCTCCAGCCGGCACCGGCGACGTTGAAGTAGCGCAGCTTCACGGCGTTGAATGTAGTGCCCCGCATCTGCGAGGCGGTGATCTGGTTGTCGATCATCCACTCGCCGATGAGCTTCGTCTGGCCGTACGGGTTGATGGGGCGGCAGTCGAGATCCTCAGGCACCATGTCGACATCGGGCATGCCGTAGGTCGCGGCCGAGGAGGAGAAGACGAGCGATTCGATGCCGGTCGCCTCGACGGCGGCGAGGATGTTCGTCAGTGCCCCGATGTTCTGCCGGTAGTACATGACCGGCTCCTCGACGGATTCGCCGACCTGCTTCTTCGCCGCGAAGTGGATGATCGAGTCGACGCCGTGTTCCTTGATCGCGGACACCAGGCGCTCCTCGGCATCGGCCGCAGCCAGATCGAGATCGACCACGGGCAGGCCCTCGACGCGAGCGTCGATGCCGGTGGAGAAGTCGTCGACGACGAGCACATCGTCTCCGCGTTCGGTGAGCAGCCGCACCACGTGCGAACCGATGTAACCTGCCCCTCCGGTCACCAGAACTGCCATTGACCGCGTCCTCCTTCGTCTCGTCGACACGTCGGTATCAGAATACGCGTTCAGGGGTCCGAGATCAGATTCGGCCTGAATGCGCGGTGGGGAAAGCGTCGGAATTCGCCGTCGCCCTGGCCATGCGGGAGAAGCCCCTGCCACAGTGAGAAAATGCACGTCCTCCTCATCTCCGATCCCGGCCCCCCGAGCCGCCGTGTGGCCTCGATCCAGGACGAGTTCCTCGACCACCTCCAACAGGACTTCGAGACCGAGGTCACTGTCGATGTGTGCACGAAGACGTTGCGCGTCCATGCCGACCACCAGCTGGAGCTGTCCACCTTGGACGCGATCGTCGCCCAATATCCCGATGCCGATCTCGTCATCATGCTCACCGACATTCCCCGCCACACCCAGGGCAAACCACTGATCGCCGAGGTGCTGCCCGCCCGAAAAGTCGCCGTGATCTCCTGCCCCACCCTCGGTGCGATGACGACCAAGCGCCGTCTGCTCAAGATCTATATGAGCTGTGTCAATCAGCTTCTGCCCGACGGGCATGTGCCGGCGAAGAGGAATCGGCTTCCGCGCTGGGGACAGTGGTCGAATCGAACCGAATCCGGCCGCCGCACCCTCCACGCTCACACCTTCACCGGTGGGACCCGCCTCGTGCTGGGCATGACCATGGCCAATGAGCCGCTGCGGATGGCGCGGAAACTCTCCCGTGCCATGGCTGCGGCCGCCGCGACCGGGGCGTTCGGCATCTTCTACAGCTCCATCTGGCAGATGTCGCATCACCTCTCGACTCTCCGACTCATCTCGATCGGCATCATCGCCATCGCTGTCATGGTCGGATGGTTGCTGACGATCAATCGCCTGTGGGATCGCCCGGTCAATGAACGCCTGGCTCAGGTCGTCTTCTACTACAACCTGTCCACAGTGCTCACGCTCATCGTCTGCGTGACCGGTCTCTATGCGCTGCTCGTCGTGGGCATCCTCGCCGGCAGTCTCATCGTCATCGATCCGGAGTGCATGGCCCAGACGATCCACCGGCCCGAGGCTCGACTGACGAACTACCTCGACATCGCGTGGTTGAGCGCAGCGATGGGCGTCGTCGCCGGCGCACTCGGCTCAAGCTTCGACAGCGACATCGACCTCAAGAATCTCACGCACGCCCAGCGGCTGCGTTCCCGCGTCTATATCGCTCAGGACGACGAGACCGGCACATCCTGACGGGGGGGTTACGTGCCATCTGCGGCAGCGTTATGGTGGCCACAGACTCCGGGTCAACGCGAAACCGGAGAGAATAGGAGCAAGAATCATGACACAGTCAGTGACAGTTCCCGACCCCCATGGCTCAGAGAAGACCACTCGCGAGAACGCCGAACGCGGCTTCATCGCCTCCGACGCCCTGACCAAGAACCTCCAAACGGTTCTGGTCGACTTCATCGCTCTGAGCCTGACTGCCAAGCAGGCGCATTGGAATATCGTGGGCACGAACTTCCGCGACCTCCACCTCAACCTCGACGAAGTCACGGACATCGCCCGTGCAGGCAGCGATGAGATCGCTGAACGCATGCGTGCCCTCCACGCCTCGCCGGACGGTCGCCCCGCGGTGATCGCCGAACAGACAGGGTTGCCGGAGTTCCCGAACGGCGAGATCAGCACCCACGACGCCATCGACCACATGGTCGCATCGATCGAAGCGACCGTGGCCTCGATGCGCGACTGCCACGACGAGGTCGACTCCGCGGACCCGACGACCGCCGACATCTTCCACAGCTACATCGCTCAACTCGAGCAGCAGGCCTGGTTCATCAGCGCAGAGACCCGCACACCCAAGTGAGTCGGTGCGACTGAGCAGCCACCTTGATCTTCGGGCCGCCTCCCGTCCTCACGGTCGGGTAGGCGGCCCTTCGTTGTCGACGCCCGGCACCGGCATCATCGCCCGTCGATGATGCCGACGAGGTGTTCGGCAATGGCCAGCGCCGAGGTGGCTCCCGGGGAGGGCGCGTTCCTGACGAACATCGTGGCTCCCGCCCGATCGATGACGAAGTCATCGACGAGTGTTCCGTCCCGATTCATGGCCTGCGCGCGGATTCCGCGGGTGGCGCGGTGGCCGTCAGCTCCGGTGAGGGAGGGGACGTAGCGGGCCGCCTCGGCGACGAATCTCTCGATCGAGAGCACCCCGGGCAGCTCACGGGCAGCGGTGGCCATATTGCCTGCGGCGAAGCGCCAGAATCCGGGGTCGGCGGCCACGGCGAGAGAGTCGGGGATGTTGAGTCCGAGCCCTCGGTATCCTTCGCGGGAGAACGAGAGGAAGGCATTGGGGCCGATCATCAGACCGCCATCGATGCGTCGGGTGACGTGTACCCCGAGGAAGGGATACTTCGGGTCCGGGACGGGGTAGATGAGTCCGTTGACCGTATTGCTGTGCTCCTCGTCGAGGATGAAGTACTGCCCGAAGAAGGGCACTACGGTGGGAGTGCGCTTCTGTCCGGAGCGAGCGGCGAGGCGGTCGGACTGGAGCCCGGCGCAGACGATGACATGGTCGAATTCCTGGGCGTCGACCGATGTGTGGACGATTGCGGTGTCACGGGTGGGGCCGCCTCGGTGATCGATGTTCTTGGCCGGGGTGGAGAAGCGGACGCGGCCGCCGTGGGCGCGGAAGTCGGCGACGAGGGCGTCGGTGAGGCCGGGGTAGTCGATGATCGCGGTGTAGGGTGAGTGGAGGGCGGCAACTCCCTCTGCGTTCGGTTCGACGTCACGTAGGCTGTCACGGTCGACCAGGGCGATGTCTGGGACGCCGTTGGCCAGGGCACGGTCATGGATGGCGTGAAGACGTTCGACTTCTGTGTCGTCGGTGGCGACGACGACCTTGCCGCACTCGTCGAAGGCGACGTTGTGTTCGGCGGCGAAGTCGGTCAGGAGGGAGACGCCTCGACGGCAGAGGGTGGCTTTGAGGCTGCCGGGTTCGTAGTAGAGGCCGGCATGGACGACTCCGGAGTTGTGACCGGTCTGGTGGGCGGCAGGGTGGTCTTCTTTTTCGAAGAGGGTGACGTCGGCGGAGTCGTGGCGGTTGAGGATCTCGCGGGCAACGGCGGCTCCGATGATTCCTGCGCCGATGACTGCCCATCGTGTCTTCTTCGCCATGTGTCAACTCCTTCGTTGATTGCCGTCTCTGCTGCGGTTGAGTCGACTTTAGGCGACGGCGAGGTGTCTTGCGCGTCCCGTCCACACCGCGGGAGTCGTGACCTTGCCGGTCGCCATACGGTCACAGAAAGATTTCGCAGTCGCCAGTTCGTGTCTCATTAAGTGACATAAAAGGGAGTACGCAGTGACCCAACTATGACTGTGGCAAATTTCAATTCGTCAGATTGCACTCCTCTTAGCAAGCTTTTCACCTGCAGATTCATAGAATCGCGCAGAAACGAGGCTTGCCGCCGCAGACATCCGCAGCAGCCATCCGAACCTACCTTGGCGTAACTATAACGACGAGGTAACTTTTCCTGTGATCTGCTGATTACTTTTTGATTACTCCGTAACGTTGTGAGCGTCCTGTCAGGAAACTGCCTGTTTCCGTCCAGGCGGCGCCTGGACCTGATCAGGGTCTGAACGATGTGGAGAACCATGAGAATACTGAGAGGCCGGCCCGGAGCCGGTCGGAAGATCGCGGTGGGGTCTGTCGCCGCAGCGACAGCGGTGGGACTGACCCTGCTGACGACCTCGCCCGGTGCCGCCGATGAACAGAATCCGAACGAAGACTCAGAAGCCTACGGGCAACTGATCGATGCCGACATTTTGACCGCAGACGCTGTCGACGCTCTCTCGGCGTACAGCAGTTCTCCGTCCAGCACGGACGCGGACAGCACTCCGATCAACGCTGAGGTGCTCCAAGCCATCGGAGTCGAACTCCCCGGAATCGGCATCCCGCTCATCAGCAACGAGGGCGGCGACGGCCTCCTCGAGCTCGGTGAGGGCGGAGCGCTAAATGCCTATGGGAACGCTCCTGCCTACAACGACGCCACGGCCAGTGCCGGTGCCGTCGGGACGGACGGCGGTCTCAATCTCGATGACATCAACAATGGCGAGTACGGCAACGCCAAAGTCGATCTGACTTCAGTGCTCGGCCAGCTCAACCTCGACGGGGTCACCGATCAGATCGTCGATGAACTGAGCCTCGAGCTCGGCGCGATCGCGTCGACGGCCAACAGCAACGGCGAAGCCGATGACTCAGAGTACGCCGTCGCCGATGGCATCCTCACGGTCTCGAGCCCCGCAGTGAGCGACCTCTCGGGCGCTCTCGATGAGGTCGTCGATGGTGCGGGTGGCACTCTCGAAGAGGTCATCGGTGACGAGGGGCTAGTCAGTGCCCTCACCGGTGTCGGCGTCAATGTCAACATTCCGCTACTCGCATCGGTCAACATCGGTGGCGACGATGCGGAGGTCTCTGTACAGGTGCGAGACGCACTCAACAGCGTCGTCGAGAATGTCGTCAAGGAGAAGCTCGCGGACGATGCAGGCATCGTCTCGATCGATCTCGGCAACGGCGATATCCAGATCGACCTCGCAAAGATCGTCAAGGGCGGAGACGCCTCAGACCTCAACGGTCTCGACCCGAATACCCAGGTGCTCACCTCGGACACGATCTCGAAGATCACCGATGCTGTGGCCGACGCTCTCGGCGCCCTGTCCGGCAAGGTCAATGAGACGTTGACCGATGCGCTCAACGACGTGCACCTTGTCATCGATCTGCCGGCCAGTATCAGGCTGCTTGGCGGAAGCGCGGCAAGCGGCGCGATCAACGTGGACGCCACTCTTGGACAGCTGGCAGGCACTGATGACACTGATCCGACCATCAAGGCCGACATTGACTTGCTTGGGATTCCAGTGGGCACACTGCTCAATGCCATCACAGAGCCGCTGATCAGCGAGCTGCTCGGCATCACCAAGCCACTCATCGGCGGAATCCTTGACTCAACAGCCGAGCAGGTCGCTGACAGTGTCACCGGCATCGTCAACCCACTCCTGACCTCCCTCGACCCGGTCTTCAACGCACTCAATCAGGTCGTCGATCTCACGATCAACGAGCAGCCGACTGCGAAGGATCCGGCAGAGGAGAGCCAGGTCAAGGGCAACAATGGGCCTGGCTTCACGGTCAGTGCAGTGAGTTTGGAACTGCTCCCAGCCGCGGACGCCATCGACATCAACCTTGCGTCGTCCTCGGTCCGTGCGACCGCGGACGCTCCGGAGGAGCCCGGTGACGATGATGTGAACGCAAATGCAGCGGCTTCGGCTGCCGCATCGGCAACCGCCGATGACGACGGCAACGAAGCTGCCCAGGCAGCTTCGCAGGCCGCGGCCAACGACGACGCCACGTCAACCGCTTCGGCCGCCGCCGACGAGGATGCACAAGCTGCGGCTGAGGCTGCGGCGACGGAAGACGCATCAACCACCGCTTCGACCGACGCGACGACAGACGAGAACGCGTCGTCGACAGCCGCGTCCGAGGCCGCAGCGAACGCCGACAACACCGATAACACGAATGCGGAATCCTCCGCCGCAGCGAACGCCGACCCGGCGGCAGCTGCGTCGGCGGCCTCGACGGCAGATTCGTCAGCCACCGCATCGGAGAACGCAGCGGCAGACGCCGACGCCGATCCATCGGCAGATGCCGATCCCAACGCGGATGCCGCTGATGAAGCAGATGCGAACGTGAATGCAGCGGCTTCGGCTTCGGCATCTGCCGACGCTGACGTCGACGGCGATCCCGCCGCTCAGGCTGCAGCTCAGGCTGCAGCCGACAACGATGCGAACAGCGCAGCATCGGCAGCAGCGAACGAGAACGCCGAGGCAGCAGCGGAATCCGCCGCTAACGAAGAGGCTTCCTCGGAGACCTCGGCGGATGCGACATCAGATCCGAACGCCTCGGCGCAGCAGGCAGCCAACGCCGCCGCGAACGCCGACAACTCGGATTCGACCAACGCTGATACCTCAGCAGCGGCCGATGCCAACGCGGCGGCAGCAGCCAGCACCGCAGCGACGGCGGACTCCTCTTCGGAAGCTTCGGCCTCGGCTGCAGCAGATGCGGATGACTCCACGGTCGCGGATGCCAGCAATGAGACCACCGCGAACGCGAATGCTTCGGCTTCGGCCGCTGCATCCGCTCAGGCTGACGCTGACACGGACCCTGCTGCTCAGGCAGCAGCCGAAGCCGCGGCCGATGAAGATGCCAACAACACAGCATCTGCAGCGGCGGACGAGAACGCCGAGGCAGCTGCCGAATCGGCCGCCAACGAAGAGGCGACCTCGGAGACCTCAGCCGACGCGACGACCGAGACCAACGCTGCAGCCCAGGCCGCAGCAACAGCAACGGCCGACAGCAACGATGAGGACTCTGCGAGCGCAGATACCACCGCGGAAGCCGATGCCAATGCAGCGGTAGCCGCTTCGGTGGCAGCGAACGCCGATTCCTCGGCTGCAGCTTCGGCTGAAGCCGCTGCGGATGCCGACGGAGCTGATGACGGAGCCGCGGCCACCGCTTCGGATGATTCGGACGCGAACGCCAATGTGAACGCAGCGGCCTCGGCTTCGGCGTCCGCCACGGCCACCGCCGATGCGGACGCAGATCCGGCGGCACAGGCAGCCGCTCAGGCAGCAGCTGACAACGATGCCAACAACACGGCATCGGCAGCAGCTGACGAGAACGCCGAAGCAGCAGCAGAATCCGCCGCTAACGAAGAGGCCTCCTCGGAGACCTCGGCGGATGCGACATCAGATCCGAACGCCTCGGCGCAGCAGGCAGCCAACGCCGCCGCGAACGCCGACAACTCGGATGACAGCAACGCACAGGCATCGGCTGCAGCCAACGCCAACGCCGGTGCCGCCGCTTCGGCAGCGTCGACGGCGGACTCCTCCTCGGAGGCTTCTGCTTCTGCAGCGGCAGACGGCGCTGAGGCTGACGCAGCTGCTGAAGGCGCAGAGGCGAACGCCTCGGCCGACGGCGACGAGGCCAACGCTTCGTCGGCAGACGATGCAAATGAGGCTTCGGCTGATTCGGACCAGGCCGCATCGGCCAACGCAGGTTCGGCAGCCAACGCCGGATCCGGTTCGAACACCTCGGCCGGTTCGAGCACGAACGCCTCGGGCAATGCTGGTGGCGACCTGCCGCGGACGGGTGCCGACGGCCTCCCGGCCATGGTCGGATTCGCCGCACTGCTCCTCGCCGGCGGCGCAACAGCGGTGTGGGCAACTCGCCGTTACCGTGCAGGCAAGCACTGAGGGTGACCCAGCTCAGTCATTGAGCTGAAACCGCCAACGGCGGGGTCGGAGTGAGAACTCCGGCCCCGCCGTTCGCATGCCCGTCGTTTGCGTGCCTGTCGCTTCCTAACCGCCGACAACAGGCCACGGCCTCGACCGCGGACAAGGGACCGCGGTGAGCCCCGACCCCGACGCACTAGACCTACAACCCGCGCCCGGCCTCCCACGGCTCTTCCGAGGCACCGGTGATCAGGGCGTTGACCGACATCGCCTGCGCATCGGTGAACGAGGCGATGTAGTCCACGACCGCCCGTGCTCGACCACGCCTTACGATCCCGGCCGCGCCTTCTTCCCCCAAAGCAGCAGGGTTGCGCGCATACAGATCCGAATACTCCTGCGTGGCCGCCTCGACGGAATCGACCAGACGCCTGGGAATCCGCGTCGACTCATCCGGGTCGAGCAGCCACTCATGGAATCCCTCGACCAGGGACGCGATGATCCGCGTCTGCCCACGTTGATACACAGCCAGGTCAGACCGTTCGAGCACGAAGCGCGAATGCACGAATTTCAGCACCACGACATCGTGCCAAGCCTCCTGGCTCAGCCGCACATGACCACTGCGGATATGCGGATCCGGATCAACGACGATGGACGCCTGCAACCGGTCGATCCACCGCCGGGTGAATCCGGTGACCGCCCGATCCGCCTCCAGTCCCCCGTCATAGGGAACCCCGAGCAAACCTTCGACAAGGTCCCGATTGACGCGCTCCACCGAATCCCGGAACGCCTCCTCCGACGCAATCCACGGGTCCTTCTCCCCGATGTGTCGCCGGATCGCTTCGAGCGCATGGCCAGGACGGCGCCGATCCAACTCCGCAGAATCCACGGCCGCCAACTCCCGATGATCGCGCAGCCACCGTCCGAGCTCAGCGGACACAGCTGTGTACTGCAGCACGTTCGACCGGTAGAAATCGTCCAGATCGTGCACCGCATACGCAATATCGTCGGCCACGTCCATGACCGCGCATTCGAGCGTCTGCTGATACTGCCCGATCGCCGGAAACGCCGAGAGCACGTCCGCCATCTCCTCGACCTCGGTGGCGTAGGCGGAGAACTTCATCGCTCCCTCACTGACATCATCACCGACCCCGCGCGGCATCCGCGCCGCCGACGAAGCCCGGTCGCCTGTCCATTCCCCGCGCTCCCACGGATATTTGAGCACCGCAGCCCGAATCGCGCGCGTGAGATTGAGACCGCGCGCCGTGGCCTCGCAGCTGTCGAGGGCGGTGAGGATCCGAAACGTCTGCGCATTCCCCTCGAACCCGTCCTCGAGGCGCAGCACCTGCCGCGACACCCGGTCGAGTTCCTTCTCGCCGAGGTGGCCGAACGGAGGGTGCCCCAGATCGTGGGCGGCCGCGGCCGCCTGGACGACAACCGGATCACATCCGCCGAGGCGGCTGACCGTTTCCCGGGTCGCCTCGTCAGCATTGTTCAACGTGATCGCGATCGACCGGGCCACCGCGGAGACCTTGAGCGAATGCGTCAGCCGGTTGTGGATGACGGTGCCGGATCCGGCTTGCGGAATGACCTGGGTGACCGAAGCCAGGCGGGAGAAGAACGGGGAGAACCGGATCCGTTCGATATCGACGCGGAACTCGTCCTCTCCGGGGCGGGCCTCCTCGGCGACATTGCGATCGCGACCTCCGGTGGTGTGATATCTCTGTCGTTCCATGAACTCAGACTACCGATTCCGCACCCTGAAGACCCTTTATAGCTACCTGACGGGGGCCCAGCAACCTGGCGCCAGGTTGCTGGGCCCCCGTCAGGTAGTAAGGGGATCCCTTGAGACTCAGATCACAGCATCGTATGGTGAAGATACCTATAGGAGGTGGTCACGATGACCGGAGTCAATGAAGATTTCTACCAGCCAGCGACCCAACCTGGTGACATCATCGAAGTCGAGGACGAAGAGACCGGCGAGATGGTCAAACACGTCATCTACCTCGACGAATTCGGCAACGGCACGAAGACGCGGCCGCTGTCCGAAGAAGAACTCGAAGACCTCGACGAGGCGCCCGAGACCTGATCGCGAACCAGCCGCCCACGATGGGTTCGGCAGCGTACTCGCAGCGCGCAGAGAACTCCTCAATCATCCGAGGTCAGGCCCATGCGTGCGAACAGCCGTGCGGCGGTGGCCCGTGAACTCTGCTTGACCACCTGCCCGAGCTCGGGGTCTCCGGCCAGCAGCGATTCCGCGAGGCCTTTGGCCTGCGCGAAAGCGATGTGGGCCGGCAGCGGCGGCGTGTTGCGGTCGCAGCGGACGTCGAGGACGACCGGCCGGTCGGCGGCGAAGGCCTCGTCGAGACTCCCGTCGATCTTCTCCGGATCGTCGACGCGGATGCCTTTGAGCCCGAGCAGCTCCGCGTAGCCGGCGTAGTCCATCGACTCGACCAGCTGGGCCGTGTCCCACCTCGGGTCACCGGCCTCCCGCATCTCCCAGGACACCTGGTTGAGGTCCCCGTTGTCGATGACGAGGACGACGAGGGTGGAGTTCGACCATTCTCGCCAGTGCCGTTTGACGGTGAGCAGACCGTTCATTCCCATCATCTGGAAAGCTCCGTCACCGATGGTGCACACCACCGGACGATCGGGATGCGCGAACTTGCCCGCCAGCGCATAGGGCATCGCGGCGAGCATCGAAGCCATCCGACCCGAGAGGTTGCCCATCTGGTTCGGTCCCAGTTCGATGTGGAAGCCGTACCAGTCGGCCGTGCTCCCGGCGTCGCAGGTGATGATCGCGTTCTCGGGCAGATGTTCGTTGAGGGAGACGAAGACCCGGCGAGGATTGATCGGGTCGGCTTCGGTCATGGCGACCCGAGTGTTCTCCTTCATCCACGCCCGGTTCTCATCAGCGATCTTCTCCTGCCACCCGGTCTCGTGCTGGCTCAGATGCGACTGCAGCGCGGCCAGCGTGGTCTTCGCGTCGCCCCACAGGTTGACCTCGGTGGGATAGCGGATCCCCAGGTGACGTGGCGACAGGTCGATCTGCACGGCACGTGCCTGGCCGGTCGGCGGCATGAATTCGCCGTAGGGATAGTTCGTGCCGACCATCAGCAGGGTGTCGCATTTCTGCATCATGTCGTAGCTCGGCCGCGATCCCAGCAGACCCAGCTGCTGGGTGTGGAAGTCGACATCACCGGGCACCACCTGTTTGCCCAGCAGGGTGGTGATCACACCAGCACCGAGGCGCTTCGCCACGGCGATGACCTCATCGGTCGCTCCGATCGCGCCCTGTCCGACGAGCATGGCGACCTTCTCACCGCTGTTGAGGACTTCGGCCGCGCGGGCGAGCGCGTCGTCGACGGGTCGCAGGCGGTCCTCGGCGTAGCCGGTGCCGGTGCGGGAGACGAAATGCTCGACCGCCGGCTCTTCCATGTCCATAGTCTGTACGTCGGCGGGCAGGACGACGACGGCCGGACCGCGGTAGGCCTTGGCCATGCGGACGGCTTTGTCGACGACGAGTTGCGCGTGCATCGGCGCGGCCACTGTCTGCACGAACACCGCGGCGTCGGCGAAGAGTCGTTCGAGGTTGATCTCCTGTTGGAATTCGGAACCCAACGACACTCGCGCCTGCTGCCCGACGATGGCGACGACTGGGGCGTTGTCGCCCTTGGCGTCGTAGAGGCCGTTCATGAGGTGGATGGCGCCGGGGCCCGAGGTGGAGACGCACACGCCCACCTCACCGGTGAATTTCGCGTGGGCGGTGGCCATGAACGCCGCCTCCTCCTCGTGAGTGGGGCGCACATAGGTGAAGTCCTTGCCCTCGTCCTGCGCTCGGCCCATAGCCCCGTCGAAGCCGCCGATGCCGTCGCCGGGGTATCCGTACCAGTGGTGCAGATCCCAGGCGATGAGCCGATCGATGATGAAGTCGCTGACGGAGGTCGCCATGTGCCTTCTCCTCACGAATACTCGCGTGTCGAATGTGCCCAGCCGACGTGCTGCGACGTGGCCCGGCCTGGCCCTCCAGGCTTGTCCTGGCACCGTCAGCTGTCAAGACTCCGAAGCCCCGGCGCCCGGGCCTCACCGACCATCGCCGCGGCATGTCTCCCGGCGGAGGAGATCAGCACAGAAGGGGGGTCTTGTCCTCGCGAGTTGCGGCCTCACCACGAGGCCCGCACCGTTTCCGTCGGCCCATCGACTTCCGTGAAGCCGGCGTCGACGACGCTGATCTGCTGGTCGTTCGCCGCCCATGCGTCCTTCGTCGCAGTCTGCACTCGCAGGCTGAACCCCGACTCACGCCAACGGTCCCGCACCTCGTCGGGCATCTGCTCGAACGCCAGCTGCGCGGCGTGTCCGCATTGCGCAGCGGCCTTCCCGGTCGTGAGCGTCAGCTCGGGAGAGAGTTCGATCGTCACGACCGCCTCGGCGGCGGGGATCGAGGATCCGCCCCCATCCGGGAATTCGGTGCCGCCGACCTGAAGCTTCTTCAGCTCCGGTGGCAGGGGTTCGACAGGGCCGGGTGCGAAGACGAACGCCTCGGCGGGAGCGAAATCGTCGGTGCCGCCGAAGGTCACGCTCACGCACCCGAGTGCCCGTGCGTCCTCGAGCTTCTTCCCGTCGCCACGGCGCACGACCTTGCGGATCGCTCCGTCACGCCAGTATTCGACGGCCTCGTTCCAGTCCCCGCCCGGCTGTGAGCGCGGATCGTCGAGGAAGGTCACGACAGCACGAGAGGTGGTCTCGAGGACGTCGATGTGGCGAGCGATGGCGGTCTTGGACCGGCGCACGACGATCGGCAGTGACCATGGGATTTCGTGGTCGGTTTCGTGTCGACGCATGTGTTCGGTCAAGGGTTCGCTCCTGCAGTGTCTTCGGCGGTGAAGGACTGGTGTCACAGTCCCCTTGTCATAACAGCGTCGATCGGCGGATATTCCGGATCTTCGCAGGTGAGTCCTACTGTGGCCGCCGCCGCTGGCCTCGCTAAGCTGGGAATCATTGCCGCCGACCAAGAATGAGGCTGATGATTCCCGGCGTGACCGTCGACCCCGCGCTCACCGAAGCGCTGCTGGCCACCATTCCTGCCGACATCGTGGCGTCGATGTCGCCGCAGATGCGCGAGGTCATGGCTGTCCAGGCCACTCGGGCCGACGCGTGCCGCCGGGCCGGCGAGGACTTCGCCGCTACTGCCGGTGACCTCTCCCCTGCCGCTCGATCCTTGGCCGCCAAACGCGCCGAATACCGGACCGAACGCACGCTGTGGAACGAAGGCGGCCCCACCATGAGCCGCACCGATGATCACCACATCCGCACCGCCGACGTCGACGTTCCGATCCGCATCCATCGCCCCACCACCGAGGCGGTCCTGCCCGGTCTCCTGTTCCTCCACGGCGGTGGGTTCAGCCTCGGCGACCTCGATACACATGACCGGATCATGCGCGTGCTCGCCGCTGCCGGCGGCTTCGCCGTGATCGGAGTCGAATATTCGCTGTCGCCGGAGGTGAAGTTCCCGCAGGCGCTGCACGAGTGTGCCGGGGTCGTCGACCACCTCGCCGGCCACGGTGAGGATTTCGGCATCGACGGCACACGTCTGGCCATCTCCGGAGATTCGGCTGGGGCGGTTCTCACCCTCGGCGCAGGTCTGCTTCTGCGCGATGAACCGGAGACCATCGGGGCGAGTCCTGCGAGCTTCTCGGCTCTGCGCGCCCTCCTGCCCATCTACGGCAGCCACGGTCTCATCGACTCGGCCAGTCGCAGGCTCTACGGCGGCGACTGGGACGGCATGGGCATCCACGACCTCAGCAACCTCCTCGACGACTACCTGCCGACCCCGGAGGACGAACATTCACCGTTCGTCGCGCACCTCACCGCCGATCTGTCCGGTCTGCCGCCGGTGTTCGTCGCGGCCGCCGGGCTCGATCCGCTGCGCGACGACAGCCGGGCATTGGCCAGAACCCTGCAGCGGGCAGGCAACGACGTCCGCTTCGAGGAGTATCCGCATGTGCTCCATTCGTTCCTCCATTTCGGTCGGGTGCTCGACGACACGAACACCGTGCTTCACAATGCCGCCGAGTTCGCCGCACGTCGTCTGAACTGATTCCTGCGGTCTGCGGCACCATCGGGCTGCCGTTGCCGCTCGCGTTCGATCTCAGCGTCGAACTCGGCGCCGAGGAGCAGCGAGAGGTTGACCATCCACACCCAGGCGAGCCCGACGATCACTCCCCCGATCGACCCATAGGTGACGTTGTAGCTGCTGAAGTTATTGATGTAGAGAACGAAGCAGGCCGACACGGCAAGCAGCACGAGCAGCGCGACGAACGCACCGAGGCTGACCCACCGGAACTTCGGCTGCCTGACGTTCGGGGTCACGTAGTAGAGCAGGGCGATGAGCAGCATGACGAAGAAGACGAAGACCGGCCATCTGACCACGTTCCAGATCAGCAGGGCGAACGCGCCCATTCCGATGAGCTCGCCGAGCGTTTCGGCGATGGGCCCGGACAGCACGAGCAGCAGCCCCAGAGAGGCCAGGACGATGAGCGTGACCACGGTCATCAGGAGCATGAGCGGCTTGAACTTCCAGTACGGCCGAGTCTCCTCGACCCGGTAGACAGCGTTCAGGGCACGGCCGAATGCGCCGATGTATTTCGACGACGACCAGATCGCCAGCAGCAGGCTGCCGATGAGGGTGGCTCCGGCCGAAGACGACTCGGTGAGTTCGACGATGAACGGGCGGATCGCCGTGGCCGCCTCGGCCGAGACTCCGTGGACCAGGGAGAGCACCGCCTTCGTGGTCGACTCGGCTTCCCCGACCACGCCGAGCAGCGACACCATGGCGAGGATCGCCGGGGCAGCGGAGAGCAGAGCGTAGAAGCTCAGCCCGGCTGCTCTGTCGAGGCACTCATCGTCGAGCAGACGCCGAAGAGCGCCCCTGACGATCCGCACTCGATCCAACCGTGGCCCGGCCCGCCTCAACGCTGTCCCACTCTGTAGTCCTTGGCCGCGTGGATCATCGCATTGAGAGTCGCGATGACCGGCACGGAGAAGAAGGCCCCGGCGATGCCCGCCACCGCTGCTCCCGCTGTCACCCCGAGGATCACCGCCAAGGGGTGGATCTTCACTGTGGGTCCTGTCAGCCACGGCTGCAGGACGTGGCTCTCGAGCTGCTGGACGACGATGACGATCCCGAGCATGATCAGGCCGTGCACCCAGCCGTTGAAGAGCAGCGCCAAGCCCACCGCGACCGCTCCGCCCACGATCGCTCCGACGAACGGCACGAAGGCACCGAGGAAGACCACCATGGCGATCGGCACCGCCAAGGGGACGCCGAGGATCAGTGCACCCACTCCGATTCCGAGAGCATCGCTGGCCGCGACGACCAGCTGGATCCGAATGAAGTTCGTCAGCGTCTTCCAACCGGCCTCACCGGCCGCGGAGATCCGCGCATGCGCCTTCTTCGGCCAGATGTTGACGACCCAGGTCCAGATGCCGCGTCCGTCGATGAGCGCGAAGAGGGTGACGAACAGGATGATGATGACGCCTTCGATGACATGCGCCGCCGTCGTGCCCACCTCGGCGGCACCGGAGCCGAGACCGGCGGCGTTGTCCTGCAGCCACTTCCCCGAGGAATCGACGAGGTCGTTGAGTTTGGCTTCGGTGATTCCGAACGGCTGCGTGGCCAAGAGCTGCTTCGCCGCGTCCAGGGTCGTCGCCACCTGCTTCCGGATCTCAGGTATCTCACTTCTGATCTGAAAGGTGATGAGGAGGACGAGTCCGGCCAGCAGGCCGAGGACGACGACCCAGACTGTGACCACCGCCAACCACTTAGGCCACCGATGCCTCTGCAGGAACGTCGACATGGGCACCAGGAGGGCAGAGAGGACGAGCCCGGCCAGGAATGGAACGACGATCTGTGCGACCTGCAGTGCCACGAAGATCGCGACTGTGATTCCCGCGATGATCACCAGCAGGTATCCGGTGAAGCGGGCACCGAGTCTGAGTCCCTCGGGTATCGGGTCATCGCGATTCGGGGGCGCGTTCAATGGACCTTCTGTCATGAACCAACACTAATGCCGCGGGCCGCACAGTGGGTGGACCATTCTGTTCTGCCCCGCCGGCGCGGGCGAGACGGGGCTCCGGTCAGCCGCCTCCGAGGGAAATCCGAAGATGTACTAAAAGTGAATCACTACGGTGTTCCGATGACCAGATTGCGACGTTGGCCCTACACCTTTGCCATGGCGCTGTCCCTCCTCGTCGGAGCGGCCGCCGTGTTCTCCTCCCTCTTCCTCGATCTCCCGTTGCGGGACCCCGACGGATTCCTCGGCCCCTCATACATCCGTCTGCCTCTGCTGGTTCTCGGATTCATCGGCGCCGGGCTGATCGTGGAAACGGTGAGGCGAAACGGGTGGCGAAATCTGCCGATGTCTGTCGTCGACATCGCCAAGAAGGAGTGGAACACCCACCGTCTGCTGTGCATCGGTGCCGGGCTGCTGAGTTTCTACGTCTGCTACGTCGCTTACCGCAATCTCAAGAGCGTGCTGCCGGTGTTCCGCGAGGGCACCCTCTTCGATCAGCAGCTGTTCCGCCTCGACCATTGGCTCATGGGCGGAAACACTCCGGCGGTGCTCCTGCACGAACTCCTGGGCACCGGCATCGCGGCGAACCTGCTGTCGATCGCCTACCTCGCCTACCTGCCGCTCATTCCGATCAGCCTCGGCGCAGTCCTCGTGCTCAATCGCAGACTCGCCGTCGGCGCTTGGTATACAACGATGTTGAGTCTCAATTGGGTGCTCGGCACTGTCAGCTACTATCTCCTGCCGTCGGTCGGCCCGGTATTCAGCCACCCAGAGGTCTTCCGGGCGCTGCCCGACACCGGAGTCAGTGAGCTCCAGCAATCCCTCATCGACACTCGCCTCGACTACCTGAGCAACCCGATCGGCAGCGACTCCATCCAGGGTGTCGCCGCGTTCGCATCTCTGCACGTCTCCGTCACCTTCGCCGCCGCTCTATTCATGACGCTGACGAAACAGCATCGCGCCGTCCAGGTGTTCACCTGGATCTTCTTCGGTGTGACGGTCGTGGCCACGCTCTACTTCGGATGGCATTACATCCTCGACGACATCGCGGGCATCGGCATCGGCTGGGCTTCGGTGATGCTCGCCGCTCGGGTGACCGGACATCGCCGAGTTCGAACCCCTTCCCGAACAGCACTGAGAGACACTATCCGAGTACCGTCCCAGCAGGCTCGACAGCAACCGAATCCTCCCGCTGAAGCAGCGGGAGGAGATTCTGCCCGACCCGTTCAACCTCTGCCAGATACGGTGCGTCCGACAGGATGAAGTGGCTGACCCCGAGTGACCGGTAGCGGTTCAGCGCATCCGCGACTTCCTGGAACGAACCCACCAACCAGGTGGTGCCGGCACCCTGCCCACCGAGGCGGCCGGGAGCGGTGTAGAGGACATCGTCGAGGACGTCGCCCTCATCGGCAAGAGCGACGAGGCGGTCCTGTCCCACCGACTGCCGGTGGTTCTCCCGCCAGACCTTCGCCTGGCTCTCATGATGCATACCGGCCACACGGTTCCTGGCCACACTCCACGCCTCTTCGCTCGTCTCCCGGACGACGACGGTCACCCGCAACCCGAATTCCAACGGCGCATGCACTCGCCCGACTTCCTCGGACAGCGCCTGGAGTCGCGCAATCCGCTCGGCCACGGCAGCATAAGTCTCGCCCCAGAACAGCTGCACGTCCGCCTCGGCGGCAGCGACCTTCTCCGCTTCGACCGAGGCCCCGCCGAAGTAGAGCGTCGGCTGCGACCGCTCACCCACAGTGAACGGTCGTGCACCGAGAGCGGCGTCGTTGAGGGTGTAGAACCGCCCGTCATAGGTCACCGATTCCTCCGACCACAGTCGCCTGACCAGGTGGATGAACTCCAGAGTGCGCGCATACCGGTCGCCCCGATCGGTCACAGTGTCCCCATAGGCCGACGCCGAATCGGCGCCCGAGACGATGTTGATCAGTACACGCCCCCGACTGAGGTGATCGAGAGTGGCTGCGGCCGCCGCGAAGTTCGCCGGGTGCCAATACCCGGGCCTGGCCGCGATGAGCGGTTGGAAGGAATCGGTGAGTGCGGCCAACGCGGTGCCGACGGTGAAGGTGTCCGGCCGCGTCCATCCGGTGCCCAACAGCGCCCCTTCCCATCCATTGGCCTCGACCGCCCGGGCATGCTCGGTCAGTGTGTGCAACGAGTTGTGATCGGCTCGCACTTCGTCGCCGCGGTGTCCGGGTTCAGTTTGGTTGGGAATGTACCAGAGGTACTTCGGCTCAGTCATGGTCATGCCACCTCGCTGCTCGTCGTATCAGTGAGTTCATCGCCGCGGTCCCGTTGACCGGGGGTCGGCAGGCCGTAGTGCCCGCGCAGGGTCGTCGTCTCGTAGTCGTGCCTGAACAGGCCGCGTCGCGTAAGGATCGGCACCACGGTGTCGACGAAATCGTCAAGGCCGCCGGGCAGCGACGGGGGCATGATGTTGAACCCGTCGGCGGCTCCTGCACGGAACCATTCTTCGATCGCGTCGGCGATCTGTTCGGGTGTGCCGGCAACGGTCCGATGACCGCGACCCCCGCCGAGGCGGCCGATGAGTTCTCGTGCCGTGAGACCTTCCCGTCGGGCGAGGTCGACGATGAGCGTGTACCGTGACTTCGCTCCCTCGATCTCGTCCTCGGCGGGAAGATCGGCAGGCAGCTGCCGGTCGAGGGAGAGTTCGTCCGGGGACACCCGCAGTGTTTGGGCGAGTTGGGCGAGCGCGAACTCGGGCCGGATGAGGCGGTCGAGTTCCTCGTCCTTCGCTTGAGCCTCGGCCTCGGTGGCTCCGATCACCGGGACGATCCCGGGCAGGATCTTCACATGCTCCGGGTTGCGGCCGTGCTTGAGCGCACGGTTCTTCACGTCGGCGGCGAAGGCGATCGCATCGTCGAGCCACTGGTGGGCGGTGAAGACCGCCTCGGCGAACTTGGCGGCGAGCTCCTTGCCGGATTCCGAGGATCCGGCCTGCACGATCAGCGGGTAGACCTGCGGCGAGCGGGGTATGTTGAGCGGTCCGGCGACCTTGAAGAAGTTGCCCTCATGGTTGATGGCGTTGACCTTCTCCGCATCACCCCAGACGCCGGACTCCTTGTCTCCGAGGACGGCGTCATCGTCCCAGCTCTGCCATAGTCCTTGGACGACCTCGAGGAATTCCTCGGCGCGTTCGTACCTGGTCCGGTGGGCGGGAAGCTCATCGAGGCCGAAGTTCCTCGCCGCGTCCGCGCCGGCGGTGGTCACGACGTTCCAGCCGACCCTCCCCCGGCTGATGTGGTCGATCGAGGAGAGCCGGCGGGCAAGATTGTAGGGAGAGTTATAGCTCGTCGAGGCGGTGGCGATGAGCCCGATGCGCTGTGTCGCCACTGCGAGTGCGCTGAGCAGGGTGAGCGGTTCGAGGTTGCCGGCAGGTCGCCTGCCCACCTCTGCGCGGAGGCTCGGTCCGTCGGCGAAGAAGATCGAATCGAAGCCTCCCCGCTCGACGGTCTGTGCCAGTCTGATGTAGTGGTCGATGTCCGTGCCGGCCTCGGGATCGCTTTCGGGCAGCCGCCACGAGGCTTCGTGATGACCGGTGGTCATGAGGAATGCGTTGAGGTGAAGAGTCTTCTCCGGTGGTGTTGTCGTCATAGCGTTGCCTTCCGAATCATGGAATGGGAGTCGCGGGATGGGCAGGTGGGGCCGTCGGGTGGACGGGGCGTCTTCGGCCGGGCGGGAGCTCAGACCGCGACGTCGACTCCGAGAGCCTCGAGCAGCGAGGTTCGCAGCTCGGAGAGCTCTGCGGAGGTGACGGTGCGCGGGTGCGCTGCGTCGATGCGGATGTCCGTGGAGATCCGGCCGTCGTCGAGGACGATGATCCGATCGGCGAGAAGCAGCGCCTCGTCGATGTCGTGGGTGACGAGGAGGACTGCCGGCTGATGTTTCGTCAGCAGGGTGTGGAGCAGTCCGTGCATCTTCGACTTCGTCAGCGCGTCGAGGGCGCCGAAGGGTTCGTCGGCGAGCAGAAGTGCCGGTTCGCGGACCAGGGCTCGGGCCAAGGAGACCCGCTGCTGTTCGCCTCCGGAGAGTTCCTTGGGCCAGGACTTCTCACGTCCGGCCAGCCCCACCTCGGCGAGTGCCTCTCGGGCCCGTTGCGCAGGATCCTCCCCGCGCAGTCCGAGGGTGACGTTGTCGAGCACCTTCTGCCACGGCAGCAGCCGGGAGTCCTGAAAGGCGACCGATCGTTCGGTGGGCACGTCGATCTGCCCCTCGATGTCGGGGTCGAGCCCGGCGAGTGCCCGCAGCAGGGTGGATTTCCCCGAGCCGCTGCGGCCCAGCAGTGCCACGAACTCACCTGCGGCGATGTCGATGTCGACGGAGTCGAGCACGGTGCGGGAAGCGAACCGGCGGGTGAGTCCGCGCACGTGCACAAGGGGCGGAGCCGCCTCGGCGGGGGTGGTGGAGTTCTGGGTCGTGGTGTCCGAGTCGGTCACCGTGAGAGTGTCTGGCGCCATGTCAGCGCCCTCCTTTCTGCGATGCGGACGAGCAGGTCGCTGCCCACGCCGAGGATGGCGTAGACGACGAGGCCGACCACGATGATGTCGATCTGTCCATAGAGGCGGGCCTGGTTCATGAGGAACCCGATGCCCGAGGTCGCGTTGATCTGCTCGACGACGACCAATGACGTCCAGGCGCTGGTCACGGCCAGCCGGAGTCCGGTGAAGAACCCGGGAAGCGCTCCGGGCAGTGCGACCTTCGTGACGAATTCGCGTCTGCTCAGCCGCAGCGTGGCAGCGAGTTCCTGGTACCGGCCGTCGAGTCCGCGCAGTGCGGCGTGGGTGTTGATGTAGATGGGCACCATGACCGAGAAGACGATGAGGGTGACTTTCATGCCTTCGCCGATGCCCAGCCACACGATCGCCAGTGGGATGAAGGCCAGGGTGGGCACAGCGCGTTTGATATTCATCGGACCGTCGATGAGGCTCTCGCCGAGGCGGGTCAGTCCCGCTGCGAGGGCGAGCAGGATCGCGGCGATCACGCCGATGCCCAGGCCGAGTGCCGCTCGCTGGAGGGAGGTGAGGAGGTTCTCGGGCAGGCGACCGTTCTCCGTCAGGGAGATTCCCGTCGAGACCGCCGTCCACGGTGCGGGCAGGACGCGCGGGTCGATGAGACCGGTGGCCGAACCGCTCACCCAGATGGCCAGAAGGATGACGATGCCGAGAGAGATGCGTGTCGGTGAGAAGCGCTGCCACCATGGGGCGCGCGGCTCCGGTGCCGGTGAGATGTCGGAGCTGACGCTGTGTTGACCGGGTTCGAGTCTCGTGGTCTCCGGAGGCTGGACTGTCACACTCATTCGTCGAGTTCCTTTCGGTCCTGGTGGGCGCCGACCTCGTCGACGGTGTCCTCGATGACGTCGTTGAAGCGCCGATCGAACATGTCGTTGGCGTCTACGTCGACCGGCAGTTCTCCGGAGTCGTAGCTGAGGTCGATGGTGGACTGTTCGGTGGCGATGACGTCGTCGAGCTTCGGGAAGACCGTTGTGCCCTCCTGCTCGCGGATGAAGCGGCCCTCCTCTTCGGTCAGCCCTTGGTTCTTCACGAAGTAGTCCTCGACCCAGTCGTCGGTGTTCTCATTGATCCACTGATTGGCCCGGATCGAATGGGCGACGAATTCTCTCAGCGCGGCCGACTTCGCGGGATCTTCGAGCACTTCCTTGCGGGCATAGATGAAGTTCAGCCCGGTGCCCAGCCCCGCGGTCTCCTTGTCGGGCAGGTAACCGGCTCCCTCCTTCTCATAGCCCTGGAGATAGCGGGCCAGCCTGGCTCCGGTGAGCGGGGCGATGTCGATCTCGTCGGATTGCAGGGCTTCGCTGAATTCGCCGAGTTCCAGGCGGACGAGTTCGACGTCGTCGGTCGACAGTCCCGCTTTGTCGAGCAGTCGCAGCACCAGAGATCCCTGGGCGGTGCCCTCTGCATAGCCGATCTTCGCGCCCTTGATCTTGCTGATCGAGTCGACGTCCGTGCTCGGGGAGGTGGCCAGACGGATGACGTCGGGTGAGGATTGGAGGGCGAGGATGATCGGAACGACTTCCCCGGAGGCGAAGGCCTGGATGGGCGGGGTATCGCCGACGCGGGCGACGTCGACGGCGCCGGCCCGGAAGGCTTCGAGGATCTCCGGTCCGCCGACGAAGTTCGAGAACTCGTATTCGAAGCTGAAGTCGTCGAGCTCACCGGAGGACTTCAACGCCACCTGCTGCTGTTCCTGCTGGTCGGCGATATTGAGCACGGTTCCCGCGGGGACCTCGTCTGCTAGAGCCTGATCCTTGAGGTCGTCGACCGAGCCCTGCCCCGAGGCTGCTCCCCCGCAGGCGGACAATGTCAGGGCGGCTGCTGCGAGGAATCCGACGAATCCGAGAGTTCGGCGTCCGTGGCGCGGCGGAGATGTCCGCCGGTCGGTGGAGGGACGAGAGAGTGCCATGGGTCTGGTGTCCTATCGTTCGATGACTGGCCCTCGAATCCCAGCTGAGTGGATCCGAGATGACCTCACGCTATGGTCAGCGCTCGAATCCGAATCGTGATCGCGCCATGTCGAGTCCGCTGAGTTCACGGGCCGACGAGTGACGTCCGGCGACTTCATACACCGAATGACGACGTCCGCCGGCGTCACAGTCCGACAGAGGGCTTCTGCTAACGTCACAGACCGATGAAGTCAGGCCGGCACCGGGGGCAATGTGATTCGTGAGCCGACGCCCTGTAGACTGGTGCCACTTGCGAACCCGTTTTCGGGTTCCCTGCGTCGTCAGGACGCCTCGCCTCTGCAGCTGGGTGAAAGCACCCGCGCATTTCCGAAGCCGTTTTCTCTCGGCGATCGAGAGCGCCGACAGCGCTCATTCCATGACCGGAAGCGGCTGCCTGCCACCTATTCACGGCACCGGCACGCCCTCCGGCACGTCGAAGGGCCACCCCATCACTACGTCACAGACTCACACCAATCCCCGCAGCACTCGCACCCGCGGAGGCAGCAACAGCAACACCACCACAAGCACCACGGGCAATCGCACGAAGAAGGCCTCCCCAGCCCCCACCTCGTTCGCCGAACTCGGTGTTCCCGCCAAGCTTGTCGACACGCTGAGCAAGGAAGGCAAGACTCAGGCCTTCCCGATCCAGCAGGACACTCTGCCCGACACGCTGACCGGCCGCGATGTGCTCGGCCGCGGAAAGACCGGGTCCGGCAAGACCCTGGCGTTCTCCATTCCGCTCGTCGCCCGACTGGCCGAATCCGGCAAAGGTTCGCAGAAGTTCCGCCATCCGCGCGGACTCGTGCTCGCTCCCACCCGTGAGCTCGCCACGCAGATCACCGAGGTCATCGACCCGTTGGCCAAAGCCGTGGGCTTGCGGACGACGACGATCTTCGGCGGCGTCAAGCAGCGTCGACAGGAGGTCGCACTCAAGGCCGGAGTCGACATCGTCGTGGCCTGCCCCGGCCGCCTCGAGGACCTGCTCCAGCAGGACATCCTCACGCTCGAGAACATCGAGGTCACCATCCTCGACGAGGCCGACCACATGGCTGACCTCGGGTTCCTGCCCGGAGTCACCCGAATCCTCAACCAGACCCCTGCTGAGGGACAGCGGATGTTCTTCTCCGCCACCTTGGACAACGACGTCAACAAGCTCGTCCGTCGTTTCCTCCACAACGAGGTCCTCCACTCCGTCGACGAGGCGACCTCCCACGTATCGGCCATGACCCACCACGTGTTCGAGGTGTCGGTCGACGACAAGAACGAACTCGTGCACAAGCTCGCCTCCGGCACGGGCCGCCGCATCCTCTTCACTCGCACGAAGCACCGGGCCAAACGCTTCGCCCGCCAGCTCACGGCAGCGGGCATTCCCGCCGTCGACCTGCACGGCAACCTGTCGCAGGGCGCTCGCGATCGCAACCTCGCCGCGTTCACCGATGGTGAGGCGAAGGTGCTCGTGGCCACAGACATCGCTGCCCGCGGCGTCCACGTCGATTCCGTCGAGCTCGTCGTCCACGTCGATCCCCCGACCGAACACAAGGCGTACCTGCACCGTTCCGGTCGCACCGCGCGTGCCGGCAGCGCCGGTGACGTCGTCACGGTGATGACCGCCGAAGAGCGCAAGGACACCCAGATCCTCCTGCGCAAGGCCGCCATCAAGGCGACCCCGCAGAAGGTCACCGCAGAGTCCCCCGAGGTGACCGAGCTCGTCGGTGAGATCGCCGAATACGTCGCCCCGCAGCCGAAGGAACCCGTCCAGCCGCGTAAGAAGACCGAACCAGCGAAGTCCGGTGGTCGCTCGCCCCGTCGCCGAGGCGGCCGTGGCGGACGCGGTGGAAGTGCGGGCCGCGATGGCGCCGCCGACGAGTCGGGTCGCAGCCGCGAGAAGTCCCGCGGCAACGGCGGAGAGCGCAACGGCAACGCCTCCCGACAGAACAACCGCGGCACCGGTTCCGGCCAAGGCGGTCGTGGCAATGGTTTCGGTCGCAGCGGCGGATCCGGCCAGGGCGGTCGCGGCGGCGAGGGCAGCCGCCGTCGCGAGTCGGCTCGCGGCAGCCGTTCCGGTGGTCAGGGTTCGGCGTCGCGTTCCGGTCAGCCGGCCAACCGCCGTTCATCCGATTCGCGCGGCACGAGCCCGGAGACCCGCCGCCGCAATCGCGTGCGCACCGGAGGCTCCGAGCAGGTCTACTCGACCAGCAGCTGACATACTCACGATGTAATAACCCTCCGCATATACTATGCTTCGGTGTACTATATTAGGAGGGTTATTCTTCTACGCTCAAGGGGCAGGAATCAGTAGGATTGCGGCATGGAGTCATCAGAGGCCGCGGGCGCTCACGACCCGATCACAGAGAACATGTACACCGGATCGCAAAACCGTTTTCCCGGCGACCTCATCGACTCCTCCGACCTGTCGAATGTCGACCGCGAGCAGATCGCTCGACTCATGAACTCACTCGCCCGACTGCGCGAGGCCGAGCGCAGACTCTCCGCGGCTTCACGCAGATTCATGAAGCTCAGCGAACAGGACATGCACGCCCTGCACTATCTCCTCGCTGCGGAGCGGCAGGATTCGGTGGTGACGCCGAAGATGCTGTCTGCTCACATGTCCATGTCGGCGGCCTCGGTGACGAAGCTGATCAATCGCCTGGAGCGTGAAGGGCATGTCGTCAGAAGGCTGCATCCCAGTGATCGCCGAGCTTACGCCATCGAGATCACCGCGGAGACGGCGCGCTCGGCACGAGAGACCGTGGGGCGTTCCCAAGCCAGACGCGTCTACGCCGCCGCCCGCCTCAGTCACCGTGAACGCGATGCCGTCATCCGTTTCCTCGACGGAATGGCCGATGAGCTGTCCCTGAGCAACGCTGACTGGGCGAACCAGCTGTGATCGCGGCTTCCCCAGCGAGTACAGACTCTAATCATCTCACCCTGGTGTGGTTCCGCGACGATCTGCGCGTCGAGGACCACGAGGCCCTGACAGCGGCCTGCGGCGACGGGCAGGTGATCGGCCTCTGGATCAGGGAGTGCCGCGGCGACGACGGCCTGGGCCCACGCCCGCTGGGAGGAGCCACTCGCTGGTGGGCGAACGAATCGCTGCGCGTCCTGGAGACCGAACTCGCACAGCTCGGTATCCCGCTGCTCTTCGCAGCAGGCTCCGCCGCCGACATCGTCCCGCAGGCGGCTGCGGACCTGGAAGTCGATGCTGTGCGATGGTCGCGCCGTTATGCGCCGGCTGCACGTCGCCTCGACGCACAGATCAAGACGGACCTGGCTGATGCCGGTCGTGCCGTGCACTCCCATACCGGCGCGCTGCTCGTCGAACCCTGGACGGTCAGCCCGCAGAGCGGTGATTTCTACAAGGTCTTCACGCCGTTCTTCAACGCTGTGCGCGATCGCGAGGTCGGAGAGGTCCTGCCGCCGCCCGACGAACAGAGCCCCCTGGCTGAGGCAGACCGGAAGAATCTGGACAATCACTCCTGGGGACGCAGTCTCGACGATCTTGGCCTCCTCGACGGAACCGACACGGGCTCGGGCAGCTTCGCCTCGGCGAGGACTCCGCAGTGGTGGCGGACGACCGTGGCCGAGCACTGGAACCCCGGATGCCGGGAAGCGGCCCGTGAGCTCGCGTGCTTGAGCGACGGGATCGACGGTTACGCCGATTCGCATGATGTCCCCGCCGACCCTAACAGCACGTCCGGCCTGTCGCCGCGACTGCGCTTCGGCGAACTATCCCCGCGGCAGCTGCTGGCTGCGGCCCTGGACATACCGGAGATGAGCGACGATGACCGGCATGCATGGATCCGGCAGCTCTACTGGCGGGAGTTCTCCTGGCACCTGACCTATCACCTGCCGGCCGTCGAGTCCGAGCCGATGCGGCCGGAATTCGCATCCTTCCCCTATGAGGACGACCCCGAGGCACTCGACCATTGGCGCAGCGGTACGACCGGGATCGACCTCGTCGACGCCGGCATGGCCCAACTGTGGCAGACCGGATGGATGCACAATCGGGTGCGGATGGCCACGGCGAGCCTTCTCACGAAGAATCTGCTTATCCACTGGTGGCACGGCGAGCAGTGGTTCTGGGACACGCTCGTCGATGCCGATGAAGCCAACAACCCCGTCTCGTGGCAATGGGTGGCCGGGTGCGGCGCGGATGCGGCCCCGTATTTTCGGATCTTCAATCCCGAACGCCAACGTGAGCGTTTCGATCCCAACAACGAGTACGTGGGCAGGTGGTTGGGCCGCGGTCCGGGCGGTCTCACCCGGGCGGAACGCTCGCACGGTGATCGCGAGCCGATCGTCGATCTCAAGGCATCGCGCCAGGCGGCTTTGGCCGCCTATGACCGGATGAAGAGTGAGGCGGAATGAGCACGACGAACGGACGCAGGATTCTCATGGCCGGGTGCGGAGACCTGGGCACTCGGTTGGGCCTGCGACTGGTCGACCAGGGGCACCAGGTGATCGGGCTGCGCCGACGCGTCGCCGAACTGCCCGATGCCTTCGAGGCGATCAGCATGGACCTCTCCCGCTTCGGAGCTCCCGACCGCGATAGGGCAGATGTCCCGGTCCGCAGCGTTTCGCGACTGGGTGCACTCGACGCGGTCGTCATCACTCTCACTTCGGACGAACCGACTCGGACCGGATATGAACGGTCCTACCTCCACGGGCTGAGAGGTCTCGCACGCGTGCTTAAGTCACAGCCGGGCCGAGTCGTCCTGGTCTCCTCCACGCGTGTCCTTGCTGAGGATCCGACGCGTGTGATCACCGAAGACGCTCCGCTCGCTCCAGGGTCCGGGCCGGGTGAGGTCCTCGCTGCGGCCGAGTCCGAGGCGGCCGAGCTCTTCGACCATCTCACGATCGTCCGCCCGGCTGGTATCTACGGGCCTGGCCGCACCCGTCTCATCGACTCCGTGCGACGCGGACAGCAGTTCAACCATCAGCGGTGGACGAACCGCATCCACCGAGACGACCTGGTCTACGGCCTCGAGCGCTTGGCACTTGACTCGAAACCGCCGGACCTGGTCCACGCTGTCGATTCCCTGCCTGCTCAGATGGGCGACGTCGCCGCCTTCATCGCTGACCGCCTCGGCGTGCACGTCCCCGGCCATGTCGAGGACGAGAAGCCGGGCGGTAAACGGATCGATGGAACTCGCTTCGGCTCGCTCATGGGCGAACTCGGCTACCCCACCTACCGGGACGGCTTCGCTTCGATGCTGCCGGCAGCGCCCTGATCACGAACAAGACCGGGGAACATTCACGCTCTCACCCTGCGGCGTGCCTCGGCGGCGATGTTCTTCGCCATCGCGGGAAAGATGAACCGATGGAACGGGGCGACGAGGGCCCAGTAGAGGTGACCGCGTGCCCCGGTGGGGATGAAGGTCGCTGTCTGGTGATACTCGCAGCCATCGTCGGAGTCTGCCAGTGTGAATTCGAGCCACGCGTGACCGGAGACTTTCATTTCGGCGCGCAGCAACAGGCGAGAGTTCCGCTCCAGCCGTTCGACTCTCCACCAGTCGACCGGGTCGCCGATCCGCAGGGCGTCCGGCAGCCGTCGACCTCGGTTGAGGCCAGCGCCCCCGACGGCTTTGTCCCAGACTCCACGAGCCTTCCACGCCAGCGGCCAGGAGTACCAGCCATTGGATCCGCCGACGCCCTCGACCACGGGCCACACATCGGCGGCTGAGAGACCGGGGATCGCCGCCGACCGTTCATCGGTGAAGATGCGGCGGCCCGCCCACTGCGGGTCGTTCGGCAGCGGCTGGGCCGCCTCGTCGAGTCCTCCGGCATCGGCGTCCCAGTTCGTATCTACGGCGCCTTCGACTTCACGACGTAATGCGAGTCGGACGGCGTCGCCGAATTCGATGAGACCGGATTCGGGCGGCCGGATGACCTCGTCGACATCGTGTGACGAGGCCACCGCATCCTCCTGCAGAGACTGGACGAGCGGCAGTGTGAGAGCGAACGGCAGCGGAGTGACCAGTCCGACCCAGATACCTGACAGGGTCGGGGCGGGAAGCGGCAGGGCGATGACGTGACGGGGCTTGAGACCGGCGACAGCGGCAAAGGTGCGCATCACCTCGGCGTAGGTGAGGATCTGCCGCGAACCGATATCAAACGAGCGGTTGACCGTTCCTTCCACATCCGCGGCGGAAAGAAGGTAGTAGAGAGCGTCGCGGACCGACAGCGGCTCGACGCGGTTGGCCACCCAGTCCGGTGCCGGCATCCACCTCAGCGTCAGGGCGAGATGGCGGATCATCTCGAACGAGGCAGAGCCGGAGCCGATGATGATGCCGGCGTTGAACACGATCGCGTCAACCTCGGAGTCGAGCAGGATGCGCCCGACGGTCGCCCGCGAGCGCATGTGCTTCGACAACTTGCGCCCTTCGGGATGCAGCCCTCCGAGGTAGACGATGCGACCCACGCCGGCAGACGCGGCAACGCCGACGAAACGCTTGGCAGCTTCGGCCTCGGCAGCCTCGAAGTCCCCACCGGACCCCATGGAATGCACTAGGTAATAGGCCGTATCGATGCCGCTGAGGCTGTCCTCGAGACCGCGACCGGTGTCGAGGTCGATGGTCCTCACGTCGACATCGGCTGCCCATGGAACCTGCTTGAGCTTCTCCGGTCGCCGCACTCCGACTCGGACCTGGTGACCGGCCTGCAGCAGTCGCGGTACGAGGCGTCCCCCGATATAGCCGGTCGCCCCGAGCACGAGGACACGGCGCGAGACCCGGGCCTGCCGAATGACTTCGTCGCCAGGTGGCTTCGAGTTGTTCGGGGTCGGACTATTCGTCGGTCGATTCATCAGAGGGTCCTTCCGGCCTGCCGAGATCGGCTGTCATGGACCAACCCTACACGTTGTATTAACTCATTGGTTAATATCTACCGATAGATACTTACTCCTCAGTCCGCCAGCGCAGCGCCGACGTCGTAGCGGAGGATCGCAGCGATGCCTTCAGGCATCGGCTCATGACTGAGCTCGATCTCTGCTGAAGACAGAACAGCTTGGGCAATGATGTCTGCTTCGCCCTCTGCTGCCTCAGCATCGTCGAGCAGCAGGGTCGCCACCGCACCGCGCTCGACTGCCTTCGCGACTTCGGCATGGCCCTCGACCGCACGGTCGTGGGCCTTACTCTCGGCCAGTCTTTCGGAGTTCTCGGCCTCGCGTTCGCCGGCGAGTCTCGTCACGAGCGTTCGCACCGCCACATCGATTGCCTCTTCGGCACCGTCATCGTCGTTGCCGCCTTCTGAGATCTCGTGAAGCAGCTCTTCGGCCCTCACTGACAGTTCGGCCTTGACGACCGTTCTGCCCTGCACTTCACCTGCCAGAACCACCGCATCAGGCGCGTTCTCCGTGATGAGCCGATCGACGAAGTCGGACACGCTGCGGGCGTTCGCTTTGATGATCTCGTCGACGCGGCGGCGGATCTGGTTGTGCGAATATGCTCCTCGCCGCGGCTTGTTGATGTCTTCGTCGTTGTCGCCGGTCACGTGGACCGACTCGTTCTCGGTGCGTTCGCGATCCGGAGTCACGCTCAGTTCGCGGACGGCCGCACCATCCTGCCCGGCGATGACGAGAACGACATCGAACTGTCTGCACTCCTGGCGGAGGTAGGCTCCGAGTTCGGGGACGTCTCCGAAGTACGCCGCGTCGCCATCTCCCAGCGCCGCGTCCCAGTGTTCGTCCAGCAGAACTCCCCCCGAGTTCGCAACGATGGTCCGACCGTCTGTGTGCACTTCGGTGGGTTCGTCGACGAGGATGATCGCATCGATGGACTCGAGGAGAGACTCCCCTGCCCCGCTTTCGGACAGCTGGTCTCGCAGCTCCGACCAGCGCAGGCGCAGCTGCGTCTCGGCATCGGCTGATGGAGTTCGTCCCTCAAGGTAGACGGTGGCATATGAACCGCCGCTCTCGTAGACCGTGCGCAAGTGATTGTTCATCCCTTGTTCCTCCTCAGCATCTGTGTTCACCTGTCGGAATCCCGCTGGATTCCGCCGCGCTCTGCGCGGTCCTCTCAGCCTGGCATTGTGCGACGACCCCTGTAAACAGTCTTGACAATCCGCGCCAGCCGCTTTACCTGTCCCGGCCTTCTACTCGTGCACACGTCTGTTGTCTGTGAGTCACCTGCAGCTGTTGAGGGGTGCGGGGCCTCAATCTAACGTGGACCTCAATCTGACCAGTTCGTCAGCAATCTGATCAGTTCGTCAGTCGAGGAGGCATTATGACCGCCGAAAAGCTAGGGCCAGACGTTCCCCATGAGCGTGGTCGCCCGATCCAGTGGGCGGCTCTCATCGTCACCATACTCTTCCTGGCAGCCGGCGTCCTCGGGTTCATCCCGGGAGCGACGTCGAACTATATGTCGATGCGATTCGCCGGCCACCATTCGACCGCGCTGCTTTTGGGCCTGTTCCAGGTCTCGATCCTGCACAATATCGTCCACTTGCTTTTCGGCATCGTCGGGGCCCTCGTCCGCCGCTCCCCTACCGGGTCGTTCCATTACCTGCTGTGGGGCGGAATCGTCTACGCCGTCCTGTGGATTTACGGGCTCGTCATCGGTTCAGAATCCGCGGCGAATTTCGTTCCCCTCAACACTCCGGACAACTGGCTGCATTTCGGGCTGGCGATCGTGATGATCGGCAGCGCACTCGTTCTCAACCGCCGACGCTTCAAGACCAAGGACCCCTGATCAACTCGCTCACCGAGGTTGCAGAAGGCATCCATCGCGTCGACGATTCGATCGTCACTTAGTACATCATCGAAGGCGCAGAGGGACGTCTCGTGCTGGCGAAACCTCAGGACTCGCGGCCGGTGAGCTTATCGCGCAGTTTCGGGAACTGCTCGTCTTCTTCGTCCTGAGCATGATGATCGAGCAGCTGCTCGAGCTCGATGACCTTTTCGAGGAAAGCGCTCTCGGTGACGTCGAGGTCTATGGTCCCTCGTCCATAGACCGCATCGCGAAAGGCCCATCGTCCGGTGCATCAGATTCTCGTTCGCGAGCGCACGGCAGGTGAGGCATTAGTCCTATTGCCGTGTCAGCGCACTGTACGTATAGTTCGAGCAGGTCAAGAAGTCGGCCCTCTCCTTTGTGAGGTACGGGTATGTCCAAGAGTCTTGGCAGTAGAAGCGAAACGCCGGTCGACCCTCTTCGAGTCGCCGAACTTCCGACGGGAATGGACGAAGCGGACTCCTACTCCGTCATCGATGATCGAGAAGCAGCCGCTTTTGAGCTTCGTCGCGCCGGTGACGTGGTTGCGGCGCTGTACTACACACTCGATGAAGAGAATCAGCAGGCCGTCTTCGTCTGCTGCGAGATCGAGGAGACGCTGGCCGCCGCACAACACTGCAGGATGCTCTTGACAACGGCAACCGAAGCCGTGGAAAGCCGAGGAATGTCGGTGTCAGTGACCTGGCCAGTGGCCCTCAAGGTGAGAGAGGTTTCACACTGATGCCGGAGAGACTCAGGCTTGACAGTCTGGACACGATCGAAGAGCTCGCAACGTCCGGGCGACCGCTCTATGTCCGCTATTCGGAAGGCTACGAGAGTGACACCCAGGGCGGGAGCATCGACTTCGAGTCGGGTCTCGAGCTGCCCGGCCTGGCCGTCAATCCTCTAACCCCTGAAGACTGGTGGACCCGCCCACTGGGCGATTGGCTGGCTCGCCAGCTCTGCCAGTACAAGCATCTCCAGGAGAAGAACCCCGACCGCTTCGCCTGGATACTCACCGGACGGCAGGTGGGCCGCGGCCCCGACTGCGAACCGCTGCTCGTCGAGGTCGAACCGATCGCCCGTCTTTCGCAGAGGTTGCTCAGTGAGGCACAACAGCGCTACCGGGAGAACTTCGACGCAGAGAAAGGCCCCGAGGACTCGGAATCCGCATAGGAGGATTCCTCAGCGGTGAGGGCCCGACACCTGGTCATCAGGTCTCGGGCCCTCACTTTCACCTCTCAGTAGTGTGCTGGCGGATCGCTTGCAGGGAAGGATTCTTCCTCCCACTCATCCACCAATTCATCCTCGCGCTGTTTCGACGCGGAATCCGTGCCAGGCTTTTCCGCAACATCGTCTTTGGCCTCCTCGGGGACCTTTGTCGGTTCCTTCTCATCTTCGCTGTGAACACTCATCACGATCTTCCTTCCTCCATCGCGTGTATGAACCCATGCTGACACTGTTTCAGGCGGCTCGGTAGGGGTGTTGCCCGGTATGCCGATCGTGTAATCGTGTCCCAGCCTGAAAAATTGCCCGGAACCGATTTTGGGCATATCACCAGCCTTGAGTAAGATATTGCAAGGTCAAGCAGGCGGCCTCCAGATGTGAGGACCCCTGATTGTGTATCGCCTTCCCCTTCACCCGCAGATTCTCGCGCGGATCATCCATGCCAGCGGCTCAGAACTGAACCGCAGACGTTGAAGGACACCGTTGCTGCGTCCGACCCCCACCGCGAATCGGTCGCAGAACTCCTCATCAGACTCCTTGCTTCAGAAGACGAGCTCGGCAGCTTCGTGGATGAGCTCGCATTCATGGCCGCCGTCGAAATCGGTCAGGACTCTCAGGTCTCGTGCGGGATCATGTTGGTCCGCAACAGACGCAGCACCATTGTCTGCGGCAGCGACGACGCAGCGAGACGATTCGAAGACATCCACACCTACCTCGGAGCGGGACCGCGTGTGGAGGCGAAGAAGACCGGTGCGACCATCTGCGTCGAGGACGCCGAGGAAGAGAAGCGCTGGCGAGACTTCATGGAGATCGCTGTGCTTCACGATCTGCGAAGCTTGGTGGCGGTCCCGCTCGACATCGACGACACTGCGCAAGCGGTCATGACCTTCTACGCCATGCAGCCCCACAACTTCGGGGAGCCGACGCTGTCGGCCGTGCAGAGATTCGTGGAACCGGTGAAGAGGTCGTTGCGAGTGGCGGTCCGAACCGCCCACTTCGCCGAGGCAGCCGAACACCGACAGCGGGCGATGGAATCGCGCACCGTCATCGACGTGGCCATCGGAATCACGATGGCCCAGGCGGCCTGCAGCCAGGATGAAGCTGTCGCCATTCTCAAGAGGGCCTCATCGCATCGCAATATCAAACTGCGCACGTTAGCCGGAGAACTCGTCGACTCACTCGGTCAGCCCGAGCCGATCACGCCGTTCACCGAGTGAGTGACCGGCCTTCCAGCGGATTGTCGAAATGTTCGGTCGACGCACTCGAGACCACCCCGTAGACTGATTCTTCATCCGCGCACTCCAGCGAAAGGTGATCCGAATGTCAACCGACGACAACACCACCGACGGCAGCACCGCCGACAGCATGCGCAAGGCAACGGAGAATCTCGACCACGAAGCCGGAGGCGCGCCGTCGTCCGAGTATCTCGACAAGGTCGACCCCGACGACTTCGGCCGGAAGGACGAGACCGGCGAGGATGAGAATCGCGAGGACGAGGAGAACGCCGACGAGGAGGACGAGCCGGCTGATACGCCGCCGACAGATCGCTGATCGCCTTCGTCGTCACTGCGTCGCGGGGAACATCTCCTCAACGATGTCGAGCAGAGCCATCGCCTCGTCATAGTCGCCGCGCATCGACCAGTATGGGAGATCGTGGACCTGACCGGATTCGAAAGCCGGGACGCGATTATACGGCGTTTCGTCCTTGAGGTCGTCGACGCTGATGCTCGCATTGTTGAAGCCGACCACGAAGACCGTCTCGGAGCGAAGAACATCAGGCAGCACCTCGAGCGAGGGCCCGAACATGTCTCCGCCCGCAGTGTAGGGTTCGATGTCGTTCTCTTCGAACAGCGGAGCAGTCGTGAAGCCGAGCGGTTCCAGCTCCGCCGACAGGCTCTTGTCCTCGATGAGGATATAGGGAGTGTCCTTGCTGTCGAGCGTGAGGATGGAGATCTCTCCCTCGGGGATCGAGATGGTGTCCTTCACCTCGGCGACTCGATCCTCATAGGCGGACTCGAACTCCTCGTAGTCCGCCTCTCGGCCCAACACGTCGGAGGCGATGAAGGAGAACTGGTCCTGCCAGGTCTGCTTGTCTCCTGATACGAGTACCGTGGGCGCCACTTCCTGCAGTCTGTCGTAGGAGTCGGTCGCATGCTTGAGTGGGAATCCGATCCCTCCGGCGATGATGAGGTCGGGCTCGGCCTCGATGATGGCTTCGAGGTCGAATCCATCGTTGCTCCACGGCAAGAACTCGGTTCTCTGGGCCTCAGCCTTCTCAGCCCAGAACGGCGAGAACTCCCCGTCGGTTTCCGTGACCTCGGGAGTCGTGCCCACGACCGGCACATCGAGGTCGAAGAGATAACCGGCGAGAGCGTAGTTGAGCACAACCACCCGCTGCGGATCGGCCGGAACCTCGACCTTGCCCTGTTCGGTCGCGATCGTACGGGTCTCGGCTCCATTCCCCGAGGGACCATTCTCGGACGTATTCGTGGGACCTGCACAAGCGGTGATGAGCAGAAGACATGCCCCCATGAAGAGCGCACTGATTCGACGGAGCACGGACATTGACTACCTCGCTTGACGGGCACGGACTAGACTCGAAGAACATAGCTCAGCCTAACCAAACTTCTCGGCCCACTTACGACAAAGGCGACATCATCACCCGACCAACACGACACGCTCGCCTGCGACGAGAGGACAGCGAGACGGAACGACCAGTGCTCCTCACCGGGCATGATTGGCACAGCCATTCATACCCACTGCTCGTTCATGTCATCTGCGGCTCCGTGGACGTCCACCTGCGCGGGCGCGGGTTCGAATTGACGCATCTCAGCCTCGCCTCCGAGTCCAGCCTGTGGCTGGGGTCAGGCATCGACCACTCGGTCACGACGAAATCGGACTCCATCATGCTCGGCCCGCGACTGTCACCGCAGACGGAACCGCCCGAAGGGTTCCTCCATATCCGCCGATCAACCGCCATCCGCGAAACCGCCCTGCTCATCCTTGCCTCTTCTCCGAACTGCGAGACCGATCGCCGGCCACTCAGGGCAGCCCTCGACGCAGAGTTGAGCACCTACACCGTCGACGACTTCCCCTTACCGGTTCCGCAGCACCGTTCGGCGAGAGCGATCATGGAAGACCCCATGAGCCTGATAGTGCCGTTGACCGCCGTCGCCGAGCGACATTCGATGAGCAAACGACACGTCGAACGGATCATCAAAAACGATCTCGGCATGTCTTTCGTGCAGTGGAGGACGCGGAGACGACTCAACCTGGCCCTGCGAAGAATCCGCGCGGGATCGACAGTTGCCTCCGCTGCCCGATCCGTCGGCTACCGCGGATCCGATGGGCTCATCAGGGCGATCAGTCGCCTCACCCACCTCACCCGCGAAGAGCTCTCCAGCGACCTGGCGGGTGCGGTCGCGGACTCCCGCACAAGGTGACCGATACTCCGGCTATCGCCGCTCGTGGTGACCGCCGATCTACCGGACAGCCTCCTCAGAATTTCGGCACGTCGGCGATCAGCGCCCGCGTGTACTCGTGCGACGGATCCTCGAGCACCTGCGCGGTCGGTCCGTAGTCGACGATCTTGCCCTTGTTGAGCACCGCAAGATTGTCAGCGATGTGCCGCGACAGCGCAATATTGTGCGTGACGAAGAGCATCGCCAGCTGACGTTCCTCCCGCAGGGTGCGCAGCAGCGCCACGATCGATGCCTGCACGCTGACGTCGAGTGCCGAGGTGATTTCGTCACAGACCATCACCGACGGCGCGTTGACCAGCGCACGCGCGATCGCTGCCCTCTGCCGCTCACCGCCGGAGAGGTCACCGGGGCGTCGGTGATAGAACGACCGTCCCAGCCGCACGGAATCGAGTGCTTCCTCGACGGCGGCCTTCCTGCTCGCGGCCGTACCGTTACCGCTCATCTCCAACGGCACCGTCAACGACTGCCCGATCGACCGGCGCGGGTTGAGCGAGGAGAACGGCGACTGGAACACGTATTGGATGCCCACGCGCTGTTCGTTCGTGCGTTTGCGCGTCGACCGTGCCAGCTCTGTGCCGCGCAGTCGAACAGATCCCTCGTAGTCGTCGTTGAGCCCTGCCACGCACTGTGACAGTGTCGTCTTTCCTGATCCCGATTCGCCGAGCAGCATCGTGCACTCCCCCGGTTCCAGGATCATATTGATCCCGTCGAGGATCTGCGCCTTCCCGTAGGCGAGCGCCACATCCTTGACCTCGAGCAGAGGCGCGGTCGCCGAGGCAGACTTGCCTTTCCCCTCCACATCGGAGACATCAGGTTCAACCGCCGAGGCGGACGCCCCGTCAGCATCGGACCGATCCGATCCCGAGTCGCCGGGCTTCTCCCCCGTCGACACGAGAATATGTGTCTTCTCATCAGCCTCGGCGACAGCTTTCGCTTCCGCAGCGCCATCGCCGATGGTCTTGCGTCCGGCAAGATCGGGCACAGCTGCCATAAGCATCTTCGTGTACTCGTGTTGCGGACGTTCGAGCACTGCCGACACGGGCCCCTCTTCGACGAGGTCGCCGCGCAGCATCACTGCCACCCGGTCGGAGATGTCCTTGATCACCGCCAGATCGTGAGTGATGTAGAGACCGGCGACATTGTTCGCCACCGTCATCTGCCGGATCGTGTCGAGCACGACCGACTGCGTGGACACGTCCAGCCCGGTCGTCGGTTCGTCGAGAATGAGCACGTCGGGATACATCGCGAAGGCCATGGCGATGCCGATGCGCTGCTGCTGACCGCCGGACAGCTGATGCGGCCACCTCTTCTGATAGGCACGATCCCCGGGGAGTCCGACGTCGACGAGCACCTCGGCGACGCGATCAGCTCGCTCACGATCCGAGGCTCCGAAGTCGTGGATGTCGAGGACTTCGCGGATCTGCTCGCCCACACGCATGGCCGGGTTGAGCGAGAGTGCCGGATCCTGAGGGATGTACGCAATGCGGGATCCGCGCAGATCTCGCAGGGCCACCTCGTCGAGGTCGCCGACCTCAAGGTGGGTGGCGTCACCGCGCGGCCAGATGCTCACGGACCCGGACCCGAACTTCAGGCCCTCCCGGAAGTGCCCCATACAGGCCAGACCGGCCGTGGTCTTACCGGAACCGGACTCGCCGACAAGCCCGAGGATCTCGCCTCGGGACAGGGCGAAGTCGACGCCGTGGAGGATCTCGTCCCCGGCGTTCGTGAGCACGCGCAGGTCGCTGACGCGCAGCACGATCTTCTCGTTCGGTTCGTTCGCATCATCGTGGCGAACGGTCTCTGTCTTCGGGCTCATCATGCCTCCACGGATGTCGATGCGGTGGCTCGGGCGAAGGAGTCCGCGAGCAGGTTGGTGCCGATCGTCAGCAGTGCGATCGCGATGACCGGCAGCAGGACACCCCAGGGTTGGATGGACAGGGCGATGCGGTTCTCGTTGATCATCAGACCCCAGTCGGCCGCGGGCGGCTGCAGACCGAGTCCGAGGAACGACAGCGACGCGATGTAGCCGATCGAGTAGGTCAGACGCAGGCCCGCCTCTACGCTCAACGGACCGGTGATATTGGGCAGCAGCTCACGGATGAGCACCTTCCACCGGGGCATCGCGTACATTTCAGCGGCCTTGATGTAGTCCTCGGTGATGACGCCCAGGGTCGCGGACCTCGCGACACGGGCGATGCGTGGTGCGTGGGTGAGGCCGATGACCGTCACGAGCACCCATCCTTGCGGCCCGAGCACGGTGATCGCCAGGAGGGCGAACACGAGCTGCGGGATAGCGAGGATGACGTCGTTGAGCCGCATGATCACGGCGTCGAAGGTTCCTCCGACATAGGCGGCGAGCATGCCGATGATCGCACCGACGACCATGCCGAGCGCGGTTGCGAGCACACCGTAGACGATGAGTGTCACACCGCCGGCGAGGAACCGGGAGAACACATCGCGGCCGAGGTTGTCCGAACCGAACAGACCGTAGGGACTGAACGGCTTCGTGACGAACTCGGTGGCGGTGTTGCCGGTCGCCCAGGGCAGCAGCAGCGGACCGCACAGGGCGAGCGCGACGACGACCACGGTGATGATCAGACCGATCTTGCCCTGTTTCTGAGCGAGCACCCGCTTGTAGAAGGGAACGTAGGTGGTGGCGGATTCCTTGGGCACCTCTGCGGCATCGGTGGCCGCGGACTTGAGGTCATCAAGACTGTTGGCGTCGGTGCTCATGCTGCGCTCCTGAGTTTCGGGTTGGTGAGGATGCCGACGACATCGGCCGCCAGGTTCACCACGACGTAGACGGCGGCGACGAGCATGGAGATCGCTTGGACGACCTGCACGTCACGGTAGGTGACCGCATCGATGAGTGCTTGGCCGAGTCCCGGGTAGCGGAACAGGAACTCGACGACGACCACACCGCCGGCCAGCCACGCCAGCTGGATCGCGACGACCTGAGCGACCGGTCCGAGTGCGTGGGGCACGGCATGGCGCATGATCACGCGCTTCTCCGGGACACCTTTGAGCCTGGCCATCTCGACGAAACCGGAGTCGAGGACTTCGATCATCGTCGCTCGCATCATTCGCACGATATAGGGGGTGACGACGAGGATGAGTGTCAGGGTCGGCAGGATGAGCTGCTCCGGCCGGTTCCACACGGGTTCTCCCGGCGGGGCCAGGGTGACGGCCGGCAGGATCTGGAATACCGAGGTGGCGAAGATGGCAATGAGGCCGATGCCGATGACGAACTCGGGCATGGCCGCCAGCACGAGGCTGACTCCGGTCATCGCCTGGTCGCGGCGCTTCCCGCGGTGCAGAGCCTGATAGGCGCCGAGGCCGATGCCCAAGGGCACGGAGATGATCGCGGCCAGTCCCATGAGGATGAAGGAGGCCCCGATCCGATCGCCGAGGAGTGCCCCGACGGATCCTCCCGTCGCCGAGGAGGTTCCGAAGTCGCCGACGAACAGTCCTCCCAGCCAGGTGAAGTACCGCTGCCAGGCGGGTTGGTCGAGTCCCAGCTGTTCGTTCAGGGCTGCGATGCGCTCCGGTGTGGCCTGTTGGCCGAGGATCGCCCTAGCGGCGTCGCCGGGCAGCAGCAGGGTGGCGCCGAAGACGAGCAGGGAGACTGCGATGAGGATGAACGCGGAGAAGAGCAGCCGCTTACCGATGACTTTTCCGAACATGTCAGACCTCTCCGATCCATACGCGGTCGAATCTCCAACCGCTCAGGGGTCGTCCTGTTGAGTTGGGGACGAGCCCGCCGACGTACTTCTGGAAGGCGTCGACCTGGTTGGCGAAGCCCCACACGATGTAGCCGCCTTCGTCGTAGAGCATCTTCTGCAGCTCGTGCTCAAGGTCTCGCCGCTCCCCGGCGTCGGGAATGGCTCGAGCTTTGTCGAAGACCTTGTTGAACTGCGGTTCGTCCCAGTGGGTTTCGTTGAAGGGTGATTCGGACAGTGCGCAGGAGATAACCTGCGGCATGAAGTCACGTGTGTACCAGAAGTCCTGTGCGAAGTCCCATTGGAGGTATCCGTCGCCGAAGAACGTGGTGGCGTCGACCTTGCGGATCTTGACCCGGATTCCGGCGTCGGCGGCCTGCTGGGCGAAGACCTGGGCGGCCTCGACTGCTCCGGATTGGATGGGGGCGGTGACGAGTTCGACGTCGAGTCCGTCAGGGTAGCCCGCCTCGGCGAGGAGCTTCTTCGCTTTGTCCAGGTCCTGTTTGCGCTGCGGGAATTTCGGGTAGTTTTCGCTCAGCGGACCGAACATGTCGTTGCCCAGGGTGCCGTAGCCGGAGAGCACCTGTTCGATCATCTGCTCCCGGTCGACGACGAGCCGGAAGGCCTGCCGGACCTTGACGTCGTCGAAGGGCTTCTTGTCCACGCGCATGGTGAAGGGCAGCCACATGCCGGTCTTCGAGTTGAGGATGGACATGCGCTCATCGGCGGCGATGACTTCCACGAGGGCGAGTGGGATGCCGGCGATCGCGTCCACCTGGGTCGACAGGAGGGCGTTGATGAGGGCATCGTCGTCGTTGAAGTTGAGCACCTCCACCTCGTCGAGGTACATCTTGTCGAAATCGAAATAGTGCTCATTGGGCACGAGCACCGTCGACTGAGCAGCCGTGAAGGATTTGAGTTTGAACGGTCCCGAGCACACCGGGTTCTCCGGGTCGTAGCCGACGGGGACGATGGCGGCGGTGTATTCGGCGACGGCGTCCTTGAACAGGCCGTTGGGTTCGCTGAGTCGGAATTCGACGGTGCGCTCATCTTTGGCGACGACTTTCTCCAGCATGGAGAAGTTCGCGGCCGCAGTCTTCGGATCGTCGGGGTCGTTGATCCGCTCGAAGGTGAACACGACGTCTTCGGAGGTGATCGGCTTGCCGTCGGAGAACTTGATGCCCTCCTTCAGCGTGCACGTCCACACGGTGGAGTCGGAGTTGGCTTTGATCGATTCGGCCAGCAGCGGCACGACCTGGGAGTCGTCGTCCCAGCCGTAGAGGGCGTTGTAGAGGTTGACGGCTCGGCAGACGTCGCCGTTGTTGACGGGGATGTGGGCGTCGACGGTGTCCGCGGAGTTGCCGCCGGTGACTCCGACGCGCAGGGTTCCGCCTTTGACGGGCTTGCCTGCGTCGGCGGCACCGACTTCCCTGCCGCCGCAGGCGCTCAGCCCGGCGACTCCGGCCACGGCTAGGCCTGCGCCCAGCGCTTGTCTTCGGTTCGGTGTGTTCATGTGCCTTCTTCCTAGGACGTCGGGTCGAGTCGGCCGGCAGTGGCGACCCGGTCTGACTTCGGGTGTCGGGAATCGTCGGTGGACGCGTCGTTGTTGAGGATGTGAGCAGCGAGGTAGTTCTCGAGCATGGTCAGTGCTTCGTCATCGGTGATGGGCATGTGCTCGGTGGTGCGGGCAACGCCAAGGCCGTCGATGAAGATCGAGAGGGATTTCACCATCAGTGCGGTGTTGCCTTTCCGAATCGTTCCCGTGCGCTGGCCGCCGTCGATGACAGTGGTGATCATGTCCATCCACTCGCCGTAGACGGCGGTGAGGTTCGCACGGGCGCTTTCGTCAGTGGCTGCACGGGCCCAGCATTGGAGCCAGATCGACCACACTCTCCGGATCTTAGGGTCGACTCCGGCATGGATGCGTGCGAAGTGGCGGAGCACGCCGATGGGGTCGGCGGAATCGTTGAGGTGGCGGGTCTCGGCGATGACATCGAGGGAGTGGCGCAGGGCCGCCTGCAGCAGCTGGTCTTTCGTCCGGAAGTGGTAATTCACCGCCGAGGCGCTCACCCCGGCGGCGTCCGCGACGTCTTCGGTTCGGACCTTGTCGATGCCGAGATCGGCATAGAGTCGCCAGGCGGCCGCGATGATCTTCAGCCGATTGCGGGTGCCCCTCGACATCCAGTCCTGCTCGGAGGTCGGCCCGAGGGCCGGTCCCCCACCGACCAGCTGCATGCGCGCATCATCCGCGAGATCATCTGCGAAATCGTCGGCAGGTGATTCACTGAGAGCAGGAAGAACGTCGGCGACCATTGTTCGCCGAGGCGGCCGTGCCGTTCGCCCGGTCGTCAGCCAATCCGTGGTGACCCCGGTGAGTTCGGCGATGTGAGAGATCTCCTCGACTCGGAATCTTCGTGTTCCGGCGAGGGATTTCGACAGTTTGCTCGCGTCGAGTCCGATCTGTCGGGCGACTTCGCTGTGGTTGATTCCCGCGTCTCTGATGGCGATGCGGACACGACTGACCAGAGACGTCTCTGTGCTTTCAGCACCATTGCCTGTCGTGACCACCACTACAGTCTGCACACAAGTTGCGATTTTGGCAATACTTACTGGGATTCGGGGTAGCCCGCTGCCGTCAGATCACTCTTCCAAACACCGAGATCTTCTGCCACTTGCCGACCATACGCCGCGCCTCCTATGGCTGAAGCAACTTCAGATGTAGCCTGTTTAGTTAGCAAGAGAACTTCTGAGATCCGGCCGGAGCCGCACTTGATTCCCGATACGTCCTCAACAACGTCCACAGACGACGAGCCCCAAGTCGACGTCAGCGTGGTGATACCTGTTTTCAATTGCGAGCGATACCTCGAGGAAACTGTCGGCTCAGTGCGCGCACAGGATATCGGCGAAGGACGCTACGAGATCATCGCCGTTGATGACGGCTCAACCGATGGCTCGCTCGAGACTCTTCATCGCCTTGCAAACGGCGAATCGGATTTGCGAGTGTTTTCGATCCCGAACAGCGGATCCGCGGCAGCGCCCCGAAATCAAGGTGTGGACAAAGCACATGGGCGGTACATATTCTTCCTGGACGCCGACGACAAATTGGCTCCCGATACTTTGCGCAAAACCGTTACTACGGCAGACGAAACCGGCTCTGGGGTAGTCCTGTGCAAGATGGGAGAGTTCGGTGCCGGGAAACGAGCGGGCAATGTCCCCTCGGCTGCGTTCGGCGCGACCAAGTTCGCGGTCGATTTCGTCGAGTCACGAGCTTCGTCCACGCTGGGCGCATTGAAGCTCTTTCGGTCTTCAATCATCAAAGAGCACAACGTGCGTTTTCCTCTGGGGTTTGTCGTTGGGGAGGACCAGGCCTTCACGATGCAGGCATACCTCCACAGCCCTCACGTGTCAATTCTCGCCGACAAGGTCTACTACTGGGCTCGCGGCCGAGGTGACGGAACCAATGTCACCAGCACTGGTCAGCCACCCCGCAAACACTTGAAACGAATACTGACGCTCATCAGGACGATCGTCGACAACACTGAACCCGGCGAACTGCGCGACAGGTTGCTGCGACGACCGATCATCGGATCATCGGGAGTTACCTCGGTGTTCGGAAAGAAGATGCTGCCCGCCCACGACCGCCTCGAACGTGAAGCGATGCTCAAAGAGTTTCGCGATCTCGTCACACCACTGTGGAATCCACCTATCCGCGACCATGGCTTACCCGTGTCTCAAATACTTGTAGACCTGGCGATTCGCAACGATCTCGACGAAATCGAAGCCGTCAGTCAGCTTCTGCTTGAAAAGAAGCCATTGCCGCTGACTTTCGACAGCGATCGCAATCAATTTGTCTACGTCCCGGATAATGGTGATTCAATCGGCGACCTGAGGATCAAACCTGAGGCGACTCTTGAAACAATCTCCTCAGTAGGTCGCTCGCTCAAAATCAGAGGAGAGATTGGCATACCCGGTGTAGAGGTTGCGTCGGACAGCGCTCAACTGATTTTTCGCCATCGGAAGCTCGGGACCAAGGTCGTCTTCAAGCTCGACGTCTCCCGAACCTACAGCCGCAGCTTTGGCGTTCGTGCACGGTTTACCTCAATAGTCGACTTGTCGAAGTTCAACGACTCCGGTGTTTGGGAAGCAATCATCAAGGCCAGCTGGTCTTCAGTCGTGCTCCGTCAACCTTTCGGTGAATTGCGGTCGAACGCATTAGAGACCTCCCCAATGCTCGTAGGTGATCCTACGGAAGCGATTGCCTTCTTCACACGAAACGAGACACTCGCCGTTGACATCGGACCGACGGAAAAACACCTCGATCCTGTCACGAGCAGCGAAATTCAGATCATCGACAATTTCCAAGTCGGACGGTCCGCAGTCCTAGTTCTCAATGGACCTTGCCAGCACTTGGACTCCGCTTCCATACGCGCGAATAGCACAGCAAAAGAGAAGCCTGCCAAACTTTTCATTCATTCGACAACTCACGCGTCAATTGTGGCTTCTCGGTCACTGACGAAACGACAGGGTTGGGCGTTACGACTGACTGACAAGGAGGGAAACGTCGTCACCCTACCTTCGATTGGCGTCAGCCGTTAATCAGAACATCGGTCGGTTGTGCAGCGGATGCTCTTGGACACTATTGACACCGCTCAATCAGAACGGACCCGCAGGTGACCTTATCGATTCAGTGCACGTTTGAGGCCAGACTTCAGGCGCCGGAGCCCGGAACGACTGTTGTCACTCGCAGCCCCAATTTTCTCTGTCTTCGCAACATCCATGCTGATCCGCTGTTGGTAATACTCGTAGGAGCGTCGCAGCTTTCGTCGCATCTTCTCTTGGTACTGCTTCCGAGACGTTCCGTCGTAGGTCGGCATTTTCTCTCTCAATTCAGAAAGTGAATAGGCATCAGCCTCGGAATCCGGGGCAATGATTCCTTTCATGCCAGTGAACAGTGTCCTGTAGACGGACATCAGTGTATCCGGCTCTTTCGCAACACCTTCACTCATAGCAACGTCCAGAGTTCGCAGTACCTTTGCGGAATTCCAATCTGAATTCTCGAGCGCCCGTTCGGGGTAGCCCATAGACCGATAGAAGTCTGGCACTTTGAAATTCCAGTTCAGACCTACCGAAGGAATTCCAAGTGCAAATGATGTGATACTGGCATGCAGACGGTAAGCGATAACACCGTCGCACTTCTGCAGTTCCGCGATCAGCTCCTCAGGAGCGTTGAGCGTGACAGCTGCCTTCTTGTTCGGTACACCGTGATAACGAACGAGTGAGTCGAGAAACATCTCGTCGGAGAAGTGGCCCGTGGTGAAGATCCTGTAGTCATCTCCGCGAGACTCCAGCTGACTGATGATGTCGAGCCAGAATCGACGCTGATCGGCTTCACTGAAATCGATGCCGTTGTCTTTGAAGATTCCAGCGCGGGTCACCACCAGGCCTATGCACCTGCCAGAGTCAGTCTGAGAATCTTCAACGGGCCGAGAATCGACGCCGAAAACCGAGTCCGCCAGAACCGCAGGGTCGGAAACGAGCGCAGTGGGAGTCTGGGTCCCCTCCACATATTTCTTCGCTGACTCCAGGTCATCCCGGGTCGTCAGCTGCCGTACTACGGGCAGACGGAGAGCCTGCTTCAGCTGCTGTGATCGTTCGTTGGTCTCCGAATACGGCTCCACACCGATGCTTGAGAAGAGCACCGGAACATCATATTCTGCCGCAAGCTCCAGGGTTCGAATCGTCCGTAGATAGAAGCTCTGATAGCGATAGTTGAATAGAGGAGCACCGCCGAACACGATCACGTCTGCGCGAGAAATGGCTCGTCTCGCGGGTTCCAGGAGCGACTCATCTCGAGTGCTCATGTACTTGCGGCTGATGATGCTCGCGGCTCGGCTCCGAATCGTCAGCGACTTCGGGTCGATACCCAGGTTGCTCCCGACCGTTTTCAGCAAGCTGATCACGGATGCTTCGATGATCTGATCACCGATATTGTCTGAATCGCGATTGGTCAGCAGCAGCACTTCAGTGTTGGGCATTGGAACGGACCTTTTCTCTTGGAGCGACAGGGCTCAGGAGTTCTGGGCTTTGAGCGCGAGTTTCTGATAATTCTCGTAGGTGCGACGGAACTTGCGATTGACGCGCTCCCGGTAGCCCTTCGGACCGATTGCGACCTGCCGAGGAAGACCTTCCCAGAGGGCGTCGAACGCGAATGGCTCGATAGCAGATTCCGGAGCAACGACACTGCCTATTCCGTTGAAGAGTGTGTCATAGACCGATTTGAGGAACTCGTAGTCCTTGTGAACCCCCTCGGCCATTGCGGTTTCGAGCACAGGTACAACCTCATCGGCGGTCCAGCGTTCTGGTTCCATCGCTCTCTCGGGATAGTCGACGGACTCGTAGAAGTACGGAACCTTGAAGTTCCACGACAGACCGACCGATGGAATGCCCAACGCGAAGGAAGTAATGCTGGCGTGCAGCCTATACGCGATGACTCCATCACAAGCTCTCAGTTCCCGCAGCAACTCGTCGGGGGAGTTCACGGTTACCGCAGCGTGTGCGGCCGGAATGCCTTTGTCTTTGACGAGCGAGTCGAGGAAGACCTCGTCAGAGAAGTGTCCGGTGGTGAAGAGCTTATAGTCGTAACCGCGCTCCTCGAGCATCGCCATGGTGTCCAACCAGAACCGGCGTTGATCCGATTCCGAGAACTCGATCCCGTTGTCGGCAAAGATACCGGCGCGAGTGACCACGAGCCCGATCCGCTTCGGTTTCGTCTCCGCGACCGTGGACTCCGTCGGTTTCGAGCTGCTCAGGACTGGGGCAGATTCGGCTGCCGACGGCTTTGCAGATGCGGCCACACGACGGAGGATCCTCTTGAGTTTGCGTTTTGCTCGCACTGGTATCGACGGCACCGGTTTCGGCGCAGGAACTGGCTCCTGCTTCTTCCGATACACGATATCGGCCAAGACTGCCGGGTCGGCCACATGTGCGACCGGGATATCAGTGCCTTCCACGTACTTTCGCAATGACTCGACGTCGTCTCGAGTGGTGATCTGCCGAACGACAGGGAGCGCCAAAGCTTCTTTGAGTGCGATGCACTTCTTGTTCGTCGGATCGAACGCCTCGACGCCAATACTCGAGAAGATGACGGGCACACCGTACTCCTGCGCTAGCTCAAGAGTCCTGATAGTGCGCAGATAGAAATTCTGATACTTGTAGTTGAACAGCGGAGCGCCGCCGAAGATGATCAGATCGGCAGCAGAGATGGCATCTCGCGCCGGTTTGAGCAGTTCCTCATCTCTGGTCTTCATATATCTCTTCGAGATGATGCCGGCAGCGCGACTGGAGATCACAAAATCGTCAGCGGTGAATCCAAGATTCTTCATCACCCCTTTGACAATCGAAATCACCGTGGCTTCGATGATCTGATCTCCGACATTGTCGGAATCACGATTCGTCAACAACAGGATTCGAGTTGGGCTCATTGTGGTTCAGGTCTCCTCATCACCGCGGCGAACTTCGCCATAATCGAGATTGTGGCATGAAATGCCATCCAAAGTTCGGACCGTGCGTCCGCATACTCATCTGCGGACGAGGGGACCATCCTCGAACGATCTGATTGTCCGGGAGACACCTTCGGATAATGACGTCTTTGCGTCCCATCCGAGCTTCTTGAGCCGACGCGAGTCCAAACCAAGAGAAGCCACTGGAGAGAAGGCACGGCCGTCCTCTGGATTGGCAAAGTCCAGTTCGAGTTTCATTTCAGGTCGGGCCCCGGCAAAGGTCTCGGCCAGTTCACGGATGCTGATGTTCCCAGCGGGATCGGCGACGTTGTAGACCTGTTCGTCACTCCGCAGATGGGCGAAGAACAGTCCCTCCACGGCGTCCGCAACGTACGTGTACGTCCGGGTCGCGGCACCGGCACTCATCATCCGCACATTGCGACCTCGAACTACGTCGGCGAGGAAATCCGCCTGTACTCGACCGTCGTCGAGAGCCATTCCCGGGCCATAGATATGCCCGAAACGCAGGCTGAGTCCCCTGATACCGAACTCATCTGCATAGGCAGCCAGGGCGGTCTCGGCGATGCGTTTGCCTTCTGAATAACTGGCGCGTGGCGCAAAATGCTGCAACGTCCCCTCGTCGTCTTCGCTGATAAGGCCACTGCCTTTCACCGCACCGTAAACCTCTGACGAGGACAGGAGGACAAAGGACTTCCCGCCCGCGTCGACAAGCGCGTCAAGAAGGTTGATCGTCCCGAGAGTATTCGCCTTAAGAGTCGTGACGGGGGACGACTTATGCAAGCTCGGTCGAGCCGGCGAGGCACCGTGGAAGATCGTCGAGAATTTGCGTTCGAAAGTCTTCGTGTCGATGACGTCGCCAGCCAGCAAGGTGAAATCTGAGCGCTCGAGCGCGGAGCCGAATCGCTTTACTGCCTTGTCCTGGTTGCGCACCATTCCCGTGACATGGAGTCCGAGGTCGTAAGCATCGTTCGCGGCCAGCAGTGAACCGACAATATACATCGGGATCATGCCGGAGGCACCGGTAACGAGAATCTTCGCATTCCGATACTGTTCCCATGGCAGCCGAGCCGAGGCGATGCGTGCGACGTCCTCGGAGAATACCGGCGTGTCGAAGAGAACGACGTCCGTTGCTTCCGAAACAGATGCGACCGCTCCGTCCTCATTCGCCACCGAAGGCCTCCCTGTCTTCGATGAGAGTGAGGAATGTCCGGCAAACATAGTAGTCCGAGGCAGTGGTGATTTTGATGTTCGTCCGCGGACCTTCGACTCGGTGCACGTTATATCCGAAGCCGTTCATGAGCGTGCATGTGTCGATGGAATCGTTCTCGCCTTCAGCGACAGCACGGTCGTATCCGGCAAGGACGTCCTTGAGAGGGAATGTCTGCGGGGCCTGGGCTGTCCACAACGGGTCCCGAGGAATGACCTCTTTGATGCCGGCGCCTTCTTCGACGACGACTGTCTCTGTCATCTTCGTACAGGTGACTGCCGAACCGAATTCACGAGCACTCTCGATGTTCCGCGAGACGAGGTCGGCATCGATTAGGGGACGGACACCGTCGTGGATGAGCACGATGCTGTCCGGGTCGTTGTGTTCAGAGACGACCTTGAGCGCATTGTGTCGCGATTCCTGGCCGGTCGACCCGCCGTCGACGATCCATTGCACCTTGTCCAGCTCGTAACGTTTGACCAGGCGTTCCAGGTGCTCGCGATATTGCGGAAGGATGGCGACTGCGATCGAGTCGATCTCCGGATGCTGCTGGAAGATGTCGAGCGTGTGCACGATCACCGGTCGGCCGTGGATCTCCAAGAACTGCTTCGGACGTGAGCTGTGCGCCATACGAGCGCCGACGCCTCCTGCGAAGACTACTGCGATGTTTGCCATTGGTTCTCCTCGTCCTCTTCTTCGGTCTTATAGCTGCCGTCGGAATCGTTGTCCGTCGGGTCGTTGAGCTGGTCTTCTTGCCCGGGTGCGCCGGGATCTTCCTCACCGACACGTTCGGACATACGGTGATCTTCGTCTTCGGAAGGCACCTGTGGTTCCGTGGCAGGCTCGCTGAGGATGAGCGTGTCGATCACTCGGTCGGAGTTGTTCGTGTCCACGTAATCGAAGTTCTCTTTGACGAACTCCTTCGTCGCTTCGTTGCTCAACTGGGGACGGCGGAGCAGTTCGACGAGCTCGTCGAAGGTCTTAGCGATGTTTCCCGGGGCGGCTTCCCGGTAGTCTTTGTGCATTCCTCGCGTCGCAGAATAGGTATCGAGATCGTAGGCGAAGAAGATCATCGGGCGCTCGAGCAGCGAATACTCGTAGATGACCGAGGAGTAGTCAGTGATGAGCACGTCCGAGATGAGCATCAGATCGTTGGTGTCCGGGCAAGACGCGACGTCGATGAGTCGGTCGCTGAATTCCTGTGGAATCGGAGCCGGATCAGGCACGAAATGATGCTGTCGGAACAGCACGACGGAATCGTCGCCGCACGACTCGTACAGCTCCCGGAAATCGATCTGGTCGTAGTCGTAGTGGGCGTCTCCGGAGCCGCGACCGCGGAAAGTAGGCGCAAAGAGAATCTTCCTCTTGCCTTTCGCCGTCGGGAACTGCTTTTCGAAGTCGACAAGGACCTCTTCTGCACGTCCTTCTCTAAGGAAACCGTCGATACGGGGCAGACCGGTCGCGAGGACTGCTTCTCTCTCGATGCCGAAAGCTTCGCTGTAGACATCCCGCAGGTGCTGGGAACCGGAGATGGCATACGAATAGAGGCGATGGGCGTTTCGCAGATTCGGTGAACCGTACTGCCCGAACCGGCTGTAACCCACTGACTTGAATCCGCTGCCGGCATGCCACAGCTGGATGATCTTCTGTTCGTCTCGGTTGCCCAGGTCCTTGAGGATGGCGAAGTAGTCATCGATGAGGATGGTGTTCGCTTTGCCCATCTCCCAGGCCAGAGCGAACGCACTCTGACGGCTGCTGGTGCGGCCGGTACGGAACGAATAACCGAAGTTGAACTGCGAATCGAGACCGCGTTCGAGCATGCGGTCATGTACGGCCTTGAGGTTGCCCTGCATGTTCGGACGGGCCTCGGAGGCGAACAAGATGTTGCTTCCGTCAGACGGCCGTTTGTAAGCAGAGATGGCGAATACGGTGCGCAGAGCCTTCCGCTTGGTCTTCGTCCACTTCTTGCGAGCCTTCGACTTCAGGCGTGCCACGGTGGACGAGGGCTTGCCTCCGGAACGTCCGAAGGAATACGCGCGCATGAGGAAATATGGAGCCGCCTCGTCGTCGGAGATGCCGAACGTCACGGTGTATGCGGAGAAGTTCTTGTTGTAGACGAATGCTCGTGAAGCATCCCCGAGCTCTTCAGCTCTCGCCAAGGGGTAGGCGGCAGGAAGGTTCTCTTCCCCGCGTCGAGCCACGAGGTAGTACGTCCCATTGGGAACCTGAGCACGACGATTGAACTGGGTCACGTTGATCGTAAGCTCGAAACGCCCCTCCCCCAGAGGTTCCGCACGAACCGGGAGTTCGACCTCATAAGGTCGCGAGTTCGGGGTCAGGAAAAACGAGTCAGGGGCATCGCCGGAAACCCTGACGACAAATGTCAGAATCACACGTTCCCACGAGATTCTTTCAATTGTCAGCTCATCTACCACAGGTTCCCCTCACCAGCATGATTTTGAAATGCTGACGCAACTCGTTCACTCTCAATTAACGTTGATAGCCTAGCAGTTTGCCTGTGGCAGTCGGTAACTTAACGACACGCCCGCGGACCGCATCCGAGCCGATGGCTTCGTGTTCTCATGGGCAGTCATGAAACGATATTCTGGCCGAGTCGTCGGTTGCATCTAAGGCATTGAGCCGTTGCGAATCCGAATTCACAACTGCAAGGAGTTCGAACAGTGGCTAACCCGGTCCGATGGGTCGCACGCACCGCGGTGCGTTCTAGCGCGTGGAAACGCACCAGCAAATGGATCAGGGGCGCTGAGAAGTGGAACCGCCTCGAAGACGAATATGACGGCAGCTATGTCAAAGCCGAAGTCGTCGTCTACTTCGGCGACCGCAGCTCGAAGTTCTACCAACTCGAACAGTGGATCCCGGTCCTCGAGCAGCTCCATAAGGAGCACAGGGTCGTCATCGTCGTACGAAAAGGTTCAGCCTTGACCAGCGTGCTGGAAACCACTCACCTCCCCGTGGTGTTCAAACGAAAGTTCGATCCCTTACAGACCTTCTACCACGCCAATGACTTCAAGCTCGCTCTGTACGTCAACAACGGAATGACGAATTTTCAGTCGCTCAGCTTCGCTCCGATGGTCCATGTCCATGTCAATCATGGCGAGTCCGACAAGCTGAGCATGGTGTCCAATCAGGCTAAGGCCTATGACAAAGTCTTCGTTGCCGGCGAGGCCGCTGTGGAACGACACCGCAGGGCACTCATCGACTTCGACGAATCCCAGCTTGTGCGAGTCGGCCGGCCCCAGTTGGACATCAAAAGGCCGCTCGAGCTCGAACCTTCGTCGGCTAGGACGATCATGTATGCGCCCACGTGGGAGGGCGAGAATGATGCGAACAACTACACCTCGGTCGATCGCTTCGGTCCGGAGATCGTCGAAGCAGTCCTCCGGATTCCCGGTGCGCGTCTGATCTACAAACCCCATCCGCGGGTCGAAACGTCCAAAGACCCGGACATGGTAGAAGCGAATGCTCGGATCCTCGACCTCATCGAGGCGGCAAATGTGTCGATCACCGACGAGACTCAGCAGCACCAGGTGCTCATGCAGGGAGACATCCTCGGCATGTTCGACACGGTCGACCTGCTCATCACCGATATCTCCAGCGTCGGCCTCGACTTCCTCTATCTCCACCCGAATAAGCCGCTCGTGCTCACCGACCGTCGCAATGACGCCGAATCACTCAATGCCGAGGCGCCGATCAGCCGCGCCGCGCCCCTCATCAACGATGAATCGATCGGAAGTGTCGAATCTCTACTCAAAGAGATGCTTGAGCGCGATTCTTCTGCAGAAATCAGGCATGAACTCCGCCGCCACTATTTCGGCGACGGCGAACCCGGATCATCGACCGTCCTATTCACCGATGCGGTGTCCACTCTAATCGCCGACCGTGCGGTTGAATTGGAGAGCTTCCACACCGAGAGCGTCAACGCCGAGTCCGACGACGAATAGTCGCGACCGGACTCGGCCAGCGGGTCATCGCCGCAGTCAGCGCGTCATCGGAACGTGCGGACGCCAGAAGCTCGAATTACTTCCGAGCTCTCACCGAGAGGTTCCCGTGCTTCGTCGCATACCATTCGCTGGCTGTCGCAGTCGTGACGCGGAATCGCTTCGGAGTGCTGATTCTCCGTTTCGATGACCACAGATCATGGGGTCGGCGAAGATAGACGTCGAATGTCTCACCAGCGGACTCGGAAAAGCTCTCATCGTCCACGTCGAACGTAAGCACCGTTCGGTGCCCGAACCGGCGGAATGAGATCTCGGACTGGTCGCAGAGGAAGAACGTACTGAGCTCTCTGCCTGCGACGACCAACTGAAGTGTCTCTGCAACCGACTTGTGGATCCCGCCGATCTCGACCTCGACTCTGCATCCTCCCGTTGTCGGTGTGCAGGTCAGCTTCCTGGCCCTGACCGACGGAACCTCATATTCGCTGCCGACCGCTGGGAGATCAGCTAGCCTCATTTCGGCTAACGCTTTCCGCCAACGAAGGTATCCGGCTTCCGGGAGGTAGCGTTCGACGGAGCTCACCGCTGCCCGACGCATGGACTCGACTTCGCTGGGCTCCAGGGAGAGAAATTCCTCTATCTGGTCGGCCAGTGCGTCGATGTCGCTCCACGGCGTGATGAAGCCGTTGTCGCCCTGATCGATGAGATCTTGCGGCCCGTAGGTGATGTCATAGACGATGGGAACACAGCCGGCGCCCATCGCCTCCAGCAGGGACAGCGGCAGACCCTCGCTTGTGCTGGTGAGCGTGGAGAACGACGCCGACGTCAATCGTTCATGCACATCATTGACGTACCCAGGCAGTGCGACGCGATCGCCGAGGTCGAGTTCATCGATGAGGGTTTCAAGCTTCGGCCTCGCGGGTCCCTCTCCGAGCACGGTCAGGGAGACTGCTATACCGCGGTCGCGCAGCTTCGCGACCGCGCGAATCGGGTGCTCGATGCGTTTGAGGTCAATGAGGTTCGCGACCATTACGGCATTCCCAATGTCTCGCCGCATCGGCGGATCAGAGACGACTGATCCTTGCGGCAGCTCCCCAGTCAGCAGCCCGATGTTGTCGCCGGAGAAGCCCATCGCTCGAATTGCTTCGGCCTGTTGCTGTGTCTGTACTCCGACGATGTCGAATCGGTCGAAGTTGCGCATCGTATCCGTACGAGCCCTCAGTGGCTGCCCGTGATCGCCGTTCCACGGTCGACGGAGATGACTTCCGTGGAGGAAAAGGATGAGCGCGAAGTCACGGTCAGAGATCTCATGGATGAATTCACTGACCTTCTTGTCATCGACGATGACAGCTGCCGGCGACTTCGTCACGGTCGCTGTGATCCACGCATTGTAGAAGTCGCGCGGACGACGCCATTCGACCATCGGCTCCCCCGCCGGGGAGTGCAGGATGAACCGTCTGCCCAGTTTCGGATCCTCGATGTCAGCTAGCAGCAGACTTCCGTCGCCCCGCAGGTAGTTGCGCCGGATGACACGACCGGTCCGCGAGTTTCGGAACACGTCGTAGAAAGCGTTGATGTTCTCGAGTTCGCCGTCTTCGTCGGGGATCGGCATCCTCGGGGGCTCACCCTCAAGGCGGGTCAGTTCGGCTTCGCTTCGTCCTCGAAGATCCTGCCAGATATTGACCAGTTCAACGTCCTCTCGCATCTTCCCCTGTGCGATCAGACGATCCCTGATCTCATCTGTCTCCATGCGCGGACTGAACGTGAGAATGGTCTGCGACAGCGGGCTGCCAAAGTTCTGGAAGCTCCGAATCCGACGCAGCGCAGCCGTCGTCATGCCGCCCATGGACTCCGGAATGCCCCACAGCACGTTGTATACGTGGACTGCGTCGGTCCCAAATGCGGGACCGTCTGGTTCAACGTCCCGGCCGTTGCCGTTTGGGTTCGTTCGGGCTCGCAATCTCACAAGTGGTACCTTTCCTCAACGCTCATCGACGACAAACTGGCAATCAGCGCGTCAGCGCCATACGGCCGAAGTGGCGAGCCTGACGGCGCCAATTGACGATCTTGGGAACATCCGATGCCTCCCACTGGGCTTGGATGTTCCAGTCATCGCCGAGGTCGGCATACCGGTCTCTCACGATCATCTGCATCGCATCGATATAGCTGAGGCCATTCTGCTGCACGAGACCGAGGACTCGTTCTACGACATCTTCGCTGCGCAGTCGAGCCAGATTGAGCACGGCAATCTGCGGATCGAACGGCACGAAGTCTTCGCTCATCCCTGCGTGGCTGGCGAAAACGAAGTCGAGGGCGCCCGTGTGATCGTCACCGAACGAGCTCGCGATCCGCCGCATCAGTGTGAGACCGCTGGAGCGATTCTTCCTGACGTCATGTTTCGCAGCCAGCAGCGTGTCCTTGAAGTCGACGGTCGAGAGCTCGGTGATGTCTGCGGATACCTCGGCGGCTGCAGGCACAACGACGACACGCTCATGGTCCGCAAACAGCGCAGGCAGAACGACCGACAGAACTTCGGACCTGTTCTTCTCGTCGCCCAATTCCACCGCCGGAAGGATGTCGATACTCCCCTGGGTGAGCTCGCCTCGGATCTCGTCGACCTCGGTTGACGTCAACACACCGTTCGGCAGCCACACTCGGTATGCGGCTCCCGCGTGGGTCTCGATACTGCGGAGAGCCTGCCCGACCAAAGGCGCCTCGCCCTTCTCAACGGTCATGAAAATGTCGGTGACCTGCGCTTCGGGTACGGGCCGTTCGATCCCGTTCAGCGCCGAGACAACGGACCTGCTTTCCGCGACGGGTAGTCGGGCAGTGGCCAGGTACTCGTCAGCCAATGCCATCGCGTCTGCCGTGATCTCGACCCACTTCGCGTAGATCTCGTCTTCGGATGTGCCCGTTGCGATGAGGGGCAGCAGCACTGAGAGCTTATCGAGGATTCCATTGCGAATGGCATCGAACTCGGCAGCGTCGATGCCGATGAGTCCGCCGAACCGCGAATCGGACTTGTTCTTAGGTTCGAAGTCGACGTCGGCGCCGACCGATCGTGCCGGCAGATTCGCGTGCAGGCGGGAAGTGAGGACGTGCTTGTATTTGTAGGCATAGTCAGCAACCCAGTTGCGTGCGAGTTCCAGGTTCTCCGGGAACGATTTGTCGCGGATCGCGGTGACGGTCTGCTTCTTCTTCGGCCCCTTGTTGTCCTTCGTCCAGTCGACTCGCAGCGTTCCCGAACGACGGTCGGGTGAGGGTGCAGGGAAGAGAGTGTCGACCGTCGTCGTCAGGCATCCGGAGAAGAATGCGGGCACGCCGACTGCGCGCAGCACAGCGACGGACTGCCAGTCGCGGCAACCGACCGGTCCGTACTTCTTGAGGTAGGCGATGGCTTCGGGAGTGAGCATCTCGGGGTAGCGCACGAACACGGACAGCAGGATCGGGCGCAGATTCGGGTGGAACGGGATGTTGAACGACTTACCGAAGATGTCGTGCATGTACCAGCCGAACGCGATGTACCAGGTGTCTTCCGGAATGTCCTGATAAACATTGCCGTCCCTGTAGACCTCGACGAGGTTGAGTTCAGCTTCAGGTCCCGCGTACTTTCGTTCCTCTTTGACTGACTTGCGGAACTTACTGAAGAGTTCGGTCAGCCCCTGGTCACCTGAGAAACTTAGATTTTCGTACCGCAGAAGATGGCCGATCGACGCAATCGTTTGGATGTAGTCGCCGATGTTGCGGGAACGGATCCCCGGCTGGTCATAGCTGAGCACACCGAAGTTGCGCTTGCCGGCAGTCGTCGGAAGCGGTTCGAGGTGTTTTCCTCCCGGGAGCCAGTCGCGCATGCGGTTGAGTTCGTAGCGCACGGCCGGATCCGCCTCGTCATCCATCTGGTCGAGACGCGTTTCGACCAGAGTCCGGACATGGTCGAAAGCGTCGATGCAGAAGGCCGATTCGGCGGTGCGCAGCACTGCCTTCGCACTCCAGCGGCTAGTCTCGCCCGCTTCGTCCGCACTCTCCAGGAGCGGGATTGCGTCCTGTCCGAGCGTGTCGATCGCGGTTGGGTAAAACTCCTCGGCGGCGGCGACGATGATGTCCCGGTCATCGAGCTTCTCGAACTGCGCCCAGGCGACTTCGGAGTCCGATGACCGCTGGTAGGCCATACCGAGGAGAACCCTTCCGGCTTCCTCGGTGGAGGGATTGCTGCGGAGGTTGAGCCCGATCGACACGGTGTCAGCCAGGTGCCCGGCAGCGACGAGTGACCGGCCGACCTGCACGGCTGCGGGACCGAACGATGATCCCTGAGTCAGGGCTTCGGACAGTGCCGCGTGCGCCTTGAGGCGTGCCAGCTGCCGTGCCTTGGTGTCGACCTCTCGGGTCGACGGCGCAACGGTCCATCCGTCGATGTCCTCTGCTGTCGATCCGCGCAATCCTGTTGCCAGTTTCCGGTAGGCACGAGCGGTCTCGGTCGCGATCTTCTTCGGTTTGCCGGACGACTTGCCGGTGCCGCCGGTTGCGCGCTCGCGCACGTACTTCGTCCCGGAGGCCCGCTCGACCACGGGCAGTGCACGACGGGCGATTCCGTGGACGACTGGCTTCACCAGTTCGCGTCCCTTGCTGAAGTATCGGTCGGCGGCGTTTCGTCCAGTGGTCACTCGTTCAGTCCTTTGCAGAGGTTTCGGTGATCGGTCGTTCGTAGCAGTCGGTGGTCAAGAGCAATCAGGCACACGGTATACGACTTGACTGTCAGTTCGTTGAACCGCAGCGGTCTCAATCGAAGGTGCCGAGGCCTGTCTTGCGGAGGCTTGCGTCGAATTGCGGGGCAAGAGTCTGCGCATAGGTCGCAGTAATGTGCGCGGTGTCGAAATAGGTGATGACGCCGCCGATGACAGGTTCGCAGCGCCCCTCGGGGCAGAACCAGTCTTGGGGGTAGATGACCGACATTTTCTTCGAGTCTATGGTCTTCGCGGAGGCTGCGAGCGGGTCCATCCAGTGCCATGATTCCGGAGTTCCAGAGCACTCTTCGAGGTCGTCTTCGTGCTTGGCAACGCAATCCGGCACGGTGACACCTGCCCCGCCGGGGTATGGGGTATCCCGAATGACCACAACATCCAAATCAGCATCGACCCAGCGCTGCAGGATCTCACGATGTCCTTCAGGCGCCTTCTTCTCGGTTTCTTCCCAATCCATACCGTCCAGCGGCGTAGACTGCCGCTCCGAGGTGATCACTGCGTCGAAGCCGCCTTCGGTCGTTCGTTTCGAAACCCAATCGGCATAGTCCTGACATCCCTTGGTCTCCTCCGGTGTCGACAAGTCCTGAGGCAGGGTCGAAATGCTGCAGTTCGAGGCGAGGAAGGTGGTGATCGTCAGATCCTGTTCATCCGCCAAGCGCTCGAGCGTCGGCAGCCAATGGCCGGCGTGCGAGTTCCCGACGAGCGCGACGTGCTTCGACCCGTCTCCATAGGTGCATTCCGGTTTGCTTGCGTATGGTGCGCTGGCCCAGCAGCCATCGGCATAGGCTTTTGACTTGTCTTTCTTCGCCGCAGCGGGCTCCATCTGCAGCGAGTCCTTGTCTTCGCAGTTGGGGTTGTCCTTGGCGCTGGGAAGGAGAATCCCGGCGCCAAGGCAGGAGTCGGGATCGTCCAACTGGGCCTGCAGTTTGTCTTCGTTCTGCTCGACGATGGTGTTGGCGATGACCATCTGGCTGAGACCAAGTGCGGCAACGAGCACCATCGCCAAGGCCGCAAACGCGAAGGTCTTCTTCGAACTGCTGAAGAACGACGACTTGCGGAATCGGTTCTCGACCCAAGTCGTCGAAGCCCAGGCGGCGATGATCGAGACCAAGATGATAGCGATATTGTCCAGGACGCCGAGGCTTTCCGAGCGTCCGAGTTTGGCCGAGAGGTACGGCACGAGGACGATGAGGGGCCAATGCCAGAGGTAGACGGAATACGAGATGTCACCGAGGAAGCGCACCGGACGCAGTGACAACAGTGGGAGCACAGATGCCCGGCCCCGGGAGTCGGCGATGATGACGAGTGCAGTCGACACCACCGGGACCAGCGCGATGTAGCCGGGGAACGGCATGTCTGCGCGGATGAGGAAGGTGGCAGCCACAATTCCGGCGAGACCGATCCACCCGAGCACTGAACTGAATGGAAGCCGTTCTGGTCGAACATAGAGCACGAAGACGGCGACGAGGCCACCGGTGGCCAGTTCCCACATCCGGGTTGGGGTGATGAAGTAGGCCATTGCAGGTTCGTTAGCGGTGTACCAAACAGAGAAGACGAACGAGGCCAGGAAGATCCCGAGGACGGTGAATCCGACGAACTTCTTGGACCGTCCGAGTTTCGTCCCCACGAGGAAAGCCAAGCCGATGATCATCGGCCAGACGAAATAGAACTGTTCCTCGACCGACAGGGACCAGAAATGCTGGACCGGTGACGGAGCATTGTCGGCAGCCAGATAGTCGACGCTGGATACGGCAAAGTCCCAGTTGACGACGTAGAGCCCTGCGGAAAGAATCTGGCGCCCGGTATCGGCCCAAATCGATTGTGGAGCAACGAGGAAAGTTGCGATACCGACGAGGAACAGGACGAGCAGGGAAGCCGGCAGCAATCGACGAACCCGTCGTGCCCAGAACTTTGCCACGTCCCCCCAGCTCTGTGGCGGGGACTTGATGAGGTGGCTGGTGATCAGGAAGCCGGAGATGACGAAGAAAACGTCGACACCGACGAACCCGCCGACGAACCGATCGGGCCACAGGTGATAGAGCAGAACAATTCCCACTGCCAGGGCTCGCAGCCCCTGGATATCGGAACGGAATCCCGAGGATTTGGGCACGCTCGACCTCTGTGGGGAGTTTTCAGCGACGGGGGCTGTCGACTGCATCAATCGGCTCCACTCAGTTTCTCAGCCGGTTGGTTCGGACCCGACTGCGGTCCCTGTCATTACTCGCTTCTTTTGTACGCGGCAGACAGCATGCTCCCCGGAGACTCCTCCAGTTTGATTGCTGCTGTATCGACGCGCACCGTTCCGCCATAGCGGCGTGAGGTCACACGATGGGCGGCCGGCCGTGCCGGGACATTCGAAGTACACCTCTTCTTGACAGCTTCTGCCGGTCTTCGTCCTGACCCCACGGGTCGAGACGCCATCCGGCACGCCATCCTTCCATCCACGCTTTGAGTTGGTGTGGCTTGTTGGCCCACTTGATGAACTGCATCAATGTCCATGAACCCACATAGGCCCAGCTGAACGGCCACGGCAGATTACGCCGCGCCAGCCAAACTCGGTTTCTCGCATTCATGTAGAAGTATTCGTCGTGGCGCCTCGGGTCGATCACCGGGTGGGCGACGGCGAGGTCACCCATGTACCAGACGATGTAGCCGGCGTCCCAGACTCTCCACGCGAGCTCGATTCCCTCGTGCGCGTACCAGAACGGTGCCGGCCATCCTCCGCACTCGTCGAAGGCCCGGCGCTGCATGCAGACTGCGCCTTCCCACACCGAGAACACATTCGATGAATGGTCGGCGCTTCCCTTCTTCAGTCTGGGAATCCACCGTTTCGGTGCATCTGGCCCACCGGGCTCCTCAACCCTTGGCTGGATCAGTCCGATCTGCGGTTTAGTCCGCATCAGTTGTGCCATGCGCATCAGAGACGTGTCGTCCGGCAACCATGCGTCATCGTCAAGGAAGAACAGGAACTCGCCGTCGACGTGAGGGACTCCGGCATTGCGGCCGGCAGGGATTCCGAGGTTCTCTGGCAATCCCAGTTTCTTGACCTGGTCCGGTATGCCTTCCGGCTCCCAGCCGTTTCCTACGCAGACGATGTCGAGATCGACGCCCTTCTGCGCCAGCAGTGACTCGAATCCTCGGTTGAGGTCGTCCAGTCGCTTGCCTTGGCTGAGAACGACAACGCCGAACGTGTAGCGCCTATTGTCTTCGAGTCGCTGGGAGAGGATCCTAGATGACTCGCTCATGACAGCCTCCTTGATGCCATGATCGACATGAAGTGGCCGATGACGGAGAGCAGGCACAGCGGAGCCATGATGAGGACGAGCCACCGTTCGCCGAATAGGGGCTCAGCTCCTGCCGATACTGCTGTCGCGGTGACGATACTCGCCGCCAGTGCCATCAATGACATCTCTACCGAGTGGAAGATGCGGTGGAAAGGCACGAACCGAGCGATTCTCTTGAGAGTGGCAACGACTCCGGGGTTCAGTGCTGTGGCTTCCTTCGAATCCGCGAGCTTATCGAGTCCGTTGAATGCACGGGAGACATGAACCATGTCGTTGAGGGCTTTGTTGAGAAGCACCAATCCCGCCAGAACTGTTCCGGCGAGAAGCAGCGGGTAGGACCCTGCCGGGTCGTCGTTGAGGTTGTTCCACTCCCCCACAGCTCGGATTCCGAGCGCGACGGCCACCAGACCTTCGGTCGTATAGTGGCCGACCTTGTCGAGAAAGACGCCTTTGGCGCCGCTGGTTCCGCGCCATCGGGCGACCTCACCGTCACAGCAGTCGATGTACATCTGGACCTGCGAGAAGAAGACAGCAAGGACCGCTCCCCAGATGCCCGGAATCAGAAGGCTGAAGGCGATGCACCAACCGGCCAAGATCATCAGGCCGGTGACGCCGTTGGCGCTGATCCTCGTGCGGACGAGCAGCATCGTGAAATAGATCGAGATATGGCGGAGGTAGAGCTGCGCCGACCAGTGTTCCGCATTCTTGCGACTGCGAACCTCGACCGGCTGTGCTTTCGCCCGAAGCTCCGACAGTGTCGGATGTTTCGCCGGAGACTTTTCGGGCACGTCCGTTCCTCTCAGATCTATGGATGATGTCCAGCAACGATAGCGCGAAGTTCGCGCCGCTGCTGTCAGGACTTGCCCAGCTCGCTCTTGATCCGCGTGGTCGAGATCTCGGGAGTGCGCGGCAGATAGACGACTTCACACTTGTCTTTGAGGAAGTCGAACTTTCCGGTCCAGTCGTCCCCCATGACGAAGGTGTCGATATGGTACTTATCGATATCCGTCGATTTCTGCTCCCAGTTGTCCTCAGGCACAACGAGATCGACGTAGCGGATCGCTTCGAGCATGTGTTTGCGCTCTTCATAGGAGAAGTACGACTTCTTCCCCTTGCCAGCATTGAATTCGTCACTCGACAGCGCAACTACCAGGTAGTCGCCCTGATCCTTGCAACGTTGGAGCAGTCGAATGTGCCCATAATGGAGCAGGTCGAATGTCCCGTAAGTGATGACTCGTTTCATTGCTGATTCCGTCCAGAGGTCGAAGCTCACCCCGTGAGCCGCAGAATTAGTTCCGCGTTAGTTTATCATTCTGTTACTTCAGGTTAAGAAAATGTCATATGGCTCACTGAGCGTGCTTCAGACGACGTTCTTCCGAGCGATCTCGGATCACGCGTTCGCTTGATTCGATGAATCGAGCAGTCTGCGCACCGTCTGCTGTGTCGCCCAGATAGAACTGCGCTAATTCTGCAACCGATCCACTGCGCGAGACGGCCTCGTCAATGAGATCGACAACACTCTCGCGGCTCTTCGGGTCGACAGCTGGACAGCGATCCAGGAGCCCGCCATCGAGAACTTCTGCCTGGGGATCGTGCGGCTTGACCATGACCAGCGGCTTTCCGGAGGTAAGCCAGTCGAATGCCACGGATGTCATCTCGACGACCGCAAGATGCGCCTCATCCAACTGCCAGGACACGTCAGGCGATTCGTCGAGGAATCCTCGCGGATCGGATCGGACGATCTCGGCCACGTTTTCCACGGCCTTTTCGAACTCGCTGCGCATCACTCCCGTACGGGGATGCGGCCGGAAGATCACCCGGTAGCCGGCTTCCAGCAGCGAGGTGACGATATCTTCGCCGTTGTAGGCGATGGTTCCGTACGCCATCGCCCGGGAGTCTCCCTCCCAAGTCGGCGCATAGAAGACCACTTTGCCATCTGAGTTGCTCGTCTTGAACTCTTCCCATTCGGACGGGACCGATCGCGGACGGTCCAATTGTGGCCGTCCGACGTCGAGCATTCGATCATTACGCATTCCGTACAGCGTCTGCTCGATCCGATCTCTCGCGGCCTGGCCGGCGGTGAAAACGTAGTCGTATCCCTTGAGCTGGTTGGAGATCATCGAGATCTTCTCGCTCTCACCATGGCTCAAATGGACATGAGCGGGTTCCGGATAGCGCAGTGCCTGGAAGTTGCTTGTTCCCTGGTTGACGTAGAACACGGCTCGCAGGCTCGGTGACTGCATGAACTTGTCGAGTCCCTTGGTGAGCCGCGAGAACCGAACCGGAAAATCGGTAACTCCTTTGAGGTGTTTCGCGACCACAGCATTGCGGACGATGATGCCGAAGGGCTGCTTGCTGTGTCCCAGCTCCTTGAGACGCGCCTCAAGCTGCTTGAAAGGCCACAACCACTGTTCGAGCTGATAGACCGAGCTGAGATCACCGGCAAAATAGGCAGCCACTGCGAACTCGTCGTCGTCCTGAGGGTGAAATTCGTCAGGAAGCCGTGATTCGCGAACACGCTCACGGAGTCTCAGCGCAGCGAGTTTTGCCACCGATTGTGCAAAGTTGGCACCACGGACTGCGGTGTGCGGCAGATCTGCCGGTAGGAAGGTCATGGAGACTATTGTGCATGCCTATCTGTGTCCGACCTGAACTCGACCTCCGTTCCAAATGAAACTCAGTTCCACTGCAGTCGACTCCCACAAAGGCTATCCGCTAGTTTTGGTTGGGATTCTGCGAAAGGGAGCACATGTCACCTGAAAGCCGTCAGCGGTTCGATCGGCCGTCATTGCGGAAGCGCGCAACAGTTCCCTCTCAAGACAGCGCGCCTCGGGCTACGAAACTATTCAGCCGCAGGATCGTCAACAGCGAGCCTCAGGAGCTTCATACCGCGCATACGTTCCACGATGCATTGTCTGCACACACTGCTGATCGTTCTGAATCAGACGCGACAAGCACGATCACGCAGGTCGTCATTCCGTGGTCGACCCCTGAGCTTTTGGCCGGTATCGCTTCAGCCTGGGACTTGCATCCAGTACTCGTCGACGACCTCTTCCACGCGAACCAGCGGGCCAAAGTCGAGCGCTACGGAGAGGTGCTCTTCGTTGTCCTGAAATCAGCTGTCTACATCGACGCGAAAGAGGAAGTCGAGTTCAACGAGTTCCACCTGCTGATGAAGGACGATGTGCTCGTCATCATCTGCCAAGGTGATCGCTTCATCGACGGCACCCCGATTCCTGATGAGACCAGCGGTGTCGAGGAGTACTTCACGAACGAGAAGCGCAGCTGGACGAAAGACCGTGATCTGCTCGCACTCGGCCCTGAGGCACTCATCTATCGTCTGCTCGACACTGCAGTCGACGGGTACTTCCCTGTTCTCGACGGGCTTCAGGACGACAAAGACGGGATCGAGAGACAGGTCTTCAGCGGGGACACAGCTGCTGCCGAGCGTATTTACCTCCTCAGCCAGGAAGTCATCGACGTCCTTCACAACTCCACCCACCTCAATCGACTGACGCAGGCGTTGGGCAATGGGGCGGCCAAGTACGCGATCCCCGATGACCTGCGTGCCTACCTCGATGACGTCACGGACCATCTCACCAGAGTCCTTGCCGAAGCCGGAGAACTGCGCGAAGCTTTGTCACAGATCCTCAACGTCAATTCCACCCTTGTCGCTCAACGACAGAACGAGGACATGAAGAAGATCTCCGGATGGGCGGCGATCCTCTTTGCTCCAACTCTGATCGGTGCAATCTACGGAATGAACTTCGACGATATGCCTGAACTCCACTGGGCCTTCGGCTACCCGATGGCATTGGGGCTCATGCTTGGCCTAGGGGTCGTTCTCTACGTTGTCTTTCGAGTCAAGAAGTGGATGTGAGATCCATTCGGACGAGGCGACCACTGAAATTTCCGTGCTTGGTCGAATAGAGATGCACCTTGTCTGAAGACTTGATATGGGAGTCTTCGACGCAGGCGATGCGTAGTCGTTCAAACCCTCTCTCGAAAACGAGGTCAAGGGAGAAGTCAACGTATTCTTCCGTCATGTGTTCGATCCGAGAATGTGGAACCTCGGCCGTGATCAGGTCTCCACTCCGGCGAGCTTCGACTCGCCCATAGAAGGTGCCAGCCCGCGACTTCCAGGAGACGAACATCTGGCAGGGTGCGCTCTCCCCCAGTTCAAAGACTCTCAGAGTGATCGAGATTCCGTCGGCAGTCACTTCGGCAGATTGGACCTCGGCGCGCGCGTCCTCGGCGCGGATGATCGGAGCAAACGACCGTGCGGCCAGTGCCTCTCCCCACCGTCGAATAACGGGACGTTCGAAGAAGTCCGCTGCCCGGGATACGGCATTTCGGCGCATCGCTGAAACCTCGTCTTCGGACAGGGACAGGAATGTCGAGATCGCGTCAGCCAGTCCGTCGACGTCGCCCGGGTCGACGAGAAAGCCATTGACACCGTTCTCGATGATGTCTGCCGGGCCAAAGTCCACCGCGTAACAGATAGGAATGCAGCCCGCCGACATACTCTCCAGCACCACCAGCCCTTGCCCCTCGTATCGACTGGTCAAGAGGCTGAACGAGCTGGTGAGGAAGTTTGATTTCGCACCTTCAACGTGGCCGTGCAGTATGACTCGGTCGGCTGCGTTCTTGCTCTGGATAAGCTCGCTGAGCATCGGCCTGTCCTCGCCGTCGCCGTATATGTCGAGCGTTACTTGCCTGCCATGGGCTGCGACGTCGGCAACAGCGACGATCGCGTCTTCCACGCGTTTCTGGGGAGCCAGACGAGCGATCATGGAGCCCTTGTGGCGGGTCCGCGGTCGGTACGGATCTCCATGCAGGTCGTCCGTCAGGTTTGACACCGTTGTGAGCTTTCCCGCCGACAGGTCCAAACCCTCCATTGCGACTCTCTGCGAATCGGTGAGTGTGGTCGCCAAGTCGAAGCCGTCAAGATGACGGAGGTAGCCGAATTTGTCTTCAGCCAGTGCTCCGGTGGGCTCATCATCCGCATCAGCAAGAAAGTGATTGTGGTTGACGATGCAGAGAATCACATTGTCCCGCCGATATTCGTGGATGAAGTTGCCGACGAAGGCCGAGTCGCAGATGAGGTACGAATGCTTGTCCCCGATGACGACATCGAGCCAGGCCTGATAGAACTCACGAGCCGAGCCCCATTGGGCAATCACCTTCTGGTCACGGTCGAACAGTGTGATCCGGCGCCCGCCTCGGCGTCCGAATTTCTTCATGTCCTGACGATCGATGACAAGCAGATGCCCGCGATCGTGATATCGGTCAGCCTGGAGTAGGCGGTCGCCAGAATCTTTCCTCAGCTCAGTCCATTCCTGACCGGCCCGCTTGATGGCGTCATCGGCTGCTGTCGGATCGGGATCGACCGTGCCGACCATTCGACGCAGCTTCCTGTCGGGCCACGCGGTGAGGTCCTGCCACAGATTGTGAATCTTCACCTTGCGGTCGATGGTCCCCGACTCGCGGAGCTCACGCTCCCGATCCAGTTCTTTCATCTCCGGGCTCAGAGTCAGAATCTCAACACGGCGGTTGTCGAGCCGAGCGAAAGCGGAGCTCCGTTCAAGCGCGACTGTGGTCATGCCGCCGAAGTCGTAGCCGATTGTCCACGTCAGAGTGAAGTAGCTGCCTTCGGGCAGGAGGCCGCGATGAGGGAATCGATGGGGATAGGAGTGGTTTGGGGATGTTTCGGGGATGCTGTTCACTACAGAAATATAAGTCGAACGCGGCAACGGCCACCGTCGACACACCACAACCGAAAAGTGATGCGCATTTCACGAGGGACCTTTGCGGATTCCGACGCACACGACGGTTCATTGCGCAGCCGGACGGTCAAAGAACAGTCGACGTTCCTTGACGAGGATGATCGCCGAGAGGACGAGCATCAGGCAGGTCTGAATGATCTTCGAGTCAGGATCGGTCATGAAGATCTCCGCAGACATGTTCGCCGAGGCGTGGAAGACCACCGGAACCAGGATGCTGCGCCCGCACCGGTAGTACAGCCAGTTCATCACGAGCACGAAAGCCACCATCGAGACCGGGAAGTTCAGGGTCTGCAGCACTCCTGATTCGACGACCTCGTTCTGGTAGTAGCCGTCGATGAATGACAACGGCACATGCCACAGCGCCCAGATGAGAGTGATGTGATATCGGGATCGATCGGAGCTCTGCCGAGGGCGGGGTCGGTGACCATAGCGCAGAGAATAGAGTCCGGTCGGCGCCGAAACCAGGGATACACGTTCCTCAGTTCGATGCCCGCGAAGCAGGCGGACGGCAGTGGGGGCCGCCTCGGCGAGGTCAATCATTTCCCACCCGTTCGTCCACTCGGCCGATGACGTTCACGGCGGCTTCGCCACACGATCACTTGGGCTTCGTAGCGTCGCGGACGTGAATACACAGAAAGAGACATCCACACGCACCCGTCCGTACACGATTCTCGCCACTGCAGTTCTCGCGGCCTCGGCCACCTTCGGCGCCGGCCTCGCCCCCGCGGCAGCCGCCGAGCTCGGCTCCGCCGGTGAAGCACCGGGACTCGGCTCCCCCAGCGGCTTCACCGCCCCGGACAAGGTCGATGACATCGAATTCCCGACCACGATCTCCCACCGAGGCGGCGCCGACGTCTATCCGGAAGAATCCATGGAAGGATTCACCGCCTCGGCGAAGGACGGATTCCTCCCCGAGATGGACATCCAGTTCCTCGAAGACGGCACTCCCGTCCTCATCCACGACGACACCGCCGATCGCACTCTCAACGGCGCGACCGGACCCATCCGGGACCTCAGCCGGGAGGAATGGGACGCGGCCACGATCAAGCACCCGGCCGGCGGAGAGGAAGCCGCCACCGTCACCCTCGACGAACTCCTCGACGAAATGGGCGGCGAGGTCGTCATGGTGCCCGAGATCAAGCCCGGGGCCACCCCCGAGGAAGTCGACCGGGTCCTCGACGAATTCGACGAACGCGGGCTCAAGAACTCCCTCGTCGTCCAGTCCTTCGACTTCGAAGCGGCGAAGACGATCGCCGACCGCGGATACACCTCTCTCTATCTCATGGGGTCGACCATGCCGAAGGAGTCACCGGCAGAGATCAAGGACGCCGGCATCGAATGGGTGGGACCGAGCAAGAACCTGCCGACGAACAAGATGCGCGAACTCGACAAGGCCGGCTTCCACGTCGCCCCGTACACACTGGCGACCGCGAAAGACGGTCACCGTCTGCCCGGCTTCATCGACGGCTACTTCACGGACGACGCCTGGACAGACTGACTTTCTAGCGTCGACGAACAGTCAGCGAGGTCCGGGTGAGGATCGGAAAATCGTCGCCGCGAGTGCCGGCGAGGTTCAGTAGACTGCATGGATGGAGCCACTCGAACGCGGTGCCCCGATCCCGGACCCGCTGACACCCTATCTCGATGTCGACCGCACCCAGCCGCGGCACGAATGCTGGGTGACCGGTCACATGGTGGCTGGTCTCGACGGGACGGCTGCCATCCACGGACGCGTCGGCGCACTGTCGACAGAACCCGATCAGGACCTGTTCCGACGGATGCGGCAGATCGCCGATGTCGTCATGGTCGGCGCGCAGACGGTCCGCAGCGAAGGCTACGCCCCGATGCGGCTGAGCGAGTCCGCCCGAGCGCAGCGTCGAACGCGGGGACAGTCAGAGATGCCGCCGGTGGCGGTGGTCAGTCGCAGCCTCGACCTCGACTGGTCCTCACAGGTCTTCGCCGCAGCACCCGAGCACGCGCGCACCATCGTCATCACGTGCGCCGGGGCCGATCCGAATCGGCTGGCAGCCGCGGAAGAGGCCGCTACGGTCATCATCGCCGGTGACGACCGGGTCGAACCGGCGAAGGCCCTGCAGGCCCTCGCCGGTCTCGGCCACCAGGTCGTGCTCTGCGAAGGCGGACCACGGTGGCTCGGGGAGCTCGTCGCCGCCGACCGACTGGACGAACTGTGCCTGTCGATCTCACCGATGATGGGCGGCGATCCGCTGTCCGTGAGCGTCGCGCCGCCGGGAGCCGACATCGCACAGTTCTCTCTGAAATCGACGATGATCGCCGATGACACCCTCTTCCTCCGCTACGAATCGAAGACAGCAGACGAGGGACGATCATGAGTGCCCCTGGTCTCGACGACCTCATGGGATCAGTCGATCCCCCGCTCATCGTCGTCACCACCTCGGCGGAGGGCGAACGGGCCGGCTGTCTGGTCGGTTTCCATTCGCAGGCGAGCATCGATCCGGAGCAGTACTGCTTCTGGCTGTCGAAAGCCAACCACACCTACCGGGTGGCGCTGCGTTCAGACCATTTCGCCGTCCATTTCCCCTCCACCGCGGACAGTGAGCTGGCCCGGATATTCGGGTCACGCTCCGGGTCGGAGACGGACAAGTTCGCCGGTCTTGACTTCACCGTCACCGAGGATGGGGTGCCGCTGCTCGCGAACCTGCCGAACCGCCTCATCGTCGAACGCATCACGATGCTCGACGACGGAGGCGATCACGTCTGCCTCACGGCCCGTGTCGCTTCGGTGGAGGTCGCAGGCGTTTTCACCGCTCTGCGTCCGTCTCAGCTGGGAGATCTCACCCCCGGTCACGGCAACGAGGAACGGGCGATCCGCCCGTAAGCCGAGTACCGAACAGACCCCCTTGTGGCCCGGGGGAACATCGGTACTGTTGAACCTATGATGACAATGGCAGAGGTCATTCGGGGTCGATAGCATGCCGGCCTCGCATCATCCTCATCGCAATGCCATCGACCGTGTAGTAGTGACCTACCTTGCGGCTCTGCTCCTCGGCACAGGCCTGCTGATGCTGCCCGCAGCGACGTCCACTCCCGGCGGCATCTCGGTCCTGTCTGCGCTCTTCACCGCCACCTCCGCGATCAGCGTCACGGGCCTGGAGGTGCTCTCGACCGGAAGCGACTACACGTTCTTCGGCCAGGCCGTGATCCTCGGTCTCATCCAGATCGGCGGCCTCGGCGTCCTGCTGCTCACGACTCTTCTGGCCATGCTCGTCGCGGGAAAGGTCGGGCTCAGGCTCCGGGAGTCGGCTGCCGCCGAGGCCAAAAGCTCCGATATCGGAGGCGTCCGACCCATGGTTCTGCGGATCATCGGTCTCACCATCGCCACCGAGGCGGTCGTTGCCGTGGCGTTGTTTCTTCGCTTCTCCATCCACTACGGCGAAGAAGCCGGAGACGCGGCGTGGGACGCGGTCTTCCATGCAGTCTCGGCTTTCAACAACGCCGGCTTCGGTCTCAGATCCGACAGTCTCGCCGGCTACGCCACCGATCCCTTCGTCTGCACTCCTGTGGCAGCGGCGATCGTCCTCGGCGGACTCGGCTATCCGGCGCTCATCGAGATCGTCCGCCGCTACCGGACTCCGCTGGCGTGGAGCATGACGACTCGTGCGGTGGTCGCCGCCACTCCGGTTCTGCTCCTTGCCGGCACGGTGTTCATCGCCGCAGTCGAATGGAACAATCCCGGCACTCTGGGACGTTTCGACTGGTGGGACAAACTGCAGGTGGCCGCGTTCCAATCGACGACCACACGCACGGCGGGCTTCAGCACGGTCGATTTCGCGCAGCTGCACCCCGCCACCTGGTTCGTCATGGACATTCTCATGTTCGTCGGCGGAGGCCCAGCGGGAACCGCGGGTGGCGTGAAGATCACCACTGTTCTCGTGCTGCTGGCGATGACCTGGGCCGAGATCTCCGGAGGTACGGCCACGAACCTCTTCGGATCCCGTGTGGCACGTTCGGCGTACCGACAGGCGGCGACGGTCATCGTTCTGGCTCTCGCGCTCATCGCCACAGCCACCATCGTCCTCATGCTCGACGACCCGCGGCCCGGACTCGGCCGACTACTCTTCGAGGTCATCTCCGGCTTCGGCAACGTCGGCCTGTCGACCGGCATCACCGCCGGACTGCCCGGAACGAGTCAAGCCGTCCTCATCACAGTGATGATCCTGGGGCGACTGGGCCCGGTGACCGTCGCTTCCGGACTGGCACTGCGGGCCCGCGCCATCCGCTACGAGCTTCCGGTCGAACGGCCGCTCATCGGCTGAGCCGGGTGACCGGCACCGCTGCCTCCCAGTCAGACCCCACGCACTCTCGGAAAGGAGACCTGAGATGAAGAGCAGAAAGTGGCGCACGCGACCTGCGGCGTTCTTCTTGGGCAACCCCCTCCCCCTGGCCAGGGACGGGGCGGTCGCCGTCATCGGGCTGGGCCGCTTCGGCGGATCACTGGCCACAGAACTGGCCGCCTACGGCGTCGACGTCATCGGCATCGACATCGACGAGGCGGTCGTGGCCCAATACTCTGACAAACTGGCCTTCGTCTCCCGAACCGATGCGACGGATGAGACCGTGCTGCGCCAGGTCGGCATCGAGGAGGTCAGCCGAGTGATGATCGCCATCGGCAACGATCTCGAAGCCGGCATCCTCGTCGCTTCGAAGGTCCTCAAGATCGGGAATCAGCATATCTGGGCCAAAGCCGTCAGCCAGACCCACGCGGACATCCTCGGACAGTTGGGCATCGACAATGTGATCCGTCCCGAGAACGATATGGGGCGACGTACAGCGCATCTCATCCGCGGACACATGTCCGACTTCATGTCAGTCAGCGAAGACTTCGTGCTGGCTCGCACCGCCCCGCCGGTGCGCATCTCGGATTCGCCGCTGGCGTCGTTCGACATCAGCCGCGAGTACGGGATCAGTGTCGTCGCATTCAGACGCGACGGTGAGGACACCTGGAACATCGCTGATCAGGATGTCACTCTCTATGCCAACGACGAGATCCTCGTCGCAGGATCTCCCCGCGAAGTGGAGGACTTCAGCACCCTCGACGAAGAGGAGGACGAGGAGGGCTGAAGTCCTAAAGCGGTCTCAGACCGCGACGACCTCGACGGGGATGTTGCCGCGAGTGGCCTTCGAATAGGGGCAGAGCTCGTGGGTGCGGTCGACGAGCTTCTGCGCGGTCTCGAGGTCCACATCGGGGATGCTGACCTCGAGTCTCACCGACAGGCCGAAGCTCTCACCCTCTTTGCCGATCCCGACCTGCGAGTTGACGACGGACTTCGAGGTGTCGACGCCCTGTTCCTTGCCCGCCAGCCCGAGTGCGCCCTGGAAGCAGGCCCCGTAGCCGACGGCGAAGAGTTGTTCGGGGTTGGTGCCGCCACCCGGTCCGCCCTGTTCCTTCGGTGTGCGCAGGTCGACGTCGACCATCTTGTCATCGGTTGCACCGTGTCCGTCCCGGCCACCGGTGATCTCCGCGCGAGCAGTGTACGCGATGCTCTCAGGTGTATTCATTGTCTGCTCCTCACTATTGCTGATGTCACAGGTCTCCCGAGACTAACGCAGTTGCCGCGTTCCCGTAAGGGGGCGCAGAAGCCCTGGTCGCAGTGCTAACCTGCCGGCCAGAAGCCGTTGAGACATCACGGGGCACAGAGAATCGCAGACGGGAGGACAGACGCCATGAGCGAATCCGATGAGAAGATTCCCACACCCGACGGTATCGACATCAAGACGATGCCGCCCGGAGACAGACGCACACTCAGACGAGCCATCAGCGGCTCCGCCCTCGGAAATGCCGTCGAATGGTTCGACTACGGTGTCTACTCCTACGTCTCCGTCTACATCGCCAATGCGTTCTTCCCCGGCGAGTGGGGTGTGGCGCTCACTTTCGCCTTCCTCGCCCTCTCGTTCGTCTTCCGTCCCTTGGGCGGCTTCGTCCTCGGCCCCCTCGGCGACAAGGTGGGGCGCCAGCACATCATGGTTCTCACCATCATCATGATGACCATCCCGACGACGCTGATCGGCATCCTGCCGACCTATGCCACGCTGGGTGCGTTCGCTCCAATCCTCCTGCTGCTGTGCCGGATGGTCCAAGGCTTCTCCACGGGTGGAGAATACGGTGGTGCTGCTGTCTACATGGCAGAGTCGGCACCGGACAAGCGCCGAGGCTTCTGCGGTTCGTTCCTCGAGCTCGGCACCTTGGCCGGAACCGCCTCGGCGGCCCTGGTCTGCACCGTTCTGCTCGTCTTCGTCGGAAGCGACGGCATGGACGCCGGCTGGTGGCGGCTGCCGTTCCTGCTCACACTCCCGCTCGGCGGGATCGCACTGTGGCTGCGGATGAAGCTCGATGAGCCCGAGGCGTTCTCCGCGGCGACGAGCCGGCAGCAGACGACGAAGAAGCCCTTCCGAGATCTCTTCCGCGGTTACTCTAAGCAGATCACCATGCTCATGGCCTTCGTGGTCCTGCTCAACATCGGCCAGTACATGGTGCTCACGTACATGCCCACCTATCTCAGCAGCACCTTGGGCCATTCGGAGGTCGAGAGCAACTTCACCCTCGTCATCGTGCTGGCGGCGATGATGGTCGTCATCACTCCCCTGGGCAGGCTGACCGACACAATCGGGCGCAAACCGGTCCTCTACACCTCGGCGATCGGGTTCATGATCCTCTCCGTCCCTGCGTTCCTGCTCATACAGGCCGAGGGCACTGGCCTGCAGATCCTGGGATTGGGCATCATCGCCCTGCTCCAGGTGATGCTCCAGTCCTGCGTCTCGGCGACACTGCCGGCGATCTTCCCCACCCAGGTGCGCTTCTCCGGGTTCGCCATCGGCTACAACATCTCCACGGCGATCTTCGGCGGCACGACCGCGGCGGTCAACACCTTCGTCATCCAGAAGACCGGCTTCGAGCTCTTCCCCGCCGTCTACCTCGTCGCCGCTGGTGTTATCGGACTCATCGGCATCCACTTCTTCAACGAGACAGCCGGTCGGCCCATCGACGGTGCCACTCCCCCCGGCTCCGAAGACGAAGAGCTGGCCGAGATGGGCTACGACCTCATCGGCTTCAACGACAACGGCACCGACGATGACTCGGAGGACAAGAAGTCTTCCCACTGACGCCGCTGCCGCTTCCCAAGCACCGGTCGGAGGTCCACGATGGAGTGAAAGAGCGGGGCAGCTCGACCTCGGCTCGGATTCCAGTCTGAGGAGGACTCATGGGACGTTTTCTGCTGATCACGTCGACACTCATCGTGCTCATCGCGGTCGCCTGGGCAGCCGCCGTCGGACCGTGGGCATGGTGGGTCCTCGGTGCGGTGGTGCTCGCCATCGTCGGCGTGGCCGCGTACGACCTGATTCAGCGCAGGCACTCGATTCTGCGCAACTACCCGGTCGTCGGTCATCTGCGATTCCTGCTGGAGACTCTCCGACCCGAGCTCCAGCAGTACTTCATCGAACGCAACTGGGACGGACGGCCCTTCGACCGGGACATCCGCTCCCTCGTCTACGAACGTGCGAAGGGAATCCACGGAGAGCTCGCTTTCGGCACCGAACGGGACGTCAACTCCGTCGGCTATGAGTTCCTCATCCACTCCACCGCGCCCGTCGCGGTTCCGGACCAGACGCCTCGTGTGCAGGTGGGTGGGCCCGACTGTGCGAAGCCCTACAGCATGGCGCTGCTCAACGTCTCGGCCATGAGCTTCGGCTCTTTGTCACCCAACGCCGTCCGGGCGCTCAATCGCGGTGCCGACCTCGGCGGCTTCGCCCATGACACCGGCGAGGGCGGGATCTCCGACTACCACCTCGAGAACGGCGGCGACCTCGTCTGGGAGATCGGTTCGGGCTATTTCGGCGCTCGGACCGACAGCGGCGACTTCGACCCCACCCAGTTCGCCGACCAGAGCTCCCGCGACCAGGTCAAGTGCGTCTCACTCAAACTGAGCCAGGGCGCGAAACCCGGGATCGGAGGCGTCCTGCCCGCGGCGAAGGTCAACGCCGAGATCGCCCGAACCCGCGGCGTCCCGCAAGGCGAGAAGTGCGTGAGCCCGGCCGCCCACAGCGTCTTCAGCACCCCGGTCGAACTCATCGAGTTCATCGCCCGGATGCGCGAACTCTCGGGCGGCAAGCCCACGGGATTCAAACTCTGCGTGGGATCCCGCACGGATGTGCTCGCGATCTGCAAGGCGATGCTCGAGGTCGGGACCGCACCCGACTTCATCATCGTCGATGGTTCCGAGGGCGGCACGGGAGCCGCTCCGCTGGAGTACGAGGATCACGTGGGCACACCGCTCACAGACGGCCTGCTCACCGTCCACAACGCGCTGGTCGGAACGGGCCTGCGGGATCGGATCCGCGTCGGCGCCAGCGGGAAGGTCGCCGCGGGCAACGACATCGTCAAACGCCTCATCCAGGGGGCAGACTATACGAACTCGGCCCGCGCCATGATGATGGCTGTCGGCTGCATTCAGGCTCAGATCTGCCATACCGGACAGTGCCCGGTCGGCGTCACCACCCAGGACCCCAAACGACAGAGGGCTCTGCATGTGGGTGATAAGAGTGAGCGGGTGCGGAACTACCAGGAGGCGACCGTGCAGCAGGCCGTGGAGATCATGGCATCGATGGGCGTGAGCGATCCCACCGAGCTCTCCCCACAGCAGCTCCACCGCAACATCGGCCGCAACGAACACCTCTCGTACGCCGAGCTCTACGACTGGCTCGAGCCAGGAGAGCTGCTGGAGCAGCCGCCCGAGTCCTGGAGCAGCGACTGGGCGAGGGCCGATGCGGGAACGTTCCGTTCGGTCTGAACACAGGATTCAGCGACTCTATCCGACAAGGATCCTGGTCTGATACCGTTGCTCGACGTGATCCACGAATCCCCGCACGCGAACTCTGTCCCCGATCGAACGCAGCCGTCGAATCCGCAAGACCGCATCATCTCGATCGATGTCATCCGCGGCATCGCCATCGCCGGCATTCTGCTCATCAACTTAGGCTACTTCCTGTCCCAAGCCGGGCAGACAGAGGATCCCGTCGGCACCGACGCGGTGATCTGGCAGGTCGTCGACGACATCGCCCTCGGCAAGTTCCATTTCGTCTTCGCCATCCTCTTCGGCACCGGCGTGCACATCTTCCTGAACAGGCTGCACGCGAAGCATCGTTCGACCTGGGTCTACGTCCGGCGGATGATCATCCTCATCGCAGCCGGCATCATCAACTCGGCCCTCGGCGGCATCGATGTGCTCGCCTCCTACGGCGTCCTCGCGCTCCTGCTTCTGCCGCTGACTCGGCTGCCGCGCTGGGCCTTCGTGATTCTCGGCGTCGCGGCGGCGACGGTTCCCGACGTGCTGCAGCTGGCGTCGAGCCTCGGCGATCTCCAGCCGCCGGCGCTGCTGTTTCCCATCCTGTCGTACGTCCGGACTCTAGGGCACATGATGCTGGGGTTCTGGCTGACCGGTCTCGGCCTGTACTCCGCAGCGACTCGAATCCCGGTCACTGGACTCTTCATCCTCAGCCTCCTCGGCTCGGTGCCGATCTGGATCTGGACCACCGCTGCCGGGACCGGATCGACCGAGGCTCACGAGATCGCCTTCCGCACCGCATTGGTTCCCGGTCTCATGTACATCACCGGTCTCATCCTTCTGCTGCGCACCCGACTCGGCCGAAACAGCCTGTCCTTTCTGCGTCTGTACGGTCGGATGGCGTTCTCGAACTATCTGGGACAGACCGTGGTCTGCGTGCTGGTCATCCCGCTCCTGACCGCTCACGGGCATGTATCCGCGGCTGCCGGGCTCATCGTCTGGGCTGTCATCATCATTGCCCAGTGTGCATTCTCGACGGTGTGGCTGCGCTATTTCCGCTACGGCCCCCTGGAATGGCTGTGGCGCTGCGGCACCTATTGGGAGCTCACACCGCTCCGATACGCCGCCGACACTCGGTCGAAATCCGCCTCGCAGAGCTGATCGGTCTCAGGCGACTGCACGCCTTCCAAAGGAAGCTCAGACCCGCACATCCTCTGAGTCGATGTCGGAGCGCAGACCGCGCCAGACTGGGTGGCGCAGGCGCCCGGCCTCGGTCAGGCCCGAGAACCGAACCTCCCCGACGAGGTCGGGTCGCACCCAGTGGGCATCTCGCGACTCAGCAGCCGGCACCGTGAGCGCCGGCGTCTTCCGAGACCGGCGATCGAGACTGGAGCGCAGACTCCGCAGTGCCGCCTCGTCGAACCCGGTGCCCACGCGGCCGAGGTAGTGGAGCCCGTCGTCGTCATGGGCGGCGACCAGCAGTGAGGCGAAGCTGTCCGAGCGTTCGCCTTCGCCGGTCCGCCAGCCGACGATGATGACGTCGCGCGTCGAGGCGTGCTTGAGCTTGGCCCAGGTGCGGGTGCGTTTTCCGGGGAGATAGACGCTGTCGGTCCTCTTCGCCATCACCCCTTCGAGTCGAAGCTTCCGACTGGACTCGAAGGCGGCATCGACGCTTCCTTCGAAGGCGTCGGGAACATGGATGTGCTCGCTCTCGGCCACGAGTTCGAACAGCCGTTCGCGCCGTTCCGTGTAAGGGGCGCGCAGCAGCGAGGTCCCGTCGGCATGGAGGACGTCGAAGAGCATGAGGTACACGGGGGTGCGTCGCCGCTCCTGTTCGACGTCGCGCTCTCGGGTCAGCCCCATCCTGCGTTGGAGTCTCCCGAAATCCGGTCTGCTGCCCTGCCCGAGTGCGACGATCTCCCCGTCGAGGACGCAGTCGACATCGACACAGTCGGTCAGTTCGCGAAGCTCCGGATAGGTGCTCGTCATGTCACGGCCGTTGCGGCTGCTCAGCTCGATGCTGCCGCTGCGGTCCCCGTCACCCGGCTGCACCCTCGCCAGGGCACGGATGCCGTCCCACTTCATCTCGAAGGCCCAGTCCTCGGCTTCCCTGCGCACGGAATCGATGTCTCCGATGCTCGCGAGCATCGGAGAGAGATCTGCCGGCAGAGCCTCCTTCTTCGAATTCTTCGAGGCTCGTTTGCTCGAGGAACGACCAGTCGGCGTGCCCTTCTTCGAGGAATGGTCCGCCGCCGACTGCTTCTTCGGCTGGTCCTCCATGAGGTGGATCATCCAGTTCTTCTCCGGGTCCTTGTTCGGACCGTGGCCCCCGGTGTTGAACAGGGCGAACCGCCGCACTCCCCCGAGGCCGCCGTCCTCACGCCCGTGGAGGACCGCGATGATCTCTTTGCCCTCCTGCCACTTCTCGATGTCGCAGGTGCCTGCGTCCCAGATCTCCACGTCGCCGGCTCCGTACTCCCCTTTCGGGATCGTGCCTTCGAAGCTGCCGTATTCGAGGGGATGGTCCTCGGTCTGAACCGCCAGGTGGTTCTTCCCCGGGTCCGTCGGCGGCCCCTTCGGCAGCGCCCAGGAGACCAGCACACCGTCGTGTTCGAGTCGGAAGTCCCAGTGGAGGCTCCTCGCATGGTGCTCCTGGATGACGAAGGTCAGTTCGTCCCCGCTCGTTCTCTGTTTCGCTGGCACGGGTTCGCTCGTGCGCTTCGGATCCCGTTTGGACCGGTAGACCTCAAGTCGGTCGCGCACGATCTCCGGGGCCTCTTCCGACCTCGGGTCGGCTTTGGACTCCGAACCGGCTCCGGGCTCCGGCGCCGAGGCGGTTCCTCCGACCGCCTCGGCGAGGGGTTCGAGAAGATCCCCGAGGTCGTCCACGCGGTCGAGGACCTCCTCGAAACGCACCTGCTCGACTGCGGCCGGATCATCGAACTCGTCCCAGCTGCGGGGAGCGGCGACCATGGGGGTGAAGCGTCCGCGCAGCGAATACGGGGCGACCGTGGTCTTGGCCGCTGAGTTCTGCGACCAATCGATGAGCACCTTGTTCTCCCGCAGCGTCTTCTTCATCGCCGAGACGATGAGATCTTTGTGGTCGGCCTCCAGGCTGCGGGCGAGCTCATGGGCGACATCGGAGACCTGCTGCGAGCTCACCGACCCGTCCAGCGGTGCATAGAGATGGACGCCTTTGGAACCGCTGGTCACCGGGTATGCGTCGAGGCCCATGCCCTCGAGCAGTTCACGGACGAGCTGAGCCACTTCGATGCAGTCGGCCAATTCGCGTCCCGGGCCCGGGTCGAGGTCGAAGACCATCCGGTCGGGGTATCTGCTCTCGGAATCGATCGTGCCGGGATCCTTCGCCCCGGCCCTCACCGTCCACTGGGGCACATGGATCTCGAGCGCGGCCATCTGCGTGAGGTACGTCAGCGTCGCGAGATCGTTGACCAACGGGTAGCGTTTGGTGCCGGTGCTGTGTCGGATCGCGCGAGAGCGGATCCATGACGGGGCGGATTCGGGCAGGTTCTTCTCGAAGAACACATCCCCGGGGTCATCGGGAGTGCCGACCCCGTCGACCCAGCGTTTGCGCGTAGCGATCCGGTCCCGAGCATGACGGATGAGATGCGGCGCGATCGTGGCGCAGTAGTCGAGGATCTCACCCTTGGTCGTCTCGGTCTCCGGATAGAGGACCTTGTCCAGATTGCTCAATGTCAGCCGATGGCCCTCGACCGTGACCTTCTGCTCGTGGCGTGCCATTGGGCACCTCCTCTTGTGCACCGTTCGGGCTCATACCCAAGGTCGTCCTTTCACGGTAGTCGGAGACCGCCATGGGCAACAGGGGGTGCGAAACCGTCCCGACCTCCCGCATCTGCGAGCGCCCGATCCTCACCACAGGTGGCCGAGTATCCGCGTCACAGCCAGGGGCGCATCGGCACGAGAGCGCGTTCGGCGAGTTTGGTCAGCCGGTGGCGGTTGAGCCACTCCGAACCGAGTTCGACACAGTGCATGGAGTCACTGTCGAACACCTTCTCCATCTCGGCGGCGAATGCACGGTCGATGACTTCGACATTCGTCTCATAGTTGAAGGTCAACGACAGCCGGTCGATGTTCGCCGTACCCACCGTCGACCATTCGCCGTCGACGGTGGCGACCTTCGAATGGATCATGCTCGCGGTGTAGAGCAGGACCGTGACCTTCGAGTTGATCATCTCCTCGAAGAATCCGCGGGAGAGCCAATCGCCGAGGATGTGGTTGGACTCCTGCGGAACCATGACCCGCACGTCCACGCCGCGCTCCGCCGCCTCGATTAGAGAGCGCAGAAGCTGCTGGTCGGGAATGAAATAGGGTGTCGTCAGCCAGATCCGCTTCCGCGCACGGGCGAAGGCGTTGAGATACATGCTGCGAATGGGATAGACGAGGTGGATCGGGAGATTCGCCGAGACCCGCAGCTTCGATTCCCAAGCCTCTGGTGGAACCCAGGCGATCTGTTCGCCGGTGTCGTGAAATGCGTTCCACACCTCCGCGATGGTCTGTCGCAGGCCCCAGGTCCCGGGACCGACCGATCGCAGATGGGTATCGCGCCAGTGCCGGGCGTAGAGAGAGCCGATGTTGAAGCCGCCGACGAAGGCCACATCGTCATCGATGACGAGGATCTTCGAATGGTTGAAACCAGAGTGGCGCAACGGGCCCCGCCAGAACCTCCGCGCCACCGTCGGCAGGCGCAGCACACGGATCTGCTCGGAGAGCTGATGGTAGAACGAGCTGGGCACCGACAGGTTGGCGAAGCCGTCGTAGATGAGATGGATCTCCACACCGCGGGCCGAGGCGGCGTTGAACGCGTCGATGAATTGCTGCCCTACCTCGTCGTTCTTCCAGATGAACGTCTCCATGAGGATCGACTCGTGTGCTGAGTCGATCGCATCGAGCATGTCCTCGTAGAGGGTGGCACCATCGGTGTAGATGTCGAGTTCTGACTGTTCGACCGTCGAACTGTACGTTCCCGGTCGGGGCGCGGGGCGCGACTTCCGCCCTCGCTTCTGGATGAGGTCGACGGCCATCGAGACGGCGACGGTCGTCGGCACCGCACTGACGAGACCGGCGATCGCCCAGGGCACGATTCGCCGCAGTCGGTCGACCTGGCGGAGCGCAGGATTTCTCAGAGGAGACATCCGCTCACTCTATCCCTTCCGCCGCCGCCCTTCTCAGCCGAAGATGCTCACTCCCCCGGGGCCGACGAGGCAACCGACGACGATGAGTACGACTCCCCAGAGAATCTGCTTCCTGAAGATGGCAAAGATTCCTGAGATGACGAGGATCGCTGCGAGGATCCAGAGAATGACTGCCATGGGTACTCCTTCATTCGGTGCTTGCGAAAGCTGCTTACCGGAAACCGTTCGCTTTCGAATCGCCAATCTAACACCGCTTCGCTGACCTGGCAGGACGACGGCGGTGCCTCAGCAGGTGGAACCGGGAACGACACTCCCGGAAAGCGAATCCGATGGAAGAGCGTGCGAACCACCCCCGTACACTGTTGCCGAAGCTGAACTGTTCTGACCGGACTTCGAGGCGAGGAGCCAGCCATGCCCCACGATCGCTCACAAGAGGGATATCTCCGGCGGCCGGAATTCGTCACCGACCTGCTGCAGATCGCCAAGGGCGTGATCGCCGCCACCGGCGCCTGGTGGGTCTCCGACGCCGTGCTTGACAGTCAGATGCCGTTCCTTGCTCCGTGGACGGCGCTGCTGACGGTCCACGCCACCGTCTACCGGTCGTTCTCTCGAGGGGTGCAGACGACGATCGCGTCGACGATCGGCGTGGGCGTGTCCTTCCTCATCGGCAACTACCTCGGTGTCGGTCTCTGGACTTTCGCTCTGGCGATGTTCGTCGGTCTGGCCGGTGCCCGCCTGCCGTGGATCCGCGACGAAGGAGTGGCGATCGCGACGACGGCGATCTTCGTCCTCGGCTCGGGATTCGATTCCCAGCAGCCTCTGCTCGTCGACCGTCTCCTCGAACTCGCCCTCGGAGTGGCAGTCGGCCTCGCAGTCAACCTCCTCATGGTCCCGCCTCTGCGGGACCGACAGGCGGCCCGCTATATTGACAGCGTCAACCGACAGATGGGCGAAGTGCTCACAGACATGTCGGACCAATTCTCTCGCTCCTGGGACTCGGATGCCGCCCAGGAGTGGTTCGAGCGGACTGAGTCCATGAGCCGAGAGCTCGAATCGGCGTGGCAGACCGTGCGATTCGCCCGCGAGAGCCGACGCATCAATCCCCGCACAGCGATCCGGGCCAGGAGACTGCGACGCCGGGCAGACACAGCCGACTCCGCGGAAAAGGAAAGCTACGAGAACATCCTGTTCAGAGCCGACGAAGGCATCTCCCACCTGCGGAACCTCGCCCGCACTCTCCGTGAGGCCTCCTCATCCGAACGAGAATGGAACACCTGGTTCCGCGATGAGTGGGCGTCGATCGTCGCCGATGCCGGACGATCCATCGCCGATCCCGATGCCGAGGTCGAACCGATCTTCGACCGTCTCCAACAGCTGTCGACCGATATCTCCCAGGATCGGTCGCTTCCGGAGATCACGTGGCCGATCTACGGCTCACTCATCACGAGCCTGCGCCACATCGTCGTCATCGTCGACGATGTCGCCTCGGCGCGCAGCGCACGGGAATCCGACTGACCCCGACTCCCTGGGCACGTACGCGCGGGTCTGAGCCCGAAGAGCTCAGGCCTCTGCCTCGTCGTCGGTGTCGCGGCGTTCGCGGCGTTCGCTTTCGCGCTTGCTGTACGTTGCTCGCCGAATCTCATCGTCGCTGTCGAAGTTGGAGCCGAGTGCTCCGGCCAATGTGCCCAGACAAGCCGCCAACCACGCAAGCCTCGGGTAGTTGAAGAAGCTCACGGGATGCATGAGTTCGGAACCGAGCTGACCGTCATCGACGACGACTAGACCCAGTGCGAACAAGAAGGCGAACAGGACCAGGAACATCAGGGCCACGCTGGTGCCCACGGCCGCCGCCGCGGCGATGGAGGTGGTCAGCGCGGGCAGCATCCGCCCGGGCCGGTTGCTGCGCACCATTCCCGTCAGCAGCCGCAGCCGGTCGGCCTGAGGGGGCTAGCCAGTGCTCGAAAGCTGCGTTTCAATGGGGGCATGAGAGCTATCTGGACCGGATCCATCGCCTTCGGCCTCGTGAATGTGCCCGTGAAGCTGTACTCGGCCACGGAGAACCACGACGTGCGAATGCACCAGGTCCACAAGAAGGACGGAGGGCGGATCCGCAATCAGCATCGCTGCGAGGAATGCGGGAAGACCGTCGAGTACGACGACATCGATAAGGCTTTCGACGACGGCGAGCACCGCGTGGTCCTCACAAGTGAGGACTTCGAGGCTCTTCCGGCAGAGGACAACGACGATATCGACGTCCTGCAATTCGTGCCCAGCGACGAGATCGACCCCATCATGCTCGAGAAGGCCTATTTCCTCGAGCCGACGTCGAAGACGCCGAAGGCCTACCTCCTTTTGCGTAAGACGCTCGAGGACACCGAGCGGACCGCGATCGTCAAGCTCACTCTGCGCACCCGGACGCGTCTGGCCGTGCTGCGGGTGTGCGGAAAGGTCCTCATGATCCAGACCCTGCGCTGGGCCGATGAGATCCGCGACGTCGACTTCAAGGGCGTGAACTCGAAGGCGAAGATCTCGGACAAGGAGCTCGAGATGTCGGAGAAACTCGTCGAGTCGTACTCCGAGGACTTCACCCCCGAGGAGTTCAGCGACGACTACCAGGTCGAGTTGCGCAAACTCATCGACGCGAAGATCGAATCCGGCGAGAGCCTCGATGTCGAGAAGACCTTCGACGAGGAAGACTCCGAGGAGGACACCGGAGGCGATGTCATCGACCTCATGGAGGCGCTGCGGAAGTCCGTGGACAGTTCCCGCTCGTCGAAGAAGGGGACGTCGGGCAAGAAGTCGGATGCGAAGAAGACCTCGTCGAAGAAGTCGGGCGCGAAATCGAAGAAGTCGACGGCGAGGAAATCGGCCCCGAAGAAACGCACCGGATGAAGTACAACCTCAGTCAACCTTGCAGAAACCTCTGGCCATGAACGACACGATAGGAGAAGTTCACACCATGCCGAAGACGACGAAGACAGGAAAGCCGAAGGAGAGCGAGCTGCCCTCGACGTTGGAGAAGTCGAGCAAGAAGGCGCAGCGGACCTTCGCCAAGGCCTACGACTCGGCCATCGACCAATACGGAGACGAGAAGCGCGCTCACCAGGTCGCCTACGACGCGCTCAAACACAGCTATGAGAAGGTCGGCGACAAGTGGGAGGCGAAGGACTCCTCCGGCCCGTCGGACGCTCAGAGCTCCGGTGGCAAGAACACCGACCGCAAGACCGCCGGCGGAGTCGACGCGAACTCCTCGAAGGAGCACCTCTACGAGCAGGCGAAGAAGCTGAAGATCTCGGGACGTTCGTCGATGACGAAGAAGGAACTCGTCGACGCGCTCGAGAAGGAGAGCAAGCGCAAGACGAAGCAGAACTCCTGACACCGACCCGAAGCGGCGAAAACGAAGCGGCATGGAGAGATCTTCCGGCAGCCGAACGCCGGGACTAGCGTGAGGATCTCCGTCCCGCTGTCCCAACAGACGCACAATCAGAGATCGGAGCACCATGACAGACACAGTCACCGTTCCCGAACCGCACGGGTCCGAAGCCACCCAGAGGGAGAACGCCGAGAGGGGATTCGTCGCACCCGAGTCGCTGACGAAGAACCTGCAGAACGTCCTCGTCGACTTCATCGCTCTCAGCCTGGTCGCCAAACAGGCGCACTGGAACATCGTGGGCACGAACTTCCGAGATCTCCATCTCAACCTCGACGAGGTGACGACAGTGGCCCGCAACGGCAGCGACGCCCTCGCCGAAAGGATGAGGGCGCTGCACGGTTCGCCCGACGGACGCCCCGCGGTCATCGCCGCGCAGACCGATCTGGCGACGTTCCCAGCCGGAGAGATCACCACTCACGATGCGATCGACCACGTCGTGGACGCGATCGAGACGACGGTCCGCAGCATGCGCAGCTGCCACGACGAGGTCGACTCCGCCGATCCGACGACCGCCGATCTATTCCACGAGTACATCGCCCAGCTCGAGCAGCAGGCCTGGTTCATCAGCGCAGAGACGCGCACACCGAACTGAGCCGACCACTCACTCACAATCGAGCGACCACCTACAATCCAGGAGGAGAAGACGATGAGCGACCAACTGACCTTCCAGGACCCCGTCCGACGATTCCCCGACATCTCACCGCCGAAGCAGGATCAGCCCGAACCGGGCCTCGACGCAGAACTCATCCCCGGCACGGATCGCGGTGAGGACAGCTACACCGGCACAGGCAGGCTCCGCGGTCGCAGGGCGCTGATCACCGGCTCGGACTCCGGCATCGGATCCGCCGTCGCGATCGCCTTCGCCCGTGAGGGCGCCGATGTTGCTCTGTCCTATCTGCCCGCCGAGGAGGAGGATGCCCAGCACGTCTGCGAAGTCATCCGCCAGGCCGGTCGCAAGGCCGTGCCTCTCCCGGGAGACCTGTCCGATCCCGAGTACTGCCGCGAAGTGGTCCGCCGGGCGGCAGAGGAACTGGGCGCGCTCGATGCGGTGGTCAACAATGCCGGCCGACAGATCGCCGTCGAAGACATCGCCGACCTCACGGACGAGCAGTGGGAGGACACGTTCCGGACGAACATCCACGCGATGTTCCGGGTCTCCCAGGCCGCGCTCGAGCATCTCGAGCCTGGGTCGACGATCGTCAACAGCACCTCCGTGCAGGCGTATTCGCCGTCCGCCCACCTCATCGACTATGCGTCGACGAAAGCGGCGATCAACAACTTCACGAAGGGACTGGCCACTCAGCTGGCTCCGAAGGGCATCCGAGTGAATTCCGTGGCACCGGGGCCGATCTGGACCCCGCTGCAGGTCTCCGACGGCCAGCCGAAGGAGGCGCTGCCGCATTTCGGCAAGAACACTCCGCTGGGACGGGCAGGGCAGCCGACAGAGCTCGCACCTGCGTACGTCTTCCTCACCTCGTCGGAGTCGAGCTACGTGATCGGTGAGACCCTCAACGTCAACGGCGGCCAGCCCACCCCGTGAGCAACCGCTCCAGGGACGATCGTCGAAGCGGTGGGACCGGAGGCGAGAGGAGCGCCGTCTTGGTCCTAGGTCCTGTCCTGACCCGGTCCGGTGATCGCGTCATCAGCCAGCACGCCCTGCGGACGGTCGGCTTCGGTCATGGCAGAGAGGAACCGCAGCACGGTCTCGCGTTCCCGGCTGTTCAGGGCCGCGATCACGTCGAAGCGACGGGCATGCTGGCGGCCCACCGACTCGTGCGCTGCCTGCGCGGTCTCCTCTGTCACCTCGATGCTGGTGGTGCGCCTGTCGTGGGGGTGGGGAACCCGGATCAGGTGCCCACCGGCGACGAGGCGATCGACGAGTTTCGTCGTCGAGGCGCTGGAGATCCCGACGGCAGCAGCGATGTCCCTGGGAGTGACGATGACCCCCTGGCGCTGCGCGCGGATGAGCAGGCGGATGGTGCGCATATCACTGTCGTTGAGCTGCATATACAGCCGCGACGCCTCGGCGAGGTCGCGTTCGGCCTCGTGCCACTGCCGCAGGGCCTCCATCAGCGCGGTGCACTCCGCGATCTCGGATTCGGACAGGGCCGAGCGATCGGAGAACTCCGATTCATTCGAGAAGTAGGTCAGCCCAGCTGCCTTCGAGTCTGCGGACGGCACGCTGACAGCATACCGCTGACGTGTTAGATTGAACTCTCGCCTGGCTAAAGAAATTGGAGAGCGTCCTGACCGTCGAATCCCGCCTCGTCGAAGTCCTCGCCGCTGCTCGGCGACGCTCTCGAGTCCGAACTCAGCAGTACGAACAGCTCTGGGAAGCGCTGTCGAGGATGGCGTTGGGCGGAAAGATGATCAGGCCCCGCCTGCTCATCGATGCCCATGAGGGCCTGGGAGGCACGGCAGCCCAGGCCGCGACGGACGCCGCCGGCGCGATGCAGCTGCTGCACATCGGCCTGATCATCCACGATGATGTCATCGACAACGACACCGTCCGGCGAGGAGAGATGAACATCACCGGTCAGTTCTCCTCCGAGGCCATGCTCCTCGGCGCCACGAGCGCCGCAGCGCAGACGTGGGGGATCTCCTCGTCCCTGCTCGCCGGTGACCTCATGCTCAACGAGGCCCAGTCCCTCCTGGCGCGCCTCGACCTCGAGGCGCCGCGCAGACTCGCGATCCTCGACATCTACGATGAGACGATCGCCGAGAGCGTCGCTGGAGAACAGTCCGACGTGTGGCTGAGCCTCCACCTCGACGAGGCCGACTCCGGTGACGTGCTCACGATGATCGGACGCAAGACCGCCGCCTACTCATTCGAAGCCCCGCTGTCCATCGCCGCGGTCCTCGCCGGAAGCGACGACATCCTGGTCGAGCGGCTGCGCGCCATCGGCCGCCGCATCGGCATCGTCTACCAGCTCAGGGACGATGTCCTCGGCGTCTTCGGCGATGAGCAGGAGACCGGCAAGTCCGTTCTCAGCGACCTCCGCGAAGGCAAGGAGACTCTGCTCATCAACACGGCCCGAGCCCACCCTGCCTGGACCGAGGTCGCCCATCTCTTCGGTGCTCGTGGACTCGATGCCGAGGGTGGCCTCCGGCTGCGGCAGGTCATCGAGGAGTCCGGGGCGAGGGCGTACGTCGAATCGATGATCGCCGAGCACTGCGAGACCATCGACGGGCTCATCGCCGAGGCGGAGCTGCCGCAGGCGCTTGCGGGCAGACTCGCGGACCTCACCTCCGCCTGCAGTCTGAGGTGCGCATGAGCGGGGCCGATCGGCACCGTCCGAGCCGACGAGCGGTGCCCGGCGACGAGCCGGCCGGTCCCCCGGTCGAGCAGGTGCCCCTCGAACACGGTCCCGACCTCTGGCGCATCCGCTCCTTCGACGCCGCCCGCCAGGTGCTGCGGGCTCGACACCTCACGACTCAGGCCGGATTCACCGCGGAGCGGATCCCTCGCGGCGTCTTCCGCCGCCACCCGATCCTCATCTCCGACGGGCAGTCCCATGACTCGCAGCGCCGAGAGCTCGCCCGATTCTTCGCCCCCGCTGTGATCGCCGACAGGTACGGCGAGCGCATCGATGCTCTCGCGCAGGACATGGTCGGCCGGATTGCCGAGACCGGCCGGTGCCGCCTCGACGAGGTGGCTCTGCACTTCTCCGTGGCCGTGACCTCCGAAGTCGTGGGACTGACCGAATCCTCCATCACGGGCATGTCGCGGCGGCTCGAGGGATTCTTCACCCAGCCGCCGGTCGACCTCGCCGCCCCCGGTTGGGGGCGGACCCGGAAGCAGTGGCTGCAGGCTGCGGTCAACGGTCTTGTCCCGATCGCTCGGTTCTTCTTCGCCGACGTCCGTCCGGCGCTTCGGGCTCGGCGCCGCAGGCAGCGCGATGACGTCCTGTCCCATCTCATCGCGGCCGGACACAGCACGCCGGACATCCTCGTCGAGTGCGTCACCTACGGCACGGCCGGGATGGTCACCACCCGCGAATTCATCACCATGGCGTGCTGGCATCTGCTCTCAGACGGCGAGCTCGGGGCGGAGTACCTCGCGGCCGACCGGTCGCGGCGACTGGAGATCCTCGAGGAGATCATCCGCCTCGAGCCGGTCGTCGGCCACCTCTACCGACGCGCGCAGGCCGACATCGAGGTCACAGCGCCGGATCGCACCGTGACGATCCCTGCCGGGGACCTCATCGACGTCTGCGTCCGCGCGACGAACACCGATCAAGAGGCGATGGGGTCCCAGCCGCATTCTCTGTGCTCGGTTCGGCACCCTGCCGAAGCCGTCCCGGCGGTCGGCATGAGCTTCAGCGACGGTGCGCACAAGTGTCCGGGGCAGTCGCTGGCGCTGTTCGAGACCGATGCGCTCGTCCATCGCCTACTCGACCGCGGCCCGCGACTGGTCGCCGAGCCGGAGATCGGCTGGGACAGCGTCATCTCGGGCTACCGGCTGCGCGGGCTCCGACTGGCCTTCGACGAGGGCTCCGGCCCGGAGAGGAGACTGTCGTGAGCGCCTTCGAGTATCTGCTCCTCATGGGTGCCTGCGTACTCATCACCCTGCCCCTGGAGCTGTTCTTCCGGGCTCGGGTGTACCGCCGGTGGAGAACCGTGCTGTGGGCGCTCGTGCCCGTCATCGTCGTCTTCTGCCTCTGGGACGTCGTGGCCATCGCCCGCGACCATTGGGTGTACAACCCGCGATTCGTCACCGGCATCCACCTCGGCAACCTGCCGTTCGAGGAGCTCGTGTTCTTCCTCGTCATCCCCCTGTGCGCCCTGCTCAGCTATGAGGCGGTCGGCACGGTGCTCACGGCGGTGCGCAAGCGCCGTTCCGAAGGAGGCGGCGAACGATGAGCGTGCCCGAGTACTCGATCATGACCGTCGTCGGGATGATCCTCGTCGTCGGCCTCGAGCTGTTCGTCTTCCGATCTGGCATCTTCCGCCGGGCGAAGTACTGGGCGGCGCTGGGCATCTGCATGGTCTTCCAGTGCTTCGTCGACGGCTGGCTGACGAAGCTTTCGGATCCCATCGTCATCTACAATCCGCAGGGTCTGAGCGGCATCCGGTTCCCGTGGGACATCCCGATCGAGGACTTCGGCTTCGGCTTCGCCATGATCACCGCCGTCCTCATGCTCTGGCAGTGGCGCCTCAACCGACAGACGGCTTCAGTGTCCGCCACGGAGGAGAGCAGATGAACCGCCGCGCCTCCCAACCGCGCCCACGCGACCGCCACGCGATCCTCACCCCCTCCCACCCGGGGCGTCCGCGTCTGCTGCGGCCCAAGCGGGTGACCGTCGTCGGCGGCGGCATCGCCGGACTGGCCGCGGCCGCAGTCCTCGCCGAGCACGGCGTCAGTGTGCACCTGGTCGAGGCCGAATCCAGCCTGGGCGGACGGGTCCGGGCCTGGGGCCTCGACGGGGACCGGTCGATGAGCCGCGGATTCCATGCCTTCTTCCGCCAGTACTACAATCTCCGCAGCCTGCTCGCACGCGCCGATCCCGGCCTCGACCGTCTGGTCCCGGTCACGGACTATCCGCTCGTGGGTCGGGACGGTCTGCGCGACTCCTTCGCCCGGATTCCGCGGACTCCCCCGCTCAGTCTCGCGGGATTCGTGCTCACCAGCCCGTCCTTCCCGTTGCGTGGTCTGGCCGACGTCGACCTGACGACGGCGTTCGAACTCATCGATGTCGACTTCCCGGACTCCTATCGCCGCTACGACGGAGAGTCGGCCGAGCAGTTCCTCGACCGGCTGCGGTTCCCGGTCGGGGCGCGGCATCTCGCGCTCGAGGTCTTCGCCCGCTCGTTCTTCGCCCACCCTGCGGACTTCTCCGCCGGGGAGCTCGTCGCGATGTTCCACACGTACTTCACAGGCTCCGCCGAAGGGCTGCTTTTCGACGTCCCCGACGACGACTACGACACCGCACTGTGGTCGCCCCTGAGCGAATACCTCGCCGAGGCGGGGGTGCGGATCGAGACCGACACCGCGGTCACCGCGATCCGCCGTCCGGACAGTGCGGGCAGGTGGCGCGTCGAGACGACGAGCGGGACGCTCGAGAGCGATGCGCTCGTGCTCGCCGCCGATCCGCGGAGCACTCGGACGCTGCTGGCCGGACTTGAGGACTCGGTCGACACCGACGCGCTCGGACACGCGACGGCCGCCGGCTCACCCGCCGCGGGCACGGGAACTCGCGAGCGGTGGCTGAGCAGCGTCACCTCGCAGCGGAACGCGCCGCCGTTCGCGGTGCTCAGACTGTGGCTGGAAGACGAAGTGGATCCGAGCCGCCCGGCCTTCCTCGGCACGACCGGCTATGCGCTGCTCGACAACATCTCGGTCCTCGAACGCTTCGAGGCCGGGGCCGATAGATGGCGGCACACGCACGGCGGCTCCGTCGTCGAACTCCACGCCTATGCGCTCGGCACCGCGCATCGGGGCAGCGCGCGAGGGATGCTCGAGTCCGAAGACGTCGACCGGGAAGCCGTGACGCGCCAACTGCTGGCCGACCTCCACGAGGTCTATCCCGAGACGGCCGACATCCCCATCACCGCCCAGGAGCTGCTCATCGCCGATGACTGCGCACTGGCCGACACGCGGCCGCACGACGACCGTCCCGGGGTCGCCACCGAGTTTCCCGGGCTGGTGCTGGCCGGGGATTCGATCCGCTGCGAGGCACCAGTGGCGCTCATGGAACGGGCGGCGACGACGGGGTTCATGGCCGCGAACGAACTGCTCGCCGGTTGGCGGGTGGAGGGTACCGAGATCTGGTCACCGCCTCGGCGCGGTCTGCTCCGTCGGGGTCTCCTCGGTGCACTGCGCAGGCGTGGAGCAGGCACCGGGCGCTGACCGTCGGTCTCGACCGCCCACTCACTGTGCAGGGATCGGCAGCGGTCCCGGGCTGGAGTCTCCGCGGAGGCGTTTGAGGACGAGTTCGGCGCTGATGAGACACATCGGCACGCCGATCCCGGGCGCCGTCGTGGCACCAGCATAGAACAGCCCGTCGACTGCCTTCGAGGAGTTCTGCCGTCGGAACATCGCGCTCTGGCGCAAGGTGTGCGCGGGCCCGAGCATCCCGCCGAGCCAGGAGTTGAAGTCCTCGGCGAAGTCCGTCGGTCCCAGCGTCCTGCGCACTCTGATGCGCCGGCGCAGGTCGGGGATGTCGGCCCATCGGGCGATCTGGTCGATCGCACGATCGGCGGCCGCCTCGATCCGCGGATCTCCTGCCCCGTCGTCACCCCCGGCCCCGATTCCCGCATCGGCGGGGACGGGGATGAGAAGGAAGAGATTCTCGTGCCCGGGCGGAGCGACGGTGGGATCGGTGGCGCTGGGACGGCAGGCATAGACCGAGGCCGGTGAGGGGATCTTCTGCGTGGACCCGAAGATCGCGTCGAAGTTCGCCTCCCAGTCCTCGGTGAAGAACAGCGAATGATGCGCCAACTCCTCGAGTTCGCCCTCGATTCCGAGGAAGACGAGCACCGCCCCGGGCCCACTTGTCACCGACGACCAGGAGCGTTCAGGGAAGCTCTGATCCTCGGGGTCGAGCAGCCGCGTCTCCGTGTGGTGGAGATCGGCGGCGGAGACGATGACGTCGGCAGGGTGCATGTGCGCGCGTCCGGCACCATCGGTCCAGCTCAAACCGGTGACCCGGCGCCCGGTTCGGCCGCGGCCGGGTGCTGCCTCGGTGTCGATGTGCGTGACATCGGCTCCTGTGTGCAGGCGCACCCCGGAGCGTTCGGCCAGCCGGACGAGGGCGTCGATGATCGTATGGAAACCGCCCATGGGGTAACTGACACCTTGGTCGAGGTCGAGGGTGCTCATGAGGTGGTAGATCGCCGGTGCCCGGCGCGGATCGGTACCGAGGAAGATCGCGGGGTATTGGAGGATCTGGCGCAGCACCGGATCGTGGAACGAGGCGTCCGCGAAGTCGGTCAGGGAGGTCCCCAACTGCCGGACCAGTGTCGGCAGCGCGCCGAGGATGTCCCGATCGAGCAGGGAGCGCGGCGAGGTGAAGGGGTTGTAGAGGAAGTGGGCGAGCGCGAGCTCCTTCGTGCGCGCCGCCGAGACGAGGTAGTCGTCGAGGGCATCTCCCGTGCCGCGCTCGACGCTTTCGAAGGTCGCCCGCACCCGGGACCTGCCCTGCGGGATCGTCAGTTCTCGCGTGCGTCCCGGGGCTCCCGTGCTCTCATCGACCGGTCCCGGTGGGCTGAATACGGTGTAGCCGGGATCGAGCATGCGCAGGTCGAGTTCGGCCTCGGCGGAGGTGCCGGCGAGAGCGAAGTAGTGTTCGAAGACCTCAGGCATGAGATACCAGGAGGGGCCCGTGTCGAAGCGGAAGCCCTCACGCTCGAACACGCCGATGCGCCCGCCGAGTTCGGAGTTCTTCTCGAACAGGTCGACCGAGTGCCCTTCGCGGGCGAGGAGGATCGCCGTGGCCAGCCCGGCGACTCCCCCGCCGATGATCCCGGTCCGCAGACCACTCCCGGCGGGAGCGCCGGGACCGGGCCGCCGGCTCATGATCGCCCCTCGCGGGCTGCGGTCATGAGAGCGTGCGCGGTCAGCCGAGCCTTGACGGCATTCGGGACCCGCACTCGCTGCCGGTAGAGGCCCGCGACCGGGGTCGCGGCGATCCTGTCGGTCAGCGCGGTGAAGAGGGCGCAGGCGCAGCGAACCGCGGTGCGCGCGTCCTTCGGCAGTTCCGTGATGGCGACCTGGGCGGCGGCGAGCTGCTGTCGGATCGTGTCCACCCACTCGGCCTTTTCGGCCTCGGTGAGTCGGTGCCCCGGGGTGAGGTAGCTGCGGCCGAGGCGCTGATCGTCGTCGGCCAGGTCGCGCAGGAAGTTGACGTTCTGGAACGCTGCCCCCAGCTGCCGTGCCCCGTGCTCGAGCCGTGCGACCTCGGCGGGGGTGCGGTCGAGATCGATGAGGAAGACCTTGAGGCACATGAGCCCGACGACCTCAGCGGACCCGTAGACGTACTCATCGTGGGCCTGAGAGTCGAAGCCGCGGACCGGAGACGTACCGCCCTCGACCTCGGGCCCGGATGGGCCACCGGGATCTGCGGGATCGAGGTCGGCGTCCATGGAGGCGAAGAAGGGATCGATGAGCTCGGCGCCGATGCCTGCTGCCCGAGCGGTCCTTGCGAAAGCGTGGACGACGAGATTGTCGCTGATGCCGCTGCTCAGCGCCGCACGGGTGGCCGAAGCGAAACCGCCCAGCATCTCCCGCTGCTCGGCCGCCGCAAGCCCCGCTTCGGAGGCCAGACCGTCGACGATCTCATCGGCGATGCGGACCAGGGCATAGATGTTGCGGATATGGTGCCGGTTCCTGACGCCGAGCAGCCTGACGGCCAGCCCGAAGGAGGTCGAATAGCTCGCGATCACTGCCCTGGCCGCGTCCTCGGCGGTGCGCGTGTAGAGCTCATCGGTCGGAGTGGAGCTTCGCAGCGTCATATTCGTTAGCTTAGCTAAATATCTGCCAAGTAAGCGAATCTTCGCTCGGGCGGCGTCGCGGTGTCACTCGAGGACGAGGCAGAAGGGACGCCCGATCGGGTCGGCGTAGACACGGAAGGTCGGGTGCTCGTCCGAATCGTCGAGGAGCCTGCCGCCGGCGTCGAACACCGCGGGTTCGGCGTCCTCATATGAGGAGACGAGGATGTCGATATGGACCTGCAGCGGAACGGAGTTGTCCGGCCAGGTCGGGGCCACATAGTCCTCTGCCCTTTGGAAGGAGAGGATCTCCCGGCCCGAGGGCTCGTAGAGGTTGACCCAGTCGGCGTCCTCGTCCGGAGATACGCTGCCGCCGAGCAGCCTGCGGTAGAACCGGGCCGTATCGATCGGCACGGGGCAGTCCATAGCGGTGGTGTTGAGGCGTCCGATCATCGTGATCCTTCCTTCCTCACCGAAGTGCAGGGGAATGCTGTGGACGTGAGCGCGGTCTCCATGGGACCACGTTATGCTCCCGGCCTTGACAGCGACAAGACCCGTCGGTGCCCAATGCAAACCCCCGCTTTGCCGTTGCGAGGACCGAGGTTGAGGATTCCTGAGGTCGCTCGGGTCGCCTAGACGAAACCCGCGGATCTGTAAAGACCCTTCCACAGAAACTTCGCGCTCAATAGCGTCTCTGGCACAACGGGAGTCCCGGTGGCTCCCCGATCCGATTCGGAGGATGACATCATGACTTCACCCATCCAACTGGCCCGCACCTATGCTCGCTCCTATGAGGCGTCGTCGCGCAAGGGCAAGGGCACGATCCTCGACACGCTCACGGAGGCGACCGGGTGGACTCGCGATCACGCGCGCCACCAACTGCGCAGCCAGTTCCACCAGATCAGAGCCGGGGTCTCCCTCGACGCTGTCGTCGACCGCCGTCGCCTCAAGCCGAAGAAGTTCTCCTCTCGTGCCCAGCGGGCTCTCGAACTCGTGTGGAAGTCCTCCGGCCGCCCCTGCGGCAAGTACCTCGAGGCGGCGATGGCCGACTGCCTCGACTCCCTGGAGAGGCACGGTCACCTCCGTGAGGGACGGCACGGCTATTCGCCCTCGGTGCGAAGGGAACTCCTCGACATCTCCGCGGCGACGATCGATCGGTACCTGCGCGGCGCCAAGGCCGGCGACCACGACGATTCGTGGCTGACCGGCACCGGGGCGGGGATGCGCGCTTCGCTCCCGCGGCAGCGCATGCGCTCTCTCCTCGAGCCCGAACCCGGCTACTTCCTCGTCGAACTGCTGACGATCACGACACCGACCGGCGAGGACTGCGTCACAGTGACATTCACCGACGTCGAGATCGGGTGGGTGCACACGACGACCTTCGCCCCCGGCACGCAAGTGGTCGACATGCTCGCGCAGATGGTGCGCGCGGTGCCCTTCATCGTCACCGGGCTCCTGCTGCCGCCTGCGGTTCCCGACAGCGCGATCGAGACCTGGGCGGAGGACAACCTCATCGAATTCCACTGCATGAGCGATCTCCGACAGGGGCCACGCGTACCCGATCGGACGTTCAGCGGCCTCAACCTCCCGCTCGGCACGCCGCACGACATGGATGCCGCAATCGCGAGAGTCAACCAGCTGTGGTCGGCCCTGGCCGACCGCCTCAACTACTTCATGCCAGTGAAGAACCCAGTGGGCTGGCGTCTCACTCCTGCCGGCGAGCGTCGACGCGAATACGATCGACCGGACACACCGGTCTCCCGACTCATCGCATCCGGCATCCTCTGTCCCGAACAGACTCGGGAACTGATTGAGAGGAGTCGGGGACTCGACATCGCCGGACTCACCGCACGCGTCGAGGAGCTGAAGTCGACTCTGCGGTGAAGGGACACTTCGCCGCCAGGTCCGGCGGTAGGCGACGAAAAACGGCCGTCGGCGGCCATTGACGAAGATCCCGACATGGACGAATACTGAAGACAGCGATCCCAGGGTCGACACCTGAGACACGATTGGAGTGGCATCTCTGATGGACGAGACCTCGGCAGAACCGACCGACGACAACGTCGGAATACCCAGCGATGCGGCTGCGGACACCGCGCCGATCGATCCCGAGTCCGAACGGCATCAGCTGACAGCGCAGATCGGCGAGTGGGCACGCTCGCTCGTCCTCGAACCCGATGACCTCGTCCTCAAGGTGATGGTGGATGAAGCGCTGCGAATCATTCCCGGGGCCGATTACGCGTCGCTCTCAATCGTCAGCCGCGATGACCTTATCCGGTCCCGAGCTCCCTCGGACTTGGTCCCCGAGCGACTGGACGCCCTGCAGTCGGAGCTGCACGAAGGACCGTGCTTCGACTCCATCCGCGAGCATCGCATCGTCCGGGTCCCGGACCTCACCGATCCCACCCCCTGGCCCCGGTTCGCCTCCAGCGCGGTCGCGGAGGGAGTGAGGAGCATGCTCGCCTTCCAGCTCTTCGTCGAGGTCGACAGCCTCGGCGCCCTCAATCTCTATTCGAAGACTCCCCGCGCTTTCGACCAGGAATCGGAGGACATCGGAAGCGGAGTGGCCGCTCATGCCTCTCTGGCTCTGGCCAACGCGCAGAAGCAGGGACAGCTCTATGAGGCAGTGGCCTCGCGGGATCTCATCGGTCAGGCGAAGGGGATCCTCATGGAACGGCACAAGATCAGTGAGCACGAGGCGTTCCTGCTGCTCACGAAGGTGAGCTCGAAGACGAACACGAAGCTCCGTGATGTCGCCGAGGAGTTCGTCAGCACCGGTGCGCTGCCGGGCACGGTCACCGACTGATCCGGCACGTCCGACTTCTCACTCACTTCGTCCTGCCACTTGTTGTCCGGTGCTCCGGTGAGCTAACCTGAAAGCCGGTCAAGCAGATGGCCTCCTTCCTTTCTCAAGGGGACCACTGTGTACACATTGCTCAACAACAGCGAAGCGTCCAAGTTCGATCTCTACCTTCCTGGACATCTCGTCGCCTCGCTTCACTACACGATCACACCGGGCGAGATCATGTTCGTCTACTGCGAGGCCATTGAGCCACTCGATTCGGACCGGCATTGCCGCGAGCTTCTGCGCCTGGCTCTCGAAGACTCCCTGAATCGACGGATCCCCATCACCATCTCGTGCCCGATCGCGCGCAAGCACATCGACAGCGACCCGGTCATCGGTGCCCAGATGCAGGCTCTGCCAAAGAGCGTGGGCCGCAAGCACGAGCGCACACTCGACTAACCACCGGTCTCACTCGGACATCTTCTCCAGCAGATCACCGACACGGTTGTCCCACTCGCTGCGAGCGACATCGGCCTGAGCGAGCATTCCCACGAGTTCGTGGCCGTCGATGACGGGGAGGCGGCGGACCTGGTGATCCTTCATCGTCTGCAGAGCCTCCCCCACATTGTCGTCGGCACCGATGGTCACCGGCTTGCCCTGGGCCAGTTCTCCGGCCGTTGCCGTCCTCGGATCGCCGCCCTCGGCGACGCATTTCACAACGATGTCGCGGTCGGTGATCATGCCTTTGAGTCGGTTGTCCTCACCACAAATCGGCAGGGACCCGAAGCCGTCCTCGCGCATGTACTGTGCGGCCTTCTCGAGCGTCTCGTTCTCTCCGACGCACTTCGCGCCCGGAGTCATCAGTTCGCGTGCCGTGGTCATTGTCATCGTCTCCTCTTAGATTGGTGCCGATCAATGTGTCCCCGTGGACGCGGCGGCCCGAAGCTCGCCTCGTCGTCCACGGGACACTCATCATGCTGACTGCTCCCGATGAGTGTCCAGGGGCCTGATGCCCAGGACGGGTGCCTCAGACAACGTTGCCGTACGCGGACACAGAGACGGTCGTCACGCCGTCCCAAGCGACCGTCCTCGGGCCGCGTTCCGTGCCTGGCCCGCCTGCCGACGGCTCAGCGGCGATGAAGTATGAGTCTCGTGCGGACGCTGACATCGGCAGCGCACTTTGCCACGCTGTCTACTCAGGGACGGCCGACGATGAGGAGTCAGCGGATGACACAGACTGGTGCGATCGATGAGCAGGACGGCCGAGTTCTGAGTCCCCCGACGGGCAGCGGACTCACGCCCAGTCCGAGAGGCGAGGTCAGCTCCCTTCTGCTCACCGTGCTCACTGCCGAAGGCGACGTGTCGGCCGAGGCGCTGCTCGAACTCGACGCCGCGACCCGACGCGGCCTGACGGCGAGTGAGGATCTGCTCCGAGACGAGGATCTCCAGCTGTTACTCCACCTCCTCTACCTCCTCCACAGCGGGCCCGCCGACTTCGTGCGCGGTGAATGGGAATGGAACCCTCTGCTGATCGGAGTCCGAGGACGGATCGAAAAGAGCTTCGAGACGGCGCTGCGGGCGCTCGCACCGTCCCCGGAACCCCTTCCGAACACCGGTGCCGAACTCGCACAGACGCTGTTCTCGATGACCAGCGAGGTGGCGCAGCCGGAGCTGGCCACATGGGCGGCGAAGCACGCGTCCGTCGATCAGCTGCGGGAATTCCTCATCCACAAGTCCATCTACACCCTGCGAGAGGCCGATCCCCATTCCTGGGCGATACCTCGACTGCGCGGACGGGCGAAGGCAGCCCTAGTCGAGATCCAGGCTGACGAATACGGCGGCGGCAGACCCGATCGCCTCCACGCCGAGATCTTCGCCCAGGCGCTGCGCGGATTCGGTCTGGACGACCGACCCGATCACTACCTCGATGATGTGCCTGCGGTCACTCTCGCCTCGGTGAACGCGATGAACCTCTTCGGTCTCAACCGGCGCCTGCGAGGTGCCGCGATCGGTCATCTCGCGGCGTTCGAGATGACCTCGTCCATCCCCAACGGGCTCTACTCTCGTGCCTTCTCCAGGAACGGCTTCGGTCGGGACGTCACGTGGTACTTCGACGAACACGTCGAAGCCGACGCCGTTCACGAACAGATCGCCGCACATGACCTCGCGGGAGGGGCAGCCGACGACGAACCGGGACTCATCCCCGACATCCTCTTCGGTGCCGCAGCGTGCCTCCGCCTCGACGACATCACCGGTTCCCGGATGCTCGCGGCCTGGTCCACAGGAGCCAGCTCGCTGCGAGCGGGCGTGAGGTCGCTGTGAACACGACTCCGACCACCACCATCACTCCGTGCCCGGACGGGCCGTTGCTGATCCGAGGCGACTTCGCGGTCCTCACAGCACCGGGACGGGAGGAGACGGCAACCGAACGTCGGGTCGTCGCCCTCTGCCGGTGTGGGAAGACCGGAATCCCACCGCTGTGCGACGGCTCCCATCGGGCCGTCGGCTTCCGTGCTCCCGCACCACCGCCGACAGAAGACCAACCGACAGACCCCGAGGAGCCACCGGATAACGGCTGACCCGCGGGCGAGCAACCGCTCCGACGGGCGAACACACTGTCGATCGAGAAGGAGAGAAGACAATGCGTGCAGTCACGTGGCAAGGCAAGAGAGACGTCTCTGTGGAGACGGTCGATGATCCGATCCGTCACAAGTCGAACGACGCGATCATCGAAGTCACCTCCACCGCCATCTGCGGCTCCGACCTTCACCTCTACGAAGTGCTGGGTCCATTCATGGACCGCGGGGACATCATCGGGCACGAGACGATGGGCAAGGTGGTCGAAGCCGGACCCGAATCCGGCCTTGCGGTCGAGGACCGTGTGGTCGTGCCGTTCCCCATCTCCTGCGGCCGCTGCTGGATGTGCGGGCAAGGGCTGTTCACCCAATGCGAGACCACACAGGTGAGGCAGTACGGGTCCGGGGCGCAGCTGTTCGGCTACTCCCGACTCTACGGATCCGTCCCTGGCGGGCAGGCAGAATACCTCCGTGTCCCCTACGCCGATGTCGGCCCGATCAAGGTCGGGACCGATCTGCCCGATCACCGCTACCTCTTCCTCAGCGACATCCTCCCCACCGCCTGGCAGGCAGTGAAATACGCCGGGATCGGGGAAGGGGACTCGCTGGCAGTCTACGGATTGGGGCCGGTGGGGCAGTTCGCAGCGCGCATCGGCAACTACCTCGGTGCGAGGGTCTTCGCCCTCGACCCCGTTCCCGAACGCCGTGAGATGGCCGCTCGCCATGGGATCGAGGTCTTCGACTTCGACGAGGACGCACATTCGGCCATCCGTGAGGCCACCTCCGGCCGAGGACCGGACGCCGTCGTCGACGCCGTCGGGATGGAAGCCCACGGCTCACCGCTGGCTTCGGCAGCGCAGCAGGCGACTGGTCTGCTGCCCTCGCCCGCCGCACGGAAGCTCATGGAGACCGGAGGAATCGACAGGACAGCCGTCCTCCACGCGGCGATCGACCTGGTTCGCCGAGGTGGCACCCTCTCCCTCAGCGGTGTCTACGGTGGGGCGATCTCACCCATGCCGCTGCTCACTCTCTTCGACAAGCAGATCCAGCTGCGGATGGGACAGTGCAACGTCCGCAGCTGGACCGACGACCTCCTGCCGTTGGTCGAAAGCTCCGAGGATCCGCTGGGCGTCGATGACCTCGTCACCCACCGGCTTCCCCTCGAATCGGCTCCCGAAGCCTATGAGATGTTCCAGCAGAAGACCGACGGCTGCATCAAGGTCGTCCTCGACCCGAACGCGGATCTGTGAACCGCCCACCGCTTCTGCAGTCAACCCACCATTGAGGAGACACCATGAGTACAGAAGATCGACCGATCATTCCGGGCAAACCCGGTTCCCGCACTCCGGACTTCGAGGAGCCGACGACGCCGCGAGAGCCGTTGCCGCCGAAGCCCGATCAGAGCGGACCGAAGCCGACGTCGCCCACAGGGGCACCCAGTCGCGACAAGCAGGAGGGCCAGGCCCAACAGGGCAGCTGGCTGACCACTGCCCAGGGCGCCCGACTCTATGACACGGACCATTCGCTCAAGGCGGGTTCCCGTGGACCGACCCTGCTGCAGGACCACCACCTGCGGGAGAAGATCACCCACTTCGACCATGAGCGCATCCCCGAACGTGTCGTCCACGCGCGCGGTTCTGCCGCCCACGGCACGTTCATCTCCTACGGCAATGCCGCGACCATCACCAAGGCGGCCTTCCTCGCCCCCGACGTCGAGACGGAGGTCTTCACCCGCTTCTCCTCGGTCGTCGGCTCGCGCGGCTCGGCCGACGCCGTCCGCGACACCCGGGGCTTCGCCACGAAGTTCTACACGACCGACGGTGTGTTTGACCTCGTGGGCAACAACATCCCCGTGTTCTTCATCCAGGATGCGATCAAGTTCCCCGACATCGTCCATGCGGCCAAACCGCACCCGGACCGCGAGATCCCGCAGGCGCAGAGCGCGCATGACACCTTCTGGGACTTCGTGTCCCTGCACACCGAGGCGACTCATCACACGATGTGGCAGATGTCCGATCGGGGCATCCCCCGCTCCTTCCGGATGATGGAGGGCTTCGGGATCCACACCTTCCGAACCGAGAACTCCGCCGGAGAGACCTCCCTGGTGAAGTTCCACTGGAAACCCCAAGCCGGTGTGCATTCGCTCATCTGGGAGGAAGCCCAGATGGTCAACGGCGTCGACCCGGACTTCCATCGCCGGGACCTCGCCGACGCCATCGAGGCCGGAGCATGTCCGCAGTGGGAACTCGGCGTCCAGGTTTTCCCCGACGACCCCGATGAGACCTTCGAGGGAATCGACCTGCTCGACCCGACGAAGATCGTGCCCGAGGAGCTCGCGCCCGTGCAGCCGCTGGGAATGCTCACGCTCAACCGCAATCCCAGCAACTTCTTCGACGAGACCGAGCAGGTGGCGTTCCACCCCGGACACCTCGTGCCCGGCATCGACATCACCAACGACCCGCTGCTGCAAGGGCGGCTCTTCTCCTATCTGGACACCCAGATCACCCGCCTCGGCGGACCGAACTTCTCCCAGATCCCGATCAACCGTCAGCACTGCCCGGTCAACGACATGTTCCGCGACGGAATGCACCAGACCGCCGACCACCGCGGTGCCGCACCGTACAGACCCAATTCGCTCGACGGTGGCAATCCCTTCCCCGCGGAGAAAACCGATGAGCACACCTTCGCCGAGGTGGCCCAGGAGATTCCGGCAGCGACGAAGGAGCGGCGTTCGCCAGAGTCCTTCGACGACCACTATTTACAGCCGCGGATGTTCTGGCTGAGCCTGACCCCCGTCGAGCAGGACCACCTCGCCGACGCGTTCATCTTCGAGCTCGGCAAATGCTACGAGGAGACGATCCGGGCCCGCGAGGTCGCTGTGCTCGCCTCCGTGGACTCGGAGCTTGCCCGCATGGTCGCCGAGGGTCTCGGACTCGAGGCTCCAGGGGCCGAGACGCCGCCGCGAAGCGAGGTTCGCCCCAGCCCCGCGCTGTCCCAGGTGGGCAGGCGCTGGCCCGTCGAGGGACGCAAGGTCGGCATCGTCACCGGCAGCGGAACCGATCCCAAGGTGGTGGTCAGAGCGTATGACCTCATCGCCGAGGCGGGAATGGTCCCCATCACGATCGCCCCGGTCGGCGGACGCATCACTTCCGGTGAGAGGAGCATCGCGATCGAGCGGACTCACGCGACCGCCTCGTCGAGCGAGCTCGATGCCCTCTACTTCGCCGACGGCACCGAGCTGACGACGGAGGTCGACCTCCTCGTCACGGAGGCCTGGCGACATCTGAAATTCATCGCCGCCAGCGGTGAGTCGTGCACGATGATGGAGAAGTACGGCATTACGCCGGAAGATCCCGGCGTCTACTGCATCGATGACATCGACACCGCGCTGTCGCAGCTGCAGGCCGGTCTCAGCGAGCACCGGGCCTGGGCTCGGGTCGAGGTCTGAGGCACTGCATGCCATTGCCGAAGAAAGGTGACGTCTCCGGCCGCGGAAGCCCGGGAAGACGGCTCGCAGCTCGTCGATGCGCCCGGAAGCATCGAATACCGGAGCAGATTACCGCCTCTCAGTCGCCCCGCACAGGGCTGACTCCCGAGGACTGATCAAAGACGGCCAGATCCCGGCGGAACGCTCGGCTCCGAGCGTAGCTGTGCACTGTGTCGAGCACTTCGCGCTGAAGCTCTGCCTTCTGTGCCAGTTCGCTGAATTGGGCGCCGTCCAAACCGAGCGCCTCGGCGTTGTCCTTAAGCGTCTGCCACATCCCGAGCTTGCCGATGACCGCACTGCGCATCAGCTCCGCTTCGAGCACGAGGGTCATGGGCGAGCGTCTGAGCAGCGAGCCGTTGCTCTTGAGCCTGCCGACCCTCTCCCCCGCCCACGACAGAGCCTCGGCGAGAGGACGGCGGCGCAGCCCCAACTGCCCGATGAGGTGCTGGACGTAGAGATGTTCGCCGCGGATCTCCGCGGCCAACTCGGACAGTGCGGCGAAGACGGGCGTATCGACGAAGTCGGCAGCCATCCGTTCGATCCTCTCCGCCCCGGCGGTGGCCCCAGTGAGATGGTCACTGAGATAGAGGCCCAGGAGGTCCATGTCGACCTCGCTGTGCGCCCCGCCCGCATCCGATGCTTCGTGCCCGGTGCTCGTGCCGTCGGTCGCCCGCAGCTGCGGCTGGCCGGGATCGCGCGGGCGCAGAGGGACGGAGGCGGCACCCTCGCCGTCGGCCATGCCCTTGAGCAGTTCGCGTGCCGAGTCCATGGCGCTGTACTCCGGCTCCCAGCCGAGTTCTCGACGTGCGCGGCCGTTGTCCATCAGCGGCACGTTGAGGCCCATGTCCAGCCACCCTTCGTCAGCGGCGACGAGTGAGCTGCTGTGGCCCACTGCCAACGCGGCACGCACTGCACCGTTCAGAAGCGGGACGTGTCTGCCGTGATCGAGCAGTTCGGCCAGGTCCTTCGGATACAGCACATCGTCGGCGCAGATGTTGAAGGCTCCTGCACAGCGGTGGAGGACACTGGCCACATACGCGCGCGCGACGTCCGTGGAATGCACGGCCTGGACACCGCGCAGTCCCGTGGTCAGCGGCAGGAACGGCAGACGGCCTGCTCGCAGCAGCTGCACGGGCATCCAGTTTGCGAGGAAATAGCGCTGGATCTCCGAGGCGGCCGGGGCGCCGAAGATGAGTGCGGGACGCAGCCGGGTCACGGTGATCTCGGGATGATCGGCGCAGAAGTCGTCGAGGACGCGTTCTTGGGCGGCCTTGTCCACGCTGTAGTGGGAGGAGCGGATGCCTTCGGTCGGCCACCCCTCGTCGCGTTTGTCCAGACTGTCATCGGGAGAGTAGGCACCTTCCGAGGAGGCCACGACGAGATGCGGCACGCCGGCCGCCGCCGCTGCCGCGGCCACCCGGGCCGTGCCGTCGACATTGACGCGCCGGAGCAGATCCCGGTCGCTGTTGGGCTGGATGAGCCAAGCCAGGTGGATGACGGCATCGGCGCCGGTCAGCGCCTCGGTGAGATCGCGGTGGGCCGTGTCCGCGCTGCTCGCGGCGGCGATGTCGATCGATCTCCAATCACATCTCGCATAGGGCTCGGCCTCGGTGTCGGGCATCCGTCTGGAGATCCCCAGCACCGAGGTGACTTCAGAGTTCCGGCCCAGCACGTCGAGGATCGCCGTGCCGACGTTCCCGGTGGCTCCGATGACTGCGACTCTCATGGTCTCTCCTCTTCCGGGGCGGTGGTGCTCGATGTGGGCTGCGCGGGCTTCTTGTCCAGGGTGACGTCGGCGAAGGAATACGGGGGCCAGGGGCCGAGGAAGCGGATGGACAGCCCGGGCTGCGTTGTCTGCAATGCGGTGAGTTCCGCCCCCAGTGACGGGACCTCCGGACTCCTCACCAGGCAGGAGGCCATGAGCACCGGCGTGTGTCCGGGTTCACGGCGGGTCGAGCGGTACTCTTCGATGTCGAGGCAGTGGGAGGCGATCCTGCCTCTCACCTCCGGATAGATCTGATCGGCTGTTCGATCGACCAGGTCCCTCTCGGTCTTCTCCAGACGCTTCTCGAGCAGCCTGCGCACACCCGCGGGACGGCTCTCCATCTCCGCCTTCATGTCGGCGACCTCTGCGTGGACGTCATCGAGGCGGTCTTTGTCGAGGGTGAGTTCGACATGCACCTCGCACGTGCCGCGCAGTTCAACCAAACGCTGCGAAAGCGCAGCTGCGGAATCGTCGAGCCAGCTTTCGAGCTGCTCGGCGGCGGTCGCCTCGGTGTCGGGGTCCGAACGGACGATGACGTTGAATGAGACCGGGAGGACGGCGGCTGCGGTCTGCCAGACATCGTCGATGACCTCGCTGTGCTCGAGCACCCACCGGCGCACATCCTCGTCGGGTCCGTCGTAGGGGCCTCCGGTGTGCCGGTGCACCACGGCCTTCGGTCCCGCGTCGCGGCCGACCATGTGCAGGGCGGACCCATCGATTCCCGTGCCGGCGGGTGTGAAGTCGCCGCCGGGGACGATGACGTAGACATAGAGCATCTCTGTCCCGTCACTCATTCGATGCCCTTTCCGTTCTCCTCGGCCCATCTGGCCGGATTGATGAGTTTGTCGACGACCTCGTCGACGACGTCATCGAGGCCGCGATGCAGATCCTCGACAGATCCGGTGATACCGTGCTGGTCCTTGATCTGGTCCATGGCCTCATCGAGTTCGAGGAGGGCCTCGCCGAGGCGGTTCTGCTCGTCCTCGGTGAGGTCCCCGCCTTCCATCCGACGCACGGCTTGGGTCTCGAGCGCCTCTTGGATCACCTCGACGAGGGTGACGACGAGGGTGAGCACCCCGTGTTTGAGGCTCTCTTCGTCGACGTTCAGCGCCATGATGCGTCTCCTTCTCCGGCGTGTTCGTCGTGTCTGCGGCCAGATGGCACGGTGCCCCCGGGTGATGCGGGTCCGCTCTCCAGCGGCGCGGTCCGCCAGTCGTCGAGTGCGGCGGACCATGCGCCCGCATCGTCTGCGGCCAGGGTGATGATCGAGTCGCCGGTGTCGAGGATGAGGACCTCCCTCTCGTCAGTGGGGTTGCTGCGCTCCTCCCGGCGAGAGTCCTGCAGCTGCTCGGGCGAGAGCCTCACCCGTGCGCGCCCATCCATCGGCGAGCTCCAGGTCAGTTCCGTGTTCGACAGCGAACCCCGTCCCCCGCGCCACGTGCTCCCGGACGACAGCTCCTCGAGGAACCACATCCTCCCCTCTCGCAGGGGGCGGTCCGCGGTCGTTCTCGCCTCCGGTCCCGAGGCTGAGGAGCCCTCGGCCCCGTCGAGCTGGGCCTGGACCAGAGAGATGAGACGATCCGGCTCGAGCGCCGACAAGGTGGTCTCGCTGCCGTCGTCGAGGCGGACGTGGATGCGGGTGCGTTCCTCACCTCCGATGGAGGCTTCGCGCAGCGCGGAGACGGAGGCGATCGAGTTCAGGCGCGCCTGCCACAGAGTCTCAGCCGGATCCCGCCGGTGGATGATCAGACGCTGCGAGGTGAGATAGGCGCTGCCGGGCCGCCAGGTCCGATAGAAGTTGTCTTGATAGTGTCCGCCGGCCATCTTCGCGAGGATCTCCTCGTCGGCGGCGAGAGGCAGATGTCTGCGGACCGCTTTCTGCACCCATGCTCGGGTGTCGCTGTCCCACTGACGCATCATCCCGTATTCGAGCATGGTCTCGATACCGGCGATCGTCGCGCGCAGGTTGACACCGACGAGCGGGATGTCAGCGACCGAGATGATGAGATCGAGGTCGAGATGGACGCCTTTGTTGAGGAGGACCTCGAGGAGATCGGGCAGGGTCGCCCGCGGGTCTCGGGTGGGCTGCAGGGTCGGCTGTGATGCCATGGTCGTCTCAGCGATCGTCGCCGGAAGAGCCGGCGGCGGGAGTGCCCGAGTCGGCGGATGAGCCGGCGGCTTGCTCCGCGGAGGTGTCAGCGTCGTCCGCGGAGTTCAGCTCGGCCGGTTCTCCGGCCTCGATCCGCTTCGACCGCGCGCTCTGCCACCCGCACCACGGACAGTAGTCGTTCATCAGCTGCGCGAGTGCGGATCGCTTCCCGCACTCGGGGCAGGTGTCCTTCTGCTCGGCTGCTTCCTTCCACGCGACGGTGTCGCGGTCCGTGCCTGCCGGGAAGTCCAAACCGTAGCGCGCCGCCGTTTCGAAAGAAGCGAGGGCGGCCCTGATCCGAATTCCCAGAAGCTCGACCCCGGCCACCGAGACCATGATGTCCGCGTTGAGGACCAGGCCCTTGTCCAGCAGCGTCTCCACGACGTGGAGCAGCGTGCCCTCCTGGCTGCGCTGCGGCTGCATCGCCTCGTTCGGCTGATTCATGATGCTCATTTCGCCTCCCGATCACTCGCTCGGACGCCCGCGGACGTAGCGATCCTTTCTGTCATAGGCCATGAGTTCTCCGGCTCCGTCGAGCTCGACCTGATACTCGGCCAGCAGATCCGCGCTGTCGGGGATGCGTCGTGATTCGACGACTTCCAGACGCACAGACCAGTGGTCGTCGTGCCACCTCGTGCCGACGACGGATTCCGGAGGCCTGCCCGTCAGCGTGCTGAATTGCTCGATCGCCTTCTTCGCTGCTTTCACCGCAGATATCCTCTGACCGGTGGCGCTGTGAGACCCGCTCTTCGAACGCGATGTCGACGCCGCCTTCTCCCGGGACGTCGGTCTCTCGTGTGAGGCCGACACCGATCCGGACGACCGGCGGGACGTCCCCTCTGTCGTGCGCTCCTTCTCAGCCGGCTTCCGGGCGCGCTTCGTGGTCGCGCCTCCATCGTCTGCAGAGCTGCTCTCTGCTCTCGACTCTTCGTTCGCTTCCGACTCTTCGCTCATCAGTCCTCCTCGGTTCTGCGCCGACGGCCCTCGAGCAGTCGCCCGACGAGCTCACGCTCGAGGGCATCGGCTTCGTCATCACTGATCGATCCGCGCTCACGGGCCTCGGCGACCTCTTCCAGCTGGCGCCGGATAGCACCGGGATCGAAATAGCGCTTCTCGGCTTCTCCTCTGACCTGCTCAGCGACCCAGACAGTTCCCTTGAGCGGTGCCAAGGGGGCACCGAACACTGCTGACAGGAGTCCCATGTCCTCACCTACATCTCGGGGACGAAGTCATAGGGCGCCTGCGGTCCCACGAGGCGGAACCTCATCCGTTCCCGGTTCGCCTCGGCGAGGCCTTCGATGACGGAGTCGAACTCGTCGAGGGCGTCCCTGCGGACAAGCACGGCCACCTCGGCGACGTCCTCGGCCTGGCCGACTTCTCGCGTCGCCGTCTCGACGGTCGCGGATCGGATCTGCTCGAGGATCGGAGGAGCTTCGGTCCTTCTCCAGCTCTCCATCGTCGTGACGACGATCTCTCCGAGCCGGATGCGTTCGTTCCTCGTCTCGTCTTCGCTCGTGCCGCTGATCCTCTCCCTCAGCTCGGCCACCTCCGGGTTGCCGCTGACGATCTCCCGCAGTATCGCGTCGCGGTCGAAGGTGATCCTCAGGGTGTACTGCGTGCATCCGGACAGCTGTTCGAGCGCCTCGGCGAAGGCCTCCGCCTGCGGAGCGAGAACCTCCTCGGCGATTTCGGTCCCTCCGGGGACGACGGTTCCGAATGCAAGCGGCAGCACCGGTTGGTTCTCGGCCAGCTCGTCGAGGACGACGCTGTGGTTCTGCAGAGCTTCGGGAGTGCCCAGCATCCCACTGTCCGCGAGTTCCGTGACCACGGCCGCAACTGCCCCGGACTCGACGAGAGCGAGGGCATTGCCCTGGACTCCGTCGGGCCCGGTCGGCAACTTCGCGCCCGCGCGTACGATCCCGTACAGATACCGATCGGTCAAAGGTGCGCCTTCTTCGCTCATTCGGACCCCGAGGAGCTGCGCGCCGGGCGTTTGGTCCGGCGACGCGACTTCTCCTGATTCGAACTCTCACCGGAGTCGTCGTCGGAATCATCCGAGGTGAGGGCATCCTTGATGCCTTCCACAGCTCCCTGGGTCTTGCCCTTGGAGCCGTTCTCCATCATTCCGCCCATCATCTCCGGCAGATCGCGACCGCCCTGCTGGGTCAGATCGAGGCGGTTCGTCGCCTCGGCGAAGCGCAGATAGGTGTCCACACTGGCGATGACGATGCGCGCGTCGATCGTGAGGACCTCGATCCCCACCAGTGAGACGCGCACGTACGCATCGATGACCAGGCCCTTGTCGAGGATGATCTCGATGACGTCCGCGAGCGAACTCGATGACGGACGGTCGACGTAGCTGCCGCGTGAACGTTCAATTGTGCTGGTGCTCATTGTCCTTGCCTGCTTCCCAATCGGAGGGCGCTCAGCTGCGTCCCTCATCGTCTTCGGTGGGTTCTTCGGATTCGTCGTATTCCACGGGCTCCTCGGACTCGGTGGGCTCCGGCTCCTCTTCGAAGTCCTCGGCGGGCTCCGCGTCGTCTGCCTCGGCCGGTTTCTCGTCCTCGTAGTCCTCTGCCGGGTCCTCCTCGTACTCCTCTTCGGCTTCGCCCTCGGCGGGCTCGACATCGGTCTCCGCCGCCTCGGATTCGTCGGGTTCGTCCTCATCCACGCTGGAGTCGTCGTCCACGACCTGATCCTCGGCCGGCTCGTCCTCGCTGTCTTCGGATTGGGCCTGGTCCTGTTCGAGGCCGTCCTCGTGGGAGGTGACGAGTTCCCCGTCGCGGATCTCTCCGCGCCATCCTTCGACGCTGTCGGGGTCGAGCATGATCTGCCTCATCACGTGGTGGACGAAGAACTTCAGTTCGAGGCGGAAACGGCGGGGAACGGTGAACCACAGTGCACCGACGCCTTCCATGAAGCCCTGCTTGTGGTATTCGCCTACCGCAATGATCCGGGTCAGTCTGGGCGCGACCTCGTGGAAGGAGATGCTGCCGCTGATGTAGCCCTTCTCGCCCGTCGATTCCCAGACGATGTGGGAGTCGGGAACCTGCTCGGTGATCGTGGCTTCCCACGTCCGATGCGACCACACGGCCTGCCCTTTGATGCTGAGGGTGACGTCGTCGGTGCGTTCGACGTTCTCAACCTTCTTCATGAAGTCGGGCCAGTCCTCGAACATCGTGAATGCGTTATAGGCCACGCTCAGCGGAACTCCGACCTCGGCGGTCTCGACGATGTTCGAGAATTTGAAGTCACCCGCCCCGGAACCGCCGGATCCTCCTGAGCCGCCTCCGAAAACCCCCTTGATCTTGTCCTTGACACCGGTCGCCGCCGCCGAGACCGCGGCTTTCGCAGGCGATTTGCCCTCGGCGATCTCTTCGGCCCCGGCCTGAGTAGCCGGGCCCGCCGAATCGCCGACGCCGTCGAGCTTGTCCGCGAACTTCTCGACCTTGTCGCCCACGGTGTTCATGGCTTTGCGGCCGAAGGTCTTGGCATAGTCTCCGGCCTGCTGCTTCAGGCCGCTGAAGATCGAATCATCACTCATCTTCGGCCTCCTCGGGCTTGGCCGCGGCGCGGGTCGATGTCTTCTTCGCAGTCGTCGAGCGCTTGGAGCCCGACTTCGTGCGCGAACCGCGCGAAGTGGTCGAGGACTTCGACGAACGCGTTCCCTTCGCAGAGCGCTTCGCTGTCGAGGGCCGCTTGGCTGCCGGCTTCTTCGGAGTTTCCTCCTCTGCCTGCGGCTCTTCGTCGGCCTCCTGCTCATCGTCGGTCGGCTCCGCCTCGTCGACTTCAGACTCCTCCGAGTTCTCGGGAGCGTTCTCGTCCTCTGCCTCGGGTGCTTCCTCTTCGTCGTCCGCGCCCTCGCTGTCATCGACATTGGGGTCGATCGAGTCGGCGGCGTCGTCGAGGGTCGACTTCATCTTCTCGGTCTGATCCTGGAGCTTGACGCTGAGCTGGTCGACTCCTTTGGCTGCCACGGCTCTGACCGCGCTCTTGCCGGATTCGGCCAGACGGCCGGTGATCTTCTCCTGCAGGATCTTGAGCTCGGGAGAGGACTCGGCGAAGTCCTTCAGCCCACCCAGGAGCTGGTCGCGGTTCTTCGCCGCTGTCGTTCCGGCGACCGTCGAAGCGATCGTCAGTGCGAGGCCGAGCTTCTTGGTCCTGCCGAGCACGTAGCCCGCCAGTATCAGGCCGGTGAGTTTCATCTTGTTGTTCACGGTAACCTCCGCTCGTGTGCGTGGCGCACGGTTCGAAATTTGGGGTGCAGCGGTCCGTTGCTGATTCTGCTGGTCAGGGGATGCGGGTCCGCTGCGGAATGATGTGGTTCGAAGGATGTGGTGCGTCGACGGGAGGCGGAACTCTTCGCCGCCTGTCGTCCGACGCTGTCGCAGATTCCGGTTCGCATCTGCGGGCTTGATAGTGAAGCCGAGAGCAATCTGCCCTTTTTCCATCGTCTGTTCGACGACCCCCGATCCGTCAAGGGGGGTCAGGATCGCCCGGGAACGCGGCAACACTCTGCTTCGGGCTGCTCCGTGACCGATCAGTGAGTCGCCGCTCGGCGCAGCTCATCAGACCAGACAGTCCCCCACCGACCAGGACACGACGTTGGCATTCGGATCCCGTGCCCCGGCTGAGCAGGAGAGAAAGTCCGGAGCGCACGACCTCGGCGTCACTGGTCCGCTGCAGGACAGGCAGGGCACGGTCATAGACCGTTCTCACGGCGTGCTTTGCGGACATGTCGGACCGTGTCTCCGCGTCCATCAGACTGCCGGTCAGTCCGAGTCGAGCGGACTGCCAGTGAGCGGCGTCCAACAGCTGCGTCGGCACCGTGCATGGTCGGGGATCTTCCATCTCGACGTGGACCAGGGCACGGATGAGCAACGCGAGGGTCAGCGCTGTTCCGGCGTCGAGCTGCACGTCGCAGGTGCGGATCTCGACGGTCTCGTGTCCCGGCGACAGTCGTGCCAACCACCCCAGTGTCGCCTCGTCGAGCACCACCTCGGTGCGGAGGAGATCCGCCACCTGGTTCTCGTAGTCCTCGAGGTCGGCGAAATGGGGAGGAATGCCGTAGACGACCCATTGCCGGTAGTGGACCGAACGCCAACTTGCGAAGCCGGTGTCGGCTCCTCGCCACAGCGGAGAGTTCGCGCTCAGGGCTGTGAGCACGGGCAGCCAGCGTCGCATGCCGTTGAGCGCCTTCACCCCTGCTCGACGGTCGGGGACTCCCACATGGACATGCATGCCGTTGATGTACTGTTCGGCGGCGATTCCCGGCGCCAGGTCGGCGAAGAGCCGGTAGCGGTCACCTTCGCTGACTTCTGCCGATCCTGCGGGAATACGGGGAGCAGTCCCCAGCCCAACGGCGAAGATCCCGTGCGGCGCCGCGGCCTTCGCCAGATCATGCCGAAAGCCGAGCAGCGATTCGAAGGCCTCCGCCGATCTCGTGAACACGGGCGAGGAATGTTCGATCTGGCATGGCAGCCATTCCGTACACCCCGACGCCCTGTTCGCTCCGATCACATCGTGGATCGCCTGCACGCTGCTCGATGATCGAACAGGCAGAAGAGACTGCCGATCGATGAGGAAGAACTCCTCCTCGATGCCGAATTCGCTCATGGCCACCTCTCTTCGCCGGTCCTCGGTTCCAGGTTCGCCCACGCTATTGGAGGCTCAGGGAATGCGACAGAGGCGACGGGGCCTCACGGAAATACCTGCGTAGAGTCGACCGCGGAGACCATCGACGGCGATTCAGAAGAGGCAGGCGGAGCGCTGTCCGCCTCTAGCCCTGCTCGGGAAGCAGAACGTACACTGCTGGGAGATTCGAGGCACATGGACACACACGAGCGCGGTCCTCTGAGCATCGGATCGCTGGAACAGCCGGCAGACCCCTCCTGCTGCGAACATCACGAGGCGAATCATCAGGACCATGGACGATCAGAACCCGAGCCGCATCGACACTCAGCCCGATTCCTCGTTCTCCGACGAACGAGCGATCAAGAGACGCAGAGAACTCGCAGAGGCCGTCGAATTCTGGAACATATCGGTCACCGGGATGTGGCTGCACTATGTCAGCCTCGGCGGTGACCTCAGCGACTGCGAACTCGACGCCTACATCCATGAGGCGTACTTCATGTCCCCGTACCAGCACGACATTCTGGCCAAAGCCGTCAACGAACTCATCGATATGCTTCCCCCGCCGCCGCGGGCGCCGCTCACCGGCGAACCCGGACTATGAATCGTCGCCGCGGAATTCCAGTCTGCCGCGGCGATTGCGATGGACGGCGCCCCGCCTGATCGCTTCGCGCACGGCCGCGCGGAACCGCCCCGGGCCCCACCGACGAGCCCCGATCGCCCGGTAGAGTTCCACTTCCCCGACAGGTTCCATGTCGCGGACGAACTCGATGATCCCATTGACCTCGTTGGCCGAGACCTCGGGAGGAACCTCGCGGGAGGACACCGAGGGCCAAGGCGCGTAGACGCCGGCCGAGCCCGGACCGGGACGCAGACGGCTGGACCGGGAATCCGCATCGGGCCTCGCCGCAGTCTCGCGTGGTCCAGCGGGCCCGGTCTGCTCAGTGCGCTCGCTCTGCGCAGTGCCCTCGCTCTGCTCGCGGCTGTCCCGCGCGGCGGCGGATTCGGCGTCCTCGGCTGTCAGCGGGCGAGCGATGTCTTCGAGATCGGCACCTTCCGCTTTGACTCCGAAGAGCAGCTCGGCCACCCCGCCGAGCGCCATGACCGCCGCCCCGATGCAGAACGCCCAGGCCACCTGGGAACGATCCCCGGATTCGATCATGCCGCCGAAGAGCAGCGGCCCGGCGATGCCTCCGGCGGCCGTGCCGACGGCATAGAAGAACGCGATGGCCAGTGCCCGCGTCTCCATCGGGAAGATCTCGCTGACGGTGAGATAGGCCGCACTGGCCCCGGACGAGGCGAGGAAGAAGCAGACGACGAGGATCAGGAGGAAGAGCCATTCGCCGCCGACTTCACCATTGAAGACGAAGGCGAGGACGACCGCGACGACCGCCGATCCGAGGTAGCTGAACGAGATCATCGGCTTCCGACCGATCGTGTCGAAGAACCTGCCGAGGACGACGGGGCCGGCGAAGTTGCTCAGCGACCACAGAATGATGAAGATCGGCACCGAGGCTGCGGCGACTCCATAGAAACCACTGAAGATCGTGCCGAGGTTGAAGGTGATGCCGTTGTAGAGGAACGCCTGACCGACGAAGAGGACGAGGCAGAGGATCGCGCGTTTGGGATAGATCGTGAAAGCGACCTTCATGATCTCGACGAACGAGATCGTCTTCCGCTGCCGGACGGTGATGGTCTTCTTCGGCGGCGGCAGAGTCTGTGAGGTCTCCGCCTCGATGCCGTCTTCGATCTCGCCGACGATACGTTCGGCCTCATCGTTCCGACCGTGGATGAACAGCCACCTCGGACTCTCCGGAACGTTCTTGCGCACGACGAACACGAAGATCGCCAGCAGCATGCCGACGGCGAAGGCCAGGCGCCAGCCGATCATCTTCGGCAGGATATCGGTGTTGAGGAAGAGCAGCGTCGTCGCCGCCCCACCGGCGGCGCCGAGCCAGTAGGAGCCGTTGATGATGAGATCGATGCGGCCCCGGACGCGGGCGGGGATGAGTTCGTCGATGGCCGAGTTCACGGCCGCGTATTCCCCGCCGATGCCGGCACCGGTGAGAAAGCGGACGAGGAAGAAGTACCAGGCGGAGAACGAGAACGCCGTGGCGACGGTGGCGACGAGATAGAGCACGAGAGTGATGAGGAAGAGCTTGCGTCGGCCGAATCGGTCCGTGAGCTGGCCGAAGACGATCGCACCGACGCAGGCGCCGAGGACGTAGATGGCACCGGCGGTGCCGATCTGCCCCGCAGTCATGTCGATGCCGCTGCCCTCTTCGGTCATCCGAGCCGCGACGTTGCCGACCATCGTGACCTCGAGACCATCGAGGATCCACACACTGCCGAGCCCGACGACGACCATCCAGTGGAATCGCGCCCAAGGCAGCCGGTCCAACCGGGCCGGCACATCCGTCTTGATCGTTCCGAGCTCGACGTTCTCACTCATCAGACACCTCCTGGACGACGCCACTCGATTGCCAGGCAGTCTAAGCACACTCCGCCGGGCCGACAAGGCATGGTGCGAAGGCCTGAAGGAGAGTACTCTGCGCCCGCAGCGCACGGTGGCGCTGAGTCGAAAGATCGCGGGCAGGCGCGAACACGGCTCAGCGTCGCGGGGCGTTGAGAGGTTCTTCCCGGAGACTCAGTTCACGAGATCCTGGTCACGAGGTCACCCGGTGTGTGGTCCCAGTCTTCGGCGAGGATCTCCCGCGCAGCGTCGAGACGATCCTCCATATTCACCATGAGGACTCCCCGGACGCGTCCGTCCGCGCCGAGGTAGTACACCACTCCATCCGTATGGGGCTTCTTCCAGTCTTCGACGGTGCGCAGCGTCGGATCGAGCTCTCCGACAGCCTGGTACCCGAAGTCGAAGACGTTCGTGTAGAAATACGGCGTATGGGTGTAGGACTCGTCCGCGCCGGCCATGATCCGACCGACGGCCCTGCCCATCTGGGTGGCGTTGTCAACGTGTTCGACACGCTGTCGTCCGAGGATCCTGTCGGGATAGCGAGCAACGTCTCCGGCTGCGAAGACGTCCGGCTTTGAGGTCCGCAGCGATTCGTCGACGATGATCCCGTCGTCCGTGTCCAATCCCGCCTCCTCTGCGAGCTGGGTCGCAGGTTCGATGCCGAGGCCGACGACCACTGCATCGAACTCATGGGACTCGCCGTCGCAGTCGAGCACCACTCGATCGCCGTCGACGTGCCCACCCGAGGCCTTCGTGCCCGGCACGAGAGTCACTCCGTGGCTGCGATAGAGTTCGTGGAACTGCTTGGCGAGGTCCGGCGGGAAGATGGAGCCGCCGAGGGTGTCGTCGTCGAAGATCAGAGTCGTTCGGGTCTTATTCTGCACCAGGGCGGCGGCGAGTTCGGTGCCGATGAAACCGCCGCCGATGACTGCGATGCTCAGGTTCTGGCCCGACAGATCCCGCAGACGGCGGTAATCGTTGAACTCGCGAAAGCAGATGACCCGCTCACCTTCGTCCAGATCGATGCCCTTCGGTCTCCCGCCGGTGACGAAGAGCAGCTTGTCATAGGTGAAGTCCCCGAGGGTCGTCCTCACGGATTTCGCTTCGACGTCGACTGCGGTCGCCTCCGTGCGGAGGCTGATCCGGGCTCCGGTCGCCTCGGCGGTGTCGAAGTAGTTGTCGCTCTCGTCGAAACTCTCGTCGGTCCACAGTCGCTTGCTCAGCGCGGGACGCGTATAGGGCTCGTCGACGTCATCGCTGATGATGGCGATCGAACCCTCCTCGTCGATCTCCCGTATCCCCTGGGCCGCGGAGTCAGCGGCCATGCCGCCGCCGATGATCACATATCGGAACTCAGCCATGTCGGATGCTCCTCTTCCTGTCGTCTCTGCTGTGCCTGTATTCGGTGTTCGGGACGCTCTGGCGCACTAGATCGTGGCCACCGATCCAGCGTCCACGCGATAGTTCGAACCGTTGACGAAGCTCGCGGCGTCCGAGCAGAGGAATGCGATGACCTTGGCCACCTCCTCCGGTCGGCCGCGACGACCGAGTTCCATGAACGGACGCTCCTCGCGCAGGAACGAGGCGATGGCCTCATCGAAGCTCGTTCCCTTCTGCTGGGCTCGCTCATTCATCATCTCGTCGGTCATCGGGGTCGCGATGAACGCCGGAGAGACGGTGTTGACCAGCAGTCCTTCGGAGGCGTAGGTGCGCGAGAGTCCCTTGGCCAAGGAGAGCATGCCGGCCTTGGCCGCACAGTACGGCAGCTCGTCGTCATAGGGCTGCACCGCGTCTTCAGAGGACACGAACACGATACGGCCCCAGCCGCCTCGGCGCAGCCCCGGAAGGAACGCCCGAGTGACACGGACCGGTCCCATGAGGTCGACGTCGATGGTTCGGTCCCAGCCCTCCTGGCTGATCTCGTGGAACAGCCCGCCGGCCCCGTGGATGCCGGCGACATTGACGAGGATGTCGAGGTCGCCGACGTCGGCGGCGACGGACGCGGCGAGTTCGTCGACTGAATCGTCATCGGCGATATCGGCGTCGTGGGCGTAGATGCGCTCCTTGAACTCGGCGAGTTCGTCGACTGCGGCTTTGAGTTCGTCGGGCTCGGGCCCGGTCATCACGACGACGGCTCCTTCGGCGAGGAGCTGACGGGCCGTCTCCAGCCCGATGCCCGAACTCGCCCCCGTCACCAGTGCCTTGCGGTCGCGGATGTTGAGATCCATCTGTCTCCTTCCGGTATCTCGGACGACAGTCGGTCTGCTGTGTCAGGGCGTACGGATGAGCTTCTTGTTGACGAACTCGCGAACGCCCTCTGCACCGAGCTCCCGCCCGACGCCGGAGCGCTTCGTGCCTCCGAAGGGCAGGTCGGGTTCGGTCCAGGTGGCCTGGTTGATCCACACCATTCCGGTGTCGATGCGGTCAGCGACGCGTTGGGCCTTCTCGATGTCGTCGCTGACAACCGTGCCGCCGAGTCCGAAGGACGAGTCATTGGCGAGTGCGACGGCTTCATCCTCGTCTGCGACCGAGTAGACGACCGCGACGGGTCCGAACAGCTCCTCCGAGTAGGCGCGCATCTGTTCGGTCACCCCGGTCAGCACCGTGGGTTCGACGAAGGCACCCGGTCGATCGACTCGGTGCCCGCCGGTGTGCACATGGGCCCCGTGGTCGATGGCGTCCTGGACCTGCTCCATGAGGTCTCGGGCGGCCTGTTCGGAGGACAGAGGCGCCATCGTGGTGACGGAGTCTGCTGGGTCGCCGGCGACGAACTGCGACATCTTCGCCGTCAACAGATCCACGAACTCGTCGTAGAGATCGTCGACCACGATGAGGCGCTTGGAGGCGATGCAGCTCTGGCCGGAGTTCGTCATCCGCCCTTTCACGGCGGCGGTGACGGTCGCGTCCAGATCCGCGGAGTCGAGGACGATGAACGGATCACTGCCGCCGAGTTCGAGGATGGACTTCTTCAGATTGTTCCCCGCACCGCTCGCCACGGCTGCACCAGCGCCTTCGGAACCGGTCAGCGAGGCACCGCGAACTCTCTCGTCCGCGATGATCGTCTGGATCTGATCATTGTCGGCGAAGACGTTGCGATAGCAGTCGGACGGCAGCTGCGCATCGTTCATGACCTGTTCGAAGGCCAGAGCCGACTGCGGACAGTTCGAAGCGTGCTTGAGGATGATGGTGTTGCCCGCCACGAGGTTGGGTGCAGTCAGGCGGACCACCTGGTAGTAGGGGAAGTTCCACGGCATGACACCGAGGATCGGACCGATGGGTTCGAACTTCATCACCGCGCTGCCTCCACTGGACGGTGCGAGCACCTCGTCAGAGAGCAGCAGGGGTCCCTCTTCGGCGTAGTAGCGCAGAATCCGCGCTGCCAGTTCGACCTCTGCTTCGGCCTCAGCGCGCAGTTTGCCCATTTCGAGTGTGAGGAGCTCAGCGAGGTCCCACTTGCGCTCGCCCATGAGATCCGCCGCTCGGGCGAGCGGTGCAGAACGTTCCCGGACATCGGTCGTCCGCCATGTCTGGAAGGCCGCGTCGGAGGCGTCGATGACGGCGGAGATCTCGTCGTCGCTGGCTGTGGGAAATTCCTTGAGGACCTCTCCGGTCGCCGGGTTCGTGGTATTGAATTTCGCGGTCACGGCTTCTCCTTTCCTCGAGGTTCGTCGAGGTGCTCTGCGGAGCAGCAATCGTCTCCGCTCCGCGACCTCTGCCGAACCGAGACTCCACCGTCCCAAACGTCGACGTCCGCGACCAGCCCCCTTACGGTGCCCGGCGATTGCCTTTATAATCCGCACGGAGATCGGGGTCGTCGATCACAAGCAGAATCGCTCCGTTGTCGAGATCATCTTCGAACTTCTCGATCTCATCGGAGTCGAAGCCGTACCGCTGAAAGCGGTTCCTGAGTTCGTCGCCTCGTTCGTTGTACCGCTCGGCCACGAGCTCTCCGAGGCCTTCCAGGGTTCCGCCGGTGCCGACCACTTCGTCGGTGCTCTCCGCATCGTGGGCGAAGACGTGCAGGGCCGTCTTCGGCACGCCTTCCGACGCGAGTTTCTGCAACTGATTGAGCACACCGATGTCGTCGTGAAAGGTCTTCACGATCGGCTTGTGACTCGTCACGTCCGGCTTCTGTGGGTTGAGATCGTCGTTGCTTCCCATGCCGCTCAACATAGCATTGCAGAGTCGCCGGCACGGCGGACGATGTCAGGCCGGAAAGCGACTCAGGCAGGCACGCCGCCCAGCATGGTGGCGATCAGCCCCAGTATCGCCAAGGCCGCGATGACGATCACGATCACACGTTTGCGCATGGTCCGGATTCTACTGCGACCCACCCGCCGGATGTCCAAGGCGCCCGACTGCGGGCCACCGTCATCACAGAGTCGCCCGTCACCACGGGTTGGCCTCCTGCCAGCGGGTGAACCAATAGCGGTCACCCTGGTAGTGCGACTTCTCCGGCTTGCACCCTTTGAGATCCGAATGCTCGCCCAGCCACGTCCGCACCAGCGGCATGACCTCGTCCAGACGATCGACCCAGTCATCGAGCGGCAGCAGCAGAACCGATCCGTCGTCGGATTCCAGCCGGCATGAATAGTTCGGCAGCCCCTCGGTGATCTGCGAATGCGTATACCTGATCTGATCGCAGCCGGTGGTGAGGTAGAAGCGGATGAACTCACCGCAGACATAGGAGCACAGCGTTTTGTAGTTCCGGTAGCGGATCATCCACGCCGGAGGATCATATTCAGACATGTGTTCTATTCTAGGTCCTGAGTCTGACAACTGCCGAGGCGGTCGAGGATTCGGGCGAGGGACAGCCGCCGCGGTCAGTGGACGGGGGCCTGCGTCAGCGGCGTGAGCTCACACGAATCAGGATGAGCGCGAGGATCACGCACAGCACATAGGTGATGCCGACGGCGATCCAGCCGAGCACGAACCCGCCGGGTGAGCCGACGATGACGCCCATGAGCAGCGGTCCCAGGGCGAAGCCGAAGAACATTCCGGCAGTGACCATGCCGCTGGCCGAGACCATCGAGGATGCCGGGATCGCACGCATGAGTGCGGCCATGAGCACGACCGAGACGCCGAGAGCCGAGATTCCGTGGAAGGCCACGGCGACCCAGACAAGCAGAGCCCACCCGGCAACGTCGGCGATGAGGAACAGCACCGCCCCGGCCAGCGCGATGAGGGCGAGGACCAAAAGCAGGCGCGGCCCCGAGGCGCCTTTGGCCATGCGTCTGGCCCAGGTGACGCGGGCGATGACGCCGATGACGCCGGCCAGTGCAGCCGTGGCGCCGCCGAGGACGAGGTTGAACCCCATCTCCCGCACGGCGAAGAGCGGTATGTACACGTTCGTCGCCTGCACGCCGATGCCGTTGATGAGCCCGAACAGCGCCAGGGCCCACACCATGCCGGGGTGCTTGGCCGGACGGGTAGGGGCAGGTTCGGGTTCGGTGTGGGCCGCCTCGGCGGGGGTGCCGGTTGTGCCGGTCTGGGCGTTGTCGTGGTCGGCCGCCTCGTTGGCGGTGTCGGTTGAGGTTTTCGGAGCGGTCAACAGCGGGGTGGTGCGCAGGGAATACCAGGTCATCGCGAGCAGGACGAGCGGGATGATCGCGACGGTGAGTGCCGCGCCGCGCCAGCCGATGCCGAGCGCGAGGACGGGGAAGGCGAGGCTGGCGACGAGCTGACTGACCTGGACTCCGGACTGCTTGATGCCGACCCAGCCGATGCGTTTGGTGTCGGGGACGCGTTCGAGGAGGATCCGGTTGGTCACTCCGTTGGGAAAGGATTGGGCGATGCCGGACAGGGCGGCGGCAAGCAGCAGCATCCAGAATCCGTCGGGCACGGCCACGAGCACGAGTGCGACGGCTGCGAGGACGAAGATGAACGCCATGAGCGAAAGGTCGGTATGCCGGTCGGCGAGACGGCCGAGGGTGGCGTTGCCGATCGCGGCGGCGCCGAAGCAGGTGGTGGCGAGCAGGCCGAAGTGGGCTTCGGAGATGCCGAGCTCGGCGATGATGGAATCGCTCGTGGCGCTGAGGCCGTAGAGCATGATGGGCCCGGCGGCGACCGCGCCGAGGAGGACGGTGAGAAGACCGATGCCAGGTGTCTTCTGATCCGGTTGCTGGCCCTGGTCGGCCATTGTCCACCTCCTGTCGCCGGCATGCTTCAAGTCAGCATGCTAGCCGGAGGCTGACGACGGGTGTTGCGGTGTCTCAGGAGCGGTTATGCAACCGCGGTGGCACAGCGCTACGGGGGGCAGAACGGTTGCAGGTTTGGGCAGGTCTGTCGCGGATTCCTCCGCGGTTCAGCTTTTCGAGCGCCGCACCGAAGATCGGTAAGCCAGGGCGATGTCAATGGCGAGGATGCCCGCACCGCCGACGAAGACGGCGAGCGCGACCGCCACCGGGTGCGGTTCATTCCATGCCAGCAGCCCGCACAGTACGGAGGCGAAGATGACGATGAGGGCACCGTTGCGGAATCGCCGGACCAGGCCGGCCTTCTCATCCGAGTTCTCAACGGCCTGCAGCGTGTAGGTCATCGTCACTCCATCTCGTTGTCGGCATCTCCGCCAGGTGCGGTCGGAATGCGCCGGGGTCTGTCAGCCGCGCCCGTTCCAGTCACACCGGACAGGCACCGACAGCAAGATTAGGCTGCGAGTTCGGGCTCGAATTGCCACATGAAGAAATTGTTGAATGTTTCAGAATTTTCACAAAGCCGTATTACCGCGACCGGCTGGGCCGGACGCCTGCTCGCCCCTGGCAAACGTCCGATCGATCGTTATGACTGTGTTACCGAATTGCTGAGGGTTCGGGGATCAGCGCCGGGACAGGTCGGGGTGCGGGACGATCCGGTAGACCCAGAGGCAGCTGACGAGCAGCCAGGCGAATCCGGCGACGACGGCCAGCCACAGCAGACCCACGCCGAACGGGGAGGCAGACAGCGCGGCCCCGGCGAGGAACGCGACGACCACGACGACGCCGAGGATGCGTGACAGTGCGGCGCGGCCGCGCTCGCCGCGACGGGCGAAGGTGCAGGCCAGGATGAGTGCCGCAACGGTCAGGCCGATGAACTGGGCGGCGCCCATGACCAGGTGCAGGATCCCACCGGTGGTGGCGGTCGCCTCGGCGCCGGGAGGGAAATCGGCAACGGGATCGGGGCGGAATACCCCGGCGAGCACGAGCGCGGCGCCGGCGATGATGACGGCGATGCCGGTGCCGCGTGACCGGTCGGTGGGCGCGCGCAGCAGTCCCCACCCGGCGACGATGACCATGATGCCGGTGGGGGCGAAGTTGAGGATCTGGAGCCAGCCGCCCTCACCGAGGCTGAGCAGACTGAGCGAGTGACGGGTCAGGTCGAATCCGCCCCTGGTCAGGGCAAGGATGAGGCCGAACACAATGTAGAAGGGACCCGCGACGACGCCCCACCCGAGCATCGATCGGGTGACTGCGGCACGGACGTCGAGACCATCTGACATACTATTACGATAAACGAAATATCTTGAAACCGAAAGAGTTTGCTGCGTGCGGGTCTGGACTGGTTGCGGGTCTGGACTGAATGTAGGTCTGGCGATGGCGGCGCACTTCTTCCCCGCCGAAGACTGAAAGGATGTGGACATGAGCGATCCTGTTCCCCAAGTCCCCGAGATCAACTCGGGCGACTCCCCGATGTGGCGCGTCCTCGACCGCTATCGGGAGCTCGAACTCCAGCTGGCGATCTTCGGCCAGCACCTCAGTGCGCGACTGGGGATGCGTCCGATCGATCTGCAGTGCTTCAACCTCGTCCACCGTCACGAGGCTGTGACGACCGGTGAGCTCGCGCGGATGCTCGCGCTGCCTCCGGCGACGACGACGGGCATCATCGATCGGCTCGTGCAGCAGGGCTGGGTGATCCGCGAGCGCTCGGAGACCGACCGGCGCACCGTCGTCGTCCGCGTTGATCCGACTCGTCCGCCCGAGCTGTTCTCGCAGTTGGCACCTTTGGGTGAGGAGCTCAGCAGCGGCTTGTCCGGGCTCGATGACGCAACCCTGGAGACGATAGCCGGCTTCCTCGATCACGCCGCCGAGGCGACCCGCCGCGCGACCGGGAGCCAGGTGTAGCCACCCGCTCCTGTCAGACGGTCGCCGTGTCCATCACAGCGTTGAGCGCTGTATCGACATCGGCCTCGTCGTTGAAGAGGTGGAATCCGAAGCGCATATTCCCTCCGGCCTGCGAGTACCTGACTCCGGCCGCGTCGAGTCGATCGACGGCCCCAGGCCAGGACCGGTCAACGATGTCGAGGTCGATCGACACGATCGCCGAATTCGACTCTGCAAGGCCGAGCCCGGTTCTGAAACGATTGGCCAGAGCGAGGTCGTGGGTGTGGATCTGGTCGACGCCGACGTCGAGCAGCAGTTCGAGTGCTGGAGCCGTACCGACCCACGAGTGCCAGGCCGGTGAGATGTCGAAGGCGCGGGCACCGTCGGCCAGATGCATCGGCATCCCGTAGCTGGCTGCTCCCCCGGCTGCGAACCAGCCTGCCTCCAGAGGCTTGAGTCGGTCGAAGTACTGCGCACGTTCTGGGTGGGATTCGCCGGCGACTGTCACCGTCGACGGCATCGTGAGGAACGCTGTCCCGCGCGGGGCGCACAGCCACTTGTAGGCGGCGACGGCGAGGAAGTCGACGTCGGTGGCGTTGAGCGGCAGCCATCCGGCTGCCTGAGTGCCGTCGAGGACGGTGAGCGCTCCGACTTCGTGTGCGGCGCGGGTGACCGCCGGGATGTCGGCGACCTCGCCGGTCGCAGACTGTGCGGCGGAGAAGGACACGAGCGTCGTGGACTCGTCGACCGCCTCGGCGAGGGTGTTCAGCGGCGCGGTGCGCACCCGCACCCCGCGGTCGGCGTGGACGGCGAACGGGTAGACCCCGGAGGTGAACTCGATGTCGGGGATGAGGACCTCCGCACCGTCGGGCAGTGCGGCGGCGATCGGGGCGAGCAGTTGGGATACGGCGGCCCCAGTGGTCACCTGAGCTGCAGCAACGCCGACGAGGCGGCCGAAGAGTTCACGGCTGGTGTCGACCGATTCCGCCCACCGCGGCCAGGGCATGCTGCCGACCCGCCACTCGTCGAGGGACCGTTGCAGCGCATCCCATCCGCGCCGAGGCGGCGGACCGTAGGAGCAGGAATCAAGGAAGGCCGTCTGCACGTCCCATTCGGTGTGTGCCTGCGCGATGGTCAGGCGGGAGGTGAAGCCGGTGGGATCGTCATTGATGTCCATGCCAGCGAATCTAGCACCGGAAAGGCGGGGCCGCCTCGGGGAATTCAGGCCACGCGTTCTGGATACGAGTACGCGTTGAACTTGCCCTTGCGGTTGAAGCCGATAACGCTCACGCCGACGTCCTTGCCGTAGTCGACAGCCATCGCCGAGGGGGCGCTGACGGCCGACATCATCGGGATGCCTGCCATCGCGCATTTCTGGACGAGTTCGAACGATGCCCGCGCGGACACCTGCAGGACGGTCGATCGCAGCGGCAGGCCACGGTTGGCCATGGCCCAGCCGATGACCTTGTCGACGGCATTGTGCCGGCCGACGTCCTCGCGACCGACGAGCAGTTCGGGTTCTGTGTTCGGGTCGTCACCGACGGCGAAGAGCGCCGCAGCATGGACTCCGCCGGTCTTGTCGAAGATCTCCTGCGTCTGCCGCAGCCGATCGGGCAGCTCACCGATCCGGGCGGCGGAGAGCAGCTGCGGGAACTCGTACTCCCCCTGGTCCTCGACATGAAAAGCGGCGGGGATGAGCGGGAACGCGGAGGTCTTCGTCACCGCATCGGCGGCCGCGGTTCCGCAGATCCCGCACGAGGATGAGGTGTAGACGTTGCGGGCCGGAGCCGTCTCTGGATTCCAGATCCCAGGAGCCAGACGCACTTGGGCGACGTTGTAGTTCCGGCTGCCATCGGGGGCGAGCCCGGCGGAGAAATTGACCTCTTCGATATCGTCCATCGAGGTCACGACCGCCTCGGAGAGCAGATAACCGGCGATGAGTTCGACGTCGTGTCCGGGGGTGCGCATGGTCACGGTGTACTGCTCACCGTTGAGCTGGATCTCCAGCGGCTCCTCGCCTGCCAGGGAATCCGGACCGGCCGAGATCTCACCGGTGGCGTCGAACTTATAGACCCGGGCTCGCACGGCCTTGCGCATCTGCATTCTCCGTTCCTCTCTCAGACCCGGGGGCCGTGGTCGGTGGTGTCCTCGACGGAGGTCTGAATGTGCTCAAGGAGGTCGTCGATGACGGTGATTCCGTCCTTGACCCCGCCCTTCGAACCGGGGAAGTTGATGACGAAGCTGCGTCCGCGCACTCCCGCGACTCCGCGGCTCATCACCGCCGAGGATGTCGACTCGAGACCCTTGCGCCACATCGCATAGATGAGGCCCGGGGACTGGCGTTCGAGAAGTTCGGCAGTGAACTCCGGAGTGCGATCGTCGGGAGCGAGCCCGGTGCCGCCGCTCGTGACGATGACGCGAGGACGGTCGGCTTCCGGAGTGTCGACGAGGAGTTGCTTGAGTGCGTCGCCGACGGGTTCGCCGTCGCGGACGACGATAGCCTCGGGAGTCTCATAACCGCGGCCGCGCAGCCAATCGACGAGGATGGGGCCCGTCGTGTCCGCGGCCTCTCCCCTGGCCGCCGAGGTGGAGGCAATGATGACCGCAGCCTTGCGTCCCGCCCCGAGGAGCTCGCTGTTCTCTTCGCTCACCTATCTGCCCTCTTCCCAATCAGTTTCAATCGCACCCGTAAGCGGCACATCTGGTACGTGCGCCTGCTCGCGATCCCTGCGCTCACCCACGAGGCACGGCTACTGCCACCATTGTCCCACTCCGGTCGGGGATGACCAGAGACGGCACGACCCCGGGTCGCGGGGAAGAGACGGCAGCGCAAGGGACGAATCGTTGAGGGCTGCTCTCGCTGCAATGCCTCGTTGGCGATAAGGGATTGCCAGCGTATTGCCATGTTCGGCACATACCGTGTGATTGCAATTTCAACCAATCATGGAGATCACCGTGTACGCAACGACCGGACTGCCGACCTTTGCCCGCGACATCATCACTCTCATTGCCCGGATCGGCCTCGGCGCGATCTTCATCGCCCACGGGTGGCAGAAGTTCAACGAGTGGACCATCGCCGGAACGAGCGATTCGTTTGCTCAGATGGGAGTGCCGATGGCCGATATCGCGGCCCCGGTCGCGACCTTCGTCGAACTCATCGGCGGAGCACTGCTCATCCTCGGTGCGCTCACTCCCATCGTCGGATTCCTGCTGGCAGCCAACGTCATCGGCGCCCTGATCATCGTCCACCTCACCCCGACCCCGTTCGTCGATCAGGGAGGCTGGGAGCTCGTCGCCTCACTGGCCGCAGGCGCTCTGCTGATTGCCGCTGCAGGTCCTGGCCGTCTGAGCGTCGACCGCCTCCTCTTCGCCGGCAAGGCAGGAAAGGCAGGCAAGGGACGTAAGCGCTCGAGCGCATCTCGCGCCGTGGCCGCTGACGCCTGAGCTACAGCAAACGCCAGGCACTTGGCTTGCCCAACGCCGTCACCACCCTCGCCGCGGACCATTTCCGACCCCTCGCACGCCGCAGGTAATGTGAGGGCAGGTCGGGATGGCCGCTCGCGGCGATCACGACGTCAGCGGCAGCTACGCGATCAGCAGAAGGAGAAGCGGTGGATGATCTGAGCCTGAGCACGCTGATCTGGCTGCGCATGGCCCGCTTCGTCCAGAACAGCAACCAGCTCTCCAATGAGCACCTGCGGCAGTTCGGGCTCACCGTCGCCCAGTTCGAAGCCCTTGCCCATATCCGCAATTTCGAGCCGATCACACAGTCCGCTCTCGCCGAAGGACTGACCGTCAGCAGCGGCGGGATCTCCCGCATGCTCGCCCGACTCGAGTCCGAGGGCCTGATCTCTCGCGAACAGGACTGGAAGACCAAACACATCTCGCTGACACCCAAGGGCCGCGAACTCCTCGAACGGGCGTTTCCCTCGCAGCAGGAACAGCAGGCGTCTTTGTTCGACGGTTCCTTGAGCGAGGACGAGAAGGTGCAGCTGCACGCACTGATGAAGAAGCTCTACGACACCAGCCGGAAGCGCGGCGAGAACCCGCGGGAATAATCCCGCGGCCGTATCAGTTGACATGGCAAATGACATTTTCGTCACCGTCACGAGGAGACACCTTGAGCGAGTCCGCGCAGCTGCACACCACCCCTCAGCAGCATTCCGAAACGACTGAATCCCTACCGTCACAGCAGCCGAACTATATGCACGAATTCGGTTTCGACCAAGGCCAGGGACTGCAGTTCGGCATCTACAGCCTCGGCGACCATCTGCCTGACCCGCACGACGGGTCACGCGTCGACGCGGGGCAGCGCATCCACGATTTCATCGGCTACGCCCAAGCCGCCGAAGCAGCCGGACTCGACTTCTTCAGCCTCGGCGAGAGCCATCAGGAGTTCTTCGCCTCGCAGGCCCATGCCGTCATCCTCGGTGCCATCGCCCAAGCCACGGATACGATCCGCATCGGCAGCTCCTCGACGATCCTGTCGACCTCGGACCCGGTCCGGGTATTCGAGAACTTCGCGACGATCGATCTCATCTCCGGCGGTCGTGCCGAGCTCGTCGCCGGTCGCGCCTCGCGGGTCGGTCTGTTCGAGCTCCTCGGCTACGATCTGCGCGACTACGAAGAGCTCTACGAGGAGAAGCTCGATCTGCTGCTCAAGATCAACCGCGAACAGCAGGTGACCTGGTCCGGGCAGTTCCGGGCTCCGCTCAACGACGCCGAGGTCCTCCCCCGCCCCACCGGGCAGGCGCTGCGCATCTGGCGCGCCGTCGGCGGGGCACCGGCGAGCGCGGTGAAGGCGGGACTAGCCGGGGTCCCCATGGTCATGGCCCACCTCGGCGGGACCACCTCGGTGTTCAAGGGCACCGTCGATGCCTACCGTCGCGCGGCCGCGCATGCTGGATTCGATCCGGCCATATTGCCGATCGCCACGGCGGGATTCTTCCATGCCGCGGAGACCTCGCAAGAGGCGCTGCAGGCGATGTATCCGCACATCAACGAGGGGATGAAGCGCACGAACGGGCAGGGCATGCCCAAGCAGCATTTCGCGCAGAGCGTCCACCCGGCGTCCATCGCGAACATCGGCAGCCCTCAGCAGATCATCGAGAAGATCCTCCACCAGCATGAGGTCTTCGGTCATCAGCGCTATCTCGCACAGGTCGACTTCGGCGGGATGGCCTATGCCGACGTGATGAAGCAGATCGAGATCATCGGCACCGAGATCCTGCCCGCCGTCAAGAAGTACACCGCAGAGGAGGCCATCCGATGAAGATGATTCTGCTGTCCGGCTCGAACGTCGGGACGAAGACCCGGACCGTGATCGATCACCTCGCCGAGGCGGTCACCACCTATGACTCCACTATCGAAGTGAGCGTCATCGATCTCGCCGCGGCGGACATGGTCTTCGCCGACGGTCGGAACTTCACCGAGTACACCGGTGATACCGGTCGAGTGGCCCGGGAGCTCATGGACGCCGATGCGATCATCATCGGCACCCCGATCTTCCAGGCCTCGATTCCGGCGGCGCTGAAGAACGTCTTCGATCTGCTGCCGACGAGCGCCTTCCTTGATAAGGTCGTCGGCGTCATCGCCACGGCCGGTTCGTCGAAGCACTATCTCATTCCGGCCCAGCACCTGCTGCCGATCCTGACATACATGAAGGCGCAGGTCGTCCAGCCGTATGTGTTCGTCGGCGAGAGCGACCTGCACCGCGGCGAGATCGTCAGCCACGACGTCCTCCAGCGCCTCGACCGTCTCGTCGAGGACACGATCGTGCTCACCCGCACTTTTGCCTCGATTCGGGAGGAGCGGGACGCCGCCTACGGGTTCTGATCGTTCAAGAGCGAAGTTCGCCCACCGTCTGAATATGCGAACTCTGCGTGCAGCGTCCCATGACCAAGGTCAGGCGTGCAGACGCTCGAGATGCGCAGCCAGAAGCTCGCGAGCACGCTCGGGGTCCAGGACCTCGGGGTGAAGCGCCGAACGCAGGGTCAACCCATCGATGAGGGCAGCGAGCGTCTCGGCTTCGGCTTGAGCGTCGAGGCCCGTGTGCAGGACCCCGCGGGCACTCATACTCTCAACGACTCGGGCCATGAGATCACGGGTGCCGCGCACGGACGTTTCGAAGACGTCGGCAAGCTCCGGCGTCGTGCGCGCCTCCTCTTCGAAGGCCAGCCACACCACTGACTCCCGCCGCCGTGTCTCGTCGAGCGGCAGCAGTTCGGAGAGGAAGTCGACCGTCAGCTCTTTGGCCTGATCGTGATCGATGTTCCCGGAATCGAGTTTGGGGAGCATGTCGGCCAGTCGCGCTTCCAGCCGAGCCCCGACACGCTCGACGAGGGTTTCGAGCGCGAAACGCACGATCCCGTCGGCGCCGGAGAAGTAGTGCCTGATGGAGCCGATGGCCAAGCCGGTTTCATCGGAGATCGTCCGCAGCGAAACCATGGAGAGTCCCTGCCTGAGGACGATGGCGAAGAGCGCATCGGCGATGAGCTCTCGGCGTTGAACAGGGTCGACGAATTTCGGCATAGATCTTTTATAGCACACCTCTGCCACAACGTGCTATCGTTTTAGCACGAGCCTGCTAACACATCAAAGGAGATCGCCCATGTCACCCCTCCTCATCGCCCTCGGAGTCATAGCCGTCATCGTCGTCGTCATCGTTCGACGCTTCCGCGGAGAGCCCGTCGACGCCAAAGATCTCGCAATTCCACCGTTGATCCTGCTGGGACTGGCCATCAAGGAACTGTGGGGATTCAGCCATTGGACACCGGCGAACGTCACCTTCCTGACCTCCTCGGTGGTGGTCGGTGTCAGCTTCGGAATGCTGCGCGGAGCATCCACGGTCCTCTTCGAACGAGACGGGGCTCTCCACCAGAAATACACGGTGAAGACGATGATCATCTGGGCATGCAGCCTGCTCGCAGGGCTGGGCCTGCATTTCGGAGCTCAGCTCATCGGCGCCGAAGAAGCCGTTCGTCCTATGACGCTGAGCATCGGATTGAGCCTGCTCGGCGAAGCGATCACCTGCGGCGGGCGGGGTCTGCAGTCGGGCATTCCTTTCAGCAACCGCGACGCGATGCGGAACAGCTCCGACACATCAGCACTGAGCGGGATCGTCGACCGCGTGCGACACCGGTGAGCGGGCTCGTCGACCACGTGCGACAGCCGTGAGCGGCAACGTCGAGCGCTTTCGGCACGGTTGACGACGAGCAGCACTGTTTCAAACGTGGGCCACTCAACTCAAACCGTGCCGTAGCGGTTGCCCGATCCAGCGAATCGGTACACCCTGCTCTGAATTTCACAGCGAGGAAAGTGGTCATTTCAGAAGAGTCTGTGCCGAAACAGCCATCGGTGTGAGGCTCCCTCTGCGGGCTCGGGCTCCTTCTGGGCTCCCTGCGTCCCATTCCCGGCCGGCGAACGGCACACGCCCTCCAACACGCTCCCCATGTGGCCGACGGCGCGCACTCCCCGCAATAGCGCCCCAGGTCATCCGGTGCCCCAGGTCACCGGATTTGCCGGGCTAGATGGGCCTGGATAACCTGAAAGCGGAAGGAACCAGTCGGGACGGCCCGGCTGAGTGAGACTCACGATGAGGACGGCCTCAGAGACAGGAAGACCTTTCATGACCGCCGCCCTCCGCTCCATCGTCACGCCGACCGCAATCCTGCGACTCGTCCTCGGCTGGGGCGTCTTCATCGCCCTGCAGTTCATGGGCTCTCTGCTAGCCTCACCGGTCCCCCTGCCGCTGCTCGTGACCGCACTCGTGGTCATCATCGCGGTCATCCTCATCTGCGCCTTCGGCGTCGTCACCGAGGCCGAGCACTTAGCGAACCGCCTCGGCGACCCCTACGGCTCACTCGTGCTGACGATCTCGATCTGCCTCATCGAGGTCATCCTCATCGCCGCGGTGCTGCTGGGCCCCGGCGACCACGCAACGATCGCCCGCGATTCGGTGATGGCGGTGTCGATGATCATCCTCAACGCCGTCATCGGCCTGTGCCTGCTCGTCGGCGGACTGCGCCACGGCGCGCTCACCCACAACCGCACCGGCGTCTCGAACTACCTGGTCATGATCGTCGTCTTCGCCGCCCTCGCCTTCGCCGTGCCCGCCCTCATCGGCACCCCCGATGGCGCATACGAGATCTGGCAGGAGATCCCGATCATCGTGGTCACCGTCGGCTCCTACGCCTTCTTCCTCTACCGCCAGATGGGACCGCAGGCCCACGAATTCACCGAGGTGGCCCCCGTCGAGGCCGTGCAGGCGATCACCTCATCGACTGCCGAAACGAGGCAGTCCTCCCCCGCCGAGGCGGCCGACCTGTCCGAATCACGCCGGCCCGAGGCGGCCGACCCGGCTGACGACGAACCCCAGAGTATCGTCGAGATCCTCTCGACCCACCGCGTGGAGATCGTCCTCCGACTGGTCCTCCTCGTCGCCACGGTGCTGCCGATCGTGCTGCTCTCCCACGACATGGCCACGTTGCTCGATGACGGCCTGGGCCGCCTCGGCGCTCCGGTGGCACTATCCGGGGTGGTCATTGCGATGATCGTGTTCCTACCCGAGACCCTCACCTCTCTGCGGGCGGCCTGGAATGGCGAGATCCAGCGAGTGAGCAACCTCTGCCACGGTGCACAGGTCTCCACGGTGGGACTGACGATACCGACGGTATTGGTCATCGGTATGCTCACCGATCAGCAGATCGTACTCGCCGAGTCACCGATCAACCTCGCGCTGCTGGCGATCACGCTCCTGGTCTCCATCATCGGGTTCGCCGCCAAGAAGGTCACCGCCGTCCAGGGGGCCGCTCATCTCATCATCTTCGTCGTGTTCGGTCTCGCGCTCTTCGCGTGACCTGCCCAAACAGCGCGTGAGCTGCTGAACCGACGCGTGAGCAGCCTACGGCTTCGCCAGAGCGCCGGGGCCGGGAGGACTTACGCTCTCACTTCTGCACCGGGGCCGGGCGCTGTCTGGCCCTCGCTCGGCGAGGTGAGCTCGTGGCCGGCCGCGCACATGACTTTCGCCTCGACCGGTTCGCAGCAGTCGCGGTGCGTCACGTCTACCGGAGGGCCGTCCGGCCCTGAGCAATGCCTGTCGCCCCACTGGAGAAGCGCGATGAGCACGGGATAGAGATCGCGGCCCTTGTCAGTGAGTCGATATTCCTTTCGCGCTCGCCGACCCGGTTCACTGTAGGTCGCGGGCTCGAGGAGACCGGCCGCGACGAGTGTGCGGAGACGTTCGGCGAGCACCGGATCGGAGACCCCGAGGTGGTCGCGCAGCTGATCGAATCGCCGCACACCGTTGAACGCATCCCGCAGGATGAGCAACGTCCACTTCTGTCCGATGACATCAAGACTGCGTCGGATCGAGCAGGCAGCGGAGTCGTATTCGAGCCATTCCATGTCCCCCTCCTTCGGTTGACCGTCGTCGACGCCCTAGGCTAACTTCATAATAACAAGTCAGATCGAAGGAGAACACATGACTGATGACGCGCAGGCCGCCCAGACCCCCGATGTCTCGCTGGAGAAGGCAAGTCGATTCGTCGCGGCTTCCGGTTTCGTCGTCGAGGAGGTGACGGCCACCTCGGTGCGGGGATATGCCGAACTCGACGAGAATCACCACACTCCATGGGGCGTCATCCACGGCGGCGTGTACACGACCATCGTCGAAAGCGCAGGCAGCATCGGCGCTTCATACGCCGTGGCTGAGCGCGGCGAGTTCGCCGTCGGCGTCCACAACGCCACCGACTTCCTGCGCCCGAGCACGGGAGCCCGCGTCAATGTCGAGGGCAACGCTCTTCACCAGGGACGCACTCAGCAGCTCTGGGAGATCATCATCACGGATGCGGTCAGCGGAAAGCAGCTCTCACGCGGCCAGCTGCGCCTCCAGAACGTCCCCATGCCCGAAGGGAGCAACTGAGATGAGCACCGAGGCTGAGCCGAAACTTCGCGAAACGACCGTGACCTGGGGCGATCCGGCCATCGGTCTCAAGCAGCTTCCCCACCTCGACGGATTCGACTTCCTCCAGAAGATCGCCGACGGCGAGATTCCCGGCGCTCCCATCGGAGCACACATCGGAATGGAATTCACCGAGGTGGAGCGGGGAAAGGTCACTTTCACCTGCCATCCCGACGAGTCCCACTACAACCCGATCGGAGTGGTCCACGGCGGTCTGGTCTGCACCCTGCTCGACTCGGTCCTCGGATGTGCCGCGCATTCGCTGCTGCCCGCAGGTATGGGCTACACGTCGATCGACATCAACGTCAGCTACCTGCGGCCCGTGACCGCCGACAGCGGCCCTCTGGTCGCCACCGGCAGAGTCACCAAACCGGGACGCCGGGTCACCTTCGCCGAGGGTGAGGTCGTTGACGCAGCAGGCAAGACCGTCGCGACGGCAACGAGCAGCTTGTTGGTCTTCCCTCTCGAATCGGCCTGAACCTCAGCTCCCAGCCATCTCCCGCAGTGCGTTCTTGCGGATCTTGCCGGTCGACGTCGTCGGCAGCTCGTCGACGAATTCGACTCCGGCCGGAGCCTTATAGGAGGCGATTCGGGTCTTGACGAATGCGATGAGATCGGCTTCGGTCGCCTCGTTGCCGGGCGCAAGGACGACGTAGGCCAACGGTCGCTGTCCCCACTTCTCGTCGGGCATTCCGACCACGGCCGCCTCGGCGACGGATTCGTGGGCGACGAGAGCCTGCTCGACCTCGATCGTGGAGATGTTCTCTCCGCCGGAGATGACGATGTCCTTGGCACGGTCGAGGATCTGGACATACCCGTCGGGGTGCATCACGGCAAGATCACCCGTGTGGAACCAGCCGCCGCGGAACGCCTCGGCGGTGGCTTCGGGCGCGTTGAGGTAGCCCTTCATGACGTTGTTGCCGCGCATGACGATCTCGCCCATCGTCACCCCATCGCGAGGCACGTCGGTGAGCACATCGTCGTCGCGCAGCTCGACCACGCGCATACGTTCGGCGCTGATCATGCCGACCCCCTGGCGGGACTTCAGCTTCGCGCGCTCCTCCACCGGCAGGCCGGTCCATCCGGGCTGCGGTTCGCACGAGGAGTACGGGCCGTAGGATTCGGTAAGTCCGTAGACGTGGATGACCTCGATGCCGAGGCCCTCCAACAGGGCGATCGTCGTCGGCGACGGCGGGGCGCCGGCCGTGGTGATGGACAGCGATCCATCCAGGTCGTGGGCCTCCTTGGCCCCGGCGATGGTGTTGAGCACGACGGGAGCACCGGCCATCCGCGTGACCTTCTCCTCGTCGATGAGCCGCCAGGCTTCTGGTCCACGCACGGCTCGGATGCACACGTGCGTGCCCGACACCGCGGTCAGCGCCCAGGTCGTGCACCAGCCGTTGCAGTGGAACATCGGCAGCGTCCACAGGTACTTGGTCAGAGCCGGGAAGTCCTGCGTGATGACCTCGCCGAGCGAGTTCAGGTACGCCCCGCGGTGGGTGTACATGACGCCCTTCGGCCGGCCCGTCGTGCCCGAGGTGTAATTGACGGTGATCGTCGCCGTTTCGTCCTCGACCTCGTAGGCGCGGGGTGATTCCGGCGCCGAGGCGGTCCAGTCGGCATACGCTTCCACGCTGAGATCCGCGGCGGCCACCTCACCTGGGGTGCCGTCCTCGTCCGGGTGGACGACGATCGTGTCGACGGCGTTCGCAGCTCCGGCATCGATGACCGGCTGGAGGAGTCCGGCATCGCCGAAGAAGAACTTCACTTCGCTGTGGCCGAGGATGTACTCCACCTCGGGCGGCGCCAGTCGGGTGTTGAGCATGACGAGCACGCCGCCGGCCAACGGGACCGCGTAGTGGGCGATGAGCGCCTCGGCACTGTTAGGGGCGAGCACCGCAACCGTATCCCCTGGCTTCAATCCACGGCGGACGAGTCCTTCGGCGAGGTTCTGGACGGTCTCAGCCATCTGCCGGTAGGTGAAGCGGCGGGGCCCGTCGACGATCGCCTCCCGGTCCGGGTGTGCCTCGAGCGAGCGCTCGAGGAAGCGCAGCGGAGTCAGGGCGGTATCGAGTCCGGACATGGGAATCTCCTCATCGTCGATGATCGTGGCGGCCGTCGGCAGGCGCAGCTGCGACGGTATTCGACTTCAGATTACCGAGCGACTGTGACCTCGTGCACACCACCCCTCGCCGAGGCGGACGGCCGGCAGCGCGACCGTTTCCTGTCCGCGCTTCGGTTCCATGCGAATGTGAGCGTGACGCCTCCGCTATTCGCAGCCGATTCCGTCGCCGTCGCGGTCGAGGTGGGACCCGTATCCGGGGTCGCCTCGGCGAACGGGTGCGGCACCGGCTTCGCGGGCGGCCGTGCAGTTCTCGAAGTAGGACGACGAGTTCGATGAGCCACCTGATGATCCGCTCGACGACGATCCCGGGCTCGAGGATTTCTGCTTCGCCGGGCGGGTCTCTTCCTTCGTGGTGACATTGTCGCCGTCACCGGGGCCGGGCCAGTCGACATCCTCGGCGAAGGCGGGCTGGTCGTCGCACTTCGCAAGCACGCGTTCCATGGCGGCCTTCTCGGCCGGGACCACCCACAACTCGTATTTGTGCTTCACGGCGATCTGTCGGGCGACGTATTCGCAGCGAAAGCTCTTGTTCGGCGGCAGCCAGGTCGCGGCGTCGCCGTCGCCTTTCTGTCGGTTGAGGCTTGAGCTGACGGCGAGCAGGTTGAGCGGGTCGTTGCCGAATTCCTTGAGCGTCTCGGCGTCGAATTTGAAAGCCCCGGTCTGCCAGGCGTCCGATCGGGCGACGACATGGTCGATGTCGACGGCGTTCACGCCCCGGTCGAAGTCGTAGGTGTCGCCGGCATAGGGGTCGTCGAGCGTTCCGGCCAGCACGATGCATCCTTGAGTTCCGGCCTTGAGGGTGATGGTCGTGAGGTCGCGGCGGAGTACGTCGTTGCGGGTGTCGCAGCCGTTGTGGTCGGTGTCCGCACGCCATTTGAACAGGTCACCGTCGTAGCCGGTCTTCGGTGCCCGGCCCTTGACCGTGAGTTCGTCCAACATCACCGAGGCGGTCCCCGTCACCGCGCTGCCCGCGCGGCCTTCGTCCTCTTCGCCGGCTTCGTCGGTGTCATCGCTTGTCGCCGATGTCGAAGGGTCGGCGCTCGGCTTCGGGGCCTCACGTGTGGGTGTGGGGTCGGCGGTGCTGGATGAGGCGGTGTCCACGGCCGGTTGGGCATCCTCGGCGCATCCGGCCAGGAGGCCGAAGGACAGAACTGCTGCGAGTGCCGCGAGTGTGCGGCGTGAGGAAGAGAGCAAGGGCATGGTCTTTCGGGCGTGCAGGCTCGCTGGTGACGCGAGATGGTTCAGACGTGGTCGTGGACCGAGCCGACACGAAAGCCGCTGCTCGATCCACTTCGATCAGTGTAGGTCCGGCGGAGCGACGATGGCACTGGATCAGCCGGAACGTATCCCATTCGTTAGATTACGCGGACGACATTGGTCTGGTGCCAGAACGACCGGGTCGGACGATCACCAGATCGCGAGCGGGGACACTGGCCGGACAGCAACCGCCGAGCGTGCGGCACACGGGCATAGACTGTCAACTGAACTTGTCTTCGAAACCCGGAAAGCCGTGATGTTCAATGAGCGAGGATCCCGACGTTGAGGCCCTCCGCCAGGACGATTCCAACTGGAAGCTGGGCCTTTTCTACGCATCGATGCGAGACCGCGCTCCGCTGATCCCGAAGCGCTACGGCTGGGGATGGACCGTGAACTTCGGCAGCCCCTGGATCTGGTTGGCCGGAGTCATTCTCGTCATCGTGGTCGTCTGGGCCGTGTTCTTCTGACCCATCTTTCGAGGGCGAGGCTCTGCTCGCCCAAGGTGTGGCCCGATTTCGGCGCGCTCTGACTGTCTTCTTCCCATCTGACTCCACCGGCGGGTGGGTGCATGATGGAAGGGAACGGTGAGCAGCCTCGGCGAGGAGGATTTTCGATGCGACACGATGAGGAGCGTCCGCGCACCAGCGGGTTCCTGGCCGATGGGACGGCGCCGGGGTACTGGACGCAGGTGCTCGGGTCGATGCGTGCGAATCCGTTCACGCATCTTTCACTGGATGAGGTGCGCGCCGAGGCGGCCCACCTCCTCATCGTCGCGCCCTCCCCCGAGGTGGCCCGTGCGTGCTTCGGGGAAATGCTCGATGCGTTCGGGGACTCGATTGAGATCGCCGCCGTCGACGAGCTTGTTCCCAACCACGTCCCCGCGGGAACGTGGGTGTTTCTGCCGCATCGGCAGGACGGGTGGACGGAACTCGAGGACGCCTCGGCGAAGGTGCGGGCAGCATTGGTCAAGGAGAATTCGTCTCGCGAGGCCTCCCACAAGCTGGTTCTCATGGAGTACGGGATCAACCTGTGGATGTGGGCCGAGCCGCCGTCGAGCGGAGGCGACCCCGTCTGCCATGCCGGCGAACTCATCAGCTGGGAAAGCGCCTGGGCGCTGGGCACGAGCGGAAGCGATGAGAGTGATTCCGGTAGCGGCACGGAAGGTGCGACTGTCGCGGGAAACGCTTTCACGACAGAACTGTCACCACTGGCTGTTTCTTCGGAAACTGCGCGTCCGGCCTCAGCCCGCCCGCCGATCTACTTCGGCCTGCCACCTATTCTGCGCAGGCGCCGCTGGGACAACTGAGCACATTCTCTGACCCACCCTCGTCGACCGCTCGAGTTAGCCTCGAGCGCACACGCATTGCGGATTGAGGCGAGCGCTCGGCGCTCATGCGAGCGGTCGGTGGCCAGGAACATGGCTGAGGCGAGGCATCGAACAGCCTCGGTCAACCGGCCCGGTGGATCGTCAGGTCCGTGCGTCCGGGATGGACGCTGTCGACCAGCGCCCGAGTGGACCGGTCATAGTCTCCGCCCAGCATTCGACGGTAGGGACGCGCACGTTCCTCGCGCAGTCCCGCGATCCGAGCGGTCAGTCGCGTGGCCTCCCGTTCTCTGCCGTCGGCACCGAGCCCATCCGCGTCATAGACTACGTGGAGGTCGAGGGTTTCGATCCCGACGTACCACAGTGCACCGTGTGTCAGCGGAAAGAGCAGTGATTCGAGGTCGCCGCTGATTCCGCGTGGGCCCAGTGTTCGACTGTCGTCTCCTGCTGTGACGATGATCAGTGCTTTCCTGCCCATGAGCCGACCGTCGCCGTAGCGTCTCGGCAGCCCGGTGGAGTCATCGACGTCGCCTTGCGCGAAACCGGTCTGCAGCACGCGGTCGATCCATCCTTTGAGCATCGCGGGAGGCCCGTACCACCACAGCGGAAACTGGAGAACCAGGAGTTCGGACGCCGCCAGCCGCTCCTGTTCGCGTCTCACCTCAGGCTCGACCTCACCCCGGGCATAGGCTTCGCCAGTCAGTTCCGCCAGGTTCCCACCGGCGCCGGACAGACTTCCGAGATCATGCTCACCGAGCGTCGGGTTGAAGCGATCGGCGTAGAGATCCGACACTGTGAGCTCGTATTTTTCGGCCAGCGCGGATCGACCGACTTTGAGCAGGTGCCTGTTGAGCGACTCTGCTTGCGGATGTGTGTAGACCCAGTGGGCGTGACCGGAGATCGGTTCATGAAATGAGTTCATGACTCAATTACATACGAGGCGCACGAGACGGAGAATAGGTGGCACGATCAGATAGATGCTCCATCGTCTAAAATGGCAACGTGGATGCTCTGACAAATGTGCTCACACATATCCGGTCGTCCGGCGCGCTGCTGGGTAGGACTTTGGCGAATCCGCCATGGTCTGCAGTGTTCGCGGAGAAGTCCTCTCTTACGCTCGTCGCCATGATCCGGGGTGATGCGTGGATCGTCGATGGTGGACAGTCTCACCGACTCAAGCCCCATGACATCGCCGTTGTCGTCGGACAGGCCCCTTTCGAGGTCACCAGTGACCCCGGAATGTCTCCTGATCCCATGTACGTCCAGACGGAGTCGGGAGTCTGCCTTGCCGCAGACGGAGGTGTGGCCGACAGCATTGCGCTGGGGACCCGGACCTGCGGCACACAGTTGGATGCCGATGACACTATGCTGACCGGATCATTCACTGTGAACGGTCGCGTAGCCGACCGCCTGCTGACGACACTCCCTCGGGTATTCGTCGTACCGCACGAGTCACAGCGCACGAAGACGCTGGGTCTTCTTGAGACGGAGATCATGCGCGAAGAGCCCGGACAACAGGTCATCCTCGATCGACTGCTCGACGTCGTGCTGGCTGCGGCGCTGCGGGACTGGTTCGCAATGCCCGAAGTTCAGGCCCCAGGCTGGTACCGCGCGAGCTCCGACCCGACCGTGGGCGCCGCGCTCAACGCCATCCATGATTCCCCGCAGCACCCATGGACCATCGCGACTCTGGCCGAACAGTCCAACGTCTCGCGAGCGACGCTGGCGAGACGTTTCACCGAACTGTTGGGAGAGCCCCCTCTGACATACCTGACGAGCTGGCGTCTGTGCTTGGCCGCCGACCTCCTTGAACAGAGCGACTCGACAGTCGAATCCGTGGCGCTCGAAGTCGGCTACTCCAGCGGATACTCACTCAGCACTGCCTTCTATCGCGAGTACGGGATCCGCCCCAGCCGGTATCGCAGGGCGTCAGCAGACGCCTGACTGCACCTGCTTCCTCACGCCGCAGCGACGACCACCCCGGCCGCCACAAGCAACACGAAATACCCCCAGGCGTGGAGGATCTCGGGGATCTTCGGCACCCGACGGCGCAGGAACACGATGATCGGCAGTCCGCCGATGAGCAGCGCCGCGGCCGCCACCAGGTCGAGTGATCCCACGATGCCCGGGGCATCGATCGCCGCCGGGGTCAGGATCGTTACGAGCACGGCCGGGCTCATGATCACCAAGGTAAGGGGGTTGGCCAGGGTCGTGGCCACGGTCATCGTGGCCCCGGACCGGCGCATCATCGGTACCGTCATCACCGACCCGCCGACGCCGAGGAACGACGCAAGCCCACCGATCGGCGCACCCCAGACCGCTGCGATTCCTCGGCCTCCCTCGCTGACTTCGCCAACGTCATCGACGACCGCGGCCTTGCGTCGGAAGAATCCGGGCCGGGCGAGCAGATCGATGGCAGTGGCCGCGATGTACGCGACGAACCCCCACTGCAGCAGCGCGTCCGGTGCGAATCGTCCTGCGAACGCACCCAATCCCCCGCCCAGCGCGAGCAGCCCGAGCAGCCACCATCGCCCTTTCAGGTGGGCGAGCGTGGATCGCTTCGTCGACACCGTCGCGACGATCGCGTTGACGAGCATCACCAGCGCCGAGGTGGCCGCCGCCACCCGTGCCGTGTCATGTCCGAGATCCGCATCGACGAGGGTGATGATCGGGACCGTGACGAAGCCGCCGCCGAACCCGAAGAGCACGGTGGTCAGGCCGACGAGGCAGCCGATGAGGACGAGTCCGAGGAATTCCATGACTGGCGGGAAACCTCAGAGCCGGGCGATGAGCAACGGCTGGGTCACCGATCCGACATATCCGTGCTCGTCGGCCAGATCACCGTCCGTGACACCGCGCCCATCAGGGCCGACGTGGGTGCGGGCATTCATGTTCAGCCACTCCGACCGCGGTTCGCGAGCGAAGGTCAGCGACAGTGACGGCGGAATGAACGTCCACTCGCCGAACGGAACCGCCGCCGAGACGCCGTTCGCCGAGTCCGCAGCGATGACGAAGCGTTGGATCGGGCTCGTCTCCTCACCAGCGACGAACGGGATGCGCGGTCGCACCCACACATCGGCCGCGCCAAGTTCTTGGAGGCCGCCGGAGACGAAGCGCCACTCGATGGCACGCCCATAGCCCCAGTCGGGGCTGATACCGGGGAAGTACTTCTGTTCCTGCGGGCCTGGCACAGCGGACGTGTCGAAGGTCGAGGCCACCTCGGCGCAGGATTCCGGGGTGGACCGCATCCTCCACGCTGTCGCGGTCACGGCGAGGCGGTCCTCGGCCCAGAGTTTGGCCTCGACGAGTTCGATGCGCTTGCCCGGACGCATGATCGTCGCCTCGGTGCGGATACGGCCCTGCGGGATGGGGCCGAGCATGTCGATCGTCAGCCGCCCGATGCTCATCGCCTCGTCCTCACGGACTCGTTCGACGGCCCTGGCCAGCAGCGCGGCGGGCGGGCCGCCGTGCTGCATCGCCTCATCCCACGGGCTCGTCGTCGCACGTGTGGAGTCGAATTCGTCCTCGCCGCGCGGAAGGTAGAAGGCCTCGGGAAGCGGGCTGACCTCGTTGTCTGTCATGCAATTTCCTCAGTCGTTGAGCGTTTCCACCATTCTGCCCGACCTCAGACTTTGCCCTCGGGGTCTGAGTCGCCCGAGCCGGGGTCGGCAGTCTCGTTCTTCGCGGCGAAGGCGAGCGCGAACTCCTTCTGGCTGTCTGCGATCGCATGCGCCTCGAAGGTGTTCTTCCACGTCCGCAGCAGTCGCTTCTGCTGCGCGATGACGGCCCGATCAGCGCGTGTGGTGTCGCGCAGCAGCTCGAGTGCGCGCTCCTCGACCGACCCGTCGACGGAGTCGTTGAGGAAGCCGCAGGCGAGCATGTCAGCGGCGGAGAAACAGTTGCCGGTGAGCACGAACTCTGTCGCCTTCGTCCAGCCCATCAGGCGGTGGAGGTTGACCGATTCGAGCACCGAGGGGATGCCGATGCGCACCTCGGGCATCGAATACCAGGAGTCCTGGCTGCCGATGCGGAAGTCCGCGGCTGCGGCGATCTCGGCGGCCCCGCCGATGCAGTAGCCGTCGATGGCGGCGGCGACAGGAAGGGCGCAGTCCTTGATCGCTTCGCACACCTCGCCGAGGCGGCTGATCGTCGCGTACGCCCGCGACGCACTCGTGTGCGCGAATTGTGCGGTGTCCATTCCGGCTGAGAATCCGCGTCCGCCGGCCGAGGTAAGCAGGACCGCGCGCAGGCTCTCGTGAGCACCCGCCTCGGTGAAGGCGTCGATGAGCTGTCCGAGCATGTCCTCGGTGAGCGCATTCGCCTGCCCCGGATTGTCGATGGTGACGGTAAGAGTGTCGTCGGTGCGGTCTTGCCTGATCATGCGGGCTCCTGCCTGTGAGTGTGTCGCTTCCTCAACCTTATTCCGCCCCAAGGCTCGCCAACGCCGACTCAACAAAGGCCGACGCCGCCGGGCTCGGATTGAATTCGCTCCAGGCGAGGTATTCCGCGCGCTTAGGTCCGTCGGTCACGGGCACAGTGGCCAGCTCTCGCCCGTCCGGCACAACCGCCGGGGCGAGCAGCGCAATACAAAGCCCCTGCCCGACGAGGTCGAGCATCATGTCCACGAGCATCGATTCGAACGCAACCGTTCGGGTCAGTCCCGCCTCGGCGAAGGCCCGATCGGACTGTGAACGACCGGGACTGTCGGAGGGGAAGTCGACGAATGCCTCATCGGCGAGATCGGCCAGCCGCAGCCGTCGGCGTTCGGCGAACCGATGGCCCGGGCCGAGCACGGCCACGAGCCTCTCCTGTGCGATGACGGTGCTCGCCACGCCCTTCGGCTCGACGTCCTCCGGCAGTCCGAGGACCGCCGCATCGAGGCTTCCCGTCCGGATCCGTTCGATGAAGTCGAGACTGCCTCCCACGCTCATGCCGATACTCACCTGCGGATACGTGCGATGAAACCGGCCGAGGACCGCAGTGAGGTCGAGTCGGGTCACCGTCGGGATCGCTCCGACGCTCAGACTTCCGCGCATCTGTCCGGTCGCCGCGACCGCCTCAGTGACGGTCCGATCCGCGGCGTCGAGGGTGGCTCGGGCACCGGCGACGAAGGCGTGCCCGGCTGTGGTGAGTTCGACTCTGCGGCTGGTCCGGGCGAAGAGTCGGACGCCGAGCTCGCGTTCGAGGGCCTTGATCTGATGGCTCAACGCCGACTGGACGACATGAGTCTTCGTCGCCGCTCGGGTGAAATTCCGCTCCTCGGCGACGGCGAGGACATAGCGCAGCTGCTGCAACTCCATCCATCAATGATCTCAGTTCATTGATCGGATGAAAACAATGTGTTGGACTCATGGCAGTGCGCGGGCTGACGCTGGTGTCATGACAACGACGACCACGCCCACCCCATCCGCCCCGTCACCGACGCACTCACGAGTCGGAGCCACCGTCCTCACCGCCCTGGCCCCAGCCGTCTGGGGCTCGACCTACCTCGTGACCACGGAATTCCTGCCCGCGGGCCATCCGCTCTTCGCCGCCCTCATGCGCGCCCTTCCGGCCGGCCTCATCGGCCTCCTCATCGCCCGCCGCCTGCCCGCCGGGTCCTGGTGGTGGAAAGCAGTGGTGCTCGGCACGCTCAACATCGGGATCTTCTTTCCGCTCCTGTTCGTCGCAGCCGCTCGCCTGCCCGGCGGGGTCGCTGCGACCCTGGGAGCCGCGCAGCCGATCCTCGTCACCGTCCTCGCAGTCATCGTCCTCGGTGAGCGTCTGTCGGTGTGGCGATTGGGCTGGGGGTTCGTCGGCGTTGCCGGAGTCGGTCTCGTCGTGCTCGGCCCCGGCGCCGGTTTCGATCCAGTCGGCATCGCAGCGGGCATCCTCGGTGCCGCCTCGATGGGAACCGGCGTCATCCTCGCCAAGAAATGGGGACTGCCGCCGGGCATCGGACCGGTCGGGTTCGCGAGCTGGCAGCTGAGTGCCGGCGGACTCGTCCTCCTCCTGCCCACCCTGCTCATCGAAGGCGTCCCCGCACAGGTCGACGCCCCGGGCATCGCCGGTTATCTGTGGCTGGGCGGCGTCGGCGGACTGCTCGCCTACACCCTGTGGTTCCGCGGCCTCGGACGCCTGCCGGTCACCGCGACCGCCCTGCTCGGACTGCTCTCCCCGCTCGTGGCTGCCGGACTCGGCATCGTCTTCGCCGGTGAGAGCCTCAACCTCGCGCAGATCGCCGGATTCGTCCTCGCTCTGGCAGCACTAGCCTGCGGACAGCTCTCCCCGACCGCACTCAACCGTGCACGCACATCAAACCGCACAGAGAAGGAACCCGCAGTATGAAGATCACCGTCATCGGAGCCACCGGAATGGTCGGCTCCCGCATCGTCGCCGAGGCGGCCGACCGCGGCCATGGCATCATCGCCGCCTCCCGCCGTCCGAATAACACATCCGCCGTTCCCACTGTCGCAATCCATCCCAGGGTTCAGGCTCTCCCCGTCGACGCTCACATCGCCTCCGACCTCGACACGGCGCTGGCCGGTGCCGATGCGGCAGTGCTCACCGTCCGGGCCGCACCAGGACAGACGTCACAGTTCCTTTCCCTCACCGAGGCGGTGCTGACAGCCACAGCCCACGCGCGGGTGCCGCTGCTCGTCGTCGGCGGGGCTGGTCCGCTGAGGTCCCCGGTTGATCCCGACTCCATCGTCCTCAACGATCCTGAGTTCGTCGCCGAGGAGTGGAGAGACCTCGCTGCGGCCAGTCTCGCCCAACTCGAGGTCTGCCGGAATCACCCAGCGGGCCGGTGGACCTACCTCAGCCCTCCGGCTGTCCTCGAACCCGGCGACCGCCTCGGCGACTATCGGCGCGGCACGACGATCCTGCTCACTGACCTCGACGGACGCTCCTGGATCAGCGCCGAAGATCTGGCGGTGGCCGTCGTCGACGAAATCGAGGTCCCGAGCGGCGAACGCCACTTCACCGTCGCTGCTCGCTGACGCGGTGAGCGATGCGCGGCCAGACTCACTCTTGTATCCAAGATGGATGCAAGTTAATGTGAGTGAATCCTGACCACCACGACGACGTGAGACCACCATGACCAGCCACATCCGCGAACAGGCCAAACTCATCACTGCCCAGCTCCTCTCGGGAGCCGGCATCGCCTCCGGGTATGCCGTCGGCGGACTGCTCGCCGAAGAGATCACCGGGCAGACCTCAATGGCCGGATTCGCGCAGATGAGCGTCATCTTCGGCGCCGGCCTCATCGCCTATCCCCTCGCCGTGCTCGCCGGTCGCTCCGGCCGTCGCAAGGCGCTGACCTTGGGCTTCGGCATCGGCACGCTCGGCGCCGTGGTTGTCCTCATCGGCGTCGCTCTGCAGTTCCTGCCCTTGTTCATGCTCGGGATGATGATGTGCGGATCCTCGACCGCCTCGGGCCTGCAGGCCCGCTACGCCGCCGTCGACCTCGCCGACCCGGCCGCCGCTGGTCGCGCGATGTCCCTGGTCGTGTGGGCCACGACCGTCGGCTCCGTCCTCGGCCCCAGCTTCACCGCCCCGGGCGCCCACCTCGGCGAAACGCTGGGCATGAACGGGTTGGCCGGGCCCTACCTCATCTCCATGGTCGCGTTCGCGTTGGCCACACTGTCGGCCTCGACGCTGACGAAGTCGGTGGCTGCCGGAACCGACCACCCCGGCGAACCCGGGGTCGACGATCCCGGCCACGACGGTGAAGGCACGACCGAGAACAACGACGGGGCCGCCTCGGCGAAGGATTCCGCACAGACCGACGAGTCCACCACCACCGAGGCGACCGCCCCTCCCCCGATGAAACTCGGCGAAGCGCTGCGCTTCGCCCTGGCCCGCCCGGTGCCGCTGTTTGCGATGATCACGATCATCGCGGGGCAGATGATGATGACCAACGTCATGGTCATGACCCCGGTGCACATGGATCACCAGGAGTTCAGCCTCGGCGCCATCGGAATCGTCGTGAGCATCCACATCGCCGGCATGTACGCCCTGTCCCCCGTGTTCGGCTGGATGGCCGACCGGTGGGGTTCGGGCGTCGTCATCGCAGGTGGGGCCGGTATCTTCGTTCTCACGATCGTCCTCGGCGTCATCGATGCGGTGGCCCCGGAGTCGTCGATGGTGCTGCTGTCGACCGCGCTGTCGCTGCTCGGAATCGGATGGTCCATGTTCCTCATCGGCGGCTCGTCCCTGCTCACCGCCTCGGTGCCGGCACATGCGAAGGTGCCGCTGCAGGGCGCCTCGGATTCGGCGATGAACCTCGGCGGGGCGCTCATGGCGGCGATGGCCGGGTCCGTGCTCGGCGCCGGCGGATTCCTGTGGATCAACCTCATGGCCACGTTCGTCCTGCTCGTCGCCGTCGGATTCTCGATCCGCGCGATTCCGCTGATGAGCTGGCCCGGACGCCGCGCACCCGCCCCCGCCGAGGCGGCCGACCGGCCCGCTGCCGCCGCGAGACAGGACGGGGTGGGGAAATGAGTAAGAAGACAGGATCCTCGAGAACGGCGACCGAATCAATGAGCGCGGCCGAGCGCGCCTATTCGGTCATCCGCGGGCAGATCATCAACGGCTCTCACACGCCCGGCACGATGCTCGGCGAGGCGGCGCTGGCCACCGAGATCGGCGTCAGCCGCACCCCGGTGCGCGTGGCCCTGGCCCGGTTGCAGGACGAGGGGTGGATCCACATCTATCCCAAGCGCGGGGCGATCGTCCAAGGCATCGACGAACGCACGGTCTCCGAGCTCGCCGATGCCCGTTATGTGCTCGAGACGACCGCTGTCGAGCGGGCATCCGAACCCATGCGGAAACGGTTGGCGGAGAAACTCGGCGCTCTCATCACGCAGCATCGGGCCGCTTTCGCTGAGGGGGATGTCGCCCGATTCATCGAACTCACCCTGGAGTTCCACCGCGGCTTCGTCGAGGCAGGGGACAACCGGGTGATGCTCGAGATGTATTCGCTGCTTTCCGACCGGCACCGATTCACGCTTTTCATGAACAGCCGACACCTGCTCGACCGTTCGGACGAACTCATCGCCGAACACGAGGCCCTTGTCGCACATCTGCGCTCCGGCGATTCCGCAGCTTTCGCGGCGACCCTGCGGGAACATATTGCGGAGAACGCCGGCCCGGCGCACTGAGCTCAACCGCTGACCCTGCTGCCAACACGCGTTTCGGTACATCCTTCTCTGAGGTGATCACTTTCTTCAGTGGGCAGTCCAGAGGAAGGTGTACCGAATTGGCAAGGTGCCGCGGTGCATCCGCTCCGCAACGACATTGCCATCGCGAATATGCGGCGGCGGGCGCCTTTGGCGTGATTCCGGACGTCCCGGCATCTTCCTCGGAAATCGCGATCTTCACACTAATGAGTTCAGAACCTAGAGATTCTATATTGGAAGATGTGGAAGGTGGACATTCATCTGCTCTCAGGACGCTCAACACATGCTGCGACTGAAAGGAAAGTGAGAAGTATGGCTGACACGCTGAGCGAGTTCCTCGCCCATCACCCGGTCGACCGCGAGAACGTCGAACGACACAAGCAGAAGATGCTTGCTGAGGTGCGCGCCTACCAATTGAAAGAACTGCGATCCAACGCAGGCCTCACACAGCAGGAAGTTGCAGACAGAATTGGTGTTTCACGGCGTCAAGTCTCCAAGATTGAGCACGGAGACATTTAGAACACCAGGATCGGCACTGCTCGGCGCTACCTGGAAGCAGTTGGCGGAAACCTGACACTCGACTTCGTCTTCGGAGAAACTCGAATCCAGATCGCCTGATTCGTCCTGGCTGTGGTCGCCGCACGTCGCACCAGCGATACCTCAATGTCGTGCCGCCATGTCGGCGGCCAGCTTCCTGACCAGCTCCCGCGCCGCCGGTGGATCGATGACTTCGATGTGGTCGGTGAATTGCATGAGCTGCCTGACTCCGTCGAGTTGGTCGTAAGCGACGATGATCCGTACTTTCGCATCATCAGTCGGCACTTGTTCGACGGAACGCAGTCGACTGCCGAGGATCCTGCGCGCAATATCCTCTCCTCCGACCTCGAGAAGAGCCGTCACAAATACGTGCTCTCGGCTCTCCAGACGCTCGACCAAAAATTGCGCAACACCCTGCAGCGTCGTCTCCGGCCGGAGCGTCCGTACAGATTCAAGAACAGTCCACTTCCGCATTCGGGTCATGGCGAACATGCGCGGATTCCCATCGACATCGGCAATGAGGTACCACCGCCCGCCTCGCAGATAGAGACCATACGGGTCGACCTGATAGATTCGCGTTTCAGCTTTCCCGCTTGACCGATATTCGATCTGCAATCGCCGGGCCGACCGGAGGCAAACGACGAGGTCAGCGAAGTCGAATGCCGCTTCGTCGGCGAACCATGCCGAGCTATCGATCTCGACCACTTCACGGAGAGGAATAAGTTGCTGATCTGTCCGCTCGAACGGCTTTGGCCGCCGCGCGTCTAAGCGTTGGAAGGCCCGCAGCATTCCCTCTTCGAGGCCGAGATGGCGCGCACTTCTGAAATCCAAACCGACCAGCGCCAGCGCCTCCGCTTCGGTTGCGGATAGCCGGTTCACGTCGATCTGCGTTCTCGTCTGCAGGGAGATCCCGCCGTAGCGGCCGGGCGCTGCAACGACCGGCACATCCGCTTCGATCAATGCGTCGATGTCACGCAGGATCGTTCGCACCGAAACACCGAACTGTTCGGACAGACGAGCAGCCGTCGTCTGACCAGCGGACTGGAGCGCCACGATGATCGACAGCAATCGCTGCGGACGTTTCACTTCGTTCCTCCTCCCCCCTGCAGAGAGTTTTTCCGAGCTCGTTTCCAAACATGACATGGGCTGTCATCTATTGCTGTCAGTGTAGAACCACGGCGACCGAACTGAAGGTCACCGAACGTCGAAATCATCGAAAACCAGCAAACAGAAGGAGCACCTCATGCCTGCACCGAACCTGTTCCTCATCTACGTCACCGACACCGCCGCCTCGACGGCCTTCTACAGCAACCTCTTCGAGATGGAACCCGAGATGGTCACACCCCACTACGTCTCATTCGAAATCGCACCGGGAGTTCTGTTCTCCCTCTGGAGCGGCGCAAGTGAGTCAGTCACAAAAACATCAGTGCGCACGTCAGAAGTCGGACTCATGGTGCCCGGAACCGCAGAAGCAGTCGATGCTGTTTTCGCCGACTGGACCGCAAAGGAAGTTGTTGTCGTTTCCGAGCCCTACGACGCAGTCTTCGGGCGCACCTTCGTCGTCGCCGATCCCGACGGGAATCTCATCCGCGTCTCGCCCGTGGACTGATCTCCGCCTCGGCGAAGGGGTCAGCACGGAAGCGCTGGCTAACAGTCGGACAGATTGGCGATACGATTCAGGACGACTATGCCGACCGGCAATTCGAACTGTGCGAGGATGTGAATGCTCAGGTATCTGGCTGCTCTGCCATTCGCATTGCCGGTATTCGCCCTCGGGGCGATTATCGCCGGAATCGTCTCGAGACGCCTTGGGAGACAGATCCACGAACATCCCGCAGTCGTCTTCCTGTGGTTAGCAAGTCTGTCGTTGATCCTTGCCGCGACTCTCACTCCTTCAAGCCAAGCGTTCGAGGCTCACGAGGGGCTGCGAACCACACGGGTGTGGATCTGGTCTCTGCCCTCTCCGGGTACGCTGACCCATGTGAATTGGCAGTCGATGAACCTGCTGCTCTTTGCACCGGCAGGCTTCGCGAGCGGCTTGTACTCCAGGCGACGGAATGTCATGCTTTTCGGTTCGCTGGCCCTATTGAGTTCACTCGCGGTCGAGGTCGTCCAGTATCTGCTGATTCCACTCGGCCGAGCGCAATTCAATTCGGCGACGGTGATCATCGGTTGGACCGGGATCACAGTTGGAGTGCTAGTGGGTGTTCTCGTCTCAGCTCTGTACAGACGCGGTCGAAGCCGGGCGACTGCGCCCGCATAAGGACTGACAGCCGGAACTAGGCGATCGCCCAAAACTCGTGTCGGTCAAGAGAGCCGAGCGAGGAGCTGGGTACGATGGTCTGGTTCCGGACTTCCCCTACAGAACGGACGACCATGAAGAAGCTTGCGCTGACTGTCAGCGGACTGGCGATGGCCGCCGGCACCTTGGTCTCTGCCCAACCCGCGATGGCCATACCCGATCCGGATGCTGGACAGATTTCCAACTCCCCTGCCGAAGAAAGAGACCGCATCGATTCGCTGCTCGAACACGGTGCGGAAGCCGACCCGCTCGACCTCGTCCCTGGGGCGACGACCGATCCAGCTAAGATCAAAGAGATCGACGAATCAGCTGTTCCTGCCACGGTCGTTGTCAATCCCGACAGCGGGGAGATCGTGGCTGCCAAGGTCGAGTCCAGCGCCATTGGACATGTCATCGTGGACCTAGCCCAGCCTGATTCCATTTTCCCGACCCTGACCAAGTGACAGGGCCCGCGGGATTCTGACCCAGCCTCGGCGAGGGGTTCCCCACTTCCGCGCCTGGTCGTAGGCTGAGGTCATGGAGCACAGATATCTGGGAAACAGCGGACTCAAGATCTCCGAGATCACCTACGGCAACTGGCTCACGCACGGTTCGCAGGTGGAGAATGACACCGCCACGAAGTGCGTGCACGCAGCCCTCGACGCGGGCATCTCCACCTTCGACACCGCCGACGTCTATGCGAACACCGTCGCCGAACAGGTCCTCGGCGACGCACTCAAGGGCCAAAGGCGCGAATCGCTCGAAATCTTCACGAAGGTCTACTTCCCCACCGGACCCAAGGGACACAACGACATCGGCCTGTCGCGCAAGCACATGATGGAGTCGATCAACGGCTCGCTGCGCCGACTCGGCACCGACTACGTCGACCTCTACCAAGCCCACCGCTACGACTACGAAACCCCGCTGGAAGAGACGATGCAGGCCTTCGCCGACATCGTCCGCTCCGGCAAAGCACTCTACATCGGTGTGAGCGAATGGAACGCCGACCAGCTGCGCGCCGCCCACCACCTGGCCCGCGACCTCGGCATCCAGCTCGTGTCGAACCAACCGCAGTACAACATGCTCTGGCGCGTCATCGAAGAACGGGTCGTCCCGACGTCGAAGGAACTCGGCATCTCGCAGATCGTCTGGTCCCCGATTGCCCAGGGCGCACTGACCGGCAAATACAAGCCCGGCCAGCCGGTCCCCGCCGGATCCCGGGCAACCGACGAGGACGGCGGCGGCGCTGAATCGATCAGGAGCCGCTATCTTCACGACGACAAGCTGACGGCCGTGGCGAAGCTCGAACCGATCGCCGACGAGCTCGGAATCACGATGGCGCAGCTCGCGATCGCCTGGGTGCTGTCCAACGACAACGTCGCCACCGCCCTCGTCGGCGCCTCCCGCCCCGAGCAGATCGCCTCGAACGCCGAGGCCGCCGGGGTCGCCCTCGACGCGGACGTCCTCACTCGCATCGACGACATCCTCGGCGATCTGCCGGAGACCGACCCCAACAAGACCCAGTCGCCGTCCACCCGCCTGACCTGATCCCTCACCGAGGCGGCCGACCGTCCGTAGGAATTCCGACCGCGGTCCCTTGGTGGGGCCGCGGTCGGAATCTTCCTCACCGGCGACAAAAGCTCCGCGGTAACGGGTGTCCGTCACCCAACCGGGAGATGAACTCGACGAATCTCACACCGACCCGGGGCCGCCTCGGCGAGGGTGGTGGGTTAAACTGCATGAAGCGGTTATATAACCAAGGAATTTATTTCCGGGCGCAAAGAGGGGCCGATTCAGCACACCGCCGCGGGCGAGCTGACGCTGGAAGACGAAAAGAGACACAGACGACGAACAGGTGAGGGGATGAGACGACATTCAGAAGGAACCGTCAGAAGGCACCCCGGTCAACCGGAACCTCGTGCTTGCGGTCCTCGTTTCCGGCGCGTTCGTCATCATCCTCAACCAGACGCTGCTCAACACCGCCCTGCCTGCGTTCATGCACTATTTCGACATCACCTCCGGCGCCGCACAGTGGGTGACGACGAGCTTCATGCTCGTCAACGGCATCATGATTCCGGTGACCGCGTTCCTCATCGAGAAGTTCACGACGAGGGGCCTGTTCTTCACCGCCATGGGCCTGTTCATCATCGGCACCCTCGTCTGCGCGATCGCCCCGGTCTATCCGGTGATGCTCATCGGACGCGTCATCCAAGCCTCAGCCGGCGGCATCATCATGCCGCTCATGCAGACGATTCTCTTCGCGATCTTCCCCGTCGAGAAACGCGGATCGGCTATGGGCACCTTCGGCCTCGTCATCGCCTTCGCCCCGGCCATCGGCCCCAGCCTCTCAGGTTGGATCGTCGACCACCTTCCGTGGCAGACGCTGTTCTACATGATGCTGCCGATCGCGATCATCGATCTCATCGTCGCCTATTTCCTGCTCAAGAACGTCACCGAACGCACCTTCCCCCGACTCGACGTCCTCTCGATCATCCTCTCCACCCTCGGCTTCGGCGGACTGCTGTTCGGCTTCGGCACCGCCGGTGACGCCGGCTGGCTCAGCGCCGAGGTGCTCATCCCGCTGGTCATCGGCGCGATCACTCTGACGTTCTTCATCACCCGCCAGTTCAAGCTCGAACAGCCGATCCTCGAGTTCCGCATCCTCCGCTACCGCATGTTCACGCTCAACACCCTGCTGGGCATGTGTGTGTTCATCGTCATGGTCGGCGGCATGATGGTCCTGCCGCTGTACATGCAGAACATGAATGACTTCTCGGCCATGGAGTCGGGCCTGGTCCTGCTTCCCGGTGCCGCGGTGATGGGACTGATGTCGCCGGTGACCGGTCGCGTGTTCGACGCCGTGGGCGCCAAATGGCTCGCGATCGCCGGCTTCGTCCTGCTCACCGGAACCACGTTCCTCTTCGCTCGGCTGGAACCGGACACCTCGTTCGTCTACCTCGCAGTCGTCAACACGATCCGCATGTTCGGTGTCGCCATGGTGATGATGCCGGTGACCACGGCCGCGCTCAACCAGCTGCCCTCGCACCTCATCCCCCACGGCACTGCCCTGAACAACACGCTGCGCCAGATCGCGGCGTCGGTCGGCACCGCGGCGCTCGTGACGATCATGGTCTCGGCCGCGCGGAACCCGGAGACCTACGGCATGGCGGGCCTTGTGCACGGCGCGAACGTCGCGTTCTTCGTCGCCGCCTGCGTCGGCATCCTCGGCGTCATCGGCGCGTTCTTCATCAAGAACTCCCACGGACTCGAACCGGGGCAGAAGAAGGTCACTGGCAAGTAGTTCCGGGGCACCGCAGACGCCCGACCCCTCAGCGGGTCCACCCCGCCCCTTCAACCGCTCCTGTCGGCACCCTCGACGAGGTGGTCCGCCACAATGCGCGCCTGTCTCAGTGCATCTTCGGGCTCCACTGCTCCGCTGAGCACCAGAGTGGCGTATCCGTGGACAAGCGACCACGCCGCCACCCCGAAGTCGGAATCCGGCCCCGATCTGGTCGTCGCCACGCCGACCGAGAGCGCCGCCCACGCCCGCTGACGGGCCGCAGTCAGTTCGCCGTCGTCATCGTGGAGCAGCCGGGGTTGGAACATCACCGTGAAGTGGGATGGGCAGGCGAGCGCGAATTCGACATACGCGACTCCGCGGTCGATGAGTCCACCGCGCTCGTCGACTCCGGACATCGCCTCCGCCAGGCGGTCGTATCCTTCGGTCGCCAGCGCCGTGAGCAGACCCGATTTGTCACCGAAATGATACGTCGGAGCGGCGTTGGAGACGCCGGCCCGCTTCGCCAGCGCACGCATGCTCAGTTTGGCCACGCCGCCTTCGGCAATCGCCGAGGCGGTCTCCGCCAACAGGGTTCGACGCAGATCCCCATGATGATAAGTCACGGTCCGATCGTACCGGAGCAAACTTTTCATTGACAAGATGCTTGTCGGCGATCTATCTTTTCACTGTAAAGATTCGTCGCGGCTGCAAGGCCTCGCTCATCGAAGGAGCCTCTCATGGCACCCTTGCTCTTTCTCCTCATCACCACTCTCGCCGTCTACGCCGTCGGACGCTTCAACTCGGCGGCGGCCGAACACGGCCTTGGTACATGGCCGGTGGCAATCCGGTTCGGGCTGGCCGTGATGTTCATCGTCACCGGCATCTCACATTTCGTCGGCATGCGCGAGGCTCTCATCGACATGGTGCCGCCATGGCTTCCAGCAGCAGCTGCGCTCGTCACCGTGACCGGGGTGCTCGAACTGCTCGGAGCCTTCGGCCTGCTGCTGCGCCCGACTCGCCCGTGGGCGGCCGGCGGGCTGGGACTGATGCTCATCGTCATGTTCCCGGCGAATGTGCATCTGGCGCTGACCGGCGAGAATCTGCCGTGGGACGATCAGCTGGTGCCGCGCACAGTAATGCAGGCCGTCTTCCTTGCCGCGGTCCTCGCAGTACTCATTCCGGAGATCCGGGCACAACGGGGAGCACGAAGGCAGCGCACGTCGGGCACTGTGACGACATCGGACTCTGCGGCGGGACCGTCCGGGCGCTGACGTCCCGGGCTTATTTGTAGTAGCCCTCGCGGAGGTTGATTCCGTGCTCGATCCAAACCTTGAGAGCCGAGAGCATTCCGGTCCAGCCCATGCAGTTGCCGAAGGCGCCCTGAGCTCCGCCCTCGGTGAGCTTCCAGGACTTCTCCGTGATCGTCACGAGCGTCCGCGCACCGTCATCGACGGGAGTGAACTCGAAGGTCGTTGTCGTGTCACTCTCCACGGAATCGTCGGAACCCTCCCAGCGGATGACGATCTTCTCGTCCTGGAAGTCCTCGACGACTTCGACTGGGAATCGACCCGGGAAGTCAGCGAAGTCCCATGTCACGTCGGCCCCGGCCTCCAAACGGCCGCGGGCGCCGCCGGTCGTGAAGTAATGCGAGAGCTGCTCGGGATCAGCGACCGCCTCATAGGTCTCATGAGGAGTCTTCGAGATGTAGCCGGTGACCGTGAAGGACAGCTCCTCCAATGGACGGGACTGATCGTTCTGCTCGACGGGTGTGTTCTGGGTGCTCTGCTCATCTGTCATGTGATATTTTTACCACATGTCACGGGAGTTGGGAACAGGCTCGGATGAATCCGACGATGCGGTCTTCAAGGCCCTGGCCAACCCCACCCGCCGACGCGTCCTCGACCTGCTGCGGACTCGACCGCGGACGACCGGTGAGGTCTGCGAAGCGTTTCCCGACCTCGATCGCACGACTGTGCTGCAGCATATTCGAGTGCTCGAGGGCGCTGAGCTGGTCACCGGCCGCAAGGAGGGACGCACCCGACTGCTGGCTCTGGCACCGCTCCCGATCAAACGGATCCATGATCGCTGGATCGGTGAGTACACGCGTGCGGCCGTCGGACTGCTCGCGCAGCTCGATGAGGAGTCCCAGCGCTGACGATTCAGCCCTACCTTTCAACCACAGGCTCAGTCGCACCCCGCAGTCTCCGGGTCAGCAGCGCCCACACTGACAGCTCAGCCGTGCCCGTTGTTCCGCCTCTGCAGAGTCCGCGCGATCCACGACAGGGCACCGGTGAACAGCAGAAGCAGAGCACACACCAAGAAGGTCGACGACGACCCGAGATAGGTGAAACCGAGCCCGCCGACCACACCGGCGACGGCCAGCCCGATGTCGAAGTTCATATTCCATGCGACGCTGGCCCGGCTCGGCGAACTGACCGCGGCGAAGGCCATGACGAGACTTGCCGACTGCATGGCGCCCAATCCCAGTCCGATGACGAGCATCGAGGCGAACAGCGTCCCACCGTAGGAGACGACAGCGCAGACCAGCCCGATCGCCGTCAGGACGAGGCCCAAGATGTTGAGGGCGAACGGTGGGAAGCTGTCCGAAACGGCCCCGACGACGAAGCGTCCGATGACCGCCGAGATCTGCATCCCGGCGATGAACAGTGCCGCTACGGCGACGTCCTCGCCCGGACCGAAGCCGACGATGATCCCGAAGACGATCATGCCGACGAGGAACGGAGAGAGCATGAGGACGAGCCCGAGCGCTTCCCCCGCCCAGCGTCCTGCTTTTCGGAGGCTCCGCTTCTCGTTGCGTCCGGACCGAACCCCGACCGTCTCGTTGCCGCTCGGCGATGCTCCCGAATCGTCATTCCCACGCCGAGGCGGCCGACCGGGTACGTATTTGAGCACAGTGGGGATGGCCAGGAGGAGACAGGCGCAGACGATGATGCGGAAGGTCCAGATCGGGATCGCCTCAACCAACCACAGCCCCAGCGGAGCTCCGACGGCCGCGGCCAGGGAAGTGATCCCACCGAAGAAGCCAAGCGCCTTGCCGGTCCGTCCCGGCGCGGTCGTTCCTGGGACCGCGGCATTGGCGAGGACGACGAAGAGCCCGAACCCGACGCCTCCGCAGAGTCCGGCGAGGACGAGTGCCAACAGGGGCGGGGTGACGAAGAGTCCGAGGAGCTGGCCGAGGAACTGCAGGACTAGAGCCAGCATGAGCGAGGCTTTGAAACCGAAGACGCGACCGGCCCACGGGGCGAAGGGCTGGGCGACGATGACACCGATCATCATCGTCGTCAGCACGGACCCGCCGGTGACGGTCGACAGTCCGTCCGTCGCCGCAATCGTCACCATCGTCGAATAGCTGAAGAAGAAGGCGGAGAACCCGAACATCGCCGTCCACACCAGACCCAACAGGGCCGGGGTGTACGTCGCCTGAGACGGATGTTCGGGGTCCATAGTCCGAGGTTACGACATCGGCACTGCCTCTGCCGTACCCGCCCCATCTGCCGTCCGTCCGGTGCAGAAGTGTTCACCTCCACGTCAGAATGATCGCCTACCATCGGTCCATGAACTCATCGGAACTCAGCTCGGACCTCAAACGCGACGCTCCCAGTGGCGCCATCGATACCGCATTCGTCCTCAAATTCGAACCGCTCTATACCCTCACGGACCTCGAGTCGGAGATCTTCAGTGATATCGGCCCGAAGACGAAGGTCCGCGAATCGTTCAAACGCAAGCATTTCCTCAAGGTCGCCGAGTGGAAGGCCATCGGGGTTCTGCCGAGCCTCGAGGAGATCTCGTCCGATGACATCGACTTCGTCACCGGCGTCGCGCTCGACGATGACACACCCAATCGCTTCCGTCTGCCTTTGCTGCAGATGCTGCCCGGAGTGGGAGTTCCGATGGCCAGCACCCTGCTCACCGTGGTCAATCCCAAGAAGTTCTCCATCATGGATTCCCGGGCGCTGACCGTTCTGCACGATTTCCATCTCGTGCCCACGGACAATCCGGCGCAGATGGACTATCAGACCTACCGCAAACTCATGAAGTCCCTGGCCAAGGGAGCCAACTGCGCGCCGATCGACCTGTATCGGGCGCTCATCGCGTATTCGCGGCAGGAACGGGACTAAGTCTCCACCCCCCAAGGGGCGGATCTGCCGACGGCCAGCGAACACGATGCTCTGCCGGCGGCGTGGGAACGGAACTCTCTCACGCGGCCAGCTCCTGCAGACGTCTCTGCCAGAACACGATCTCCTCGGTCAGTCGGGCCGGATCGAGACCATCCGCATACTGGGTGAGCTCGTCCTCCTGCGTCGGTGACATGACTCCCGCTGCGCGCAGACGTTCGAACGGTGTGCGCGGTTCGTCGTAGATTCGCCGCTGCTCGCCGTGACCGTCATCGGCCCAGCCAGCCGGTTTGCGCGTGGGAGTGAAGTAGTTGAGCCGGTCATCGACCGCGCGCCAGAGTCCGTTGAGTGCAGACCGGGCCTCGTCGGTGTCATAGCGGCGGATATTGCCGTACTCATGGACGAGATGCTGATGCCGCGACGCTTCCGGAAGCCGATCGCGGCGGAGATCTTTGAGCACCGGACTGAAATGGATGTCCAGTCCCCGCGCCCACCGGTCGGTCGCCTCGTGGACGGTGCCATCGGCATTGCTCAGCTCGATGGCATTGACCCAGAGGGGATTCCCCTGCACCTCATCGAGCGACCACTGCAGCACGTCCACCATGGTGCCCGGAGCGTTGTCGGCAAGGCTGTGGGTGAAGACCCAACCGGTGTGCAGGCAGGAGGCGCTGATCGTGAACACACAGTTCGAGGCCCGGGTCGGTCCTGCGTGGGCAATGGTGTCGACGAGGAAGAATCCGGGTTCGTACTCGTTCGGTCCCGAAGCGAAGTCGAGGAAGTCTTCGCTGGGACTGGTGAATCGTTTCGTCGACACCCGACGGTCTCGGAAGTCCTCGGCTCGCGCGGTGCGCAGATACCGGTCGATCGACGCCGGACTGACGGCGAGCAGCTCGGACCGGACCTCGAGGCTGTAACCGTCGCGGTCGGGCACCAGGGCACCGTGTCGCTCGGCCGCATCGAGCAGCCGCGGCATCACAGCGGCCAGGTACTTTCCACTCTGGAACCCAGACCACTCCCAGATCCGGACGAGGAGTGCACGCGATTCAGGTGAGTATTTGCAGCACCTCGACGCCTGCTGGTCGGCGGGCGGATCGTCGTAGTCATCGTCTTCCCCGATGCGGAAGGCCGCCAGGCGGCGCCGCGCATGGTCACGTGACCACCCGGTGAGGATCATGACCTCGTCGAGGATCCACCCTTTGTCCTTCTTCCGCGCCGACGAATACAACTCGAGATAGTCATCGACGTCGAATTCTGCTTCAGTTGTCTCTGGGGAAGGAATGCTCTGAATATTCTGCTGATCGTGCATCAATTTTGTTAATTCCTCCGAATTCGGGGAAGCCACTTCTTTGTTTTCGCTCTACCCCGGAACGATTTGCATAATGCTATTCTGAGTTCAGGCAGGAGGTCTTCCTAAACGACAGAAGACGCAGAGATGTCACAGACTGCAGCACGGCTGCTCGGGTTATTGTCACTGTTGATGGTGCCCCGAACCTGGTCGGGTACCGAATTGGCAGATCGTCTGGAAGTGAGTCCGCGGACCGTCCGGAACGATATCGGCACGCTCCGCGATATCGGCTACTCGATCGACGGCGCACGCGGAACCGAGGGCGGATATCGTCTCTCCTCCAACGGTGTGGGCATCCCGCCGCTCATGTTCGACGCCGATGAAGCGGTGGCGGTCGCCGTCGGCCTCCACTCGGGGCTGAGCTGCATCATCGGCGGAATGGAAGAGACTTCGGCACTGGCACTGGCGAAGCTCGAGACCATTCTCCCCACCGCGGTCCGGGCACGGGTGCAGAGCCTTGCGCACTTCACTGTTCCGGTCGTCGGCAATCAGCCGATGCCGATTGTCGACCCCAACCTCATCGTCACTCTCATCGACCACTGTCGCCGACACGAACGCCTGCGCTTCACGTATCTCGGTGAGCCGTCCGACCGCTCACCCGGCGGCACAGGCGACTCATGCGCCACCAGCCCAGTTACAGCCGACCCGGACACCGGCGACTCTCTCCTACCGAACGACCCGAGCAGCACCTCGGCACACGAGGTCCATCTGGAAGTCGAAGCCTACCGACTCGTCAATCGTCAGCACCGCTGGCACCTGCTGGCCTTCGAACCCCAGGCTGAGGACTGGCGAGTCTTCAGCGCAGAACGCATCGTGCCGAAGACCCCGAGCGGCCGCAGCTTCACTCCACGTCCGCTGCCGACCGACGACATCGGGGAATTCGTCGAACGACACGCCACGGAACCCAGGTGGCGGCATTCGGCCCAAGTCATCGTCGATGCACCGGCGCCCACAGTGATGAAGAAGCTCGCGTCCGCCGAAGGCACTGTCGAAGCACTCGAGGACGACCGCTGTCTCGTCACCGTCGGCGGCCAGAGCCTCACCACGATGGCCCTGGCCCTGGCGCGCTTGGACACCGACTTCACCGTCATCGACAGTCCCGACCTCCGCGAATGCCTCCACCGACTCTCGGTCCAGCTCGGTCGGGCTGCCGAGGGCCATGCGGCACCCGACCTCGCACCTTCCCGAGCGAAGAATGCGGCTCCCCGAGCAGCGAAATAGGGATAAGGTCACAACCCGACATAAAAGCCTTTGTGCGAATATGTGAAATTTCGCGGGCATAACCCGTGAGTCATGTCCATTCCTTGTCGCCCGAGAACACCGAGCGGTAACTTTCCTGGATACGTTTCAGGTATCGGTTCGCTTGATGGCGACTAATCCATTCGGGCCGCCGCCGACCACAATCCCTAATCCTCTGATCGGAGAAATGAGATGCTTCTGCCGTGCTTCGGCACAGCAACGAGTCCTCGTACCGCCATCCTCGATTCCGACGGCAGGCCGCAGTGACAGCAACAGATGACGGACGGTCGATGACGACCGGAAATCTCCGCAGCGCTGACGTCCTCGCCGAGCGCATCCACCGCACGAACATCACCTATGCCCGCCTCTATGGGCCGCTGGTGGTGCTGGTGATCGCCGCTTCGTTCTTCCCCTACTACTCCCCCGAACCGGACAGTTCGGTCACATACGGGAACCTGTGGCAGGAAGTCCTCAGCATCGGACGGGGAGTCGACGTCTTCGCGCTCTTCGCTCTGCTGTTCACCACCGGGCTGCTGTGCCTGGCAGCGGTGGGTCGCACGACAACCGCCGTTCTGATCGCGATTCTCACCGGCGCGATCGTCATCGGCTGCACCCTTCTGCAGGCACCCGGCTATGTCAGCCCACCGGCGCTGACGATCTTCGGCATCATCGACATCTCGCTGAGCTTCCTCATCGCCGCGATCACCGTGGTGCATTCCCTGCACCTGTTCACCCTCGACCTCGGGTTCCAGCGTCGCACCGCATGAGACCAGCGCTGCCCAGCGTGAAAGCAGCATCGCACCGCGCAAGACGACGGCGCTTCACTCGGTCAACCAACCGATCTCCCCGCGGCCTGCAGCGCCGGGATGACCTCGTTGCGGGTCAGTGGCGCGAATTGGCGGATACCGGTGTCCGCGGGCAGCGGGTCGATGGGAAACCATCCGGCTTCGGCAATCTCGGCCAGATGCGCGATGTTCTCCACATCGAGTGCTGCCGGCAGACCGTCATAGCAGAACACGTCGCCGATGACACGGTGATCGGCTTCGTTCGCCGCCGCGGCAGCAAACGTGCCCAAAGCGTGCAGTCGGTGACGGTCCAGATCGAGTCCGAGCTCCTCGGCGATCTCACGGACGATGGTGTCCTCAGCGGTCTCCCCCTCTTCGGGTTTGCCGCCGGGCAGCATGAAGGAACTGGTCCCGACCTTGCGCACCATGAGCAGTTCCCGGCGTTGCGGGTGGAGGAGGACGAGCGCGGAGACGCGGATGTCATTCATTCCGACCACACTCCGGACGCTCCTCGGCGGTGGGAATCGAGCAGGTGCGTATCGACCATGCCGATGGCCTCCATCAGCGCATACATCGTCGTCGGTCCCACGAAGCGGAACCCCTTCTTCTTCAGCGCCTTCGACAGCGCCACGGATTCCGGTCCGGTCGTCGGGATCTCGGCAATGGTACGCGGTCGCGGGGTCTGCGCAGGTTGGAACGACCACAGGAACGCATCGAGTCCGCCGTCTTCACGCAGTTCGATCACGCGAGCGGCATTGTTGATGCAGGCTTCGATCTTGCCGCGGTGGCGGATGATCCCGGAATCGGTCAGCAGCTGCTCGATCTCGCTGTCGCCGAAGCGGGCCACGGCGTCGGGATCGAATCCGGCGAAGACCTCACGGAACCGACTCCGCTTCTTCAGAATCGTCAGCCACGACAGACCGGCCTGGAATCCCTCGAGGCTCATCCGCTCGAACAGCCCCGCCTCGTCGTGGATGGGCAGACCCCACTCACTGTCGTAGTAGTCCAGCAGCATCGGGTCGCCGTACGCCCACGGGGTGCGGGCAAGTCCGTCGTTGCCGGTGACGGCTCCCCCGGATGCACTCGGCTGTGATTCGTCGTCCATCCTGCAACCGTATCGCGTCGCACTGACATTGCCCGCGCACCCCCACGCTCCGGTCTCCTGCGGCAACGGCCCAGCCCCGTGTCAGATGTCTCCGATAGGGTGCGGCCATGACTTCAGTGCTCCTCCTCGGCTTCGGTGCCATCGGCCGTCACGTCGCCCGGCTGCTCTCTCCCGAGCTCGAGTCCGGGGCGTTCAACCTGACCGCCCTGGTCTCGGATCGAGCCAACCACAGAGGTCGCCCGAATCACGGCGCCGAGGTGGTCGACCTCCCCACGCTCACCACCCCAGTTCACGAACCGGCCCCATCGTTGCCTGCTGCGTCATCGACGCAATCACCGTCGCCGAGGATGTTCGACCGCTTCGATGTCATCGTCGAATGCGCCGGGGTTCCCGCCGCCGCCCGATTCGGCCCCGCCGTCATCGCGGCCGGTCGCCCATTCGTGCTCACCAGTGTCGGAGCCATGGCCGATCCCGGCACCCGTGCGGGTCTGCTCGCCGGACCCGGCCGCCTGCATGTGACCAATGGGGCGATCGGCGGACTCGATGTGCTCGAGGCGGCGGCTCAGTCCGATGGCCTAGACAGCGTCGAAATCACCACCTCGAAGGAGGCGAGCGGACTCATCCGACCGTGGATGTCCGAGACCGAAGCCGAGCGTCTGCGTGTCCTCCGTCCTGAGGACGGCCCTCTGACGGTGTTCGAGGGCAATCACGCCGAGGCGATCGAGAAGTTCCCCGCCAATGTCAACATCGCCGTCGCCCTCGCTTGGGCCACCCGCGGACTGAGTTCTGCTGCACCGGCCTCAGACTCAGGAGCCAGAGCGGCGTCGACCGATTCCGCACCTGAACGCACCGATGCCGACTTACTCGGTGCCTCGTTGGAGCGGGTGCGGGTCGTGCTCCAGGCGGTCGCCGGTCAGACCCAGTCCGCCCACCGAATCCGGGCGTCCGGGTCCGCAGGGGAATTCGCCTTCGAAATCCGGTCGACACCGAGCCCGGAGAACCCTGCCACCAGCGGGCTGACGGCTCTGTCCGTCGCCCGGGCCCTGCGCACCGTGACGGCAGGGTGATCACCTGGCCGCCCCCCGAGCCCACCACGCAGCGTCCGTCGGCCTCGGCGCTTGAGATCGACGCATTCTCGGTGCGAGAAATGACGGCGCCCGGAACCGCCGGCCGTCAGGCCAGGGATCCCGGGCGCCGCACTCACCCGCCGGAATCAGTCATCCGGATATCGCGATTCAGTCATCGCGGTGGGTGATGTTCTCCTGGAGTTGGAGGAATTCGACGTGACGTTCGTACTGGTCGAGCACGTCATCGATGATCTGCTCCTTCGAGAAGCCCATGATGTCGTAGCCCTGACCGGTGCCGCCGTCGAGGTAGACCTCCATCCGGTAGTAGTCCTCGCCGGTTCCGCGGGGGACCATTCCGCCGAATGACGGCACGCTGACCTTGTGCGGCCACACCTGATAGCGGAACGGGTACTCCCCGTCTCCGTCGACCTCGAACTGGAAGAGTTCGCCGTCGTCGACGAACACGCCTTCGGAATCAACTCGACCGCAGCGCGACGAAATCCCTCGGCCTTCCATCTCTTCGGCCACCTCGTGGAGGGTGGGGATGAGCACCTTCTGCTCGAACTCCTCGGCACGTGCCTTGTTCGGGAAGGACAGCACCCGTCCGAGCTGACGTTGCCAAGTCTCGTGACCGGGGCCGCGGGAACGACGCGCCAACGAGCCGGGCAGGGTCGTGTCGACGCTGTCGACGCGATTCGCTTCGACTCGCAACGCCTTGTACAGACCGATCATCACGAGGATGACGACGAAGGCGAAGGGCAGGCCCATGATCACCGTCGCGTTCTGCAAGGCGCCGATGCCCCCGACGAGCAGCATCGCCACCGTCAGGGCACCGGTCGACAGAGCCCAGAAGATACGCAGTCCGGCGCGGCCGTCCTCGGCGGGGTTGCGCAGGTTCGACGACAGGTTTGCCATCACCAGAGCCGCGGAGTCCGCGGTGGTGACGTAGAACAGCAGGGCGGTGATCGTGGCCAGACCGGCGATGACGGCGAAGGCCGGATAGCGGGAGAGCAGATCGTAGAAACCGCCCTCGGGGCTGAGCATGACGGCTTCGCCGAACTTCACATCACCGCTGCGGATGATATCCAGGGCCGAGTTTCCATAGATCGAGATCCACATGAAGATGTAGATGAACGGAATCGTCAGGGTGCCCAGCACGAACTGGCGGATGGTACGTCCGCGGGAGATGCGCGCGAGGAAGAGGCCGACGAACGAGGCGAAGGCGATCCACCAGGCCCAGAAGAACAGGGTCCAGTCGGTCATCCACGTTCCGGTGTCCTCGAAGGCGAAGGTCTGGCCAGCCATGTTCGGGAACAGACGGACGAAGTCGGTGATATTGAGGACGAGGGCGTTGAGCAGGAACTTCGTATTTCCGGCCACGAGCACCCAGAGGCTCAGCGCGATGGCGAGGACGACGTTGAGGATGGACAGGAACTTGATTCCCTTGTCCACGCCCGAGACCGCCGAAAGCGTGGCAACACCGACGCCGACGACGACGATGCCGACCTGAGTTGCGGTGCCGATCGGAATTCCGAAGACCGTGTTGAGGCCGACGTTGACCATGACGACACCGATACCCAACGAGGTGGCCACGCCGAAGATCGTGCCCAGCAGGGCGGCGAAGTCGACCGTCTCGCCCAGGGCACCATGGACACGTTTGCCGAAGATCGGGGCCAGCGCCGAACGGATCGCCAACGGCATGTTCATCCGGTAGGCGAAGTAGGCCAGAGCCATACCCATGAGAGCGTAGAGTCCCCAACCGCTCAGACCGTAGTGGAAGAGCGCCCAGACCGTGGATTCGCGAGCAGCATCGACCGTTTCGGGTTCGGTGCTCGGCGGAGTGAGGTACATCGTGACCGGTTCGGCCACGGCGAAGAACATGAGGTCGGTGCTGATGCCGGCGGCGAAGAGCATCGACGCCCAGGCGACGAGGCCGAATTCGGGCTTCGAGTGTTCGGGGCCGAGCTTCGTGTTTCCGTAGCGGGAGGCCGCCAGGTAGATGACGAAGACTAGGACGGCGAGGACGAGGAGGACGTAGAACCAGCCGAACCAATCGGAGGTCCAGCCGACGACAGCGCCGAGGACCGTCTCGGCGTTGGTCGGTGAGATGAGGGCCCACACGGTGATGGCGAGCGCCACCACGGCCGCCGCCAGGAACACCTTCTTATTCACCGGAGGAAGCGAGGGCTTCACCTTGCCCTTCGCCTCTCCCTTCGGTTCACCCGGCGGGGTGTCGACTGATGCTGACATGGTTGTGCTCCTTATCCGGACGCGTTGGCGTCATGGCATCGGACTCGGTCGAGCAGAGTGCTCAATCGAGCATGATCAACGGCTGTTGCTTCAAGATTTTCCGTCATCGCCGAATCCCCGGTTCCACGGGGACGGCCAACAACGGAGGTTACCACATAGACACTTACGGTCACTTATCCTGTTATGCCATGCGAATCTGCAGATCAGCGATTCACCCTCGCCGAGGTGGGGCTTCACCGACCGTGGCAGCGTCGGTTCCGCTCCGCCCGCCTCGGCGGGACGTTCATCGAGGCTTCGGAGTGAATCGAGGCCCAGAGGGAGACGAGTCTCAGAGTGAGACGAAGAGCAGCGCGGCAGCCATCACCACCCCGGAGCCGAGGAATGTGATGACGGTGTAGCCGAGGATGTCGCGCATCTTCAGTCCGGCGATCGCGAGCACTGGCAGCGCCCAGAAGGGCTGGAGCATGTTCGTCCACTGGTCGCCGTAGGACACGGCCATGATCGCGATCGACGGGTCGACGCCGAGCTGGTTGGCCGCATCGAGCATGATCGGGCCCTGCACGGCGAACTGGCCGCCGCCGGAGGGGACGAAGAAGTTGACGAGTCCGGCCGAGAGCAGGGCGAGGACGCCGAAGGTCGTGGTGTTCGAGATCGAGACGAAGGCGTCGGAGAACACGGCGATGAGTCCGGTGGTCGACATGATGCCGAGGATTCCCGCGTAGAGCGGGAACTGCAGGAGGATCTCGCCGACGTTCGACGCAGCCTCCTTCGTCAGGTGGATGAGCTCGAACGGGTTGCGCACGAGCAGGAGGATGAGCGCGAGGAACGACCAATTGACGATGTCGAGGGTCAGTCCCCCGCCCTGGGCGAAGTGGATGATGAGATAGGCGACGAGAGCGAGACCGACGATGAGAGTGAGCACTCGTGAGGCGTCGATCCGGTCGGCCGGAGTGACGACCTCCTCGTCGACCTCGCTCTGCCCCTCCGAACTCACCGAGGCGGGGAGTTCGTAGACGGTGGCGCCGGACTTGGGTGCGACGAGGAAGAAGAGGAGCGCGCAGACGATGATGACTCCGGCGATCGCCAATAGGTTCCAGCCGGCGAAGATCGTCTCCGACACCGGAACTGTCTTCCCGCCGAGGGACTCGGAGAGGAAGGAGTCCGGGGTGGCCGCGGTCAGCGGACCCGATCCCGAATACCCCATGTGCCAGACGACGAATCCGGAGTAGCCGGCGGCGACGAGCAGCGGGAAATGGACCTTGATTCCGCGTTCGCGTGACTGCACTGCGATCTCACGGGCGAGCAGGGCGCCGACGACGAGGCCGAGTCCCCAGGTGATGAGACTGGCGAGCGCGGCGACGATGAAGACGAAGACATAGGCGAAGGTGGCGTTTCCGGGAACTCGAGCGAGCCGGGCCAGCAGCTTCCGCACCGGTCCGGTGTTGGCGAGGATGTGCCCGAGCAGGAGGATCAGACACATCTGCGTCATGAACTCGAGCAGACCGGCCAGTCCTTCACCCCAGCCGGTGACGACGTCCGTCGGTCCGGCGTCGGTGAAGATGAACGCGAGGACGGCGACGATGAGGGTGAGGACGATGGCGAAGGTCAGGGCCGAGGGAATCCACTGTTCGAGGAATCGGTTGACCGGCCGCATGATCCCTTTTGAGGCTGCGGCGTTGACCTGGGTTGACGGCTTCGGTGCCGACATGGGAAGACCTCCCGCTGAGAATTATGAGAATTGTCTGTGCGTGGTCTCAGCATACAATCAGGGCGCTGTCCCTGTAAGAGACAGCGCCCTGAGCGCGATCACAACCCGGTCACGATCGGAACCCGGATTCTCGGGCTCCGGTCGTACCGATCAGTCCTGTTTGTACACGAGCTGCTTGTTGACGAATTCGTCCATCGCCAGCGGACCGAGTTCCCGGCCGACTCCGGAGCGCTTGACTCCGCCGAAGGGCAGGTATTCGCGGCTGCCTTCCGGAGCGTTGAGGAAGACCATGCCGGAATCGATCTGGTCGCCGACGCGTTCGGCACGGGCGATGTCGGTGGAGAACACGGCGGCCCCCAGGCCGAATGGGGTGTCGTTGGCGAGCTCGACGGCTTCTTCCTCGCTGCTGACCTTGTAGACGATGACAGCGGGGCCGAAGAGCTCTTCGTAGTATCCGCGCATGCCCTTCTGCACATCGGTGAGGACGACGGGTTCGACGTAGGCTCCGCCGCCGTCGTACTTCTTGCCGCCGGCCAGCAGGGTCGCGCCCTCGCTGACGGTGTCCTGGACCTGCTCGACGAAGCGGTCGGCGGCGGCCACCGACGACAGCGGGGACAGCCGGGAGCCCTCCTCGCCGGGAACGGCGGGGGTGTTCTTCTTGGCCGCCTCGGTGATGGAGGAGACGAAGTCGTCGTAGATGTCGTCCATGACGATCATCCGCTTGGGCGAGTTGCAGGCCTGGCCGGTATTGCCCATGCGGGTGTTGAAGAACGTCTTCGCGGATTTCTGGACGTCGTCCGTGTCGAGCAGGATATAGGGGTCGGATCCGCCGAGTTCGAGCACGACCTTCTTGAGGTTCTTTCCGGCCTCGGCAGCGACGGCGGCACCGGCGCGTTCGGATCCGGTCAGGGACACTCCGTGGTTGCGGGGGTCGGGCAGGATGATGTCGGCGACCTGCTCGTTGCTGGCGTAGATGTTGATGTACGCACCTTCGGGCAGGCCTGCCTCGATGAAGATCTCTTCCATGATCTGTGCCGAGCGGGGGCACTGCGGGGCGTGCTTGAGCAGGATCGTGTTGCCCAGGGCCAGGTTCGGGGCGGCGAAGCGGGCGACCTGGTAGTAGGGGAAGTTCCACGGCATGATGCCCAGCAGCGAGCCGACGGGCTTGCGGCGGATCATGGCGGTGGCGTCCTTGGGTCCGCGCAGGGGTTCGTCGGCCATGAAGGCTTCGGCGTTGTCGGCGAAGTATTTGTAGATCATCGAGCTCAGCTGAACCTCGCCCTTGCCCTCGGGCACGGACTTGCCCATTTCGAGCTTGATGACTTCGGCGAGCTCCTCGGCGCGCTCGGCGTAGATCTCGGACACGCGGGTGAGGATGGCGGCGCGCTCGGCGACCGTGGTCCGGCTCCACTCGTCGAATGTCGTCGCCGAACGATCGAGGGCGGCGAGGATCTCGGCATCGGTGGCGGTGGGGAATTCTTCGGCGACTTGGCCGGTCGCCGGGTCGGTGACGCGATACATGGTGGTCATGGCTGTCCTCTTTCACTTCGACGGGGTTGAGGCGATCACCGATGGTGTGATCGCAGGTCCATCCCCCACGCTATGGCCGAACCCCGGCGTCGGCAACGGCGGTCTCACCTCCTGGGCAGATTCCCAGCCATCACCGAGGCGGCTGACCCGACCGACGGTGCGCGCAGCAACGCCGCCGGTCGGGCCTATTCCGCCGGTCAGGTCTGATCCGCCGGTCGGATCTGATCCGCCGGTCGGGTTCGTCCCGATCCCTCAGCCGGTGACGCCGGTGATCTCGTCGGTGGCGTGCGGCAGCTCAGCGCTCTTCTCCACTTTCCCGGTGCCGAGGTCGACGATGTGGATCTCCGACTTCTCCGGATCGGACACGTACGCCTTCTCCCCCTGCACGAACAGGGTCGGTCGGGCCTGCTGCCAGTCGACCGGTTCCTTCCATTCGTCGATGACAGGGTATTCCTCATCGATGCCACCGGACTTCGGGTCGATGACCCGCAGCGTCCCATCGGTGCCGAGGACGAGGGCCTCACCGTCAGGGCCGCGACCCAGCGAACGGAAGCTGTACGAGGCGCCGAGGTCGACGAGCTTCATCGTGCCTGCCTCGGTGTCGGTGAGGCTGATGCGCTCAGGACGCTCGAGCTCGGCGTCTTCGTCGACCTTGTAGTCGCCGAGAACGACTGGGGACTCGTCACTGCCGGCCTGATTGCCGATGCGCCCGTAGTCATCCTCCGCGTCGATCTTGCTGAACTCACCGTCCTTGTACAGCAGAATTCCGTCCTCGCAGCCGAGCGCGATGGCTTCGTTCTCGGCCGCCGCTTCGCCGTGAACACCGGGGCAGTCCTCGCTGCGGGCGATCTCCTTGCCCGACTCGTCGACGACCTTCGCTCCGGAGCGCTCCTCCTCGGTGCCGATGGTGTGCAGAGTCGACCCGTCTTCGAGTCGGACCGCGACACCGTGGTGCGGCTCTTCGGCTTCGATCACCTGCGGGTCCGGTGCGCCTTCGGCGAAGGAGGACGTGTCGAAGGTCTGGATCTTCCCATCGCCGTCGCCGAAGAGTACGGTCGTCCCGCCGTGCCGGACGACGTGCCCGGGAGTGTCGGTTTCATAGACCGTGTCGGTCAGGGTCGGCACCGCGGCATAGCTGTGAGTGTGGTCGCCGTGCTCTTCGGTCCAGACCCCCGCGTCGAAGAGCCGGAACCCCTCGGCCACGGAGACCATGACGTGGCGGGAGTCGCCGACGGGATTGACGCGGTTGAAGCCTTCGAGCTTCGCATCGTCGATGACCTCGAGGGTCTGCGCGTCGAGCGTCATGATCCCACCGTCGTAGGTGGTCACCAAGCGCGGGGCGGGGGCGTCGAGTTCCTCGGCGTCCTCGGCCCCGGCCTGTTCACCGCTGTGGTCGTCGTGACCGGCCGCTTCGCTTTCGCTTCCGCTCGTGCCGCAGGCTGCCAGCAGCAGGGTCGCGGCGAGGGCCGCGGATGCGGAGCCGATGATCGTGCGGTGTCGCCTCATCACTGGTGTTCTCATTTCCTCTGTTCTCTCTTCTTCTCTGTGGTGGATTTCAGTCTTCGGGTGCCAGTCCCGCGGCGATGGCCTCGGCGTTGGCTTTCTGCATGTCGATGTAGGTGGCGGCGCCCCCGTCGGCCTCGGTCAGGGATTCCGAGTACAGGGGCACCACCTCGACCTCTGCATCGACCTCACCGGAGAGCGCCTCGGCAAGTTTCTGCGGTTGGGAGGAGTCGGCGAAGATCGTCGGTACACCTGCTTCCTCGACAGTTCTGGCGAGCTCCTCGAGGTCGGCGGCCGAGGGTGAGGCGAGCGTTGTGCCGCTGGGCAGGACAGCACCGATGACCTCGAAGTCGAAGCGCTCGGCGAAGTAGCCGAACACGTGGTGGTTGGTCACGAGCTTCCGCCGGTCGGCAGGGATCGCCTCGGCGATGTCCGCGATCTCGGCATCGAGGTCTTTCAGCTGGTCCCGGTAGGTGTCTGCGGAAGCGGCGACCGCATCGACGACCTCACTTTCGACCTGTTCTGCCAGGGTGTCTTCGATGGCGTCGACGGCGGTCAGCATGCGTTCCGGGTCGGTCCAGAAGTGCGGATCCGCTTGGTCCGAGCTCTCCCCGCTGCGATAGTCGAGCGGATCGATGTGCTCCCCGACTTCGAGGACCTCGACGCCTTCGCTGCGGGCATTGTCGAGGTTCGCGTTCAGTCCCTCTTCGAGACCGAGGCCGTTGGAAACGATGAGATCCGCTGATTCCATCTGCCCGGCTTCCTTCGCCGAGATGCCGAAGGAGTGGGGATCGGCGTTGGGTTTCATGAGCACCGTGACGTCGGCGGATTCTCCGACGACATTGCGCACGACATCGCCGAGGATGTTCGTCGTTACGACGATGCGCGGGGTCTCCTGCCCGGTCGAGCAGGCCGTGACCGCGGCGGTGAGGCCGAGGGCGAGCGCCGCGGCGAACAGCGAAGTGAACGGTCGGGGCCTGCGCGGTTCTCTCGGGACTCCGGGCCGCGCGCCTTTCGTGCTCATCGGCCGGTGACCGCGAGCGCGGCCGGAGTTCCGCCGACGTCGAAGCTGCGCGCCTGGCGCAGCCCGTCGGCCTGGTCGAGTTCGAGAACTGTGCCGGAACTCGGGTCGCTGACATAGGTGCGCTCCCGGTCGACGACGACATCGGGACCGGACCCGTGCCCCTCGCTCTCTGTCTTCGGCGCGTCGATGAGGTTCTCCTTCGTCTCGGACTCTCCTGTCTCGGGATCGATCGCGTAGGCCGTGCCGTCGGCATCGAGGGCGACCACGGCGGAGTCGTCGCCGGCCACGGAGGCGGCGACCACCTCGGCGCCGGTGTCGGCATACGTCCATTCACCGGACTTCGCATCGAACAGGCCGATTCCGTGGTCATCGAGAGGTGCGGCGGTGAGGTCGCGGCCGACCTCCACCGACCAGGCACGCGACCCGTCGGCTTCGTCGGGATAGGGCACGAGCTTCGCGGAGAGATCGTCATCGAACGTCATCAGCCCCTCGGCGCAGGCGAAGGCGGGACCCTCTCTGGTGACCCCGGTGCCGTGGATATCCGCGCAGTCCTCATCGACGGGTTCGGCTTTGCCCTTCTCGTCGTAGACGGCGAGTGAGGACGGCAGATCCTCCGACGATTCGCCGGGGACGGTGGAGATCAGGTGGTCTTCGTAGGGCACCGCGACACCGTGGTGGGGACCGGGCCTGATGGTGCCCAGCTGTTCGACGTTCCCGTCGCCGAGTCCGCCGCGGTCAAGGAGCTTCGCGCGTCCTTCTCCGTCGAAGAAGAGTGCGACGCCCGTGCCGGCCGAGACGACATGGGCGGGATCGTCGCCGGTGACCGCGTCGAGCGCTGTCGGTTCGGCGCGGTAGTAGTGCTTGTGGTCGCCGTGGTCGACGGTCCAGACTCCCGTGTCGACGGGGGTCACGGTTCCGGCTTCCTGATCGGCGAGGTAGAGAAAGCGGGCGTCGGTCCCGGCAAGTGTGGTGTCCGCGGTTGCAGGTACCTCGAGCACGGTCTCCTCGCTGATCAGGTCGAGGATCTGCACGGCACCCGATTCCGAGTCGCTGACGCTCAGGCGCAGCTGCGGTTCGCTCGCCTCCTCGGCGCCTTCGACGTAGCCGTGCGGGGTGGCGGAGTCGGTGTCGGACTCGGGCTCCGCCGCTTCCGGAGAGGCATTCTGACATCCGACGAGCAGTGCGGCCGCGAGGATCGATGCGGCGGCGGGGAGTGGCAGGTTCTTCATAACGACTTTCTAATGATATTCATTCTCATTACCAGTGAGATACTAGCGCATTGCGGAGTCGTTTCGCGACGAGGGCGACAAAGAAGGCCCCGACTGCGACGAGGGCGATCGTCGCCCCGGCCGAGGTTCCCGCGTGCCAGCTGATCAGCAGACCCGCGAAGGTCGCGAAGGCACCGAGTGCCGCGGCGGCGACCATCATCGCCCCGACGCTCCTGAACAGCAGGAACGCCGTGGCCGGTGGCCCGATGAGAAGTCCGAAGACGAGCAGCGTGCCGACGATCTGGAACGACGCGACCACCGCCAGGGCCGTGAGGACGAGCAGCGCCGCATGCGCCCACCCTGGCCGCATGGCCAGGGTGGCGGCCTTGCGCTCATCGAAGGCCAGGGCGAGGAACGGCCGCCGCAGAAGGATGCAGGCGAGCACGCCGAGTCCGGTCGCGACGCCGAGGATGACGAGATCAGCCCAGCGGACGCCGAGCACGTCCCCGAACAGGAAGGCGGTGAGGTCGACGGCGAAGGACTGCGAATGGGAGATGATGACGACGCCGAATGCGAGCATGCCGACGAACAGCAGCCCAATGCTCACGTCCTGGGACAGCTTTGATTCGCCTGCGACCCAGGTGATGCCCGCGGCCATGAGCAGGGCGCTGATCGCTGCACCGATCATCAGATGCCCGCCGAGCAGGGCGGCGATCGCCACCCCCGGGAGCATGCCGTGGGACATCGCATCCCCGAAGAATGCGAGTCCGCGCAGCACCACCCAAGTGCCAATGCAGCCGCAGAGAATGGCCGCGAGCACACCAGCAATGAGCGCGCGGAGTACGAAGGAGACGCCGAAGGGCTCGAGGATGAGTTCCATTCAGATGATGATAACCGTTATTATTATCAAATGGACAAATCGTCTCCCACTATCGACGTCACGGGCCTGACCTGCCACTACGGCGGGCTTCTCGCCGTCGACGCCATCGACCTGCACATTCCGGTCGGGGCGGTCATCGCCCTCGTCGGCCATAACGGCTCCGGCAAGTCGACTGTGCTCATGGCCCTGGCCGGACTGCTCAGCCCCAGCGCCGGAGCGATCATGGGCAGACCTGCCGATATCGCATTCGTGCCCCAGCGCAGCACCGCTCCCGACCATCTGCCGATCACCGTCAGACAGACGGTCGAGATGGGCCGGTGGAGGAGGACGGGTCTCTTCGGGCGCCTCGGCGCCGCGGATCGGAGGATCGTCTCGGACTGCCTCGACCGGCTGCACATCTCCGATCTTGCCGACCGCCGCCTCGGCGGACTCTCCGGTGGCCAGCGGCAGCGTACGCTTGTCGCCCAAGGACTGGCCCAGGACGCACCCCTGCTTCTCCTCGACGAACCGTTGGCGGGAGTCGACTCCGAGGCGGTCGCGCTCATCGGTCGAGCCATCGATCAGGCACGCTCCGAAGGTACGACGATCGTCCTGGCCACTCACGACGAGGCGCAGGCCCACTCCGCGGATCGGGTGGTCCGACTGCACCGAGGATCTGTTGCCGAGGTGCGCACGCGGGGCCGGGAAGGCGGCTCAGAGACACCCACAGAGCACAGACGACTGCTACGGTAACCCCATGGCCAGTGTGACTGAACTCGTGAAGCGCTACTACACCACCGTCGATGCCGGAGATGCGGACGCCACCTCGGCGCTGTTCGCCGCGGACGCCAGCTATGATCGACCGGGCTATCCGACGATGGTCGGCCAGCAGATCACCGACTTCTACCATGGCGAACGCGTCATCGAATCCGGTGCGCATTCGCTGCAGGAGATCCTCGTCGACGGTGATCGCGCGTCCAGTCGCGGTGTCTTCAGCGGCCGTCTCAAGAACGGCTCTGAGACCTCGGTGGGTTTTGCGGACTTCTTCCTCTTCGACTCCGCGGGCCTCATCGCCGAACGCACCACGTACTTCTACCAAGCAGCGGTCTGACACCAAGCAGCGGTCTGAACCGCTTGTGCCCGATCACCGGCCTGAGCCGCTGCGGCTGATCACATCGTGTTGACGATCAGTCCGATGTGTGTGTAGAAGTTCATCGCGCCGAAGAGGACGAACACGATTCCGGTGATCGTCCAGACCACGCCGGTCACGGAGATCGCAGCTCCACCGACTTGCGCGTCGACCGGGGTGCTCAGCACCTTGCGCACCGCGAAGGGGAACAGCACCGCCCCGAGACCGACCAGGGCGAAGAGCAGTGACATGAATGTGGCTTCGATGACCGGGTAGTCAGCAAAGGCACCGGAGATCGGCTCCTGCGGCGGAGCGGCGAACAGCTGGTAGACCGTTCCCGCGAGTGCGATGGCGAAGAGGGCGAGTCCGAGCGCGGCGATGAAGATCGACAGCGGCTTCACCGTGCTTGCCGCCATCCCCAGCGGATCGGCATCGGCCTTGAGGTCGGCCCCGCGCTTCCACAGATACCAGGCAGCAGCGAGCAGGAGCACGCCGAAGGCGAGGCTCGTCTCGCCGAAGATGACGTTGTCGAAGGCGAATCCGCCCGCTGCCAGCGGCCAGGTCAGCGTCATGTGCAGACCGGTCAGGGTGAGGATGAGTCCCAGCACGCCGAAGGTCAGCGCCCATCCGTCGGTGCTGAGCACGCGTCTGCCTCCACGCCATTTCGATCCTGCGCTGTCAGCGACTCCGGCCGTCCCTCCGGCACGGCGCAGTTCCCGGTAGAACAGGACGACGGCGAGCAGTCCGGCGCCGACCGCCACTGACATGATCGTGTTGTAGGTGGGCATCGTGGCCCAATCGATCATTCCCGGCGATTCGACGCCGGTGAAGAATCCGCCCATGGTGATTTCCTCCTGAGGTGATCGCATTGCGGCATCCGGGGCAGGTTGCCCCGGAGCCCCAATGCACTTGCTCTTATGACAACGCTGAGAATCACCTCAAAGATTCCTTATTCGTCCTGGTGAGAGTGTCTGACTCGTCACCAATACGGGCCAACGGTCAGCACGTGGGAAGACGTTTCAGCGCCCCTGACCGCGGGCCTCGAGCACCGCCTTCTGGATCCGATCCCGGACGGCCGCTGCCTGTGGGGTCGGGGTCGGGCCATAAGCGTCTTCGACCTGTTCGAAGACGTCCTCCATACCTGCGGGATCGATATCGACCGGCAGGTCCTCGATGGCGGCGAACGCCGGTCCGATATGGTCCATGAAACCGCGGATCCCGGCCTCTCCCCCGCCGAAGTGCATGCCTTCGAACTGGCCGATGGCCGACCAGCGCAGACCCAGCGAATTCTTCATCACCGTGTCGAGCCCCTCGGCAGTGACGACGCCGTTCTGCACGAGCGAGATCGCCTCTTTCATCAGCGCATTCTGCAGCCGGTTGCCGACGAATCCGCGGATCTCGCGCCCCAGCACCACCGGTTCGCGCCCGCAGCTGCGGTAGAACTCGACCGCGGCCTCCACGGTCTCCTGGGAGGTCTGCGGCGACGGCACGACCTCGACGAGAGGCATGAGGTGCGGTGGATTGAACGGGTGGCCGACGATGACGCGGGAGGCCGCGGACTCGGGCAGTGCGGCCGCGATCGTTGAGGCCGGGATCGTCGACGACGATGTGGCGAACACGGCCCCGGCCGGAGCCGCCTCGGCGATCTGAGAGAACAGCACGGGCTTCGATTCCGGATCCTCGGGACCGGATTCCTGGACGAAGACGACACCTGCCACTGCGGCCTCGACGGATTCGGCGAGTTCCACGGTGCCGACTTCAGAGGCCAACTCATCTTCGGCGGAGGCATCAGCGGTGACGTCGGCCTGTAAGCCGGCGACCACCTCGGCGAGGTCGGGACGCGGGTCGAAGACCCGCACCGTGTACCCGCTGCGGGCGAAGAGGAAGGCGAACGATCGGCCGATGGTTCCGGCGCCGATGACGGCGACTGTTGAGCTCATGCGACCAGGCTATACCCGCCCCACCTGCTCGAGCGGCGGAGTTCACTGGGGCGTGCGAGGGCATTCACCCAAGCGTGCGGCGGCAGACACCGGCCCGTTCGCCGTAGTCGAATCGTTGCCGTGTGCCTCCCGCCGAGGTCGCGTCCTGGTGGCACAATGTCACCATGAGCGCGAACCCAGAACTGAGAACAGTGGACTCGGAGATCATCGCCCTGGCGGAGGACGAATACGCCGCCGCGGCCGAGACCGCACGCATCGAGGTGCGCGAGATCCACACCGCCGACGAGGCGGCCAAGGCCTCACTGCTGCTCGACGAAGTCTGGAACGTTGACGAGACCGGCACGAACGTGTTCGAACCCAGCCTCATCATCGCCTTCGCCCACGCCGGCAACTATGTCTCCGCTGCGTACAGCGTCGACGAACCCGACGAGATGATCGGTGTGACCATCGGCTTCTTCGGCCAGCCTCTGGGTTCGGTCATGCATTCGCATATCGCCGGAGTCCGCCATCAGATCATCGGCCGCGGGGCCGGATCCGCTATGAAGCTGCACCAGCGTCTGTGGTGCCTCAACCTCGGCATCACCGAGATGACCTGGACTTTCGACCCGCTCATCGCCCGCAATGCGTACTTCAACTTCCAGCGTCTGGGCGTCGGCATGGTCGAATACCTCGAGGACTTCTACGGGCAGATGCGCGATGGGGTGAACTCCGGCCAGGCCAGCGACCGGATGATGGTGTCCTGGCCGCTCGACCGTCCGGCACGCGCCTCGGTCGTCGATCCCGGATCGGCGTTCCCCTGCCTGCGCGCCGATGACGACGGGGAGCCGCTGCTGAGCGAGGTTCCGAAGGAGACCGAGTTCGTCTCGCTGGATTTCCCCTCCGACATCGAGGACCTGCGCGGACAGGATGCCGATCTCGCCAGCCGCTGGCGACTGGCGCTGCGCACGGCGCTGACCGGGCTCGTCGGCGACGGCTGGGTCGTCGACACCTGCCTCAAGGGCGGCACCTACCTCCTCCACCACCCCTGAGCGTTCACCTTCGCTGCCCGTTCGCCCGGCGCGGCGAGCCTGCTCGCGCTGCCGGCAGCTGTCCCGTTCACCTCGGCGTCACCTGATACGTGTTCACTGAGGTGTTCACCTGAGCGAAGCGGAGGACCGATGAACAGTGATACGGCGGCCACACAGCCGCCTGGTCCGGTACCCCTCGCCGAGGTGGCCGGATCGTTCCTGCGCCTCGGCCTGACGTCGTTCGGCGGTCCCGTCGCCCACCTCGGGTACTTCCGCGAGACCTTCGTCAGCCGCCGTTCCTGGCTGGACGACCGTGAGTACGCCGACCTCGTGGCCCTGTGCCAGATGCTGCCCGGCCCTGCGTCGAGCCAGGTCGGCATGGGACTCGGGCTGCGCCGTGCGGGCCTGCCCGGGCTCGCGGCCGCGTGGGTGAGCTTCACTCTGCCGTCGGCGATTCTGCTCACCCTCTTCGCGTTGGGGCTCTCGGCCTTCGGTGACCTCGGGGATGCCGGGTGGCTGCTCGGGCTCAAGGCCGCCGCGGTGGCCGTCGTCGCCGGTGCCGTGCAGTCGATGGCGAAAACTCTGACCCCGGATGCTCGTCGTGCGAGCATCGCCGCTGCCGCCCTCACCCTCATGCTCGTCATCCCGGATTCGATGGTGCCGACGGCGCTCGTCCAGATCGCCGCGATCGTCCTCGGCGGAGTTCTCGGCCTCGTCTGGCTGAAACGGCCCGACGAAAGTGGGAAAGAGCAGGAATCGTCCGCCGAGGCGGCCGCACCCTACACAGCGGTCGATTCCAATTCAGTTTCCGCCTCCGAGTCAGCAGCTGCCGCGGTCGGGCCCCATTCCCCCGAGAGCCGCATCGCCTCCCGCGGTGCCAGACGGTTGGGCATCGCCTCCCTCATCGCCTTCGCCGCTCTGCTCCTCGGACTGCCCGCGCTCACCGCGGCGACCGGGGATGCGACCATTCGCCTCATCGATATCTTCTATCGGGCCGGGGCCCTGGTCTTCGGCGGCGGTCATGTCGTCCTGCCGCTGCTCGAGGCCGAACTCGTGCCCACCGGTCTGGTCGGCCACGACACGTTCCTCGCCGGCTACGGTGCAGCACAGGCCGTTCCCGGTCCGCTGTTCACCTTCGCGGCGTTCCTCGGAGCGTCGATGACGACGGGACCGAGCGGCATCCTCGGTGCCGGTATCGCCCTGTTGGCGATCTTCCTTCCGGCGGGTCTGCTGGTCGTCGGGATCCTGCCGTTCTGGGAACGGCTGCGTGCCTGGGAACCGGCGACGGCGGCACTGACCGGAGTCAATGCCGCCGTCGTGGGGCTGCTGGGGGCCGCGCTCTACGATCCTGTGTTCGTCGAGGGGATCACCTCGCCTGCGACCCTGGCGCTGGCCGTTGCCGCCTTCGTCGCCGGGACCATGTGGAAGGTCCCGGCGTGGACGACGGTGATCGGCGCCGGGGTGCTCGGCTGGCTGCTGCTGTGATTGGTCAGGCCCGGGGCTCGACCGATCGCTGCCCGGATCGGCCTTGTGATCAGGACTGTTCCCAGTCCTTGCGCAGCAGCTTCTTGTCGAGTTTGCCCACCGAGGTGCGCGGCATCTCCTCGACCACCCTGACCTCGTCGGGCATCTGCCACTTGGCGAAACGAGCACTCAGCGTTTCGACGATCGAGTCCCGGGTCACCTCGGCGCCGGGGTTGGCCACAACGTAGGCGACGGGACGCTCATCCCACTTCTCGTCGGGGACGCCGATGACGGCGGCCTCGCTGACGTCGGGGTTGTCGAGGATCGCGTTCTCCATGTCGATCGACGAGATCCACTCGCCGCCGGACTTGATGACGTCCTTAAGTCGGTCGGTGATCTTCAGGTAGCCGTACTGGTCGATGGTGCCGACATCGCCCGAGCGCCACCACCCGTCGAGGAACCGGTCGGCGTTGTCGGGCAGCTGGTAGTAGGACTCGGTGATCCAGGGTCCGCGCATGAGGAGCTCACCCATGGACTTTCCGTCGCGTGGCAGCTCATTGCCCTCGGGGTCGACGGTCTTCATTTCGACACCGATGATCGGCAGGCCCTGCGAGCGCTTGAGGTCCCACTTCTCTTCCTCGTCGAGGTCTAGACCGGGACGGATCTTCCAGTTCGTCGACGCCAGCGGGGTGGTTTCGGTGGCACCGTAGCCGTGGATGACGTCGGCCCCGGTGACCTCCTTGAACCCGCGCATCATCGACAGCGGCGGCTCGGACGACCCGGAGACGAGACGGACACCGCTGAGGTCCGGGGCCTGCGGCATCTTCTTCATCATCTGCAGCATCGGCCCGAAGATGGCGGGGGCGCCGTTGGCCAGGGTGACCTTCTCCTCGACGAAGGCTTGGGCGATGGCACCGAATTCCTCGGCGGCGAACTTGCCGGGCAGGACGAGCTTGGCGCCGGCGGCCACAGCATTCTGCGGGAAGCCCCACGACAGCACATGGAACATCGGGGTGATGGGCATGACGCAGTCGTCGAAGTTCGCGTGGAGTGCGGCCAGACCGCCCATCGTGTGCAGGTAGATCGACCGGTGCGAGTAGTACACACCCTTGGGGCGGCCGGTTGTGCCGGTGGTGTATCCGGCGTAGGCGGCGGTCTTCTCGTCGACGACGGGCCAGTCGTAGGTCTCGGACTTCTCCGCGATGAGGTCTTCGTAGGAGACGACGTTGGTCAGGCTCGTCTCGATCTCGGCGATCGGCTTGTCGGTCATGACGACCCAGCCCTTGACGTCGAGCTTCGGGGCCAGCGATTCGGCGACGGTCAGCAGCGATTCGTCGACGAAGATCCAGTCCGACTTCGAGTGGCTGACGACGTAGGCGAGGTCCTCGGGAGCCAGGCGCAGGTTGAGCTGGAGCATGGTCGCGGCCACACCGGGCACGGCGAAGTAGAGCTCGAGGTGGCGGCGAGAGTTCCAGTCGAGGACTCCGACCATGGAGCCGGCACCGACGCCGAGGTCGGCGAGGCCGTGCGCGAGCTGCGCCATGCGCTTGAACTCGTCGGCGTAGTTCGACCGGCCCCAGGATCCGTCCGAACGGCGGTAGACGACCTCGGCATCACCGAAGACGGTGGCTGCATGGCGGATGAGGCTGGTGGTGTTGAGCTGGTAGCTGTCGCCCAGGGTGGACGGAATTCCTGTCAGCATGAGACTCCTTCGTTCGTGCTCCGGTCCCTCCTCGTCGCTGTGGCCGCGACGGGAGAAGAATCGTGATCGCCGGTTTCGTGGTGGGCGGTCGTCACCATCACATCAGGTGGGGAGGCGGTGCGGATGCAGATGCCTTTATTCGTGGTCAAACAGTTATCAACCGGTCTGCGGTCCGGCCGCTATGGACCAGCGTGCGGTCTGGCAGTCATGAACCGTTTCATCCGCGCCGACCCACAATCATTCCCCGGTAAAGCCGGGTGCCCTCTTGTCGAGGAAGGCGGCGACCCCCTCGGCGAAGTCGTTGCTCGCACGCAGCGCATCCTGTCCTTCGACCTCGCGGGCGAAGGACGCGTCGAGTTCGGCCAGGCTGGCCCGGTTGATCGCTCGCTTCGAAGCTGCCAGGGCACGGGTCGGGCCCTGCGCGAAGACCGCGGCGACTTCTCCGGCACGTTCCAGGTGGCTTCCAGCCGGAACGACCTCGCTGGCCAGTCCCCAGTCGAGGGCGTCGGCGGCCTGCAGCTTCTCTCCGGTCAGCGCCAGGCGCAGGGCCCGGTGGCGTCCGGCCGAGGCGGCGACCAGGGCGGTCGAGCCCCCGTCGGGCATGAGCCCGATCTTCGTGAACGGCAGCATGAGATAGGACTTCTCGCTCATCACCAGATAATCGCAGGCCAGGGCGAGGGAACATCCGATGCCCGCGGCCGGTCCGGACACAGCCGCGATCGTGGGGATGGGCAGGTCGAGGATCGCGGCGATGATCCTATTCGCTCCGGCGAGGTTGATGCCTTCGCGCTTCGCCACTCCACCCTGCAGGTCCGCACCAGAGCTGAAGGACCGTTCATTGCCGGTGAGGATGATGGCGCGGGAGTTCGCGGCCGCCTCGGTGAACGCGGTGCCGATGGCTTGGAATGTCTCCTCGTTGAGCGCGTTGAGGCTCTCCGGACGGTTGATGGTCACGGTCGTGACATCGCCGCTGACTTCGGTGAGAACGCTGGTGGACAATGCGACTCCTTCGTACGAATCCGATGATCCGGGTAGCTTTCGGGGCTTCTGCTTCCGTCCGCTCTCGGGCGGGCGGAAGCATCTACCGTCACTTTAACGTACGTTAAGTTGATCTGCGTCACAGACCCGAGCAGCTTCGTTCTTCGCCGAGAAACGGGTCAAGCGTCGAGAAACGCCCGCCCACACCCGTGTCTCGGCACGCAGCCCGTTTCTCGGCGGAATGCGTCGTGCTCAAGCCAATGTGGCGTCGAGCTGGGCGGCGGTGAGTTCCCGGTCGGCGAAGACCAGGCGGACGGCGGTCGGGTCGGGATTGCCGGCGTCGGGTGCGCGGTGAACGAGTTCGAGGCCGAGCCTGCGAGCGACCTCCGCCGAGGCGGTATTGACCTCGAGCAGATACGCCACGACCGGCAGCTCCGGGTCGATGTCTGCCGCGGCCTCCATCGCCTCCCGCGAGACCGCTGTCGCCAGGCCACGCCCCTGCGCTTCGGGCCGGAACCGGTATCCGAGGTTCCAGAACGCTCCGGGAGTGCCGCGTGAGGCACCGGGGCCGGAGACTCCACGCAGCGAGCAGCCGCAATGGCCGAGGATGTCCCCGCCCGGAATCTGCCGCACCATCCAGGGTCCGATTCCGTCGAGTTCCCACTGCGAGGCCAGTCGGACGAGGATCGCTTCGGCCTCTTCCTCATCGGTCAGACGGCCACTGGGCAGGTGCGTCCAGACCCGCGGGTCGGAGTCGATGGAGAAGAACTGGTCGAGGTCGTCCGCGCTGGGTCGGTCGAGCACATAGTCGGGCGTCTGCCTCATCAGGCAAGGGCCGCCTCGAGGTCAGCCCAGAGGTCGTCGAGGTTCTCGATGCCGACGCTCAACCGGATGAGCCCCTCGGGCACTGTCGCCGGTTCCGAGGGGTGTCGGCGGCGCCGTTCGATGAGGGATTCCACCCCGCCCAGGGAGGTCGCCGGCGTCCACAGTCGGACCGCCTCGGCGATGGCGGTGGCCTTGTCCGCGGTCGCGACGGTGAAGGAGATGATCGCGCCGAATCCGTTCATCTGCGCGGACGCGCGGGCGTGGCCGGGGTCGTTCGGCAGGCCCGGGTAGCGTGTTTCGACGACGGCCGGGTGGGCGGCGAGGCGCTCGGCGATGACCTGGGCGTTGGCCTGCGCGCGGTCGAGGCGCACCGCCAGGGTGCGCAGTCCGCGCAGGGCCAGCCAGACCTCGAAGGGACCGGCGATTCCGCCCCGCATGGATCGTTCCGTGTGCAGTTCTTCGCGCAGTCCGGTGCTGCTGGTCACGACCGCACCGAGGACGACGTCGGAGTGCCCGGCGAGGTATTTCGTCACCGAGTGCACGACGATATCGGCGCCCAGGTCGAGCGGAGTCTGCAGCAGCGGGGTGGCGAAGGTGTTGTCGACGGAGACGAGGAATCCACGGTCCTTGGCTGCCGCGGTCAGCGCGGGAACGTCGGCGACCTCGAGCATCGGGTTCGTCGGCGATTCGATCCACAGCATCCCCGGGGATGCGGCTTCGCCCGCCGTCGCGTGCCCCGCTTCGTCGAGGGCGGCGATGACCGCCTCGGTGTCGGCGATATCAACGGTGACAAGGTCGAAGTTCTGCCGCCCAGCGATCTGCTCGGCTGAGGCGAGCGCTCCCTGGTAGCTGTGGGTGGGGATGATCAGGGTGCCTCCGGCGGGCACGAGGCTGATCACGGCCGAGATCGCCGCCAGGCCGGAGCCGAAGACCAGTCCGGGCAGGCTCGCATGTTCGAGCTGACCGAGCGCCTCTTCGAAGGGCGTCCATGCGGGAGTGTCGAAGCGGGCATAGGCATATGGCGAGTTCGAGATGTCGCCCGCGCTCACGAAGGTCGAGGACAGATCGATCGGCGGGTTCACCGAGGCGCCATCGACGCGCTGAGGTCGTCCGGTCTCGACGACGATGGTGTCCGGAGCGAACTCGGGATGACGGGCGGGAGAGGAGGCTGGCTCGGGCTGTGTCATGTCCCCAATATATGCCTCACCGCATCACACGGAATCGACAGCGATATTTCGGACACTTTTCCGAAACTCTGAAGGGTTCGCCCGGTGTCCGCTGCTTCGGACGGCGCGGAGACTTCGACCTGCTCGAGCCCCCTTCACTTAGGCCCCTTCACTCGGGTCCCGTCGTTCGGATCCTGTCACTCGAGACTGTCGATCATGTGCTCGAGCAGCAGACGCGCCCCGGGTGACTGCCGTCGGTTCCGGGCCCATACGGCGTGGAGCTCGCGGGTGAGGTCGACGTCGTCGGCCACCGGCAGCGGCACCAGACGTCCGGCTCGGAAGTCATCGCGCAGGGCGAGTTCGGACAGAACGGCCGGGGCCACGGATGTGGCGGCGGCAATGCGCAGGGCGGAGTTCGATCCGTACTCCCCCGCCACGCGCACTCCTCCCGCTCCGAGCAGTGCCGAGTCGATGACTTCCCTGGTGCCCGAACCGATCTCACGCACCAGCAGCGGCACCTGCGCCAGCTCCTCGGCGGTGACCGGCTTCGTCCAAGCGTGGGCGAAGTCCGGGGCACAGGCGATCATGAGTCGGTCACGGCCGACCACCTCGGCGTTGAGGTCCTGCGGCAGGGACACGGATTCGATGAGCCCGAGGTCGCAGGTCTGCCGGCGCACCCGGTCGATGACGGTCGCGGAGTTCTCCACCGACAGACCGATGTCGATCGTCGGGTGTGCGGCACGGAAGGTCGTGAGGTGGTGGGGCATGAGGTATTCGGCGACCGTCAGCGAAGCGCTGACCTTGACGGTTCCGGCGCGGGCGTCCTGGATCGCGCGGGCCCCGGCGTAGAGCGTGTCGTAGGCTTCGATGACATTCGATGCCCATTCGGCGACGGCGCGGCCCTCGACGGTGAGTTCGGTGCCCCGCGGAGAGCGCCGCAGCAGCGGCACCTTGAGATCGCGTTCGAGGTTGCGCAGGCTGCGGGAGGCATTCGGCTGGGCGAGATCGAGTTTCGCCGCGGCCTGGCCGATCGACCTGGCGTTGCCGCTGAGGGCCACCAGCAGCCCCAGAGCCTGGAGCTCGGGCCAGTTCTTCATATTCCCGAGGTCGTGCATATGCTCATCATGACATATCAGATCCATATGGGTTGCTAAGAAATCACCGTCTACTGCGACCGTGCAGGCGTTGACAGACTGAAGTCATGAACCGCTTCGTCTCCCTCTTACCCGGACTCGCCGTCGCCGCTGCAGCCACGGCCGTCGCGTGGCCGATCTCCATGCTCGCCCCCGTGCTCTCACCGCTGCTCGTGGCGATCGTGCTCGGAATCCTTCTGGGCAATCTCGTGCCCAACCTGCCCGAGGCGTTCATGCCCGGACTCAACTTCGCCGCGAAGCCGCTGCTGCGCCTGGGCATCGTCGCCCTCGGCGCGCAGGTGGTGCTCGGCGACATCCTCGACCTCGGGTGGCTCGTTCTCGTGCTCGCCGCCGTCATCGTCGCCGCCGGCATCCTTTCGGCCCTGGCCCTGGCGGGACCGCTCAAGGTCGACCGCCCCCTGGCCGTGCTCATCGGCAGCGGATTCGGCATCTGCGGTGCCGCCGCCGTCGCCGGAGTCGAGTCGACTCTGAAGTCGAAGAAGGAGGATGTGGCGGCCGCGATCGGCCTCGTCGTCCTCTTCGGCACCCTGATGATCGCGATCGTGCCCGGACTCTCGACCGCCCTGGGTCTGTCCCCGGAGACCGCCGGAATGTGGGGCGGTGCGGCTACCCATGAGGTTGCCCAGGTCGTGGCGATCGGCGGGATCATCGGCCCCGCGGCCCTCGAGATCGCCGTCCTCGTCAAACTCGCCCGCGTCATCATGCTCGCCCCCACCGTCGCCGTGTTCAGCTACGCAGTGCGCCGCAGCGAGGACAAGGCACTGACGAACACCGGCACCGAGGCGGCCGCCGGTTCCACCGGAACCTCAGCAGCCGCGGGGTCGACTGGAGAGAGCAACGGGTCGGGTGCATCGGCCGCGGGGGCGGTATCGACCGGTGGGCCGGTGTCGATCGCGGCGAAGCAGACTCCGGCGCAGGGCAAACGTCCGCCGATCGTTCCGCTCTTCGTCGTCGGCTTCCTCATTATGGCGGCCCTGCGCACCTTCGGCCTGCTGCCCGAGATCGCGGTCACCGGTCTCAGCTGGATCCAGACAGTATGCCTGGCTATGGCGATGTTCGCCCTCGGCCGCGGAGTGCAGTGGCGATCACTGAAGAACCTCGGCGCCCGGCCGATCGCCCTGGCCGCACTCGTCACGATCATCGTCGCCCTCATCGCCCTCGGCGGAGCCATCCTCCTCACCTAACCCTCCCCAATTGCTACCTGACGGCGGCCCAGCAACCTCGCGCGAGGTTGCTGGGCCGCCGTCAGGTAGCAATTGGGGAGGATTTTCCGTCTATCGGGACTTTCCGACGGATCGGACACGCCTCAGCGGTACCCGCCGGTAACACTGGTAGTCTCTCAGCGAATCAGCCAGCGATGCTCAGTGTCGCTTCAGCCTTCGCAAGGACATCATGCTCACTCAGATCATTGCTCTGCTCATATTCGTCGCCCTCTTCGCCATCGGCGCTGTCCGCGGCGTGCAGATCGGCGTGCTCATGCTTGTCGGCGCGGCCGGAACCGGGCTCCTCTTCACCGATATGGCCATCGACGACATCATCGCCGAGTTCCCCTTGGACATCATGATCCTGCTGGCCGGGGTCACCTATTTCTTCGCGATCGCGCAGGAGAACGGGACCGTCGACAAAATCATCGACTGGGCCCTCGAACGCGTCGGATCCTCGGCGGTGCTGCTGCCCGCGGTGTTCTTCGTCATCACGGGCTGCATTGCGGCCATGGGTGCACCGTTGGCGGGACTGGTGATGATGCCCGTGGGAATGCAGGTCGCCCGCAAGTACGGTGTCGACTACGCGCTCATGGGACTGGCGATCTGCTTCGCCATCGGCGCCGGCGGCTTCGCCCCGACCAGCCTCTACGGAATCGTCACGTACTCGACCGCCCACGATGCCGGCATCGACCTCTCCCCGTTCCTGCTCTTCGGAATCGCCGTGGCCGTCTACCTCGTCATGCTCGTCGTCGCCTACTTCATGTACGGTCGGTCGCTGTTCTCGAAGACGACGGTGGCGGCCGCCGAGCATGCTTCGGCCGGGAGTGCCCAGTCGAAGATCTCCCGCGGCTCCGCCTCGGCGTCGAGTGTCGCCTTTGGTGAGGATGACGAAGACGAAGCGCTCTTCGACTCCTCCACCACCGACGTGGCGGGAGAATCCAAGCCGTTCACCTTCGTACAGATCCTCACCGTGATCTTCATGGTCGGCCTCATCGGCACCGTGGTCGTGCTCGCGGCCCTCGGTCAGGAACCGGACATCGGCCTGCTCTGCTTCATGTTCGGAGCGATCCTCGCGCTCGTCGACCCGAAGACGGGCAAGGCCGCGATCCCGAAGATCGACTGGCCGACCGTGCTGCTCGTCGGCGGCATCATCACCTTCGTCGGCGTGTTGCAGAACATGGGAGCCGTCGACCTGCTCGGCGAAGGCGCCGAGTCGATCGGTTCGCCGCTCATCGCCGCCTTCGTCCTCTGCATCGTCGGCGGCCTGGTCTCGGCCTTCGCATCGACGACGGGCATCCTTGCTGCGCTCGTGCCGCTGGCTCTGCCGCTCATCGCCGCGGGTGGGGTTCCCGGCTGGGCACTCATCGCGGCTCTGGGCGTGTGCTCGGCGGTCGTCGACGTCTCACCGTTCTCGACGCTGGGTGCCACGGTCGTCGCGACCGCCCCGGTCGAGGACAAGCCGCGCCTGACCCGCATCCTCGTGAAGTTCGGCATGTCGATGGTCGTCATCGGACCGGTCGCGCTCGTCGGCGGCCTCGTCGTGCCCGCCATGATGTTCTGAGGCTGGGTTCCGGGCCAGGCTCTCGGACCGGACCCCAGACCCAGGCTCCAGAGCCTCTAAGAATAGGTCAGCATCGGACACTTTTCTCCAACAGAAGTGTCCGATGCTGACCTATTTTCCGGCTGCACCCCGTTCTTCGGTTGCATCCCGTTCTTCGGCTGCAACCACGCTTCTGCCGCCCCTCAGCTCAAGGGCTTGGCCAGCAACACGAATTCCAGGTCATCGACCTTCGGCAGCCCGAAACGTTCGTCACCGTAGGGGAAGGGCTCGGTTTCGCCGGTGCGCACGTAGCCGCGGCGCTCGTAGTAGGCGATGAGTTCGTCACGCTTATTGATCACGCTCATCCGCATCGACGTCGCACCCCAATGTTCGGCCACCCACGCCTCGGCGAGGCCGATGAGCAACGACCCCAGCCCTTTGCCCTGTCCCAGCGGAGAGACTGCGAGCACCCCGAGGTAGGAGGCTCCGTCTTCGGGCTCTCGCACATAGACGCTGGCCACGGCACGACCCTGATCATCGCGGGCGAGCAGGATCTGGGAGTCCGCCTCGACGAGCATGTCCTCGGCCATCGGACCATCGAGCCGTTGTCCCCCGAGCAGGTCCGCCTCGGTGGTCCACCCCTGTTTCGATCCCTCGCCGCGGTAGGCCGAAGACACGAGCTCGACGTAGTCGGGAATGTCGGCGGACGTCAGTTCGGTGACCTCGAATCCGACTGCGCGCAGCTTCTGGCGGTGCGCGTCGACCAGGGTCGCCGAGGGGTGTGCGGTCATAGGTGGGACTCCTTCAAGATCGTCCGGTCGGCTGCGTCAGACCAGGCTAGTCGCTTCCTCAGAAACAGAACTATAGTGTCAGTTGTCAGGACAGCGGCGATCGCCGATCGAACGCCGACGACCATCGCGCAGTGTCGCCGGCACGGACATTCGGGAGGAATGACCATGGACATCGACATCTCGGGAGAGACCTTCACCATCACCGAGGATGCTGCGGCCAAACGCTTCACCGTCTCCCACTCCGGAAAGGTCATCGGTCTCGTCGATTACATCGACCGTGAGGCGAGTGCCGATGACACCGCCGACGGCCCGGTGCGCATCTTCACCCACACCGAGGTGTCCCCCGAGTGGGGCGGCCGCGGCTTGGCCGCCAAGCTGGTGCGCTATGCACTGGAGACCAGCGCCGAGGAGGGGCTGAAGTTCCGGACGACGTGCTCCTACGTGCAGAATTTCCTGGTCAAGAACGACGAGTTCGACAAGTTCGTCGCCTGAGCGTCACGCTCGGTCTCGTCAGCTCCCTGCCCGGGGACGTCAACTCGCACCCCAGAGTCGTCATTACGCAGTGACCGGGCCTGCTTCGCTTAATTTCGCGGGCGTCAGCGGTTCGCCGCTGGCGCCTTCTTCTGCATTGCCCACGATGTTCGCGCTCTCGACGATCTCCTGTTGACGGTCGTGTCCGGAGACGAAGCGCAGGACGAAGATCGCCCAGGCGGTGACTGCCACGATGACCGCGGCGACGAGTGACCACAGCAGTCCTGGGTCACTGACTGCCAGCTGTGGGATCTCTCGTCCGGGGACTGCAGCGGCAAAGATGCCTGCGATCAGTGCACCCAGATAGGAGCCGACCATCATTCCGATGTGGCGGCGGACATTGCCACGGCGGATCGCGATGACGCTGAGCGTGGTGGAGATGAAGATCCAGATCGCCAGGGCGTGGAAGAGCGTGAAGGAACCGGTGAGCGAGTAGATGAACATTCCGCTGGTGCACACGAAGTACATGAGAATGACCCAGGACCGTCCGATGAAACGGTGCTTGCGGTCCTTGGTGCGGCGGATGATCTGGATGGGTCCCAGCAGGACGACACCCGTGGCGGCGATGGCATGGATGGCGATGAAGAGTGAGAACATGTCATTAAGATAGTTTCACTAACCAAGTGTGGCAACGTGGATAGTGAACGCCGCTTCCACTATCCATTCACCGTCGTCGAGGATGAAACCTGCAGAAGCAACCTGCAGAAGTAGGGGCACAGTGAAGCTCAGCGCATTGGCAAAGGCCGCCGGCGTCTCGGCGGCGAGTATCAAGTACTACATCCACGAGGGGCTTCTGCCGCCTGGACAGAAGGAGAATGCGACGACGGCCGTCTACGACGAGGCGCATCTGCACCGGCTGGTGCTCATCCGCTGGCTGCGCGAGGAGCTGGCCACCCCAATCGCCGACATCGCTGAACTCACCCGCGCCATTGACGACGAATCGCTGCCGACGATCGAGCTGATGGGCGTATGCCAGGAGCTCGCCTTGCGCGGGAATTCCGGACTGCCCGCCTCGGCGCAGCGCGCACCGGGTTCCCCGCCGTTCGCCCTGCAGGCCTCTAGAGGACATCCGACCGCAGCCTCCCCCACCCCTGACCGCTTCGATGATCTGGTCTCCGAGGTGATCGATCGCCTCGGCTGGCCCGATGAGGAATCGGCGGCGAGGAATGCACTGGCCCGTGTTGTCGCAATGGTCGATGCGGGCGGATACCCGGTCACCGTCGATTCGATCGTTGCCCAGTGCCGGGCCATTGCTCCAATCGCTCAGACTCATGTCCGCCCGATCAGCATCGAGCACAGCCGCGACAGGGTCTGCCTGAGCGTGATCCGCGGCATCACAATGTCCAATCGTCAGCTCATCGCTGCGAGTGCGCTGGCTCATGCTTCGCTGTCGATGATGTCGCGCGGCCTCGATGACTGACCGCTATCCAACGCCCGGGACCGCCTCACCACTTCGCGGTGACCGGGCCACACCCCACACCGCTGCACCCACAACCGCCTCGGCCTTACCAATTGCGCTCGGCCTGACGTAACGCACTGGAGCAACAGTGCCGTCAGTCAGCACCGAGGTGATCAGGCACTGGCGGTGCGTCGTCCCTTCTTCGCAAGGTAGGCGGCGACGGAGATCGAGACCAGACAGCCCGCTGCGAGGTAGGCACCGACGAGGTACCAGCTGCCGTCGCCGACTCCGACGAGGTAGGTGGCGATGAACGGAGTGAAGCCGCCGGCCAGCGCGCTGGCCAGCTGGTAGCCGACGCCCGCTCCGCTGTAACGGAACTCGGGGCTGAACATTTCGGCGAACAGCGGCTGCTGGACGCTGACGACCGCGTCGTGAGCGATATTGACCAGCAGCACGGCGAAGATCACGACGGCAATCGTGCTTCCCGATTCCAGTGCGAGGAAGAACGGGATCGCGCTGAGCAGTCCGATGACTCCGCCGGTGAGATAGACGCGCAGACGTCCGTACCGATCAGAGAGGTAGGCGAAGGCAGGAATCGTGACGATTCCCAGTCCGCCGACGAGCAGCGTGATGTTGAGCATAAACTGCCTGTCGAGACCGAGCTCGTCCGTCGCATACGACAGCGCGAAGGTGGTGACGATGTACATAGTCAGAAGCTCGATGAACCGCAGTCCGACGATTTGTGCGATCTGTGCGGGGAATCGCTTGAAGGCCTCGAGGATCGGCAGTTTGGCGACTTTGTCCTCGTCCGCGTTCTTCACTCGCTCCACATATTCTTCGGATTCGGCGACACCGGAACGGATCCACAGCCCGACCAGGACGAGGCCGGCGCTGGCGAGGAACGGGATCCGCCATCCCCAAGCCAGGAAGCCTTCGTAGGTCAGTCCGCCGCTGAGGATGGCGACGAGTCCGGTGGCCAGCAGCAAGCCGACCGAATAGCCGACCTGAACCCCGCTGGAGTAGAAGGCGCGCAGCTTCGGCGGTGCGCTTTCGACGGCCATGAGCGCGGCGCCTCCCCATTCTCCGCCGACCGCCACGCCCTGGATGCAGCGCAGCAGGACGAGCAGTGCCGGTGCCAGCCAGCCGATCGCCTGGTAGGTCGGCAGACAACCGATGAGGGCGGTCGCCACGCCCATGATCGTCATCGTCCAGATGAGCATGGACTTGCGCCCGAGGCGGTCGCCGAAGTGGCCGAAGATGATTCCGCCGAGCGGGCGGAAGATGAATCCGACGCCGAAGGTCGCGAACGCCGCGAGCGTGCCCGCCCGGTCACTGTAACCGGGGAAGAAGAGCTCGCCGAAGACCAGAGCTGCGACGATCCCGTAGAGCAGGAAGTCGTACCATTCGACGACGGCGCCGATGAACGACCCAGCAGCCGCACGGCGTGCACGCCGTCCCACGTCAGGTTCAGCTCTCACCTGGTCTTCGATATCGGCCATCGGATTCTCCCCTGAACTCGTCTTCGGCCTCCTGCTGGCCGCCCTCGCGTGATCGCCGCTGAGCAATCTAGCACGGCCGATGACGACTGAGCGGCCCGTGTCCACCAGGGAAAACGCACGTCGCCGGTCAGTCTCCGTCCACGGTTGCCGATGCGCTGGGGTCAGGCACCGACCGGAGGGGCCACGACAATCGGCAACTGTGAACGCCTGCACGCTTCGCCGCTCGCGACCGTTGTCGATTCTCGGCCGGTGCCTGTGATCCTGCCGGAGGTCCGTGATCCCCGGATGATCACGATTCGCCGAGGCGGCTCCCTCACCGATGCCGTCCACCACCTTCTCGCGCTGTGGGCCGCCGACTGCGCCGAACACGTCCTGCCGTTCTTCGAAGCCGTCTGCCCCGAGGATGAACGACCTCGCGAAGCCATTGCCGCCGCCCGGGCGTGGGCAGCCGGTGAAATGCCGATGATGGAGGCTCGCGCCCTCGGCGGTCATGCCATGGGTGCGGCACGACCCCTGCGTGGACCCGCCCGATTCGCCGCTTATGCGGCGGGACAGGCAGCCTGCGTCGGACACGTCGCCGAGCACAACCTCGGTGCAGCGGCCTACGCGATCAAAGCGGCCCGAGGGGCATCGGGGAAGGACCTTGGGGCCGGTCTCGGCGAACGCGACTGGCAGCGCGACCGGCTGCCAAATGAAGTCCGCGAACTCGTGCTGGAAGATCAGGCACGACGCGACGCGATCTGCTGGTCGGTCTTCAGCGCCTGATCGCTGGCGGCACCCTCCATGGCAGACAGCACGCTTTCAAACGGGTGCTATCTGTCGTGAACTGGACTGCCAGCGACAAACCCTCGTGGTCACCGTAACCCTGGTACGCAGAAGCCCGCCGGAGTGTACGGGCGTCTGCGTCGGCCTCGCGAAATCCTTGCGGACCTCGCTTCAGAGGCTTCGGGGCTTCACGCGCGCCGGCGAGCGAGAACGTCGTTGACGGCACCGAGGTCGGCGGCCTTCGTCGTCCGGATCGCCTTGCGCCCGTGGCCAAGGGGTCCTTCCTCGCGGGCGGAGTCGCTGAGTTCCGGCCGGTAGCCGAGCTCTTCGGCGAACTGAGCCGCGATATCTTCACGGCTGCGGGCCTCGGTTTCGTACGAGCTGGCATCGGCCGCCGATGCCGAGGGCATCGGATGCTCGGCTTCGGGTGCGTCGACATAGCTGGGCACCGGCAGCGGGGTCGGCGACCAGCCGTCGCGCGATTTCAGGCGTTGCATGAACGGGTCATCGACCGTGCGAGCCGCCGCATCAAGTGCAGCGTGCACATCCGCATCGACTTCCTTTCGACCGGCCGCATCTGCGACGGTTTCGGTCTCAGTGAGGAGGTCGGCTCCGAGCGAGACCGGGGTCTTGGTGGACTCGGTCCGAGCCTTTTCTGCAGACGTCGCCGAGGCGGCGTCGGCATCGTTCTCGCGGTCGATGTTGGTACCCGTCGCCTTCGGCTCTGCCGTCGACGTTGATTCCGCGGTCACGACGGTGCCCGACGTCGAGGCGGCCTCCGAGCCGGCGGCCACCTCGGCGGAAGTCGCGTCACCGTCTGCGGTGGCGTTCTCCTTCACGACCGGGATCGGTCCGGTGAGGAGGACCTGGCGCGTGCTGTGGCCCTCGGCGGCTTCCTTGCGGATGCGCACGAGCGGGATCTCTCCGGTGTCGGCCTCTTCGCGGGACTTCTTCGCCGCGGCGGAGCGGTTCATCGCAGCGCGAGCCTGCGCGGCCTTCGCCGCCGCGCTTGTGCCCTGGGCGGCCGCGGCGATCCGGGCAGCGGTTCCGCTCGAGGTCGATGCCGGGGCCGTGCGAGGCTGCTGCTTGACCGGAACGGTCTGCGACTTCGCGGACTTCGCGCCCGTGCGAGCTGTCGTCTGCGATCCAGTTGCAGCCTGTGCGCTTGTCGTCGTCTTGGCCGAGGCAGTCGGTCGTGAGGAGGCAGTCTGTCGTGCCGTGGCAGTCGACGGTTCGGCCGATTTCGGCTCGGCGGCACGCTCGACCTTGGCGGCGTGCTCCGGCTCAGCGGCACGCTTCGGCTGGCCCGCTGACCGTGACCGTGCGGTCTCCTGCAAACGTCGCAGCTTCTTCTTCGTCTCGCGCTTGCGCAGATTGAGCGTGCGCACGAGGAAGAGAGTGACGACCGCGAGCCCGAGGAAGACACCGGCCAAAGCGATGTGCACGACCGAGAAGGCCGCGAGCACACTTGACACAAGGATGCCGAGAACCGAGGCGAGGAAGACCAGGGAGAAGCCCCTGACCATAGTGTTCAGCGACTTCAGTGACTCCCGCAGGGTCGTGGCTTGCTCGGTCATCGCATGTTCCTCATCGGTTCCGATGGTCGGATTGGAAATCTGTCGGTTCTGTCCATCTGTGCCGGCCATCCCCTCGCCGAGGTGGCCGCCGCGTCCCGTCCGGGACCGGCCTTCACGTGGTCCGCCTCCGTGAGGAGCTGGACCGGCGCCGGCCGAAGCCATCCGGCTCGTCGACGCCTTGTGCCCCGCGCCGGTCGAGTGCGGCGGATGGGCCTGTGGCGAACGGCCCTGTCTGTCCGACGGCCCGACGGAGCGGCCGCTGTCGTTGAAGACGGCATGGACCGCGGGGTGGAGCAGTCGCACATTGTCAGAGGCAGCGCCTGCACGAACACCTGTGTCAGTACCGACGCCTACGCTGGAAACGACAACACCGCGACCGACGGCCGCATGGTCGGCGGACAGGGAGGAGTAAGTTTCACCGACCGCAACGGGAAGGACGTTGAGCTGGGCGTGCTCGGCAGCCTCGGTGATGGTGTGTGCTTCGGCGTGACCGTCGATGACGGCGAGCTCGGGAGTGGAGGCCGAGAGACTCAGCTTCGGGGCCTCGACTTCCTGTGAGACGTCCGGGGTCGGAACCGACGGCACCTTCCGAGGTTTGTCGTGGAAGACCTGGATGCGCTCCGAATGGTCGTGCCCGGGGATGGCTGTCTCGGCGGAGACGACGGCCGCATTGTCCGGAACCGTGTCGATTTCGACGCGCGAGAGATCCGTCGCGGACTTCCGAATCATTGCGGGCACAGCAACGGCGAAGACCACGACGATGGCGATGACGACGATGATGCTGGTGTCCACAATGCCACCCTAAGTTGCAGGCATCAGGGAAGTCGTGAAGACGCGAGGTGTGTCGGTCAAACTAGGGCGAAGTTCACCGAATTCCCAGGCGGCGGCTGGACGTCCCCGGTTCGCGCCTACCACCCGCCGGTGCCGTGCCTGTATGCGGCCAGCAGACCCTGAGGGACCTCCTCGGCGAGGAGGGCGAAGGTGCGGTGGTCGCACCACTGCCCATCGATGTGCATGTACTTCTCGCGCAGCCCCTCATCGCGCAGACCCAGCTTCTCGACCACGCGCAGGCTCGCGGTGTTCTCCGGGCGGATGTTGATTTCGATGCGATGGAGTCCGAGGGCGAAGAAGCAGTGGTCGGCGGCCATCGCCACGGCGACCGGGGTGATACCGCGCCCGGCCACGCGCGAGTCGATCCAGTAACCGATCTGCCCGGACAGGATCGAACCCCAGCTCAGTCCCGATACGGTGATCTGTCCGCGGAAGTTCCCGTCGACCTCGATGGCGAACGGCACGGTCTGCCCGCGTTTGGCCTGTTTGTCCTGCATCCGCACCATCGTGCGGAACCCCGGCAGCTCCTGGCCCGGCGCAGGCAGGGTCGCATCCCACGGGCGCAGCCAGTCGCGGTTGAATCGGCGGACCTCTCGCCAGGCCTCTTCGTCGCGGCGGCGCAGCGGTCGCAGCACGATATCGGACTGTCGATCAGTCAGGATGACAGGCCACACACGGCTGCCCTCGCTCTCGGGATCAAGGTCGGTCTGCCCGGACGGGCTGAACCAGGACGGTCGGCTCGGAGCCGTGTCGGCGCTCAGTCCAGCGTCGGCACGAACTCGCGCAGCCACGCTTTGAGATCGTCGCCGAGGTCCTCCCGGTCGCAAGCGATCTGCACAACGGCCTTGAGGTAGTCGAGCTTGTCTCCCGTGTCGTAGCGGGCGCCCTTGAACACGACTCCGTAGACGCCGTGGCCCTCGTCGTCTCCGGCGAGCTCCTGCAGGGCATCGGTGAGCTGGATCTCGTTGCCGCGTCCCGGCTTCGTCGTCTCGAGGACATCGAAGATCTCCGGCGCCAGCACGTAGCGGCCGATGATGGCGAGATTCGACGGAGCATCCTCGGTGGCGGGCTTCTCGACGAGGTCGGTGACCTTGACGACCTCGTCGTCGGCAGTGGACTCGACGGCGGCACAGCCGTAGAGGTGGATCGCCTCGGGCGGAACCTCCATGAGGGCGACGACACTGCCGCCGGTCTTCTCCGCGACCTCGATCATCTTCGGCAGGATCGGGCTGCGCTCATCGATGAGGTCATCACCGAGGAGGACCGCGAACGGCTCATTGCCCACATGCTGACGCCCCTTGAGCACGGCATGGCCGAGTCCCTTGGGGTCGCCCTGGCGCACATAGTGGATATCAGCGAGTTCCGAGGGATGGCGCACCGCGGCGAGCTTCTTGTCGTCGCCCTTCTGCGCGAGCGCTGCCTCGAGCCCGTCAACCCGGTCGAAATGATCCTCCAGCGGCCGCTTGTTCCGACCGGTGATCATGAGAACGTCCTGCAGACCGGCATCGACGGCTTCCTCGATGACGTACTGGATCGCCGGCTTATCGACGACCGGGAGCATCTCTTTGGGGGTGGCTTTCGTGGCGGGGAGGAACCGAGTTCCGAGACCGGCGACGGGGATCACGGCCTTGCGAACGGTGCGCTGCGCTTCATCACTCATGAAGTCATCTTAACGAATCCGCCAACCCCGGTTAGTCTGAAATGCGTGGACTCACAAACTTCGAAGGCGCAGCTGCGGTCCCGCATCCGCGCCGCTCGCGCAGACCGCTCCCTCATCGAGGCGACTCCGGGGACCACGGCGGCTGCGGGGACGGTGGCGGCCGCTGCGTGGAACCTCATCCGAGAAACACCGGTTCGTTCCCTTCTTGCCTATGCGGCGCTGCCCGGAGAGCCGGACCTCGACCCGGCACTCGATCAGTTTCTCGCATCCGGCGGCACCGTCTACCTGCCCGTCGTCACCAAGGTGGGCGAACCTTTGATGTTCGGCCAGGTCACTGGTTCAATGGCCAGCCTGAGACCGCAGGGCCGATGGGGAATCCGCGAACCGGCCCGGGATGGTGAGCTGCTCACCGCCGCCCAGCTGCTCTCCCCCACGATCGGCCTCGACCTCGTCTTCGTCCCCGCCCTGGGCTTCGGCACCGATGGTGCTCGGCTGGGAAACGGAGGCGGCTTCTACGACAGGACCTTCGGCCCGCACGGGGCCGAGCCTCTCGGGTCGGGCGTTTTCGGATCGGGACTTCCTGGTTCCGAGCCCCCTGGTTCCGAGCCCCCTGGTTCGGAACGCAATGGTTCGGCAGCTTCTGGTTCGGCAGCTCCTGGCTCGGGTCCCCGCGTTGTCGGGGTGTGCTTCGCCTACGAGCTCAATCTCAAGGGTCTCGCCGCAGAAGTCTGGGACCTGCGCATCCCGGAGGCCGTCACCGACGACGGAACTCACATCTTCACGGCCTGATCGTCGGGAATCAGCACCCACTCGCGCATGTTGATATGTGGATAACCTTGTGCATATCCCGGACCGGTGCTCCGGGGAGGTTCCGACGTGCACTATAATCTTGTCGTCGAAGAAAGGTCTCGAATGCCCGTCTACTCCTACGCCTGCAAGAGCTGTGGTCACGCCTTTGATATTCATCAGGACTTCAGCGATGACTCGCTCACCGTCTGCCCGGAATGCCAGGGCCGCCTGAAGAAGGTCTTCGGCGCCGTGGGCATCAGCTTCAAGGGATCCGGCTTCTACGCCACTGACTCCCGCTCGAGCAAGTCGAGCACCGTCAGCTCCTCGAGTTCAGACTCCTCCTCGAAGGAGTCCTCGAGCTCGTCGTCGAAGGAATCCTCCAGCACGTCGACTTCGTCATCGAGCAGCTCCTCGGCAGCGAGCACCCCAGCCGCAAGCTGAGCGACGCCGGTCGCCAGCTGACACTTCCCAGCCGCCAGCTGACAGCCGGCACCTACAGGTGATTCACCTCAGCCGCCAGCCGACCGAATGCCGCGACGAACCGGCTCTCGTCACTCAGACACCAATCGCCTGTGGACGGCACGAACTGTCCACAGGCAAGTACCGTACCCTTGCTGCGGGCCGCGCACCGCCGCAGACTCGGCGGCATGGGCATCTTCCACCGCATCCGGTCCTCGTCTTCTAGCTGGTCACGGCCGTCTCGCATTCGGCCGCAGCGCATCCTCGCCGCCGTCTGCCTCGCGTGCGCCTGCGCTCTTGCCGTCTGGGTGCTCACACCGAGCAGCGCAGGAACGGCGATCGTCGTCGCGAAGTCGGACCTGGCGCCCGGAACCGAGCTCAAGGCCCAGGACCTCACTCTCACTCAGTTCCCTTCCGACCTCGTCCCCGACAAGGCATTCAGGTCCGTTGAAGAGGTGAAGGGACGGGCCACCTCGGCGGGGTTGTCGAAGGGGTCACCTCTGACCTCGTCGATCGTTCTCGATCAGCAGGCGCTGCCCAAAGGCAGTCGCGATCTGCTCATGCCGATCCGTCTGGCCGATGACGCCTCGGCGGCACTGCTCCAACCGGGGCAGAAGATCCGACTCTTCTCGTCCCTGCCCGATGGCGGGTCGGAAGTCGTCGTCGAGAAAGTGACGATCGCCCGCCTCGTCGACAAACCCGAAGGAATAGCCGCGGAGTCAGGACAACTTGTTTCCGTGATCCTCTCCGCCGATGACGCCGGGCGTGTCGCCGAGTTCGCCGGACTCCCCATCAGCTTTGCAATCCTCCCTCGCTGAACCATGCCATCGCCGGGCCGTTCGCCCTGCTGATCTGCGGTAGTCGGAGACGTCTGCGTTCACCTGACCGGCATTCATCACTGCGTTCCGACTACCCGGAGCATCACATCGATTACCCGAAGCGTCAATACGATGATCAGACTCGCAGAACATTTCTGCTGACAATGAGTTACCCATGTGTACTATTGGAACGTAATTGAGCTATTCGATAACAGCATTTCAGTGAACACACACCGAGAGGGTTTCTCTAATGCTTAAGGGATTCAGAGACTTCATTCTCCAGGGGAATGTCGTCGAACTCGCAACAGCGGTCATCATCGGCGGCGCTTTCACCGCCATCGTCACCGCCTTCTCCGACAAGATCATCAACCCGCTCATCGCCGCTGTCGGTGGTGCTGAGGGACCGGCCCTGCAGATCCCGCTCAAGGAAGGCGTGCCCGAGGCCACCCTTGATATCGGTGCGGTCATCACTGCGGCCATCAACTTCCTCATCGTGGCCGCCATCGTCTACTTCATCATCATCGTGCCGATGAACAAGCTCAACGAGCTGCGCAAGCGCGGAGCTCCCGAAGAAGAAGTTCCTCCGACCACCGAGGATCTGCTCGGCGACATCCGCGAGATCCTGCGCAACCAGGTTGCCTCGCCTGCCGGACCCGCCGAAGGTCCCGCCACCGACGGTCCGATCGATCCGAACCAGCCTCCGCGGCACTGATCACCAGCCGATCGCAAAGAAGGCCCGCTCGCATCCGAGAGCGGGCCTTCTTCATGTCTGAAACCTCTCCAGCCCGCTTGAAACCTATCGGCCCGTCTGAAACCTATCGGGCTATCTGAGACCGATCGGGCGCTATTGACCGACCGTAAAGGGCGGGGAGATGCCCGGTCAGATCGAAGCCACCAGACGGATCAGGAGCTATGACCAGTGCGGGGGCTTCTGCGAACGGTAGTAGTCCTCGCTGAAGCCGCCGCCACCGGAGTCGGCTTCATTGCGCAGAGTCGCTCGATATCGACGCTTCGCCGCTTCGACCCGGGCCCTCCGAGACTCATCAGTTTCGGCCTCGCCGTCGCCATGTGATGGCTGTACCGGCTCAGCGCCGGACTCGCCGCCGCCGTGCAGTGGCTCGTCCAGTGCAGTGTTCGACCCGCTGACGCTGGGATCAACCGTTTCTCGGTCGCTGCCGCCAGCCTCTCGGTCGCAATCAGCATCCTCGCTGCCGGCGGGCCGGTCAGGCATCGTCGTTCTTCGACCCCGACTTCGCCGAGGCGGTCCCGTCCGTCCCGGATTCAGCCGACTCCGACTCCCCCGACTCCGCCTCGGCCGAATCCGACCCGCCAAAGTCAGCGGCGGTCGAATCCTCGTCGGCCGAATCCGAGTCTGCGGACTCGGCCCCAGCCGCGCTGGCGGCCCCAGCGTCGTGCGTGGCAGTTGCCTCCGCGGACGAACCTGCACCGTCGTCCCCGGCGCGGTCGGACCCCGCATCAACCGAATCAGCGTGGGCGAGCTCGTCGGCCGCCTCGGGGACCTGGTCATTGCTTGCGGTCTGCACGAGGCCGGCGGAGCGGAGCTCATCGGCACGGATCTTACCGGTGTCGAAGGTCGGCAGGATGTCGTCTTCGACGGGTCCAGTCGAGTTCGACCGTGGGATGAACACCTCAGCGCCCGTGACTTTCTTCGCCTGCGCATGGCGTTCGCGGTAGCGGTCCACGGCGGCCTGCAGCTGGGAATCGCCGCGGCTCGAGTTGCCCTTCTGCGCCAGCGCGGTGCGCAGCAGGTCCTTGATCTCACCGTCGCCGCGCACGACCGCATCCGACTGGATCCAGTCGATCATCTGATCGAGGCCTTCGGCGGAGTACTTGTGCATCGGCAGACCGGGCACGAGCTTCGGTCGGCTGCCGGTGCGGCCGACGACCACCGAGGCGGCACGCGCCGCATTGAGAACGGCCTGCGGGCTCATCGTCTCCACGGTGGCACGCCAGGTCTCGAAGATCTTCTCGGTCTCGGTCTGCGGGTCGACGAACGCATCGGTCGACCACACGCGCATGAACTTCCAGCCTCGGCGGCTCAGCTGTTCGGGCAGCACCCGGTCCCGCTGGCGCAGGCTGCGCATCGACGCGTATTCGGGTCCGTCACCGGCGACGGCGATGATCATTCCGTGCTCGTCCTCGGTGGAGTTCGCCACGGCCAGGTCGATGCCGTTGTAGTGTTCGTGAGCGACGACGCCGAGCTGCAGCAGCCGGTCGGCGATGTCATTGAACAGCGGATCGTAGATCTCGCCGTGCGGTCCGGGCTGGTGGACGCCGCCGGTCGCGACCTCCTCGAGCAGCTGCGGGAGCATGACCGCTCCACCGTTGAGTTTGCTGCGGTCGAAGTCCTCGGCCTCGATGCTCGAGACCAGGGTCAGCCGCTTCCTGGCCCGCGTCATCGTGGCCGCGAGGATGCGACGACCATCCGGCCCGGACAGCGGACCGAAGTCGTGGATGACGCGACCGTGGACGGTGCGGCCATAGCCGAGGGTGAAGATCACGGCATCGCGCGACATGCCCTGGACGCGTTCGGCGTCGGTGACGACGAATGGTTCCTTCGAAGAATCGTTGAAGAACGCCGCCACATACGGCAGATCCTTCATCGCCCGCGAGATCGCCGTAGCCACTCGCTGCGCATGATGCGGGGTGAGCGCGACGACGGCCAATGACTCCCGCGACCGATTCCGCGCGTGCTTGAGCACCAGATCGACGACGCGTTTGACCTCGGCGTCGGGGCTCTCGACCCGACCGGTCCCGATGTCCGTGGGGCCCCTGCCGTCGGCGACATAGGAGAATTCGAGGCCGCTGCCCTCACCGGTATGCGCGGTCGGCAGCGTCGAAATCGTCGAATCGTAGAAGTGCCGGTTGGCCAGGTCGATGAGCCCGACCGGGGATAAGCGGTAGGAGTTCGACAGTCGCATCCGCGGCAGGAACTCGCCGAGGCGGTCCTGCACCGAGCGGGGATGTTTCCCGTCGTCCATGCCGAAGCGATCGACCGCGATCGAGAACGGGCGCGGTCCGAGCAGGCGGGAGTCTCCGAGGGAGATGACCTGACGGGCTCGGGTGATTCCGGGAACGACATCGGCGACCGAGAGCCGTCCGGCATCGGCGATGACGACCGCATCGAAGAGAGGCAGAGCGGAGAAGAGTTCGGGCACCGTGTACGGGCTGCCCATCCACACCGGGGCCAGAGTCGTCAGCAGTTCGGGTGCCTGCGTGGAGATCCGCTTCGTCGAAGTGTGCTTCGACAGCAGCTCCTGTTTGATGACTCCGGCGGCGATCGGGTCGGATTCGATTCCGCGCTTCCATGCCTGCGCATGGTTGTAGCGCAGTCGGGAGGCACCGGCAGCGACGAAGGCGCGGTCGTTCTCGCGGAAGCCTTCGGCCACCTGGTGGAGAGCGGCACCGTCGTGGCGACCGATCGCAGGATCTTCACCGGCCATGGTCTGCAGTACGGAGGCCCAATATGCGAGGTCGAACTCGGGGCCGACGAGTGACTCGTCGACCTTGCGCCTGCGCAGATCGGCCATGAGATCGCCGAGGCCCTCGCCGTCGAGTTCACGCTGCAGGCGGGACCGTTCGGGCAGATCGGCGAGGTTCTCCGAATCGCTGCCCATCGCTTCGGCACGTGCCTGAAGTTCCTCGATGAGCATCGATCCGAGGTCCCCGCCGTCCGGCGTCGTCTCGAGGATCGGGGCGAGCTTGGCCATATCGGCTTCCACGCTCTGGAGGATCTCGTCGGCTTCGAGGACGCCGCGCGGGATCTGCGGGCGGCCGTCATGTCCGGCGAGGTCCGAAAGGATGACCCGCTGGGCGCGGACGTCGATGAGTGCCTCGTGGAGGTCAGGCACCTCGGCGCCGGGCCGGAGGAACTCCGCGGCCGATTTCTTCAGTCGACGGCGCTGCATCATGCCAATCTCGACGCCGACATCGGCCCGGTATTCGGGTGTGCCGGTGGCGGCGATGAGGTCATCGAGGCGGTGGTCGTAGATGTCGGGTGCGAAGTTGTCGAGCGTCTTGCGCACGCGCAGGAGCACGCGGACGGCGCGGGACCAGTCGTCGACATTGCGGCGCGGATTGAGTTTCGCCTTCTGCAGCACCGGTTCGGTGGCAGCGACGAGGTCGGGGATCATCCGACCGATGCGTTCGGCCACGGTGCGTGCGGCTTCGGCTTCTTCGACGGATTTGAGATCGGCTCCGAACCAGACGGTGTCTTCGACATCGAGGGTGAAAGCACCCAGTCCGGCGAGTTCACCGAGTTTGCCGCGCAGGATGTTCCGGCGGTCGTCGCTGGCGCCGAGGATATCGTCATCGAAGCGCACCGGTGTCTGCGGGGAGTCATCACCGGAGGTCAGTTCGGCGAGGTGCTGCATGGTTTCGTAGACGGAGACGTCCCACGGCTTGCGCCTGCGGTGCAGGGAGGAGACGTGGTCGGCCAGGGTCGCCCGCTGTTCGTTGAGTTCGGTCAGCAGGTGGGACAGGTCCGGGCGTTCGGACTTCTCTGCCGAGGCGATGAGACCGATGAGCTGTTTGCGGATGTCTTCCGAACCAGCGCGGGTGTCGACCGCGAAGTCGGAGAGTCCGACCTCGCCGAGGCGAGCAGAGAAATCGTCGAGCGCATCGGAGGTCTGCGCGAGGAAGAGGACGCTCTTGCCGGTGTGTGCCAGTGTGGTGGCCACGGCGACGGCAACCTGGGTGGCACCGGTTCCGGGCGGGGTGTCGACGACGACGGAGTGACCGGACACGGCAGCGTCGACGACGGCCTGCTGGTCACCGTCGACGTCGATGACGAGGAATTCCTCCTGCGGCTTCCGGTCGGGAAGAGGGGTGATCGGCTCCTGAAGCGCAGCGGGTACGACGTCTTCACCGTCGGCTTCAGCCGCGGGTGCTGTCTTCTCAGACTTGGTCGCCGATACAGCTTCGGCATCGGTCGACGTCTTCTCGTCGTCGGTGGTCGTGTCGACGGCGGACTCGGCGGCAGTGACCGGCTCTGCGGCATCGAGTGGTTCGTCGGTGATCGGCACGGTCGGCTGACCGTAGTCCTCATCGGCATCGGCATCCGCTGCATCAGCGGCACCGGCAGCTGCCTCGGACGAAGCATTCTCGGCCGCAGGCTTCTCGTACGCAGCTTTCTCACCGGTCTTCTCGCCGCTGGTTGCCGACTCAACAGCAGACTCAGCAGCATCCTCGGCGGGGTCGCCTTCTGCCGTTTCCGCAGTCTTGGTCTCAGCTCCTGACTTCGCTGCGTCCGCGGAGGTCGCTTCAGGCGCCGACTTCTCGCCGCCTGCGGGTTCGGTGTCCTTGTCTGCGGACTCGGCGGCACCGGCGACGCCGGCGACTCTCTTCGCTTCGGCTCGCTTCTGCTCGGCTTCGGCCTTCTCGGCGGCGGCGATCTTCTCGTCCGGGAGCACGCCCGGCTGCGGCACATACGAGGGCCCGCCGAGGGAGGCACGCACGTCCTCGTCACCGGCCAGCGCCCGCAGAACGGGATGCTGGGTAGGCAGGTAGTCGGTAGAGAACGGGTTTGCGATGTTCGCGAACGTCGAGATGATCAGGCGGTGGTTGATCCGCAGACCGGGCACGTTCTGCCCCAGATCGCGCAGGCGGTCGAGAGCCGGGCCCGGGTCGAAGCCGTGCGGTCCGCCGGTCGCGTCGACCCATTCGTCGACGGGCACGTCGAGGTCGTATTCCTCGCGCAGATGCTGGACGAGAGCGGGGTTGATCGTGATCTCGTTGTCGAGCACGATCTCGTAGTCCTCGACTCGGGACCCACGAGGCACCAGCGTGATGTGGCGCATGACGACGGGGGCGTTGAACTTGAACTTCGCGTCCTTCTCCGTCCACGAAGCGAATCCGAGCGCCAGGTGGGCGGTGCGGATGCCGCGTTCGTTATCGAGCTGCTCTGCCTTCGACCGGATGGATTTCGCACGCCGACGCGCGTCCGTGAGGATGTCGTGGTCGCGGATGAGGCTGGAGAGTCGGGTGGCGCGACCGGCCAGCAGCTGTGCCAGGCCGGAGGGGTGAGCGCCGGAGAGGTCGATGCTTCCGTCACGGGAGTCCCGGAAATGAAGCATGGTGTCGCGACCGCCCAGATGGGCAGCCTGCTTCTTCCACTCGGCGAAGACATCTCCGAGTTCTGGGAACTGTTCGTCTCTAACGGAATCCGACACAATTCGACCCTAACGAGAAACTGTCCATAATAGGTGCTGGCACACCGTGGAACAGTGAGGTTTCTTCTACGCTACACTGGGTGATCGTGGTTGAGGACGACCACCTGGCCCCCGTAGCTCAGGGGATAGAGCACCGCTCTCCTAAAGCGGGTGTCGGCAGTTCGAATCTGCCCGGGGGCGCCAGAACCACCTGTCCGAGCAAGATCCACTTGCCGATGTCGCCCAGACCCACCATCGCCGAGGCGGCCGATCGTATCGATCGGCCGCCTCGGTGATCGTCTTCCGGCCTGAATGATCCGCTCCTCGTGATCGGGATTCACGGACTCAGGCGGGGTCTAGAGGCCAGGCTCTGCCGGGGCCTCGTTGCTCTTGCGGCGACCGTGATCGCGGGCGACGCGGACGACCATCGTCGGGCACTGCGAGTACGGCAGCACCGACTGCGAGGTCGAACCGAGCAGGAGGCCGGCGAATCCGCCGCGGCCACGCGAGCCGATGACGAGCACTTCGGCCGTGTCAGAGGCTCGGACGAGCACCTCGGCGGGCTGGCCGTCGAAGAGCGTCCACGTGACGTCGAGATCAGGGAACTCTTCGGCCAGCCGCTGTTTGGCGACGACGAGTTTGTCCGCGCCCTCGTTGACGAGGCGTTCGAGGTCGGCGGTGCTCGGCAGCCACTCGGGACCGATGACCGTTGTGGTGATCACGGCGACGATGTGCAGCGGTGAGCCACGGCGCACAGCCAATCGGGCCGCCTTCCACAGCGCCGGGGATTCGGCGCCGAGGGAGTCGACGCCGACGACGACCTTCCCGTCGAAGCGCAGACCTTCGATCGACTCGGCATTGGGGTCGTGGGTTTCGACCTCGACGCCGTCCTGTCGGATCGGCCGCGACGAGGTCGGGTGCGCGGGGCGCTCGGCCTGGTTGTCCCAGCAGGAGGGGACGACGACTGTCGGGCATGCGGAGTGCGCCGGCAGAGCGCTCGAGACCGTGCCGAGGAGACGACCGGCGAAGCCGCCGCGCCCGCGGGAGCCGACGACGGTGAGGCAGCCGGTCTTCGATTCGTCGATGAGCACACCGGCGGCGTCTCCGATCTCGATGACCGCCTCGACGGGAACACCGGCGGCCTTCACCTCGGCGGCGGCCTCCTTGAGCGTGTTCGTCACGGCCGCACGGATCGAGCTGTCGTCGATGGGCACATAGGACACGTCGATGGCGGCCGCGGCCACGCTCGGGATCGTGTAGGCGCCGACGAGGCGGATCGGACGGTCCAGGGAGCGTGCCTCTTGGATCGCCCAGGCCAGGGCATTGCGGCTCGGCGGCGAACCGTCGATTCCGACGATGACGGCTTCGGGCTCACCGGCCGGGGCCGGGTCGGGGTTCTGTGGGCGATCCTGCTCACTCATCGCAAGCTCCTTGGGTCGAAGCGAACTTCTGTTTCGTCCACCCTAGAGCACATTGACGGTGAGAACTTCACCTATGTCACATCGTTATCCGAATTGCGCCAACATATGGACAACACGGTCCCCTATCTGGGACGATGGCCCGTTTTCAGGCGGCGCTGGAGCTGTTGTCAAGCAGCGCTGGAGTATTCGAGGAATGGTCGCCACTTCTCGACGGGCTTGTCGATCCCACGCATCCACAGCTGACCCAGGCGGGGCTCCTGCGGCAGGAAGCTGAGCTTCCAGCCGATCTCACTGAGAGTGCGATTGCCCTTGCGATTGTTGCATTCGCGGCAGCACGCGACGAGATTCTCCCAGGTGTTCGCTCCTCCGCGAGACCGTGGGACGACGTGGTCGACGGTGTACGCCGGTTTCGAGCAATAGGCGCAGCGGTGGCCGTCCCGACGCAGGACTCCGCGACGGGAGAGCGAGACGCGGCGGTTGCTCGGCGGGCGCACATAGCGGGTGAGCAGGATGACGGAGGGCTGATCGAGACTCATGTGCTCGGATCTCACCGGAATGTCCTCTGCGGCCAGAACTGTCGCCTTTCCGGTCAGCACGAGCACCACGGCTCGTGTGAACGGAACGATCGACAGCGGTTCATAACCGGCGTTCAGCACGAGAGTCTTCATATCTCGCCCCTCATCTTCTTCTCTATCGGGCCGAAACCGGCTGCCCCGGCCCCAGGGAACACAAAAGGCGCCGTGCTCATGGGCACGACGCCTGGGAAAGAGGGCACGGAGACAGATATGTACTCCGCACCAGAGACTGGAGCGGCTATTCGAATTATTCGACTATGCCCCATCCGCTTTCCTTCGCATCAGCGGTTGACACCACTTGGTGTCCACCATTTATGGAACTCAATCTTCTCCAGAGTAACGCCGCGCGCGCCCGTGACCCAATTCATACGGCTAGCGTCACGGAAACTTCGGTTTCCGTTCACCGAATCTGGTAGGTGCGATATGCGCCCGAAGTTTCCGGGCATACGAAAGCTCCCCGTGCGACTCGAGGACCGTCGAGTCTCACGGGGAGCAATCGGAAAGAAGATCAGAGAACGCGGATGAAAGTGACGTTGCCCATCCAGCTGTAGCTGCGCTTCGAGGTTCCCGAGCTCGGCGAACCGGCATCGTACATCTGTCCGCCACCGGCGTAGATGCCGACGTGGCCGGGGTGCCAGATGAGGTCACCGGGCTTGGCTTCGGACTGCGAGACGATCTGGCCTGCACCCTTCTGTGCACCGGAGGTGCGGGGCAGGTTCACGCCGACGTGGCTGTAGACCCACGAGGTATAGCCGGAGCAGTCCCAGCCGTTCTGGCTGGTTCCGCCCATGACGTAGGGGGTTCCGACGCCCTTCTGGGCCCAGGCGAGGACCTGCTCGGCCTTGGATCCGTCGATGGATCCCGAGTCCTTGGAGTCGGACTCGCCCGAATCGGACGATCCGCTGTTGGCGGTGTCGTCGGAGGTTCCGGCGGATTCGTCGGAGGAGGGAGTGGAGGTTTCGACCGGCTTGGGCTTCGGCTTGGGCTTCGGAGCAGCTTCAGCGGTGATGGCCTTGCTCTCGACACCGAAGGAATCGGACTTCTTGTCGTCCTTCTTGTCCTTCGAGTCGTCGCCGATGGTGACGGTCTGGTTCTCGAAATCGACCTTCTGGGTGGTCTCGGCTTCTGCGGAGACCTTGCTCTGGTCGTCGGCTCCCTGACCGGCGGCCGGCATCACTGCGGCGGTCAGCAGACCACCGCTGGCAGCGACAACTGCTGCGCGACGGCCGAAGACGCCTGAGTTGGCGTTCAGAAGTTCAGTGAGTTCGGTCAGTGGAGTCTTGACCTTGGCATCGGCGGCGCGGCGGCCATGCTGCTTAGTTGCCACGTTTTCCCTCTCGCACCTATTGGCTTTCCGGGCCAACCGCCGCTCTTGGTCCTTGGTATCCCACAGCGAGCGCGGCGTTCGGTTCTCGCTGTGCAGTCGTCATTGCGTGAACGACCTCCACAACTGTAACCAATCGGTGACTGATTGTCACGTTTTTGTCACAACCACCGGAGGAAAACCGTGATGTTTTCCATAAAAACGCAGGTCAGAGGCCCTAAACGGCGTAAAATATTCGTAACATTTTCTCGTTATACGACGTGACCCAGGGGTGGAAAATCCACTCCCTGGGTCAGAGATCACAGTCATTTGTAACGAATCGGGGTTCGGGCACCCGCTCTTTCGTTACCGTTGCTCGGTCTCGTCGTTATCGAGACACAGCGCTGCCGTCACCGAAACGCCCTCTCGTCCCGTTACCGAGACTCAGTCTCGCCGCTATCGGCGGAGGCCTCTGGGCGTCTCAGCTTCGGTAGGCGAAGACGTGCGAGGCGGTCTCGACCGGCAGGTCGAGTACGTCCTGCGCGCCGGGCACCTGCACGGTGATGTATTCGCCGTTGCGAGAGATTTCGACGTCGCTGCCCGGCAGGACGCCGGCGACCTGGAACTGCTGAAGCAGATGGATATCGACCTGCAGGGGTTCGGCCAGCCAAGCGATCGTCAGCTTCTTCGCACCGTCCCGGCCGACTGCCGTGGCGAGGTCGATGACGTCGGTGGTCTTCGAGGCCTCGCCGCCGATGACGTCGAGTCCGGGGATCGGGTTGCCGTAGGGCCCGGTGGAGGTCTCCGAGAGCAGCGTCACGAGCTTGCGCTCGACCTGCTCGCTCATCACGTGCTCCCAGCGGCAGGCCTCGTCGTGGACGAGTTCCCATTCGAGTCCGACGACATCGGAGAGGAGACGCTCGGCCAGGCGGTGCTTGCGCATGACGTCGGTGGCGATCCGTCGGCCCTCCGGAGTGAGCTCGAGATGGCGGTCGTTGCCGACGTGGAGCAGTCCGTCGCGCTCCATCCGCGCCACGGTCTGTGACACGGTGGGGCCGGAATGGTCCAGGCGCTCGGCGATGCGGGCACGCAAAGGCACGATCGACTGTTCTTCGAGCTCGATGATCGATTTGAGGTACATCTCGGTTGTATCAATGAGGTCGTTCACTTCTGACCAGCCACTCCACTCTTCGTCTTCAGGTCGTTTCGACCGTTTCAGGCGTTGTCACCATTTCGGGTCGTTCCGACCCTGCCCCGCCCCGCACAGGCGAACCCGTTCGCGGCCGTTGCGATCTGCCCCAATCCTATCGTGCGTTCAGCAATTCCCGTGATTCGAGGATTCGCCCCGTCCCGGAGGCGACCTCGGTCAGCGCCTGACGGCTCGACCGGGGTCTGCATCTGCCCGCTCGGGAAGAATTCGCACCGCCCGGCTCAGCCCGCGTTCGTGTAGGTCGTCTTGTGCACTGTGAAGAACTCGCGTGCCGCCCGAGCCTGTTCGCGGGGACCATAGCTCGACCCTTTCCGTCCGCCGAAGGACACGTGATAATCCACTCCTGCAGTCGGAGCATTGACCATGACCATCCCGGCATCGGCGTAACGCTTGAAGTGGGTCGAATATTTCAGGGAGGTCGTGAAGATGCCCGCGGACAGTCCGAACTCGGTGTCGTTGGCCACGGCCAGCGCTTCGTCGTAGTCGGCGACCTCGATCACCGAGGCGACCGGACCGAAGACCTCTTCGACGTTGATCGTGTCGCCCGGCTTCGTGCCCGTGACGAGTGCGGGCGCGAGGAAGTACCCCTCCGTGTCCGAATCGATGAGCTCACCGCCGGTGACCTCCCCGCCTTCGGCTCGGGCCTTGGCGATGCAATCGAGGTCCTGGTCGAGCTGGGTCTTGGAGACCACGGGTCCGATGGCGACGCCCTCGGCTCGGGCGTCTCCGACGGTCAGCGCCGCCATCTTCTCCTTGAGCAGCGCGACGAATTCGTCGTGGACACCGGAGGTGACGATGAGGCGGGAGGACGCGGTGCAGCGCTGGCCGGTGGAGAAGAAGGCTCCGTTGATCGCGGCCTCGGCGGCCGCTTCGAGGTCGGCGTCGCCGAGCACGACGAGCGGATTCTTCCCGCCCATTTCGCACTGCACTCTGATCTGGTGGGCCGCAGCCGATGCGATGACGGACCGTCCGACGGCGACGGATCCGGTGAAGGTCACGGCGTCGACCTTCGCCGAGGTGGTCAGTGCGTCCCCAACCACGGAGCCCGGCCCCATGACGAGGTTGAGGACCCCATCGGGCAGTCCCGCCTCGGCGAGGATATCGACCAGTGCGTACGCACTGGCGGGGACGAGCTCGGCAGGTTTGAATACGATCGTGTTGCCGAAGGCCAGAGCCGGGGCGATCTTCCAGGCCGGGATGGCGATCGGGAAGTTCCACGGGGTGATGATGCCGATGACGCCGATGGGCTCGTGCGTCATCTCGGCAATGAGTCCGGGGCGGACCGAGTCCACGACCTCACCGGTGTTGCGGATGGTCTCGCCGGCGAAGAACTTGAAGATCTGGGAAGCGCGCAGCACCTCGCCCTTGGCTTCGGCGAGCTGTTTGCCCTCTTCCCGGGCGAGCAGATCGCCGAGTTCATCGGCGCGTTCGGCGATGAGGCTGCCGGCCTTGTCGAGGATCGCGAATCGCTGCTGTGAGCCGAGGTCCGCCCAGGCGGGGGCGGCAGCGCGGGCGGCAGCGATCGCCGAGGCGACCGTGGCGGCATCCGCGCGGGCGTACCGGCCGATCACATCGGACGGGTCGGACGGGTTCGTATTCGTCGACCGGTCGTCGCTGGGCACCCGTGCGCCGCCGATGAGGTTATCGAAGACGGCGTCGGGTCCGTACTGGGTGGCTGATGTCTCGGCCATGGATACTCCTTTGTATGTATAGGGCTTGTGTGCAGGCAGGCCTCAGGGGTAGAGGCGGACGACCTCCCAGGCCGAGGCGTCGTCGAGGTCGGCCGTTTCGTGACTGCCGTCGGCGCGGCGGAAGACCCACCGGTCGTGGAACCGATTCTGCTGGCCCTGCCAGAATTCGATCTCGAAGACGCGCACGCGGAATCCGCCCCAATGATCGGGCCGCGGCACATCCTGACCCTCGAGCTCGGCCGTCGCTGCATTGTATTCGGCCTGCATCTGCTCGCGGCCCGTCACCGGCTGGGACTGCTTGGACACGGTCGCCCCGATCTGCGATCCACGGGGGCGCACGGCGAAGTACGCGTCCGAGTCCTCGGGGGCGGCCACCTCGGCGAGGCCGCGGATGCGGACCTGCCGTTCCATGTCCTGCCACGGGAAGTTCACGGCGATGCGGGGGTCGGCCTGCAGCTGCCGGCCCTTCGCGGAGTCGTAGTCGGTGAAGAACAGGAGTCCGCGCTCGTCGAGGCCTTTGAGCAGGACGATGCGCGAGCTCGGGCCCCACTCGTCGAGAGTCGAGACGGTCATCGCATTCGGTTCGCGGACATGGTCGGCCGCCTCGTCGTACCAGTGACGCAGCAGGTCCAAGGGTGCGGTGTCCGGGTGTTCGAAGACGGCTGAGTCATAGGACTTCCGGGTCTGCGGGAGGCGATCGACGGGCTCACTCATGTCTTCACTCTACGACGCGGCACGGACACGAGTCAGCCGGGTCCCGCCTTAGTGGGGCGGTCAGGCCCCGCCTCGGTGGGGCGGTCAGGTCCCGCCTCGATGGGGCGGCCGAGGCGGGGAATGTCGAGTCGGCACGTCCGTCACATGACGGACCGGTCCCGGGCGCCGGGCGGGCCCGCCGTAGAATGTCGAGCGTGACTGCGACGAATATTGAGATCCCGAAGAACCTCCTGCCCGCCGACGGACGCTTCGGGTCCGGCCCGGCCCGCATCCGCCCCGCCCAGATCGAGGCGCTGACCTCGGCCGCGACCGAGGTGCTCGGCACCAGCCACCGCCAGGCGCCGGTGAAGAACCTCGTCGGCCGCATCCGCTCCGGACTGGCCGAGCTGTTCAGCCTGCCCGAGGGCTACGAAGTGGTGCTCGGCAACGGCGGGTCCACCGTGTTCTGGGACATCGCGGCCTTCGGCCTCGTCCGCGAACGGGCCGCCCACGCGACCTTCGGCGAGTTCGGACAGAAGTTCGCGAAGGCCACCGACACCGCTCCGCACCTGAAGTCGTCCCTCGTCCTGGGCGCCGAACCTGGCACCGCTGCGATCCCGACACCGGAGGCCCTGGCTGCCGCTGGTCTCGTGGACTCCCCCGCCGAGGCGGCCACCGGCGAGAACGCCGCCGACGTCTTCGCCTGGCCCCACAATGAGACCTCGACCGGTGTGGCCACCCGGATCGCACGTCCGACCGGGATCGCCGAGGATGCCCTCGTCGTCATCGATGCCACCTCCGGCGCCGGCGGGCTCGATGTCGACATCGCCGAGACCGACGTCTACTACTTCGCCCCGCAGAAGAACATGGGCTCCGAAGGCGGACTGTGGGTTGCGATCATGTCGCCGCGCGCGATCGCCCGCGCGCAGGAGATCAAGGACTCCGGACGCTGGATCCCGACCTCGCTCGACCTGGTCACCGCGATCGAGAACTCGGCCAAGGACCAGACCTACAACACCCCGGCTGTGGCGACCCTGCTGCTGCTCGCCGAACAGATCGAATGGATCAACGGCAACGGCGGTCTGTCCTGGGCGGCCGAACGGACCGCTGAGTCTTCCGGGCTCGTCTACGACTGGGCGGAATCCGCCGAGGCGGCCCACCCCTATGTTGCAGACGCTGCGGATCGTTCGTCGGTCGTGGCCACCGTCGATTTCGATGATTCGGTGAATGCTGCTGCTGTGGCCAAGGTTCTGCGGGCCAATGGCGTCGTCGACGTGGAGCCCTACCGCAAGCTCGGCCGCAATCAGCTGCGCATCGCGACCTTCGTCTCCGTTGACCCCGACGACGTGCGAGCACTGCTTAGCTGCATCGACTACGTCGTCGACGCCCTAAAATAACGAGCAGCGCGCCGTCCGCTCCTCCACGTAATGCCAGAACGCCCCGTTGCAACGGGGCGTTCTGATGTTTACGGGATGTTCCGGCGCTTATGGTGCGGGATGCCGCCAGCGGGACGGAGAACCTCCACTCCGAAAAGATCGTGTTGCGGGGCGTAGGCTCGTGACTGATCGGCGGCAACCGCCGTTGTGAAGGATCTGCCCGGGGAGGCGCACCGTGACCAGCACCGCGACCGACGCACGAGCACGCACCGTCGACAGCTGCGCCCGCGTCGGCGTCATCGGCAGCGGCATCGCCGGGGCCAGCACCGCTTTCGCCCTCGCTTACCGCGGCGTCGACGTCACCATCGTTGACGATGCCATGGCCGGGCAGGCTACAGCGGCCAGCGCAGGCATCATCGCACCGTGGGTGTCGACGAGCACGGGCGCCTACTACGAGACGTACGCAGCCGGCGGAAACTTCTATCCGGAGTTTCTCAAACGGTTGACTGCGCTGGGCATCCCGGACCTCGGCTACCGCCGATCCGGTGCCCTCGTCGTCAACAATGACCCGGGCACTCTCGCCGAGGCGGCTGCGACTATCCGTGAGCGCGTCGCGGCCGCCAGATCCGTCGCTGGCGAGATCCATGACGTCGATGCGGCGGAGCTGGCCGAGCTCTTCCCTCCGATCGCTCCGGACATGACTGGACTCCTCATCACCGGAGGCGGACGTGTCGACGGGCGGGTTCTGCGAGATGCGATCCTCACCGGGGCCCGGCAGTATGGCGCCAAGTTCGTCGCTGACTCCGCGCAGGCCATCATCGCATCGGGTAGGGGAACTTCGAGCAGGGGAACATGGTCGGTGCGCACCACCTCGGCGATGGACGACTTCGACGCGCTCGTCATCGCAGGTGGGGCACGGAGTGCTGATCTCCTCGACCGACTCGGTCACCAGGTGGGGATCGCTCCTCAGCGTGGCCAGCTGCTCCATCTGGGGCTGCGCGGGGTCAACACATCGCCGTGGCCGACGATTCACCCGCTCGACCACCACTACATCACCCCGTTCGACGGAGGCCGCATCGTCGCGGGAGCCACCAGGGAGGACGGCGTCGGCTTCGACGTCCGCGCAACGGCCGCCGGCACGAAACAGGTCCTCGACGACGCGCTGCGGATCGCCCCCGGCCTCGCCGAGGCGACTGTCCTCGAGGCCCGGATCGGCGTACGCCCCATGTCGACGCGGGAGGGGGCACTGCCCCACGCGGGAGCGGTCCCGGGCGCGGACGGACTGTGGCTGGCTTCGGGGTTCGGAGCCGGTGGACTCACGATGGGTCCACTCATCGGCGACGGGCTGGCGAGGCTGATACTCGGCGAAGAGGCAACGGAGATCGCCCACCTGGCGCTGTGAGCTGCGGTCTGACACTGAGCGTTGCGGTCCGGAGCTGTGATCCGCGGGCTAGCTCAATGAGTTGAGGACTGTCTCTGTGGCCGCAGATGCTTGTCGGGTGGGTTTCGCGGTTTGCTAGCCTGAGGTTATGACTGCGGCGCTGCCCCGAGCCTTCCGCTGGTTCTGGGCGGGCGAGACCGTCTCTGGTTTCGGCAGCTGGATCACCATGATCGCCCTGCAGGTCATCGTCGTCGACCATCTGCACGCGGGTACTGTAGGTTTGGGCTGGCTGAACGCCTCCCGGTGGCTGCCCTACCTGCTGTTCGGTCTCGTGCTTGGAGCGCTGATCGACCGGGTGCGGCGCAGACCAGTCATGATCGGGACCGACCTGGTGCGAGCAATTCTGCTGTGCGCAATCCCCGCTCTGTGGTTCGCCGATCTGCTCGATCTTGGTGTGCTCGTCCTACTCGTCGCGCTTCTGGGAACGGCGACACTGATCAACGACAGCGCTTCGCAGGCATATCTGCCCCGCCTCGTCACCCGGAGCAGCCTGCAGCCTGCCCACGCCCGAATCGACGGTACCAACGCGGCCGCAGAGACGGCCGGGCCCGCGCTCGGCGGTGCGCTTCTCGCCCTCATCTCCGCTCCTCTGGCCGTTCTCGTCAATGTCTCGACCTTTCTGTTCTCCGCGATCGTCGTCGCACTCATCCGCGTCGAAGAACCCAGGCTGGCGCCGCAGTCGCCGCCACCGCCGAAACGGCGGCTCGGGCACGAAATCGCAGCCGGCCTGAAGTGGGTGTATACGACTCGAACGCTGAGGGATCTCGCCGTGTGGACACACATCTGGTTCGCCGGGCAGGCGATTCTGGCATCGGTCACGGCTGTATACTTCCTCAACGACGTCGGGCTCAACACCATCGCTTTCGGCATCGTCATGGGAGGAAGCGGACTCGGCGGCATCGCCGGAGCGCTGAGCTCAGGGACGGTAGGGCGTCGCGTGGGATCCGGGCGGACCGTGATCCTCGCCCACGTGGGCTCGGCCATCGGAGTGCTGGTTCTCATCTCGGCCGAACTCGCCGCGGACGGCGAGGCGGGGAACGGCCGGTCCACAGTCGCCTCGGCGATCATCCTGTTCACCGGGATGTTCCTGCACGGTTTCGGGATCGGGCTGAGCAACTCACATGAGATGGCCTACCGACAGTCGATCACTCCTGACCGTTTCCAGGCGCGGACGAACACGACGATGCGTTCGATCAACCGCGCCGTCATCGTCATAGTCTCGCCGCTGGCCGGATTCCTCGCAGCTGCCACCGGCACCGATTTCGCCTTGGTCCTCGCAGCCGCGATCTTCGCTCTCACAGCAATCGGACTGTGGTTTTCGCCATTTAGGGCTGCGCGACTCGACCGCGGCTGAGAATCGCATACCTGGCGGAACGGGTTCGCGCCGCTTCACCGGTCCGCCTCAGGCATCCCACACCCTTAGCCGCAGAACACCCCGTTGCAACGCGGTGTTCTGCCGCTGTCGGTGAGGGGTCCCGACCTTACCCGCGGTGAAGCCACTCTGAGTGCGGTGTGACAGTAACGGTGCGGGATGCCATCCGCCGGCCCAGGGCTGACCGTGACCGGCCCTTACCCGAAGAAGTGGATAAGCACGCCGATGCCGAAGGTGATTCCGGCCAGCATGGCGAGGATGAACTCGATGCCCGCGCCGAGGCCGATCGCCTTGATCGACTCCCAGCTGGAGTTCCACGCCGTCTTTCCGTCCTTGAGGCGGGAATACTCGGCGAGGTAGAGACCGGCGACGAAGCCGATCGGCAGGCCCAGCACCGGAATGACGAAGAAGCCGATGACGGCGAGCACTCCGCCCAGCAGCACCGAGGAGTTCGGCACCTGCATGGATTTGAGTTTGCGGCCCGTGAGCACGAGCGAGGCGCTCATCCCGGCCGCGACGAATACGGCGACTATGGCGAAGATGATCCATGCGGTCGGTCCGCCGATGATGATCGCCCAGATGAGCACCGCGATGGCGATGAGGATCGACCCGGGCAGCACCGGCACGATGATGCCCAGGCAGCCGACGAGGATCGCCAGGCCGACGAGCACCGAGGTGATGATGTCAGTAGTCACAGTCCGTCCGTTTCCCTTGCTCAGCCCTCGAATCCCTCGCCGAGGCGGTCGATCGAAATTCTATGACACGAACCTCCGGGCCCGCCGAGTGCCGGGTTCCTCCCGCCAACGCCCGGGGCCGAACGCCCACCGGCAGTAAGCGACCCCGCCCGCTCGAACCCGTCAGTGTCCGCTGCCGCCCGGCGGCCTGCCCTGATAGCTCATGTGCAGCCGGATCCGCGACTTCGGATCCCGGTGGAGGCGCAAGTCCTTGGCCATGATCATCCACAGCAGGCCCACGGCGAAGGCGATGATCCCCGAGGCGACTCCGACGACGAGCGCCATCCGCGGTCCGAAGGCATCGGCCACCCAGCCGGCCAGGGGTGCCCCGATCGGGGTGCCGCCCATGACGACGGCCGCGTAGATGGCCATGACTCGGCCGCGGTAGTTCGGCGCGGTGGTCGTCTGCACATAGGCGTTCGCCGAGGTCATCATCGTCAGCGATGCGAAGCCGACGAACATCAGCGAGGCGGCGAAGAGATAGTAGTTGGGCATCAGCGATGCCACGCCGACGGCCACACCGAATCCGCCGGCGGCTCCGAAGATGAATCGCAGGCGGGGCTTCTCCCGCCTGGCCGAGGCGAGCGCCCCGGTCACCGATCCGATGGCCATGACGGAGTTGAGCAGGCCGAAGCCGCTGGCATCCTTGCCGAATTCGATCTTCGCCATCGTCGCCGTGTAGATGTTGAAGTTGAATCCGAAGGTCGCGACGATGAACAGCACGACGAGCACGACCGTGATGTCCGGGCGTCTGCGCAGATACTTCAGTCCGCCGAGGACTCCGCCCTTGCCACGCCGACCGGAAGGATGCAGCTTCGACTTGTCGAGCCGGAGGAGCACCGTGAGCGTCGCCGCGAAGCCCAGTCCGCTGATGAGGAAGACGGGACCGGGCCCGATGACGGCAGTGAGCACACCGGCCACGGCCGGACCGATCATGCGGGCACCGTTGAAGGACGCCGAGTTGAGGCTGACGGCATTCGGCAGCAGCTTCTCACCGACGAGTTCGGAGACGAAGGCCTGCCTGGCCGGGTTGTCCAGGGTTGTGAGCATCCCGAGCGTGAACGCGAGCACGTAGACGTGCCAGAGGACGATGACGTCGGTGATGGTGAGGACGAAGAGGACGAGTCCGATGAATCCCAGCAGCGCCTGAGTGACCATGAGCAGACGCCGTTTGTCGAACTTGTCGACGAGGTTTCCCGCGAACGGGAACATGATCAGCTGCGGTCCCAGCTGCAGCGCCATGGTGAGACCCAACGCCGAAGCGTTGTTGTCCGTGAGCATGGTCAGGACGATCCAGTCCTGCGCCGTGCGCTGCATCCATGTCCCGGTGTTGGAGATCAGGGCACCGGCGAACCAGTGCCGGTAGTTCGGCTCCGACAGCGACCGGAACATCTGGGACATCGAGTGGTTCAGCCCTCCTGGAACTCGAGCTCGCCGGAGTAGTCGTCGACGACCGCTTCAGCAGGCTCGTTGTTCGGCCGTCTCACATCGGTCTCCGAATGCGCACCGCACCCGGATTCGAGTCCGACCACGCGGCCGTCGAACGGCGACCACGCATTGGCGCAGACCCCGAACTTCTGGCGCAGCGATCCGGCTATCGGCATGAGGTAGCCGCAGCTGCCGCAGTGCCCGGCCGCGCGTGAGGCGAACTCGCTGTCGGGTCCGGCATCCGATTCCGACCACCGGCTCGCAGCCGCGCTCAGCCCGTCGGAGGAGAGCACGCGTTCACGACCGAGACCGAATTCGAAGTTCTGGATCTGGTCGACGTTGTCCGCCGAATTGTCCTCGGTCTGCTGGAAGCCCGGCTGCAGGTTCGGATCCTGGTCGAGCTTCGGCAGGGTGTCGCGCGGGCCCATATCGCCGGGTTCGAGCCGTTCCTCCCACGGCACCCACTCAGGGGCGACGAGAGCATCGGGCCCGGGCAGCAGCGCGGTTTCGCAGACCGTGACCTTCTTCGCACGCGGAGCGCGGGCGAGCACGGCCACCCACCGCCAACCGCGGTAGGTCGGGTCGGTGCACACGAAGTAGTGGGTGACCAGGCGGGTCGCCTCGGCCACCGTGCCCAGGTGTTCGCCGACGACGGCGGTGCCGGCCACCTCGGTGATGGCGGTGCGTGCGATGTCGATCGCCGCGGCCAGCTGGGCGTCGAGGACGACCTTCTCCGTGCCCGATCGCGGACGACCGGTCTTCGATGCCTTCGCCGAGGCAGCCGTGCCGGAATCCGCGGCGACCGCACTTCCAGCGGCGGCCGATTCGCCCGCAGCGGTCGGCACATCGCTGCCGGGGGCCGCCTCGGTGGTCTGTTCGGCGTCGTTCTCGACGGGCGCGGCGGTCTGCCGGGCCAGCCAATCACTGAACAGTGATGACATCAGGACTCCAAATCGTCGGCAATCGCCCGCAGCAGGCTGGCGACCTTGTTCCCATGGGTGGGGTCCGGGTAACGGCCGTGCTGCAGTCCGTTGTTGAGGTCATCCAAAACTTTGATGACATCTTCAACCATAACTGCCATGTCCACGGCCGGACGTCGGCGGGCCTTGGCGACTTTGCCGGGAGTGGTGATCGGGCGGGCCTTGAGCACCTGCGCTCCGCGGCGGGAATCGACGACATCGTATTCGAGCCGGGTGCCCTTGGTGACTTCGACTCCCTCGGGCAGCACGGAGGAATGGAGGAAGGCCTGCGAGCCGTCCTCGGCGATCACGAAGCCGAAGCCCTTGTCGGCATCGAACCATTTCACGCGTCCGGTGGGCATGATGTCCTTTCTGTCTGTTCGTACCCGTTGAAGCGGGCTGATCGTACGGTGCCCGCAGGTGCGGGCTGTGTGTCGGTCGGCTGCGGAGTCGGATTCCGCGGCCGGCAAGCAGGTCGGGTGGTGTGGTCGCTGTGCTCGTGTGCCCTCATCGCCGTCAGTCAGACCATGCCGACTGCGGGACCGAGGGCATCGCATCGGCGCTGTGATCCCTGGCTCTCACCTGTCCGTGGAGGTCACGTGCAGGGTGGCGGTGAGCACCTTGTCCGCGGCGGGAGATCACGGGGGCGTACGCGATTGGGTGGTCGGCCGCCTCGGCGAGGTGGGGATCCGCACCATTCGATCACATTGTGCGGGTGGGGCTCATGCCCGTACCCGAACCTGCAGGGTGAGGCATGAGTGATGGTTTCAGCGGTGGCCCACCCCGGTCTGTCTGCGTCGGATGGCGGCTCGGATCATGGCCACGCAGGCGAGGATGACGGCGATGGGCACGAGGATCATGGGCAGGTAGGTCAGCAGCGGACTGGGCGTGAGTCCCATCCAGGCCTGGCCGAGGACGCCGATGAGGCCGAGCGCCCCGATGGCTGCGGCGGCAACCGCGGCGACGACGATGGTCGTGTCGACTCGAGTGGCTGACAATGCGCGTCCTTCCGTCCGATCTCTGATCCTTCTCTGCGCCTCCATTGTACCCCTCGCGATAGACTGATCTGCGATGTCAATGACCTTCAGCCAGTGGCTGTCCCACAGTGCAGATGCCGACTTCGAGTCCTTCGTCCGGACTCGACGCGACCTCCTCCAACCCGAGTCCCCGACGATGGCGGCCCTGGCCGCGGCCGCGTCCTCGCGCATCGGGGTCTCCCGCGGCATCGAAGCTCTCGATGCGCAGTCGCTCGAGGTCTTCATCGCCTTGGCCAAGGCGGCCCGGACGACGCCGGAGATCAAGATCACCGGCAATCCGCATATCGATCCCGCCCTCGCCGAGGCGGCCCTGCCCCGACTGCGCGGCCTCGGCCTGGCATGGCCGGCCGGTGGGGATGGGAACTGGCGGATCCAGTCCGAGGCCATCACCCTGCTGCCCACCTCGGCGGCCGAATCAGCCAGGGCATATCCGTGGCAGATCAACCCTTCGTCGGTCGATGCGAGCACGGCCACGATCGGCCAGCCGCTCATCCACAACAGCGAACAGGCCGCCGTGGCCGAGGTCATCTCATCTCTGCGCGGCCTCGTCGATGAGCTCGCCGCCTCCCCGATCTCCCGGCTGACCAGCGGCGGCATCTCGAAACGAGACGTCTCCCGACTCGCCCGCACCCTCGAACTGGGTCTCGAGCAGACGATCACCCTGCTGCAGGCGGCGAAATCGCTGCACCTCATCGGGGTCCTCGACGATGCGCTCGATCCGCAGTGGACGGCCGCCGACGATGCCGACTCCGCCCTCGCCGGCGATCGTGCCGAACTGTGGGCGGCGCTGGTCGGGGCGTGGCTGCGCGATCTGCTCGACGTCACGCAGCTGGCGGCGGGGGCGAGCGAGAACGAACGCCTCACGGTGCTCGCGGCTCCGAAGAAGTCCCTGTTCAAGGGCTATGGGCTGTCGGTGCCGGCGATGCCGCTGCTGCGCTTCGCCGTGCTCTCCGTCCTCCATGACATCGGTCTGGGCTCGGCACGGTCGGCCGGGTGGATCCATGCCGAGGTGCTGCGTCGGCATCCGCTGCTGCCGGCGCACGAATTCGCAATGACCGAGGCCGTTCTCCACACCTGTGTGAGCTTCGGGTTGGCGACGACTCCGCTGCAAGAGCCGGATCATTTCGGTCCGAGCCGGTTCGGTCTTCGACTGGCCGCCGGGCTGGATCGGGCGATGGCCGAGCATGCCGAGCAGGACCCCTCGATCCTGCCGTTGGGTGTGTCCGTCGAGGCCCTGACAGTGCCCGGCGATGTCATCGCCGCGGTCGCCGAGGGGCTGGGGGCCGAGGTCGACACAGTGCTCATCCAGTCCGATCTCACCGCCGTGGCCACCGGCCCGATCGAACCACGGGTCCACCATATTCTGCGCAAGTATGCCGTCGTCGAGGCACGCGGCCAGGGCACCGTCTATCGCATCGACGCTGAGACCATCGAAGACACCATGCAGTCCGGGACCACCCCGGAGGAGGCCTTGGCCGAACTCGCAGGCATCAGTGCCGAAGAGCTGCCGTCGACCTTGGAATTCCTCGTGCAGAACACGGCCTCGAAGCTGCGGCGGGTGCGGGTGGCAGGGGCCCGGGCGGTGCTCATCGTCGACGACCCGGTCGACCTCGATGTCATCCTCTCCGATCAGGCGATGATGCCGGCCGGTCTCGAACGGCTGGCTCCGACCGTGGCGATCGCTCAGCTGGGCCCGGAGCGGACGATGCATCTGCTCGAGGCCGGGGATCACCATGCTCTGCTGCATTCGGCGGCCGGGCCGGTGCGCAAGCGCCGGGTGATCACCGAATCGGAACCCGAGGTCAGCGTGAGGCGACGTCCGCGGGTCAGCGACGGCCACCTCGGCGAATATATTCGAATCCTGCGGTCCGCACCGGCGGCGGCCGCCCAGGTGAGCACGGATGAGCCTTTAGGGCATATGGATCGGCTGCGGGAAGCGGCGGAGGAGAAGCGTCGCGTGCTCATCCGGATCGCGGATTCCCACGGCAAGGAACGGACGATCGAGATGCTGCCGACCACCCTCAACGCCGGCCGCGTCCGCGGAGTGGTGACGACCACCGGCGCCGAGGCTTCCCTGTCCGTCGCCCGCATCGTCTCCGTCGACCCCTCCCCCTAATTGCTACCTGACGGGGGCCCAGCAACCTGGCGCCAGGTTGCTGGGCCCCCGTCAGGTAGCTCGGAGCGGGAACAATCGGGGTGATGGACGTGTTGTGTCCTCTGGTGTCATCACACTTCGGGAAGGGAAGTATTGAATGAATGGTCCGTTGATCGTGCAGTCCGATCGGACTGTGCTGCTGGAATCGGGACATCCTCTGGCCGTCGAGGCGGCCGTGGCGATCGCCCCGTTTGCGCAGCTGTCACGGACCCCGGAGTACATCCACACCTATGAGATCACTCCGCTGGGGCTGTGGAACGCTCGCGCCAGCGGCCATGATGCCGAATCCGTCGTCGATGTGCTCCTCGAATTCGCGAAGTACCCGGTCCCGCATGAGCTGCTCGTCGACATCGTCGACATCATGGACCGCTTCGGTGTGCTCACCCTCATCGACCACCCGATCCACGGCTTGACCCTGACCTCGACGGAGACGGGACTGCTCGATGAGCTCGTCGGTCAGCCCGACCTCGTCGGCAAGTTCGGCAAACGCATCGATGCCGAATCCGTCCTCGTCCACCCCTCCGAGCGCGGGGAGCTCAAACACGCCCTGCTGCAGCTGGGCCACCCGGTCTCCGACCACGCCGGCTACGTCGACGGTGAAGCCCACGAGATCTCCCTGTCCGATGATGCCCACGGCGGTCAATGGCATCTGCGCGACTACCAGAAGCAGGCGATCGACCAGTCGCTGTCCGGTGAGTCCGGGGTCGTCGTTCTGCCGTGCGGTGCAGGGAAGACAGTCGTCGGTGTGGCCACCATGTCTCGGGTACAGACGACGACGCTCATCCTCGTGACGAACTCGGTCTCGGCCAAGCAGTGGAAGGACGAGATCCTGCGCCGCACCACCCTGACCGAGGACGAGGTCGGCGAATATTCGGGATCGACGAAGGAGATCCGCCCGATCACCATCGCCACCTACCAGGTGCTCACCACCCGCAGGAAGGGTTCGTACCTCCACCTCGAGCTCCTCGATGCCAAGGACTGGGGCCTGGTCATCTATGACGAGGTGCATCTGCTTCCGGCGCCGATCTTCCGACTGACCGCAAGCTTGCAGGCTCGCCGTCGCCTCGGCCTGACCGCGACGCTGGTGCGTGAGGACGGACGCGAGGACGAGGTGTTCTCCCTCATCGGGCCCAAGCAGTACGAGGTGCCATGGAAGGAACTCGAACGACTCGGCTATATCGCTTCGGCCGCCTGCCATGAGGTCCGCGTCCGGCTCGACGGCGGAACCCGAACAGCGTATGCCCGCGCCGACGGGGAGGACCGGTACCGGTTGGCGGCGACCTCGGATGCGAAGCTGCCGATCGTCTCCGAGCTCGTCGCCGATCACCCGGATGCGCAGATCCTCGTCATCGGTCAGTATCTCGACCAGCTCGAGGAGATCGGAGCCGAACTCGGTGCGCCCGTGCTCACCGGGCAGACTCCAGAATCGGTGCGCCAGGAGCTCTTCCGCGAGTTCCGGTCCGGGGAGATCCCGGTGCTTGTGGTCTCGAAGGTCGCGAACTTCTCTGTGGATCTGCCGGCCGCCTCGGTGGCGATCCAGGTCTCCGGAGCGTTCGGGTCCCGGCAGGAGGAGGCTCAGCGCCTCGGGCGGATCCTGCGTCCGAAGGAAGACAAGGGTTCGGCCACGTTCTACACGGTCGTCGCCGCCGATACCGTCGATGAGCATTTTGCCGCTCAGCGCCGCCGCTTCCTCACCGAGCAGGGCTACAGCTACAGCATCGAAGTCCGCTGATACTCCCCTCAATTGCTACCTGACGGGGGCCCAGCAACCTGGCGCCAGGTTGCTGGGCCGCCGTCAGGTAGTTCGGGGAGACTCACCTCCGGTCGCGAACCACTCGGCCTTCGTCCCAGACCGGTGCTGCCGACTCATAGACTTCGCCGTCGGCCCCGAAGACGAGGAACCTGTCGAAGTCACGAGCGAACCATCGGTCGTGCGTGACTGCCAGAACCGTCCCATCGAATGACTGCAGCGCAGTCTGCAATGCCTCAGCGGAGACGAGGTCGAGGTTGTCGGTGGGTTCGTCGAGCAGCAGCAGAGTCGCGCCCGCGAGCTCGAGCAGCAGGATCTGAAAGCGCGCCTGCTGCCCGCCCGAGAGTGAATCGAAGGTCTGCTCTGCAGCACCGGCCAGCTCGTAGCGGGCAAGCGCCCGCGAAGCCGGTTCCCGCGGCAGGCCTGCTCGATGCTCGTCCCCGCGGTGGAGGATCTCGAGCAGGGTCCGCCCACGCAGGTCCGGGCGGCCGTGCGTCTGCGCGAACCAGCCGGGACGCACGCGGGCTCCGAGCCGCGCTGTTCCGTCGTGGGCGACGGGCGCGATGTCGATGTCTGAGACCGGTCGATGCTCGGGTTCGGGGTCGCTGCCGCCGGCTGCGAGCAGCCTCAGGAAGTGCGACTTTCCCGACCCGTTCGATCCGAGTACGGCGATCCGATCCCCGTAGTGAAATTCGAGGTCGAACGGCAGCATGAGGTCGGTGAGTTCGAGCTCATCGGCGACGATCGCGATCTTGCCCGTGCGGCCGCCGCGCAGACGCATTCCGAGGTTCTGTTCACGCGGAATGGCTTCGGGCGGGCCGGCGGTCTCGAAGCGCTCGAGACGAGTCTGCGCGGCCCGGTACCGCGAAGTCATGTCCGAGTTGTAGGCGGCCTTCTGCTTGTACATCTGCACCAGCGACCGCAGCTTCGCGTGCTCCTCGTCCCATCGCCTGCGCAGCTCCTCGAGCCGTTCGAACCGGTCCGACCGGGCCGCGTGGTAGGTGCCGAATCCGCCCGGATGCACCCATGCGGTGTTCCCCGCCGCAGAGAGCTCGACAGTGATGATCTGCGTGGCCGCCTGTGCAAGCAGCTCACGATCGTGGGACACGAAGAGGACGCTCTTGTCCGTGTCCTTGAGCTCGGCTTCGAGCCAGCGCTTGCCCGGGACATCGAGGAAGTTGTCGGGCTCGTCGAGGATGAGGATGTCATCGGGGCCGCGCAGGAGCGCTTCGAGCACGAGTTTCTTCTGCTCCCCTCCCGACAGGGTGGAGATCTTACGGTCCCGGCAGCGGTCGTACGACATTCCCAGCGCCGAGGTGGTGCAGGTGTCCCACAGCACCTCGGCGTCGTATCCGCCCACGTCCGACCAATCGTTGATCGCCGTGGCGTAGTCCATCTGCACGGCCGTCGACTCGCTCTCGGGTCCGAGCAGCTTCTCTTCGGCCCGACGCAGATTCGCCGCCGCACGACGGATCGGCTTCGGAGCCAGTTCCTCGAGCGCCTCGGCGATGGTATCGGCGGAGATGAACTGACGCATCAATCCGATGCTGCCGGTATGCGAAACGGCTCCCTCATCAGGGACGAGCTCACCGGTGAGGATCCTCAGCAGAGTGGTCTTGCCGGCACCGTTGGCACCGATGAGCGCGGATTTGGCCCCGTCCCCGACGCGAAACGACACCGATCCGAGCAGAGGCCTGCCGTCGGCGAGGGTGTAGGAGACATCGTTGATCTCGATATGGCCCATGTGGTCAACCTATCAACATCTCTTAACATCGCAGATGTCTTCGAACTACCCGACGGCGGCCCAGCAACCTGGCGCCAGGTTGCTGGGCCCCCGTCAGGTAGTAATTACGTGGTGATGAGGGAGGGTTCGGACTTGGCGACGACCTCGCGGCGGGCGACGCGGCGGGCCAGGCGGGACTCGCCCCACTTGATGAAGCCGACGCCGCCGAGGATGAAGACTCCGCCGAAGAGCTGGATCGGGGCGGGCATCTCGAAGAGGACCAGCCAGGCGACGATGACGGAGAACGGGACCTCGACGAGATTGACGAACGATCCGACCGTCGCCCCGACATAGCGCAGACCGAGGATCCCGGTGATGTAGGCGCCGACCGTGAAGACGACGATCATCGCCATCGGCACGACCCACGACATCGACACCCCGCCGAAGTCGACGTCCGCCGTCACCGCGTTCCACGGCATGACGCCGGCGAGCACGATGGCCGACATCGCCAGCGCCCCGATGCCCATGCCCAGACCGGTCAGCGCGACCGGTGGGATCGTGATCGTGTCCTTCGCTGAGACGAGGAAGTAGCTGGCCAGGCAGACCGCGGCAGCCATCGCCATGACCACGCCGAAGATGCTGATCGACGATCCGCGCAGGTTGAGCACGAGCAGGAGCCCGATCATCGAGACGACGACCCCGATGAATGTCACGGTCGCCGGCCGGGTCCGCGTCCGCGCCCAGATCCAGAAGACGATGAGCATCGGCGCGGTCATCTCCAGCAGCAGCGCCACGGCCACGGTGAGGTGTTCGACGGCGACGAAGTAGAACCCCTGGACGCCGGCCATCGAGACCAGGCCGTAGGTGACGACGGTGCGCCAGTGCGTGAGCACTTCGCCCCAGCGTCCGCGCAGGGCGATGAGGGTGGGGATGAGCAGCAGGACCGCGGATCCGGCCAAGCGGATGAGCACCACCGCGCCCGGCGTCCACCCGATTGCGTACATCGTCTTCGCGATCGGCCCCGACACCGCGAAGAAGAACGCGGAGGCAAGAGTGAGCAGGAACCCTGCGATGACGGTGCGATTCATTCCTGACCTCCTGATGTGGTGAAACGTTGAGTGGCCTACGAGGACAGACGTCCCCCGAGGTGGTGGTGCGGTGTTGAGTTGACAGTGCGACGCTGAGCGGATGGTGCGGTGCCGGATCATCCCCTCGCCGAGGCGGTCCGACGGCTGCCGGTTTCAGTATCGACCCTTAATTTGAAATGGGTCAAGTGCATTTTGGTCCTTACATCCTGTGGCAGAATGTTATTCACCATGGCTTTCATCTACGACATTCGCGCGAACCTCACGATGCTCGTCGACCTCCTCAACACCTCCGGCGACATCACGGACGGCGGTGACGAACTGACGACAACCGCGAAACTCCGCGAATTCGCGGCCCGGCACGACTTCTCCGGACCTTTGACCGCCACCAGAAGCGACGTCGACGAGACCCTGGAACTGCGCCGCAGATTCGCCGCAGCACTGGATGCGAGCATCGACGCCGAGACCGACGACGAGGTCGAAGCGGGGACGATCGCGGTCGTCGATGAGATCAATCTCACACTGAGCGATTCGGGGTCAGTGCCGCAATTGGTCAAACACGACCATTGGGACTGGCACCTGCACGCGACCGGCGCTCAAGCCAGCCTGGCCGACCGAGTGGCCGCCGATGTCGCTCTGGTCCTCATCGACCTCATCCGCTCCGGCGATCTCGACCGGCTCGGCCGCTGCGCCGCCGAGGACTGCCGCGCCTATCTCGCCGACCTCAGCCGCAATCGCTCGAAGCGCTTCTGCGATACCGGCAGCTGCGCCACCCGCACTCATGTCGCAGCCTTCCGCGCCCGCCAGTCCGACGCCGACTCCCACATCTGACCCGAGGAGCCGCCCATGTCACTTCAGCCCTTGCGCATCACCGCCGGACGCAAGCTCGCCGCCGGCCTTGCAGGCATCATCACCATGTCGGCCACGCTGACGTCGGGCTTCGCCATTGCGGTGCTGTCATTCCTTCCCGCGGATCCCGGAGGGCTGCTGAGCGAAAAAGTCGTCTTCAGCGCCCTCGCCGTCATCGTGGCCCTCGTCTCCGCCGCCATCAGCTTCCTGCTCGTACTCGCGGCCCTCGGCCGCTTCCGCACCGGCGGCAGCCTGTCCAGATTCTTCCGATACCAGCTGGCGGCACTCGGGGCCGGCGGCGGGCTCGGCCTCGGCTTCGTTCCCGCCATGACAGACGCGGCTCCGATCTGGTGGGTGGTTGCAATCGCCGCCGGCCTCGGACTCATCGCCGTCTGCCTGCTCACATTCCGTAAGGCCCGTTATCCGATTCTCGACCGCCCTCCCTACCCCAAGGCAGCCTTGGCCGAAGGCAGCGTTATCGACTACTGGTCCGGTTCCTCGGCAAGAGCACCGAGCCTGACCGTGGTTCACTTCGTCGATAACAAGGGCCGGGACCGCTGGGCCCGTCACCTCGTCCAGCAGGACCCGTCACTACGAGGCACTGTCGGCCAGGTGATCTATGACCGCCACCGCCCCGAGCGGGTTCGGCGCTTCGCCGTCACCCAGCAGCTCTTCGACCTCCGCCCACCGCGTGAGATCCGAGAGAATCCGACATCCCGATCGGGCACCGTCTTCCCGATGCCACCCGACCCTCGCCCGCCGCGCCCACGCTGAGCCGAACACCCATACTCAGCTGAACGCGCCCTCGCACACCCACCTCGGCGGGCAAATCTGAAAACAAACTGGTCGCGACCACATTTTTCACTGAAATCGAGCCTTCGTTCCTGAGAACGAATACCCGATCCAGGACCCAAAAGGACTTTCCTGAGAGTTTTCCAGTGACGCATGTCACAATTGCATTCAGGTAATCTCCAGCCCACTCCCAGAAATGGGTCTCAGACTGGATCCATGACTACAGCACAGAACGACACCGACATCGAAGCCACCCTGCTCGTTGTCGATGATGAACCCAATATCCGCGAACTCCTGTCCACCAGTCTCCGCTTCGCCGGCTTCGACGTCGTCTCCGCCGCCAACGGCGCCGAGGCGCTGCGCCTCGCCGAGCAGACCGACGTCGACCTCCTCGTCCTCGACGTCATGCTCCCGGACATGGACGGCTTCACCGTCACCCGCCGTCTGCGCCAGATCGGCATGAACGCCCCCGTCGTGTTCCTCACCGCCCGTGATGACACCTCGGACAAGATCACCGGTCTGACCGTCGGCGGTGACGACTATGTGACGAAGCCCTTCAGTCTCGAAGAGGTCGTCGCCCGCATCCGCGCCGTCCTCCGCCGCACCCGCAATCTCGAGGACGAGGAGAACGCCGTCATCGTGGCGGGCGACCTCGAACTCGACGACGATACCCATGAGGTCCGCCGCTCCGGCATCCTCATCGACCTCTCCCCCACCGAGTTCAAGCTGCTGCGCTACCTCATGCTCAACACGAACCGCGTCCTGTCGAAGTCGCAGATCCTCGACCACGTGTGGGAATACGACTTCGGCGGAGACACCGGAATCGTCGAGTCCTATATCTCCTACCTGCGCCGCAAGATCGACGTCACCCCGGAGACGGATGCCGCCGGCCACCCCGTCGAGATGGAGTGGACGCCGATGATCCAGACCAAGCGCGGGGTCGGCTATATGCTGCGCACACCGGAATCCAAGTAGTCGTCCATGCAAGGACGATAGATTACATACGTGGCAATAGAATCCCGTCCCTCCCGTCCCGGCTTCTGGGAAGAATGGTCTCTGACTACCAAGCTGCTGGCCATCATGATGCTGCTCATGCTGCTCGTCCTCACGGGAACGAGCGCTTGGGTGTTGGAGAACCTGCGCGACAGCCTCGTCCAGCGCACCGATGAACGACTCATCAGCGCCTCCGAGACCCTGGCGAAGCAGGCCTACCAAGATGTGTTCCAGAAGGCCGAACTCCAGTCCGGGGACGACGACGCCGAGGATGCGCCGTCGTCGACGACGATCGATTCGAATTCCTGGGATCAGCTCAAGAGCCTCCTGCCGGGCGGATTCTATGTGCAGTTCTACAACACGGACGGAGATCCGATCCGCGGCCCCGTCGCCCCGGAGCCGCAGAACCATCCGATCCTGCCGAAGATCAACGAGAAGGAAGTCTATTCGCGCGGCGGCGAGCCATTCACCGTCGCCGGAACGAGTTCGCAGTGGCGGGCCCGGGCGATGAAGGTGAAGAACACCGACGTGCTCGTGTCCATCGCGGTGCCTTTCGACCGGGAAGTCGACAACATCAACGAGCGGGCCCGGAACACGATGATCGGCATCGGCCTGTTGGCCCTGGCGATGGTCGCAGGAGTCGGCTATTGGGCGATCAACAACACGTTCCGGCCGCTGCGCGATATCGAGAAGACCGCCTCGCGCATCGCCGCCGGAGACCTGTCCCAACGTGTGCCCAGCTATCCGCGCAACACCGAGCTCGGGCGGCTGTCGGCGGCACTGAATACGATGCTCGGACGCATCGAGGACTCCTTCGACGGGCAGACCCGCTCGGAGAAGCGCATCCGCCAGTTCGTCTCCGACGCCTCGCACGAGCTGCGCACGCCCCTGGTCACGATCCGCGGTTATGCGGAGCTGTACCGGCAGGGTGCGATCACGAAGTCCGAGGACGTCGCCAATGCGATGGAGCGGATGGAGTCCGAGGCCAAGCGCATGGGCGTCCTCGTCGACGATCTCGTCGTCCTGGCCAGGCTCGACGAGCAGCGTGCCGCCGAGATCGGTCCGGTCGATCTGCACAAGGTCGTCCGCGATGCCGCCGCCGATGCCGCGGCACAGGCCCCGGACCGCGATATCAGTTTCATCGGACTCGACGGTGAGGACGCCCAACCCGTGCCGATGATCCGCGGCTCCGAATCGAAGATCCGCCAAGTCATCGTCAACCTCGCCGGCAACGCCGTGCGGCACACCCCCGAGCACGCGGCGATCGAATTCGCCGTCGGCGTCGTCGGTCTCCCCGAGTCCGTCGACCCCGATTCCGCGGACACCGGCGAGATCCGCGAGGGCGGCGCCCGCGGCCAGAACGGTCGCAATGGTGCGAAGAGCGGGGCGAAGGACAAACCCCGTGAACGCGGGTTCGTCACCGGAGGGGTCCGCATCTTCCGCCGAGGCGACTCCGCCGGACACGACCAAACCGACACCCAACCGACCCCCCGGACCGCCGCACAGTCCCCGACCAAGCCCGACCGTCAGGTGGGTCCCGAGAGTCCCGCCGCGAATGCGGAGCGGGGAGAGGGGCAGCACAACGGGCAGCTCAGGACACCGTCCGGATCGCAGTCGGCGCAACCCACCGGTCCTCAGAATTCCGGATCGCAGAGTGGGGCAGCGGACGATTCCCAGACTGCATCGAAGTCCGCATCGTCAGCCGGACCCCAGTCCGGCTCGCAGTCCAAGGCTCCCGAGCCGGCGAACATCGTCCCCGATGTCACGGCGGCCGGATCGATCACGGTCGATGAGTCACTGCGCGGATTCCCCAACGGCAGGGTCCGCTTCGAGGTCAGGGACCACGGCGACGGTATCGACCCCGAGGTGGTTCCGCGCATCTTCGAGCGCTTCTACCGCCTCGACGTGTCCCGGACCAGGGACACCGGCGGATCCGGGCTCGGGCTGTCGATCGTCAAGGCGATCGTGGAGAACCACCATGGTGCGATCTCCGTCCACGAAACTCCGGGCGGCGGTGCGACGTTCCGCATCGACCTGCCCATCTCCGACAACGGCGAAACCACTGCGGACACGCGAAAGGATGAGCGATGAACGAGAACACCGACCCTCAGAATCCGGATGAGGTGTCCCGCAGCTCCCGATCGGATGATCAGACACCGCGTCCGTCTGAGAATCAGGGCAGCGGTCCCGCCGGCGGGGGACGTCGCAGCCCATCGGCAGGTGGCTACCGAGGGTCCGGAGCCGAGGTTCCGCGCACCTTCCCGTCCCAGCCCAACGGTCCTGCACGCGTCAGTCCACCGGTCGCACCGCCCGAGAGACGCCCCGACGTTCCGTCGACTCAGGCACAGAACCCTGTGGACGGATCCCCTCACCGAGGCGGCTCTCCCTCCCAGCAGCCGTCGCCGTATCAGCCGAACGGGCAGCAGCACTCTTCGTACCAGCCAGGCAGCCAACAGCAGGGCGACCAGCAGGGACACCAGAGCGCCCACGGCAACTACGGCAGCCAATCGCAGCCGGATCGGCAGAACGTCCAGCCGAATCAGCCTCATCACCAGCCCCCGTACGGTCAGCCCCAACAGAATGGGCCGCAGTCGTATCAGGGCCAGAACAACGCCGGACAGAACAGCACCGCCTCGTCGACTACCGGCACCGGAACCCCGGCAGGACCCGGAGGAGCAGCAGGACCCGGAGCAGCAGCTGTTGGCGCTGGTGCCTATCACGCCGGGGCGAACTCTCAGGGGACAGGACCCGCCGGCTATCCAGCCGCTCCCGACCACCCGAACAGCCCCGGCAACCCGAACGGCCCCCAGAACCCGCACGGTCCCGGGTACCCGAACGCTCCGGGCCAACAGTCTGGTTCCGGTCAGCAGGTCGCTTCGAACCAGCAGAACACCCCGGGCCACCCCACCGGCTCCAACGCCTATTCGGCCGCACATGGCTCGGGCCCCTATTCCTCGGAATTCTCAGCCGTCGGTTCTCAGCCCGGGCCCGGTGGACCGGGAGATCCCAACGGACCCGGTGGCCCGGTCGGGCCGGACGGGTTCGGTCCGTACGGAGCTCAGCAGCCGCCTCGGCGAGAGAAGAAAGGACCCGGCTGGGGTGCGACGATCGCGATCGGCCTGGTGGCCGCGCTCCTCGGTGGGGCTCTCGCGTTCGGAGGGAACTATGCGCTTTCGGCGTTGCAGCAGGACGAACCGCGCAAGGTCGCCGAGGAGACGATCGAGACCCCCGATTGGACGCAGGTCGCTGAGAAGACCTCGGACAGTGTGATGTCGATCCAGGTCGGCACTCGAGGCCAGGTCCAGGGACTAGGCTCGGGTGCGCTGTACGACGATCAGGGCCACGTCATCACGAACAACCACGTCGTCGCGCCCGCGGACACCCCCGACGGCGAGATCGCCGTGACCATGAAGAACGGTGAGACGACGGAGGCGAAGATCGTCGGCCGCGATCCTTCGACCGATATCGCCGTCATCAAGCTCGAACAGGTGCCCGACGGTGTGAAACCTCTGGTCATCGGCGATTCGAAGAAGCTGACCGTGGGCGACCCCGTGATGGCCCTGGGCAACCCGCTCGGCCTGGCCAACACCGTGACCACCGGCATCGTCTCCGCGCTCGACCGTCCGGTATCGACGGAGAACATCGGCGACGATGCCTCCTCGCAGGAGAAGGAGATGACGATCACGAACGCCATCCAGACCGACGCGGCGATCAACCCCGGCAACTCGGGTGGACCGCTGGTCAATGGTGATGGCCAGTTCATCGGCGTGAACTCGGCGGCCGCATCGCTGAGCCAGGGCGAGGGAGGTCAGTCCGGGTCGATCGGCATCGGATTCGCGATCCCCGCGAACCAGGCTGTCATGATCGCCGATCAGCTCATCTCCTCCGGCAAGGCCAAGCATCCGTTCCTCGGCATCACTCTCACCGACGGGCACATCAACAGCGGCGGGATCAGCCGAGGCAGCGCCAAGGTGCAGTCCGTGGCCGGCGGATCCCCCGCGGCCAAGGCCGGAGTCAAGGACGGAGACGACATCGTCGAGGTGTCCGGAACCAAGGTGAACAACGCCATCGCCCTGCGCGCCCTCGTCCGCGCTCAGCCGGTGAACACCCCGGTCGAGGTCACCGTGGTCCGTGGCGGAAAGGAACAGAAACTCGACGTCACGCTCGTGCTGCAGTAGGCACGTCGCTGAGGCGGTTCGCTGCTGCAGCGGTCAGCCGCCCGAACTTCCACCACTCACGCGTCCGCGCTTGGGGATCCGGTCGTGACTCAGCCACCTGGAGGGTGTGGACAGCCGAACGCTGTCCACACCCTCTTTCTGTGCTCTTCCTCCCTTCGGCCACAGTCGCCGACACTGATGTCGTCTCGCCCGACCGCGGCGGAACATCTCTGACCAAGAGGAGTGATGATGAGTTTCGAAGTCGACGCCGAACGCGTCCAATCCGCTGCCACAGCCGCCGCGAACACCTCCCGCAATCTCGTGTCCGAATCCGACACGATGATGCGCAATCTGCTCGCCCTCCAGGAATGCTGGCGCGGCAGTGCGGCCCAGAATTTCCAAGCCGTGGTCAACCAGTGGGAGCGTGCGCAGAAGCAGCTCATGGAATCGCTCAACTCCGTCCACGGAGCGCTCCACACCGCGGCCCGGCAGTACTCCGAAGTCGAGGCGGCGAACTCGCGCCTCTTCGCCCCCTGAGCCGATCGGATTCCACACTCACGATCGAGCTTCCGCTCGTGACGGGCAGTTCCCTTTCCGCCTCGTCGAGTCCCTGCTCGGTCGGGCGTCCCGACCGGATCCGCTCGCGCTGCACGCCCTGTCGAGTCCCGTTCGCCGAGCGTCACAGATCCCCGCCGCGGATCCCCGAGTTTCTGCGGCCGGGATCTGTTCGTTCTCGTAGTCGGCGTCTGGCAAACTATCAGCCTTTCTCAGTAGACTTGAGAGCGATAGTTCGCGGCGGTGTTGGCCAAGGATCTCCGGACCGGAGTGGATCGGGTTGGCAGCGTCGGGTCAAACCAATGCAGGAGTCGACTACGGATGAGTATCTTCCAACGGATCGCGACGATCTTCGGTGCCAAGGCCAACAAAGCTCTGGACAAGGCCGAAAACCCCAACGAAACCCTTGACTATTCGTACCAGAAGCAGTTGGAGCTGCTGCAGAAGGTCCGTCGTGGTGTTGCCGATGTCGCCACCAGCCGCAAGCGCCTCGAGCTGCAAATCAACCAGCTCGAACAGCAGCAGAACAAGCTCTCCGGTCAGGCCGAGAAAGCCATGCAGATCGGTCGCGAAGACCTCGCTCGCGAGGCCCTGACCCGCAAGTCCGGGCTGACCCAGCAGATCACCGACCTGCAGACCCAGCACGAAGGACTGCAGGGCGAGGAGCAGAAGCTCACTCTCGCCTCGCAGCGTCTCCAGGCCAAGGTCGACGCCTTCCGCACGAAGAAGGAGACGCTGAAGGCCACATACAACGCCGCCGACGCACAGACCAAGATCGGCGAGGCGTTCTCGGGCATCTCGGAAGAGCTCGGTGACGTCGGACTCGCCGTCCAGCGCGCCGAAGACAAGACCGCGTCGCTGCAGGCGCGCGCCGGTGCCGTCGATGAGCTCCTTGCTTCGGGTGCCCTCGACGACGTCACGGGAACCCAGAAGGACGACATCACCGCCCAGCTCGACTCCCTCTCCAGCGAGAACGACGTCGAGATGGAACTCCAGCGGATGCGTGACTCCCTGCCTGCCGGGTCCGAGAAGCAGGACCAGAAGTCGCTCGAAGGTGAGGATCAGCAATGATCATCCGCATCATGGGCGAAGGACAGTTCGACGTCAAGAACGTCGACCAGGACCTGCTCCAGAAGTACGACAACCAGGTCGAAGATGCCGTCAACGCCGGCAACGAGGAAGCCGCCCGCACCGCGCTGAGCGCCCTCCACGACTACGTCACGGCCAACGGGCAGCCCGTCGCCGATGACTACCTCGGATCCTCCGATGTCGTCATTCCCTTCGTCGACGCCACCTTGGCCGAGATCGCCGAACTACTCACCGGCGAGGGTTTCATCCCGGACCCGGCCTGAAACCACAGAGCACCGAAATGCACCCGGCCCATTGTCTTCGACAGTGGGCCGGTTCTGCCACTGCCAGAGAGGAACCCCGATGAAGAATCGCTTCGTCAAAGACAACGGACTGACCATGCGGATGGGATGGACGATCTTCCTCAACGGCCTCATCTATGTCGTCCTCATCCTCGCGATCTGGTGGATCTTCGGACAGAACATTCCCGGAGTCATCATCGCCGTCCTCATCAGCGCCGGCGCGTTCTTCTTCCAGTGGTACTTCTCCGACAAGATCGCCATGCGTGCCATGGGCGGACGGGAGGTCTCCCCCGAGGAGGCTCCGGAGCTGCATACGATCGTCGACCGACTCTGCCAGCTGGCCGATTCGACGAAACCCCGCGTGGCCGTCTCGAACTCCCCGATCCCCAATGCCTTCGCCACCGGCCGCTCCCCTGAGCGCTCGGTGGTGTGCGTGACCCGTGGCCTGCTCGAGAAGCTCGACCGTGATGAGGTCGAGGTCGTGCTCGCCCATGAGCTCTCACACGTCGCCCACCGCGATGTCACGGTGATGACAGTTGCCGGCGTCACCGGTGTCGTCGCCGCGCTGATGATGCGCGCCGGTTACTACATGAGCTTCGGACGGTCGAACAACAATAACAACGGCATCCCGATCCAGCTCCTCTTCATCCTCGTCGGAGCCGTCGTCTACGGGCTCTCGTTCGTCCTCATCCGCGCCCTCTCCCGGTATCGCGAGTTGGCCGCCGACCGCGCAGCGGCCATCCTCACCGGTGCACCGTCCACACTGGCGTCGGCGCTGACGAAGCTCAGCGGAGATATGGCCAAGATCCCGGAGAAGGATCTGCGGTCGTCCGCCTCGGCGAACCATCTGGCTCTCATCCCCGCCATCAGCGGAAAGGCCGCCTTCGGCCAGCTCTTCTCCACTCACCCCTCACTCGAGAAGCGACTGGAGCAGCTGGCCCAGATCTCCGCCCAGCTCTCGCGCCCCGAGTGAGCACCAACTGCACCTTTTGAACTGCGCACCACCGATATAGGAGTTCCATGGGATTCTTCGACGCACTGCTCGGCCGGTCCAAACCGAAGCGGGCCAACCTCGACGACCTCTTCGCCCTGCCTCCGGCAGCACTGACTCTGCAGGCCGCGACCGGCTTCACCCCCACCGGTGTCGGAGCCGTCGCCTTCCGTCAGGTCGAGGGAGCCGCGTTCCAATCCGCCGAGTCCGAAAGCGTCGCCCTCATCGGCTCCGACCCGGCCGCCTCGGTGAGGCAGGAGAACGACGGGTTCGGGTTCACGTGGCAGGTCGTGGCCGATGAGAACGCCGAGGTGGTCAACCTCGTCACGAACATCCACGCCGTGAACTCGGCGCTGGTCAATCAGGGCTTCGACACGATGCTGCTGTGCACAACCGTGTACTTCGTCCATCCCGATGGGCGTCGGATGGCGTTGGTCTACCAGTACAAGCGCGGGACTTTCTATCCGTTCGTGCAGTTGGGACTGAAGCAGCGGGACAATCCCCTGGAGATCCAGGTCAAGGGCATCCTCTCGAACGAGCTGCCGTTCGAAGAGGACACGTCGAACTGGTCGGCGCTGTGGGACGCCCCGGGCATGAACGACACCCCGGGGGCTCCTGAACTGCAGTAGGCGGTTCGTCCGAACAGAGAGCAATTCAGCCGGAACAGAAAGCATTTCAGTCCGTACAGACAGATGGAGGGCGTCCCCGCGGGGACGCCCTCCACTCATAACTGAAGCTGTCAGCTTTCCTCAGCCTTCCTCAGCCGCCACCTCGATGACTTCGCCGAGGGCTTCGATGCGGTCGCCGGGTCGGATCGTGGCACCGCGGCGAGTCTCGACCGATCCGTTGACGCTGACCTCACCGTCGGCGATCATGTCCTTGGCCATGGCACCGTGTTCGGCGATTCCGTGGAGTTTGAGCAGCTGACCGAGTCTGATCGACTCGCCGCGGATCCCGATCGTGTCCATCAGAACATGTCTCCGAATCCGTCGAACAGGCCGCCGCCGTCACCGCCGTCGCCTCCGAAGAAGCCTCCGCCGTCACCGCCGCCCATGTCTCCGCCCATATCGCCACCGGCGTCGCCCATGTCGCCGCCGTAGGCACCGTCCCAGCCGCCGCCCATTCCGCCGAACATCATGGCACCCATGAGGACGCCGGGCAACAGGCCGGAGCCGGCGTAGGAGTTGAAGTAGCCGCGGTTGTATTCGGCGTAGGCCGGCCCGGCCTCCCAGTAAGCGCGACGGGTGTGTCCGTCACCGGTGACGACCTTGCGCACCAGCGGATCGGCTCCGACGGCGACGCGCTCGGCGTCGGCGGCGCACACGGGCACGGGGCGCAGCTGGCCGCCGGCCGGGGCCCAGTCGATGTCTTCGACCGAGGGACCGTGCTGCGGGTTGAAGAAGCAGGGCGGACGACGCACCGGCAGGGGTTTGCCTTCGACCCGGGCGCGAACGCATTTGGCGGCATAGCGGCCGTCTTCGAGCGCCTCGGTGACGTGGCGGATGTCAGTGGGTTCGGAGACCTTCTCGAGTGTCTCCTTGGCGACGTCGTACGAGTCGAGCGCCTGCTTGTAGTCCTGCGCTCCGCCCGTGTCGAGGTCGACGCCAGCGGTGATGACGTCGAGTTCGGCGACTTCCTCACCGAATGCGGTGACGTCCTCTTCAGCGGTCTTCTTCACCTGCTGAAGTTCAGCGGCGTGCAATTCCTGCTGCCGCTTCTTCTCCTTGCGGTGACCGATGAAGAAAACGGCCCCGAGAACTACGAGCAGCAACAGAAATACTTCAGTCACGATCCATGCCTCCCAGGCTAGCTTTGTCCTCGAACAGTATGCCCGATGAAACTGGAAGACGTCTGAGCCTGTGCCCCACATCTGCTCAGTCCGCGGCCGTCGATGACGGCTCAGACCCAGACGGTCGAAGACCGATGCATGCAGGTCACGCGACGACGTTGCGCGCGGGTCATCGAACACCGTCGCTCGCCCAGTGCGCCACCGCCTCAGACGTCCCGTGCGCCACCGCCTCAGACGAAGGCCAAGAGTCCTTTGGCCAAGGCCGCGATCCCGCCTCCGAAAGCGAGGACGAGCATCCCGATCCGCGCTGCGTCCACGTCGATATGGCGGGAGAGCCAATCGCCTCCGGCGAGGCCCGCCACAAGGACGAGCCCAAGTCCGATCCAGACTCCGAGCTCCAGGTGAGGCCAGGTCCCTCCGTCGATGATCACCTTCATCACCACCGCTGAGGCGGTCCCGACGACGAGGAAAGGCTGCAGGGTGGCTGCGAACGACCGTTGTTCCCAGTTCGTCAGCACAGCGTAGGCGCTCACCGCCGGTCCCCCGGCTCCTGCCGCGGCAGACATCGCCCCGGAGAAGAGACCGGCCGTCAGGCGTGTGCCGATGTTTGCGGGGATCGTCCGCCCCAGCTTCCCCAAGGTCAGTGAGCTGATGAGGGAGACGATGATGAGCGCGCCGATGAGGATCTGCAGCGGTGGGGTGGGCATCGATGACGACAGGAGTGCGCCGGGGATGGTCCCGATCACCGCGCCCAAGGCAAGATGTCGGAAAGGCGGCCATTCCACCTCGGCGGAGGTGCGGACGAAGACGGAGAATGAGGCGACGATTCCGCAGATGTTGACGAGGATGACGCCGCTGAACGGATCGAGGAGGAGGACGAGGAAGGGACCGCTGACCAGGCCGAATCCCATCCCGGTGACGCGCTGGGACAAGGCGCCGAGGAACACGGCGAAGAGGATGAGCACGACGACGGGTTCCACTCGGTCGAGTTTAGTCCAGCCCGATTCCCGGCTGATCCTCAGTCTCACCGCTGATCGCGGGGTTAGAGTATTCACCATGAATGCCAGTCCCCTCTGGTCGCGGTTCAGCGCAGATCCCCGCTCGTATGGGCAGGTCCGGGCCTCTGATGCCGATCGCGCGGTCGTCAGTGATGTCCTCTCGGAGGGTTATGCTCTCGGTCGGCTCGACGTTGAGGAGTTCGATGAACGCACCGAGGCAGCTGCGAAAATCAAGACGCTCGGTGAAGTCCCAGCGCTGATCGAGGACCTCGTCCTCGCCGATCCGGCCGAGGTCGAGCCTGGCAAGCTCGATGATGCGGGCCGTGCGCAGGCACTGGCTCGCCTCGAGGCAGAGCGGGTGCCGATCACGCCGGAGCAGATCGATGCCGCGGCGCAGAAGTACTACCGAGATCGGGTGCGTCGTGCACTGCTCGGTGCTGTTGCAGGGCCGGTCGGGATCGTGCTGGCGATCTGGGCGATCTCGTCGATCGCATCTGGAGGGTTCATCTTCTTCTGGCCGATCTTCGTCATCATTCCCACGCTGCTCGGCGGACTGGGACACATCGCGCGCAAGGATGAGATCATCCGCAAACGGAAGAAGGAGCTCACCCGCAGAGCCCGGGCCCAGCTCGGTGATGCTGAGGCCAAACGACAGCTCGAGGAGGGTGAGCCTCCCGAGCGGGATTTTGAAGCGGACTTCGGTACGGGCCTGCAGCCGCCGCATCCGTCTCATCCGCCGTACTCTCCCGGACAGATCTCACGGCGGGAAGAGCGGGACCGGCGCCGGTCGCATCGCCGCCATAACCGCGACAATCCCTGGGACTGAGGTTACGTTCCGTGTCTGGCAGGGTCTGGGCCTCTTCAGGCCCGGGAACTCCGTTTCCTACTCAGACCGGGCACGTCCGGAACCGTCTCAGCCAGGGAACGTCCGGAACCGTCTCAGACTTGGAAGATCCGGATCTGTCCGAACTCCTGTGCCTTGTGCGTGGTGAACCACATCGTGTGCGAGAAGTGCCGCAGGTCGTCGCCGTCGGCCTCGGCCTGCCAGTATCCCCACGCGGCCGCGGCCTTGCCGTGAGTGATCGCTGCTTCGAGGTGGCCGACCTCGTGAGAATGGCCGGACAGTTTCAACAGCGCTTCGACGATGGCTTCCCGGCCCGTGTGGGTTTCAACGTCGGAAGGGTGGACGATCTGCAGCACGCAGTCGTCGGCGATCACCTCGTTGAGTGCTTCTCTGTCGCCGTTGAAGAGATTCTCCTCGAACGTCGCAGCGAAGACGTTCTTCGGACTGTTTCCGCAGGCATCGGTTCCGGTGAAGGTCATGGACCCAGCCTATGCGGGACGAGGCTGCGGAACAACGGGTCGGCGGGCCGCCTCGGCGATGATGGTCGCCGACGCACGACGAGCGGACACTTCCGCGTGAACGATCTGACCGTCGGGCCGGGACCCGAGAGTCCGAGCACGAAATCGGCCGTGCCGGCACCCTTGCGGGCACCGGCACGGCCGATCGAACAAGCGGTGGCTATCAGAAGCCCATGCCGCCCATTCCACCCATTCCGTCCATACCGGCAGCTGCGTCTGCACCTGCGGCGGCCTTTTCGGGCTTGTCGGCGACGACCGACTCGGTGGTGAGGAACAGACCGGCGATCGAGGCGGCGTTCTGCAGGGCAGAGCGGGTCACCTTGACCGGGTCGTTGATGCCAGCGGCCAGCAGGTCCTCGTACTCACCGGTGGCAGCGTTGAGACCGAATCCGGCTTCGAGGTTGGCGACCTTGTCGGCAACCACACCGGCTTCGAGGCCGGCGTTCGTGGCGATCTGCTTCAGCGGGGCTTCGATGGCAACCTTGACGATGTTGGCACCGGTGGCCTCGTCTCCCTCGAGTGCGAGGTCGGCGAATGCGGCCTTGCCAGCCTGGATGAGCGAGACGCCGCCACCGGCGACGATTCCCTCTTCCACAGCAGCCTTGGCATTGCGCACGGCATCTTCGATGCGGTGCTTGGTTTCTTTGAGCTCAACCTCGGTGGCGGCTCCGGCCTTGATGACTGCAACACCGCCGGCCAGCTTGGCCAGACGCTCCTGCAGCTTCTCACGGTCGTAGTCGGAGTCCGAGTTCTCGATCTCGGCGCGGATCTGAGCGACCCGTCCGGCGATCTCCTCGGCGTCTCCGGCACCCTCGACGATGGTGGTCTCGTCCTTGGTGATGACGACCTTGCGGGCGGTGCCCAGCAGATCGGTGGTCACGCTGTCGAGCTTGAGCCCGACTTCCTCGGACACGACCTGGCCACCGGTGAGGATGGCGATGTCGGCGAGCTGAGCCTTGCGACGGTCACCGAAGCCCGGAGCCTTGACGGCCACGGACTTGAAGGTGCCCTTGAGCTTGTTCAGCACCAGGACGGCCAGGGCTTCGCCCTCGACGTCTTCGGCGATGATGAACAGCGGCTTGTTGGACTGCTGGACCTTCTCGAGGACGGGCAACAGGTCCTTCACGTTCGAGATCTTGGAGTTGACGATGAGGATGTAGGGATCCTCAAGGACAGCTTCCTGGCGATCGGTGTCGGTGACGAAGTAACCGGAGATGTAGCCCTTGTCGAAGCGCATACCCTCGGTCAGTTCGAGCTCGAGTCCGAAGGTGTTGGACTCCTCGACGGTGACGACGCCTTCCTTGCCGACCTTGTCGATGGCCTCGGCGATCAGTTCACCGATTGCGGGATCTCCGGCGGAGATGCCAGCGGTAGCGGCGATCTGTTCCTTGGTCTCGATGTCGATGGCGTTGTTCAGCAGGACGTTCGTGACGGCCTCAACGGCCTTCTCGATACCGCGCTTGAGGCTGAGCGGATCAGCACCGGCTGCCACGTTGCGCAGACCTTCGCGGACGAGAGCCTGTGCGAGCACGGTAGCGGTGGTGGTTCCGTCGCCTGCGACGTCATCAGTCTTCTTGGCGACTTCCTTGACGAGCTCGGCGCCGATCTTCTCGTAGGGGTCCTCGAGTTCGATCTCCTTGGCAATGGAGACGCCATCGTTGGTGATGGTAGGTGCGCCCCACTGCTTTTCGAGCACGACATTGCGACCGCGGGGTCCAAGGGTCACCTTGACCGCGTCCGCAAGCTGGTTGAGGCCAGCTTCGAGTCCTCGACGAGCTTCTTCGTCGAATGCAATCATCTTTGCCATAGTGGCTTAGATCCTCCCTGATGGAGTGGAGTGGGAATCCAGAGCAGTCGTCAACGCCCGCGACGGCAGAGAGTGTGTCCGCATGTTCCATTCCACATATGGACCACGCTCTCGAGACGACTGGTGGGAACCCATCGGTTTTCACCAGTACTAGATTTAGCACTCTCCCCATGCGAGTGCAAATGTTTGTCGCCCGCCAAGATGGGCGAGGGCAGTTCAGATCCGCGAGTTGTCGGCGCGCGATGGAGGCGCAGCGGGCAGTTCGGCCCAGCGCGAAACGCTTGGCGCAGGCCCGATTGCCCACGATTTCGAACAGCCCAGTTTAGGGCGAGTAGCCCTGTTTTCAACATGGGCTGCTCAACTCACACTGGGCTGAATCGAAGTCCAAGCGCACGGGTGCACCCGACGCGGCCCCCGCGCCCCGCGGGCACTGAAAAGCGCCGAGCAGTTGCCTGCTCGGCGCTTCCCCCGTGCGATTGGTGCCGGTCGGCCCGAAGGCCGTTCCGACTCCCCGCCGCAGCGGATCAGAAAACTGTGCTGACAGCAGCCAGTCTCAGAGGAGGGTGACGGACTCCGCCTGAGGACCCTTTTGTCCTTCTCCAACTTCGAACTGAACCTGCTGGCCCTCTTCGAGAGAGCGGTAGCCGTCCATCTGGATTGCGCTCCAGTGAACGAACACGTCCTGGTTGTCGCCTTCAAGGGTGATGAATCCATAGCCCTTTTCAGCGTTGAACCACTTGACGGTACCTTGTGCCATTACTTCTCCATACAGTGCAGTGCCATTGAAATCCCGCATCGCAGCCGCGATCAGATGACCCCACCCGAGATACGGAAGCTAGTAAAACTCAACTGACCCCGCGACTTCTCTCATTGACCTCTAGAGAATAATCTCGGTGAAGCACGAATAGAACACAAGGTGCTGTGCTTGCCTAGCTGTTGCAACTCTACCGCAGGCGCGCATCCCACCTAGAGCGGTTCAACACTGTTATAGATTCGTTACCTAAGGGTTTCTGCCCTGTTCACAGCGGGGATCGCGGCAAATGAAATCAGACCATTCGGTCAGGAATTCGCCGAGGCGGCCCACCGTCCCATGACCCGACCGCAACCAAGGAGCCCCGCCGTCTCATGCCCTCATCGCCGAGGCGGCCGAGGCCGAACCGATCCCGCCGACTCAGTCGCGCTGCCGCGCCGCCGAATCGCTTCGGATCACTCCGAGTCCCCGCCTCCACTGGGTTCGGGTCCGCGATCGGCGATGTCCGAACAGATGACGACCGTGATGTCGGCTTCGAAGTCGGACGAGGCCTCCGTGGCGGAGACTCCCAGCGACTTGGCGACGAGCTTGGCCTGGGACGCGTTCTCCTCGCCGTTGTAGTACACGGTCGAATCAGAGAGATTCGTCGAGTAGTTGCCGACCTGCCCGAGCTTCCAGCCCTTCTCTTCGACAGCCTCGGAGAACTTCTTCGCTGCACCGGAGACGCCGGAGCCGTTGAGCACGTCGACGGTGATCGAATCGTCCGCGACGCTGACTTCGCTCTCACTCGGTGAGGGTTCGGCCGACGCCGATTCGGAGGCCGGAGGGTCGGCGATCTTCGACTCGGGGTTGCCCATCGAAGAGAAGATGATGTTGATGGCGGCCACGACCAGCAGGACAGCGACCAGGGCGAGGATGATGACCAGCGAGATGGCACCGATGTTCGACGACGCCGCGGACTCCTGTCGATGGGCACCGCTACGCCGGCCGGGCTCGATCTCGTCGAATTCGTCGGTCATGTCTACCTCGAGACGCGGGCTTGGGCGCGTTCGCTCTGCCGCGTGCTGCGGATTCGGCGAAGGCGCTTGACCAGCATGGGGTCGCTGGCCAGAGCTGCAGGGTTGTCGAGAAGCGAGTTGAGGATCTGGAAGTAGCTGGTGGCTGACATGTCGAAGCGCTCACGGATCGCGTGGTCCTTGGCGCCTCCGTATTTCCACCACCGCCGCTCGAACTCCAAAACGGCCACCTCGAGCTCGCTCAGTTCTGAGGTGTCGTCGTTCGGCGGCATAGAGGTTGTGCTCCTTCGAGAGGTGTCTGTGCTTCTATCCTATCGCCGGATCGGCGGTACCGAAATTTCCGGCGCGCCGCCGAGGCTGTGAGGTCGATCCCGACCGGGGCACGGCTCGTGGGACGGCAACTCGCACATGCCCGGCGGCGGCTGCGCGGGCAACTGCATCATCCCGCCGCACGGCACCGGATCGGTGACCGTGTCGACGGGGTGAAGGGAACGACCTGCGCCGAGGCGGGGCCGCCTCGGCGAACCGGGTGACCCGATCACGAGGATCGGATCGACCCCACATTCGACCGCAAGAGCAGGGCCGCCTCGGCGGGGAAAAGGATCAGCGGATGCGGATGTTGACCTGCTTGATCTGGGTGAATCCTTCGAGCATGCCTTCCAGCGATGCCTCTCGCCCGAATCCGGAGGTCTTCATGCCGCCGTAAGACTGGCCGGCCAGCTGGCCGCCGCCCTGGTTGACCTGAACCCAGCCGGATTCGATCCGGTTGGCCATGGTCAGGGCCGCGTCGACGTCCTTGGTGAAGACGAAGGCCGCGAGTCCGAAGTCGGAGTCGTTGGCCATGTCGATGACCTCGTCGATGTCCTTCCACGGGATGACCGAGAGGACGGGGCCGAAGATCTCTTCACGGCTGGTCTGCCAGTCGTTCTTCGCCTTCGAGAAGATCACGGGAGCGTGGTAGAAGCCGGGTTCGCCGACTTCCAGCGAATCGGAGCCGTCGTAGGCGATCTCGACGCCGTCCATCGACTTGCCCATCTCGATGTAGCTGGCGACCTGGTCGTACTGCTTCTCGTTGATGATGCAGCCGATGTCGGTGGACTCATCGCGGGGGTCGCCGACCTTCATCTTCGACACCGCGTCGACGAGCTTGGACAGGAAATCGTCGTAGATGTCCTCGTGGAGGAACAGACGCGACCCCATGGTGCACGACTGGCCCTGGCGGGCGAAGCGGGTCGACAGCAGCACCTGCTCGAGGGTGTCGTCGTCGTTCGAATCCGGGAAGATGATGTTCGGGGACTTGCCGCCGAGTTCCATCGACGAATGCGCGAGACGGCCACCGGCCACCTCGGCGACGTGACGGCCGACGCTCGTCGATCCGGTGAACGAGACCTTGTCGACGTCGGGGTGGACGTTGAGGGCCTCACCGATGACCGAGCCCTTGCCGGTGACGACGTTGAGCACACCGGCGGGCAGGATGTCGGCGATGATCTCGGCCATCTTGAGGATGGTCAGCGGTGCATCCTCGGCGCATTTTAGGACGATCGTGTTGCCGGCGGCGATCGCGGCGGGGGTCTTGAAGGCGGCGATCATCAGCGGCGAGTTCCACGGCAGAATGCCGGCGACGACACCCAGCGGCACACGCTTGGTGTACTGGAGCTGCTTGTCTCCGGCGGGCAGGGTGTTGCCCTTGACCTCACCGGCGACGCCGCCCATGTAGCGGAACAGGTCGGCCAGGGTGATCGTCTCCGGGCGAGCCTGGGTGCGGATCGCGTTGCCGGTGTCGAGAGCAGTCAGCTGGGCGAGTTCCTCCGAGGCGGCTTCGAGCGCATCGGCGCAGGCCAGAAGCTTCTTCTGGCGTTCCTTGAACGGCAGGGCCGCCCACTCGGGGAAGGCCTTCCGTGCGGCCTGGACGGCACGGTCGGCGTCGGCCTCTTTGCCGTTGGGCACCTTGGCGATGACGACGTTGCGGTCGATCGGGGTGATGACATCGGTGGTGTCGCCGTCAGCGGCATCGACCCATTCTCCGCCGATGAGCATCTTCCAGTTCTTGGCCTCTGGGAATTCCGACATTTCGGTCCTTTCGTTCAACGATGAACTCCTTAGGCCGAGCATAACGCGTGGCGCTGAACGGCAATACACCGGTTCGGTAGGCGATCGCGCACACCCGATCTGCGCTCCGTGCACATGCGCGCAGGTCGATTCCCACCCTCGCCGAGGCGGTGTCGACGTCATCGTCCTCCGTCGCCGAGGCGGTGCCGGTGTTCGCAAAGCTCGCCCCTCCCGCGTCTGCGCGGTGGATGGCGGATTGTTGGGTCGATCCACGGTGATATCGGTGAGGAAACCACCGCGGATCGACCCAACAATGATGTCCGTGGTGGCTTCCCGCCCCCGCATCCCCGCCGCCGGCGACAGCACCGCCGTTCCTGCTCCGCCCATTCCCTGGCAGCTGACGCCCATTCCTTGGCAGCTGACGCCACTGTCCCAGCGCGACCTCGTCCGCCGAGCATCGCTACACTCGTGCCCATGACGTCGACGCCTCCGCTGACCGAGATCATGTCCCCCGATTGGGCGAACGCCCTGGCCGGAGTGGAAGAGCGCATCCACTCGATGGGCGACTTCCTCCGCGACGAGATCGCTGCCGGCCGCCAGTATCTGCCGTCCGGGGACTTCGTCTTCCGCGCCTTCGCCGAACCGCTGTCCGAGGTCAAGGTCCTCATCGTCGGCCAGGATCCCTACCCGACGCCCGGCCACGCCATCGGCCTGTCATTCGCCGTCGACCCCGATGTCCGTCCCCTGCCGCGGTCGCTGGGCAACATCTACAAGGAACTCGAGTCCGACCTCGGGATTCCGCCGGCCGCGCACGGGGACCTGCGCGCCTGGTCACGCCAGGGAGTCATGCTGCTCAACCGCGCCCTCACCGTCTCCCCAGGCGAACCCGCCTCCCACCGCGGCAAAGGCTGGGAGGAGATCACGGAACGGGCAATCACCGCGCTGATCGAACGCGATCAGCCGCTTGTTGCGATCCTCTGGGGCCGCGACGCCCGGAACCTCGCTCCCCTGCTGACATCAGGAACCGCCGAGGTGGCCATCATCGAATCCGCGCATCCCTCACCTCTGTCGGCACGGCGGGGATTCTTCGGTTCCCGACCGTTCTCGCGCACGAATGAATTGCTCGCGCAGAGGGGCATCGACCCGATCGACTGGGCCCTGCCGGATCAGGTCTGAACTCGGCTCAGGCCCTGCCAGATCGCGCCTGAGCCCGGATCAAGGGTGAGCCCGAATCAGAGCTTGGCCCGGATCAGGTCTGAGTCCGGGACCCGATCTGAGCCCGGATCAGATCTGAATCGGACCGGTATCGGCCTCGTCCGAGGCGTCCGCTTCTCCGGTCTCGCCCGATTGAGCCTTCTCTACCCCGGCCCCACTCGACTGAGCCTTCGGTCCTCCGGCCCCACTCGACTGGGTCTTCGCACCGCCGGGCTGCACCGAGTCGATGACAGAGGTCGACGTCTCGCCGCTGCGCACCTCTTCGACCTTCTCCTCAGCCGAGCTCTGACTCTTGAGGTTCTTCAACGGCAGCGCCAGATAGCTGCCGAGCACAGCGCCGACAGCGAGCGCAGCATTCGCCAGGATCGCGGTGAACAGCGAGGACAGACCCACAGCGAAGGAGACGTTCTCCGATTCCGACGCGATCTGATAGACAGCGGTGAAGATCGACAGCCCCTGCAGCAGGGTGTAGATGCCGGGAATCATCAGCACGATCGCCGGCGCTCCCAGCCGCAGCGCCAGCGGCCGCGACAGGAAACCGGTGACGGTGGCCGCCAGCAGACTGGCAAGCACATTGTCGACGTCCAACAGCGTCAGCGACATCATCGTGATGTGCGAAGCAAGGCCGACGAGCGCCGCCGGCAAGATGAACCGGCGCCTGGCCGACATGGCCACCGCACCGGACATCGCCACCACGGCCGCCGCGACCATCGACAGGATCGCCGTGACCACATGCGGGCTCGTCTTCGGCACGAGTACTTCGATATGACTGAGTCCGATGGCCTGACCGCACACGATTCCCAGGGCGATGCCGGAGACGATGCCGGCCAGAGTCATGAACACCCCAACCACCCGCCCGGCGGCGGTCAGCGGGAAGTTCGTCAGCGCATCCTGAACCGCCGAATACAGCGACTGCGTCGGCAGCAGCAGAACGATTCCGGCAGCCACGAGGTACTGCGGTGAGGCGATGATACCGACGTCGCCGGCGATGGTGGCGATGAGCGTCGCCGAGGCTGCCTGAATCGCCGTGATGAAGAACGACGGCAGGTGGGTGCGGCCGAGCAGCTTGCCGAACTGGAACACGACGATGGCCATCGTGATGCCCAGGGGAATCGCGATCGGGCCTCCTCCGAGCAGCAGGACGAGGGCACCGACCATGAAGCCCCAGGCTCCGGTGGTGAACCATTCGGGGAACGGTCGCCGCTGCGTGCGGATCGCGTCGAGCCGACTGCGTGCCTCATGGAATTCCAGACGCCCGTCGACGAGGTCGGTGACGAGCTTGTGCACCGAGGCGAGCTTCGCGAAATGCGTGGACTCACCGCGGTTGACCCGCATCACCGTCAGCAGACGTCCGTCCGAGGTCGAATAGTGCACGACCAGGGTGTTCGAGGTCAGATCGACCTCGACGGTGGCCAGACCGCACGCGGTGCACGCGGCGATGACGGAGACCTCGACATCGCTGGTGCCGGCACCGGCGCGCATCATCATCGCCGCGATATCGGCGGCGAGGTCGAGGATCATCCGGGCTTCGTCTTCGCTCGGCTCGTTCGCCTGGACGGGCGCCTGGTACGGGGTGCCCTTGAGCGCGGTGACGATCGGGACCGGCTGCGTGTTCTCCGTCGTACCGGAGACGAGTTTGCCGACGGTGCGCCGGGCGACCTTCTGGGCGATGCGCTGAGACGCACCGAGGTGGTCAGTGCGGGATTTCGACCGCCCGCCGCCGCGTTCGGCCTTCGCCGCCTTCGCCGCGGCGGCCTTGGCGAGATCTTCGGGCTGGGGTTCCGGTGAGGAGTCCCGCAGTTCGGCTAGCCGCTGCAGGCGGGTGCGTTCGAGCAGTTCGCGCAGGGCCTGGGATCCGGCCTCCGGGTTGCCGCCGGAGGTCGGGGCCGGGGACGAACCTCGGACAGGGCCCGGCTCGGCCGGATCCTCGACCCGAACCTCGGTGGTGGTGGCGTCTTCGAGTTCTCTGTCGCTCACGGCTCGCTGATGAGTGTCGGGCCGAGTGGGTCGGCGATGTGCGCGGTTCCTGAGGCGGCGTCGTAGTCGAAGACGCGACGGCCGGAGACGAAGACGGTCTCAGCGCGGGAGGTCAGATCGAGCGGATCGCCGGACCAGATGACGATATCGGCGTCGCGGCCCACAGCCAGGGAACCGAGGCGGTCGTCGAGGCCGAAGATCGCGGCCGGGTTGATCGTCAGCGCTTCGATCGCGACGGTCGGGTCGAGTCCTTCCTTCACGGCCAGGGAGGCTTCGTGGATGAGGAAGTTGATCGGGATGACCGGATGGTCGGTGGTCAGCGCGATGCGCACTCCCGCCTCGGCGAGGGAGGCCGCGGTGGCCAGGGTGCGGTCGCGCAGTTCGACCTTCGACCGGGAGGTCATCAGGGGGCCGAGGATGACGTCGATGCCCTTGGCGGCGATGAAATCGGCGATCTTGTGGCCTTCGGTCCCGTGGTTGATGACGAGGCGGTAGCCGAATTCCTCGGACAGGCGGATGGCGGTGGCGATATCATCGGCGCGGTGGCAGTGCTGGTCCCATGCGAGCTTGCCGTCGAGGACGTCGGCCAGGGTCTCCTTGACCAGGTCGCGGTCGAACGGGGTGCCATCGGCGTCGGCTTGCGCACGTTTGGCCTGGTAGTTCCGCGCTTCGACGAAGGCGTCGCGGATGATCTTGATGGTGCCCATCCTCGTCGATGGGGTGACTTTCTTCTCCCCGTAGACGCGTTTCGGGTTCTCGCCGAGCGCGGACTTCACGGACAGATCCTGTGTCACGAGCATCTCGTCGACGATTCGACCCCAGGTTTTGAGGAAGGCGGTGCGACCGCCGATGGGATTGCCGGAACCAGGTTTGATGAGCGCCGAGGTGACACCCCCACGCAGGGCATCCTTGAATCCGAGATCGGTGGGGTCGATGCTGTCGAGCGCGCGCAGGCCCGCACCGTTGGGATCGGTCATCTCGTTCGTATCGTCACCGGACCAGCCTTCACCGTCCTCATGGACGCCGAGGTGGCCGTGGGCTTCGATGAAACCGGGCAGGACCCAGCGTCCACCGGCATCGATGACCTCGGTGTCCGCTGGGAGGGAGGACGTGTCGACGGAGCCGGGGGCCACCTCGGTGATGCGGCCGTCCCTGACCGTCAGCGTGCCGGTTTCGATCGCCTCGGCGCGGTTCCCGGACGCATCGGCCACGGGCACGATCCACGCGTTCGTGATGACGAAATCTGTGGCTGCGGGGACCGGGACTGACCGATACATTCTGCTCCTAGCGAGGGGGTCGGCGACGACGTCGGGCTGCGGTGTCGAGTCTACGCCACTCGAAGTTTCGACTGGGTGACCTCGGGGCCGTTCGCCGCGTTTGCGCACGGCCTCCGCCAAGGCGAGTTCCCGCCCCCTTCCCCTCCCAATTGCTACCTGACGGCGGCCCAGCAACCTGGCGCGAGGTTGCTGGGCCGCCGTCAGGTAGTTCTGGGGCGGACGGGTCCCCGCGTCGGGTCCGGCGTATAGTCTGGATGAATCGCACGAAGAGAGAAGGATCCCTGATGCTTGAGCCGATCACCTCATACGTCGCAATCGGAGACTCGTTCAGTGAGGGTCTGATGGATCCCGACCCACGGGTCGAGGATCGGTACCGCGGCTGGACGGACCGGCTCGCGCTCATGCTCACCGAATCGTCGGTGGGCAGCCCGGACCTGTCCTATGCCAATCTGGCCATCCGAGGTCGGCTGCTCGACCGCATCGTCGATGACCAGGTGCCGCAGGTGCTCGAGATGAAGCCGGACCTCGTGAGCCTATGCGCCGGCGGCAATGACTGCCTGCGTCCGAAGGCCGATATCGATGCCCTGGCCGCGAAGTTCGAACGCGCCGTGATCGCGATGCGTGAGGCCGGCATCGAGGTGCTCATGTGCAACGGCTTCGATACCGAGTTCAGCACCCCGCTCATCCGTGCGGTGCGTCCGCGCGTGGGAATCTACAACGCCCACCTGTGGTCGATCGCGCAGCGGCACGGCTGCCATATGGTCGACCTGTGGGGGCTGCGTTCGCTCTACGCCGCGGAAATGTGGGCCGATGACCGCATCCACCTGTCGACGAAGGGCCACCACCTCGTCGCCGAGCAGGCTCTGGCCACCCTGGAGAGCGGCCGCTCCCTGCCGGTGAAGGGCTTCGGCGTTCCCGCCCGTCCGACGCGGGCGATCCGCGAGGTGATGAGCGAGGAGTCGCGGTGGGCCCGTGAGTACCTGGCCCCGTGGGTCGGTCGCCGCCTGCGCGGGCAGTCCTCCGGTGACACTCTCGACCCCAAGCTGGCAGAACTCACTCGCGTCCGCGACCTCGTCGAACGCTCGCGTGAGGTCGACCGTGCCCGGGAGAACGGTGAGACAGGCGCCGCCGGCGAAGCGGACACTGCCGGCCGGACCGGCTCGGGCGAAACTCACACAGGTGAAGCCGGTGGGGTGAACGCACCTCGGGGTTCCGAAGGATGAGCGTCGAGTCCGTGCGCATTCCCGAGCTCTCTGCCGCCGGGACCGACCTGGCTCCGGCGTTCCGGCACAACTACGGAGACTCCCCCGAGCAGTTCGTCGAGGTCTATGGTGACCCGGCGACCGCCTCGGCGACGGTCATCTTCGTCCACGGAGGCTACTTCCGCCCCCGCACCGATCTGTCCCATGCCCGACCGTTGGCTCGGGCGCTGGCCGAGTCGGGAGTGCTCGTCGCGTCCATCGAGTATCGACGCCTCGGCGGTCAGCCGCTCCTGCTCGACGATGTCACCGCGGCCATCGAATCGGTGTGCGCCGAACTGCCGCGCTGGGGTGTGAGCGAACGAGCACAGGGCAATCTCATCGTCTCGGGCCATTCGGCCGGTGGCTGCCTCGTCCTCGCCTGGGCTTCGCACCTGCCCGACGGGGGTCCGCGGATCCGTCTGCGTCCTCTGGCACCGGTGACCGATCTGCTGCGGGAGGTTGAGGGCCACCTCGGCGATGGAGCAGTCCTCGACTATATGGGCGTACGGCCCGAGCACGATCTGGAAGCCTACCTGCGCCACGATCCGCGCTCACGGGCCGCCCTCATCCCGGCACGCGTCGACGTGCATTCGATCCACGGGGATGCCGATGCCACCGTCAACGTCGAATTCTCCCGTGTCTTCCCCGCCGCCCTGACCGAGCTGCCGGGCGCGAACCATGCCGATGTCATCGACCCCGATTCTCCATACTTCGCACAGATGAGGAACCTGCTGCTCGGCTGAAGAACCTGCCGCTCAGCCGAAGAGCCTGCTGCCAGACGGAGGGCCGGCTCCACAGCAGAAGAGCCGCACCGGTGAAGCCCTCGACGGCTCCGTCTGCCCCACCGGCTCCGCCTGTCCACGAACGGGCGCCTCAGATTCCTTCGGGGCTGATTCCGGGGCCGTTCTCGATTCCGGTGCGGATGTCGAAGAGCTCGGGGAAGAACGTGAGATCGAGTGCCTTCTGCAGGAATCCGACTCCGCTCGAACCGCCCGTACCGCGTTTCATGCCGATGATCCGCAACACGGTGCGCATGTGTCGGTAGCGCCAGATCTGGAAGTTCTCCTCGAGATCGACGAGCTCTTCGCAGCTCTCGTATTCCTGCCAGTACTTCTGCGGGTTCTCGTAGATGATGCGGAAGACATCGGACAGTTCCTCATCGAAGGTATGGGCGACCGATTTGTCTCGGTCGAGGAGCCGCTGCGGCACCGGAAGACCGCGCCGGGCCAGGCAGGCGAGGACCTCGTCGTAGATGCTCGGTTCCTCGAGGTACTGCTCCAGGGCCGCACGCGCCTCGGGCTCACCGTCGAAGACCGGGAGCATGGCCCGATTCTTGTTGCCGAGCAGGAACTCCACGGCCCGGTACTGCCAGGACTGGAAGCCGGAAGCACGGCCGAGCTGATCGCGGAACCCGACATATTCGCTCGGCGTCAGCGTCGCGAGGACAGACCACTGCTCGGTCAGGGTCTTCTGGATGTGTTTGACGCGGGCGATGCGCTTGAGCGCGGTCTGCAGCTCATCGGCGGCGATGAGGCGCCGGGCGTCGAGGAGCTCGTGGATGACGAGCCGGAACCACAGCTCCGTGGTCTGGTGCTGGATGATGAAGAGCAGCTCGTCGTGGTGTTCGGGACTGCTGACTGGATGCTGGGCTCCGAGGAGCCGGTCGAGGTCGAGATACGACCCGTATGTCATCGACTCCCTGAGGTCGGTGTGGACCCCGGCTTCGAGGTCGCGTTCGTTCTTCTCGGCCGTCGTCCGAGCGTCGCTGCCCGGGTCATGGTTGGTGTCGGTCATGACCTCCAGCATAAGGGTCAGCCGGGTTGCCGCCTCTGCGGTTCGGCGACTTCCCGGACGTCATCGACCAGCTGCTTCCACTCCGGCGGCATCTGAGACTCGCCGAAGCGGACTCGCCCGTACCGGCTCTCGATGAGGTAGGCGAATCGGTCGGCCCCCGTCGTCTGCGGCGAATCATCCTTCTGCCCGCTGTCGGACCAGGGAAGTTCGGCGATGCGCGGGCCCAGGTCATCGCGTCGGGTGCTTGCGTCGATGTCGACTTCCCAGACGAGCAGCATCCCGCCGATCCCGCCCGAGCGTTCCACGAGCAGATGCCCGAACCCATCGGCAGGCTGCTCGTTCACCAGCTGCTCCCCTGGTTTCCACGGGCCGAACCGGCGTGGGAGATGCCCACGGTTTCCCATCCGGACACGATCGCATCGTGAACGTCGGATCCGGCTCCGAACTGGTCGGCCGCCTCGGCGATGGTGAGCTCTGCGAACTCCGCGAATTCGGTGCGCTGCGTGATCTCGGCCCCTGTGAGGACGGAGTACCAGACCTGTCCGACGCTTTCCCAGGCCGGGCCGCCCACGGCGATGGCGGCGAGCGCGAAGGCCCGGTTCGGGATCCCGGAGTTGAGGTGGACCCCGCCGTTGTCGGAATCGGTGGTGACGAAGTCATCCATATGCGCAGGCTGCGGGTCCTTGCCGAGGACGTCGTCGTCATAAGCCGTGCCGGGTTCGATCATGGAGCGCAGGGCACGACCGGTCACCTCGGGGGTGAAGATTCCGGCACCGATGAGCCAGTCGGCGTCCTCAGCATTCTGTCCCGCGTCGTGCTGTTGGGTCAGGGCGCCGAAGACATCGGCGCAGTGCTCGTTGAGCGCTCCCGGTTGGCCGAAGTACTCGAGGTCGGCGGTGTGGCTGATGACACCGTGGGAGAGCTCGTGGCCGATGATCGACAGCGAACCGGTGAACCCGGTGAACACTTCGTCGTCGCCGTCGCCGAAGACCATGAGGCGGCCGTCGAAGAAGGCGTTGTCGTAGTCCTTGCCATAGTGGACGCTGGCCATGAGCGGCATTCCCGCACCATCGAGCGAATCGCGCCCGAACACCTCGGAGAACAGCGGATACGAAGCACCGAGCCCGTCATAGGCTTCGTTGACCGGCTCATCGTCGACGGGCTCTTCGCCCTCGGAGCGGACGAGTTCGCCGGGCAGCACCTCGGTGTTCTGAGCATCGTGGACGAGGCGCTGCAGTCCTGCAGGAGCGGGTGCGGCGAGCGCGGATACGTCTCTGCCGAGATCGGCCGGTGGGGTATAGCGCAGCCCGGCCAGGCGCAGGTTCCGACAGCTCTCGTCGGACATCCGGCAGCTTGCCGCGGCGGCCGCGGCCTTCGGGAACCGCTCGGTGCCGCGCTCGGCAATCGCATCGAGAAGGTAGGGCGGGACGACACTGTGAAATGGGACGACGCTCTGAGAGACCATGACTCCAGCGTGCCACTTTCAGAGACGAACCGATAGGGCCGCGTTACGTGCGACCTCGAACCGATAGGGAGCCCGGCATATCCGCACCGAGCTCCGGCACATCCGCGCAGGGCTCCGGCACATCTGCGCCGGGCTCCGGCGTTCAGCCCGATCGACCTGGCCGCGTCGAGGCCTCAGCCGATGACCTGAACACAATCCAAAGAAAGTATTGCAAAGACTTCTTTGCAAGCGTATCTTTGCATTATGAGCGAGGACACCGGACACGACGCCACTCACGAGATCACCCACCCCGACGGCGTCCGCGAGATCAGCACCTCGGCCCTCAAGGGCCTGGCCCATCCCCTGCGGATGGCGATCTACGACGCGCTGTCGACGCAGGGCCCGCAAACGGCGACAGGCCTGGCCAAGCGCCTCGGCGAATCATCCGGGGCAACGAGCTACCACCTGCGTCAGCTCGCTCGGCACCAGCTCATCCGCGAGGTCGAGGGCGAACGGAGCGGGCGAGAGAAGTGGTGGGAGAGGATTCCCGGGGCCATGAAGGTGCCGGGCCCCGAACGCGACCTCGATCCGTCGGCACGGACCGCCTCGTCCTACGTCAACCGAGAGTTCGTGCGCAATGCGCAGCGCAACTTCGAACACTTCATCGATGCCGCCTATGACGGCCAGCGGATGCCGAAGTCGTGGATCGAAGCCGCGGTCAGCGAGACGAGCAATCTGCGCCTGACCAAGGAACAGCTCGCCGAGATCGCCGCCGAGTACGAGAGAACCACCATGGCCTTCATCAACAAGTACCGCGGCCGCAATGATCCGGGCTCCCGCCCGGTGCAGATCCAGTTCTACGCCTTCCCCCTGACCGATGGAGAGGAAACCCCATCATGAGCACGCTCACCGCACCCATCCGCCCTCCCCTGAACGGCATCGGGACTGCCGACGGCAGGGCATCTCACCAGCGCCGCATCGTCGAACGCACCATCACCGTGACCAGGGAGTTCGTCGTCGACAGCGGCGAGGACACCCGCGCCAGGGCATCCGGCCTCGAGGGTCTGGTCCTGCGCCTGGCGCTGTGGCTCATTGAGCGTCGCCGCGTCCGGGCCCTGCACGTGCAGGTCGACTCCGCGGAGATGTCGCGTCGGGTCGACCACGCCAAACAGAGGCACATCGACCGCTATCACGGTCTGCCGTTCTGACGAGGGCGCAGATCGGACCGGCACTCCCGTTCTGTTGCACGTGGTCGCGCGAGCTCCTTCCCGGCCCGCGCGAACTCCTCCCCCGGCCCGCGCGCACCCGTCAGCGGAGCACGATCACCGCACGACCGCCTCGGCGCCGGTCCTGCCGTTGTCATCGAGCGGAGGGAACACGACGAGGGTGATGACGATGATGACCATGAAGAATGTCGTGAGGAAAGTCGGGACCGGGATGATCGGGTCGAGGAGGACGAGCAGCGCGCAGGCCGGGACGACGGTGTTGACGACGGCATTGGCGTTGGCGCGGATGGCGACCACCCATACCCCGAGGACGAACACCACGATCGGCACCGAGACCGTGAACGTCGCCAGCACCGGATTCAGAGCGCTGGCACCGAGCTGGGAATCGGCCTCCACGCCGACCCCGGCCGAGAACGCACCGGCGGCGGCGAAGATGAAGAAGTGGCCGTAGCCGTATCTGAGCGATCCGCCGAGGCTGCCGATCGCCCGGTGATGCGGCGGCCAGAAGTAGATCCACCACATCGCCGCAGTGACGATGAGGCAGAGGACGCCCAGTGAGATCAGCGGGACGATGTCCTCGACTTCGCCCAACGCGTCGAAGACGGTGTTCGCCGAGGCCAGGAGGCTCTCGCCGAGGACGATGATCGTGAAGCAGCCATAGCGTTCGGTGATGTGGTGCGGGTGCCACGGAGTCTTGCCGCGGGCTTCGGCGATGACCGGCACAGCCACCTCGGCGAGGATAAGCACGACGAGGCCCACGGACCGGATCATGGAGTCGTCGATGGCCAGCCACATCACCCACAGGATCTGGGCCAGGCCGATACCGGCCGCGTAGATGATCGTCGTCCACCGTGCGACCCCGGCACCGCGGGAGGCCCGCAGCCATTGGGAGATCATGATGATGCGCATGAGCACGTAGCCGCCGATGAGCAGCCGGTAGTCCTCGTTCTCGAAGACGGGGCCGATGCCGGCGGCGAGGATGAGCACCCCGCCCATCTGCACGATCGTGAGCACTCGGTAGAGCCAGTCGTCGGTGTCGAAGGAGGTCGCGAACCACGTGAAGTTCATCCACGCCCACCAGATCCCGAAGAACACGACCAGGTAGTTGACCACCCCATCGCCGAGGCGGCCCTCCGTGACCGTGTCATGCAGGTGTGAGGACGCGATCGAGACGGCGATGACGAAGACGAGGTCGAAGAAGAGTTCGAGCGTGCTGGCTGCCCGCCCCTCTTCACCCGGATCGCGCGGACGCATCGGACTGAGGCGGAACCGTGGTGCGGCTGAGTGCTGTGCGGTCATGGGATCCTCACCGGTCGGATTGAGTGCTCGCACATTCTATGGCCGTCCGGCCGACTCCGGCACCCCGCTGCGCTGGCCCAACACCCGCCGAACCGGCCCGCCCGGTGTACCGCATACCCGCAGCCACTCTCACCTCGGACTCCGCAAACGCCTCGGCCCCGCCTCAACTAAACTTGCCACGTGCTCAAACCCATCCTGTGGCCGGTGCTCGTGCCGTTCGCCCTCTTCGCCGTCGGCCTGGGTGCGATCATGCCGATCCTCGTGCTCGGGGCGCTCTCGCTGGGCTCGACGCAGGCGTTCGCCGCAGCCATCGTCGGCATCATGGGGGCCGTGTCGCTCATGGCCACGGTGCCGGCCGGGATCCTCATCGACCGCCTCGGCGATTTCCGGGCCATGTTCGTGGCCACGTGCGCGGCGATCATCGTGCTCGGTTCCATCGTCACCGCCTTCATCTGGGATTCGCCGTATTCGCTGCTCGTCTACACGGTCGCGCTCATGGTGTTCGGCCCGGTCTCCGATGTGTGGAGCCTGGCCAGACAGGCCGTCGTCGCCGAGGTGATGCCGCCGGCCGACCTCGCGAAGGCGATGACCCCACTCGGCGGCACGCAGCGGGTCGGCAACCTCGTCGGGCCGATGATCGGCGCCGGCCTCATGCTCGTCTTCCCGATTTGGTCCGTGTTCGTCTTCTCCGGCCTCACCGCCGTCGCCGCGATCGCGATCATGACCCTGCCGATCGCCCAGATCCCCGGTTTCGAGGACCATCCCCACCGCGCCGAGGCGGCCCCGACCTCATGTGCGGACGATCCCTCACCCACCGAGGCGGCCCACCCCACCGAGGCGAACGATCCGGCACACGGTGACGTCGCCCCTCCTCGGCGGAGGAAGAAGGATCGCCGGCCGCCGCTGGACGTGCGGTGGAAATCGGTCATCCTCACCGGCGTCACGATCATCGCACTGGCGGCCGCCCGCGCCGCCCAGCCGGTCGTCGTTCAGCTGTGGGGCGTCGAGATCGGTCTGCACAAGTCCTCGATCTCGCTCATCATCGCCTTCGGCGCCGGGCTCGAACTCATCGTCATGTTCCTCGGCGCGTACATCAAGGATCACCTCGGCCGGGTCGCGACCCTCGTCGCGTGCCTGTCCATCTTCGGCACCGGGTTCGTCATCATGGTCGCGAAACCGGATCTCGCCGGGATGGTCATCGCCGCCGCGGTCATGGCTTTCGGCAACGGCCTAGGCGCGGGCGTGAATATGACGATCGGCGCGGACCTCTCTCCCGCGGTCGGGAGGCCGCGGTTCCTCGGCATCTGGGCGATCTTCAACAACGGCGGCAAGCTCGGCGGGCCGACGCTGCTGTCCCTCATCATCACCGTGACCACCCTGCGGTTCGGGGTGCTCTTCCCGGGACTGCTCGCCTTCCTCGGTGCGGTGTGGATCCTCATCTGGGCCCCTCAGGTAGGCCTGCCCGGAAGGCGGAGGCGCCTCGATCCGCCGCGCACGGACTGACTCGACGGACTAGGCTGGAGATGACCGAATCGACGATGTTCGGCTGACAGCCCGAAGCTGAAGGCCCGCAGCGGCCGGCCCACAGCTGAGAGTCCGAACAGGATCAGGAGAGTCATCGATGGAAGCATTGGACGTCGGCGGATATGTGCTGGTGAGCCTCGCCGCACTCGTCTTCCTCTTCCTCCAGTCATGGTTCGCCGCCACCGTGGTCCGTCGCGTCGTCGGCGTCCCCACCGGCTGGCCACGCACGCTGGCCGTCGGTCTCGTCATGAGCGGCGTCGTGGCCGTGACCGTCCAGTACCTCTACCGGGCCGGCACCGGGCAGAACGTCGACGGACTCGACGTCTCCCCCGGAGTGGCGGTGCTGTTCATGGTGCTCGCCCTCGGTTGGATCTTCGCTCTGGGCGTCGGTGCCCTCGTCATGCTCGAAGCGGCCTTCCCGACCGGGTCCCTGCCGAGCCCTCAGTCGCTGTTCTTCGGGTGGAAATCCCGTCGTCGCCGCGGCCGCCGCTACGCCCAGGTCGTGTCCATCGCCGTGCGGCACGGGCTCGGCTCACAGCTGCGCGGCTTCGGAGGGGATTCGCCTGGTCGCGACGTCAAGACCGCGCGAGCGCTCAAGGAATCCCTCGCCGAGGCGGGGGTGACCTTCGTCAAGCTCGGACAGATGCTCTCCACCCGCAGAGACATCCTCCCGCCGGTGTTCGTCCGTGAGCTCGAGACCCTCCAGACCCAGGTCACGCCCGAGCCCTGGTCGGTCATCGAACCGGCCATCGCCGAGCGGCTCGGTCGACCGATCGGAGAGGTGTTCGCACGGATCGGCTCCACGCCGCTGGCGGCCGCCTCGGTGGCACAGGTCCATGAGGCGACCCTGCTCGACGGCACAGAAGTCATCGTCAAGGTGCAGCGGCCGAAGGCGCTCAATCAGGTCACTCAGGATCTCGACATCATCCTGCGGTTGGCGGGTTGGCTGAACAAAACCACAACCTGGGGCAGGGATCTGGGTGTACAGTCACTGGCCGCAGGTTTCGCGAACACGCTCGAGGAGGAACTCGACTATCGGATCGAGCTGGAAAATATGGCCAGCATCGAGAACTCCCTCAAACGGTCGGGGAAGTTCGACGTCACAGTTCCACACGGCTACCCGGGCCTCAGCGGCGAACGCCTGCTGGTCATGGATCGGCTGCCCGGACAGCCGGTCTCACGGGCGGGGGCGCTGCTGACCGGGCTCAGTGATGCCGAGCGGTCCCGGTTGGCGACCACACTGTTGGGTGCCACGCTCGAGCAGATCATCGGTGATGGGATCTTCCACGCCGATCTGCATGCCGGCAATATCTTCATCACTCCCGAGGGGAAGCTGGGGCTGCTCGACTTCGGTGCGGTCGGCCGACTCGATCCGGGCACACAGACCTCACTGGGACTCATGCTCTACTCGATCGACCAGAACGACAGCGCCGGGGCCACCGACGCCCTCATCGAACTCCTCGGACGTCCCGACGGGCTCAACGATCGGGAGGTCGAACGAGCCGTCGGCGAACTCCTGCTGCGCTACGGCGGCGGCACCCGTGCGGCGCAGGGTCAGAAGCTCTTCGATGACCTGTTCAATCTCGTGCTCGCCCACCGATTCTCAGTGCCGGCACCGATCAGCGCCGCATTCCGGGCGATGGCCTCCGTGGAGGGTGCGCTGCTGACGATCGATCCGCACTTCGATGTCGTCGCCGTGTCCCGGCAAGAGGGCAACAGGCTCGTGAGGTCGAAGCTCAAGGGCACGAAGATCACCGATGAGCTGCAGCGTCGGGCCCTGCAGCTGATGCCGATGATCGACCGCATGCCCCGCCGAATCAACAAGATCACCGAGGACCTCGAACACGGCCGGTTCTCGATGAATATGCGCGTGCTCGAGAATCCCTCCGACCGCAGCTTCCTCACCAGTCTGTTCCAACAGCTCATCGTCGCCGTGCTCGCGGGGGCCGCCGTGGTGGGAGCGATCATGCTCATCACCAGCGATGAGGGTCCGCTGCTGACGAAGGACATCCACCTGTACTCGTTCTTCGGCTTCGTGCTGCTCTTCGGCGGCTTCGTGCTGAGCATGCGCTCCCTCATGCTCGTGTTCCGACGCGACGGCCAGACCTAGCCGGTCGCCCGGCGGCTCGCCTCCGCCACTCGACCGCAGCGCTCGGCCACTCGCCTCCGCTGCCTCGTTCAAGGCTGAGCGCACTTTTCGCGCCGTGTACGAATCGATAGCCGCGCTCCGCCTTGAACGAGAGATGTTTGCGCTTGAACGAGAAGCTTGTGCTTGAACGAGCGCGGCCAAAGCCCGTCGCCCGCAGCAGCGCAGATCCCAGCCACGGCACGGCCCGGGTATGAAGAAGCCCCGCGTTCCGCTAGTTCTAGCGGTTCGCGGGGCTTTCCCGAGTGGAGCCCCCTGTCAGACTCGAACTGACGACCTTCGCTTTACAAGAGCGGTGCTCTACCAACTGAGCTAAGGAGGCGTGGCGCGCACCGAGCGTGCGCGCCTACACGATAGTAGTCCATGGCCGGGCCAGGCCACAAAACCGCGGGGACGACGAAGGCCGGGCCCCACCTCGGCGGGGTCCGGCCTTCATTCGTGCACTGCCGGACCGAGCGCTGTCCCGGACGATGTCCGGTCCAGCCCCGGACAGGAACCGATCAGGTCCTCAGGGACTCAGCCCTTGAACTCTCCGGTGGCTTTGAGGATCTCGGTGGCCAGGGCCTGCGAGTCGCTGGTCTTGTCGGTGTGCTTGCCGTTGATGAGCACCCACGGGGTGGCTTCGACACCGTCGTCCAGCGCGGTCTGGCTCGACTGTTCGACGAACTTGTCGAAGGTGCGGTCCGTGACGCAGGACTTCACGGTCTGCTCGGGATCGGCCGTGAGCTTCTTCGAGGTGTCGACGCCGGCGTCCTCGGCCACCTTGAGCAGCTCCTCATCGGTGCGGCCCTCGGTGCCTTCCTCCGGCTGCTGAGCGTAGAGTGCGTCGAACAGGTCCATGGCGACCTCGGGCTGGCTGTCGACGACACAGGCGGCGAGGTTGGCGGCGCGGGTGGAGTACTCGTTGCCACTGGACATGCGGTCGAGGAACGACACCGGCTTGTAGTTGACGACGACCGAACCCTCGTTGGCGAGCTTGCGCAGCATGCTCGCATTGCCTTCCTCGAAGGCCTTGCACCCGGGGCACTGGAAGTCGAGGTAGACGGTGACCGTGGCGGCGCCCTTCTTCGCGCCCTCCTCGGTCGGAGCCGGCAGATCCGATTCCTCACCTTCCGGCATCTTCAGCGGCTGCACGAGCGTGTTGTCCTTGCCCACGGTGATTCCGTCGGAGACATAGTTCGAGGGGCTGACAGCGGGTTTGCTCTGCTGGAATACGAGCACACCGACCACGGCGAGCACGGCGACGACGACCACTGCGATCCCGGTGTACAGGATCGTCTTCGCCGTCTTCTCCTTCTTCGCCTGATTCGCCGCGATCTGGCGGGCGTTCTCGCGTGCGCGGTTCCGCTTGTCGTCCGCGGAGTTGTTCTTCGCCATTGTTCCTCACGTTGGATCGTCTGACATCGGTGCGGCCTGAGGCCCGAACGGTGCGGGACGGCTTCCGCGACCCGACGGCACCACTGTACCGAAACAGGTGCTTCGCCGACTCCCAGAAACATTCAAGGTTCAACTACAATGTTCAACTACCTCGGGCTCTTCCGGCTATCAGTACGGATCGAATCGCACGGTCGCACGGTTGAACAGTGCCCAGGTGCCCAGGTGCACGATCGCCCAGGCGCCCTGGCGCACGATCGCCCAGGTGCACTCTCACATTCCCGCCCGCGCCGGACCAACCCGCCCGCACCGAACCGACCGACCCGCACCAGACCGAACAGTCAGTCCGACCTGCTCACACCGGTCCGGGCAGGTAGTCGAAGGGGTTGATCGTCAGCGGCCACCAGGACATGGCCGCCCCCGACTGGATGACCATGACGGCGAGGATGACGAGCAGCGCGATCACCGCCAACGCGATGAGGCGGCCGAGCTGATTTCGAGTGGCTCCAGAGACGAGCAGACGTGAGCCGAAGCGCAGGCTCGAGGCTCCCGGCCCGACCCACAGCACCAGCGAACCTGCGGCGCCGGCCGCCCACACCGACCATTGTTCGGACGACCCGCTGGGCACGATCCCGGCGATGTCGAGCCGGGTGAGCACGAGCGCGGCGGCGGCTGCGATCGCCGGCAGGATGAGCGAGGCCACCGAGGTCAGGATCGAGGCCAGCATGGCTCCCGGCGCCGAGGCGAGCGCTCGGAAGAATCCGCCCGAATCCGTTCCGCGGTCGAACCGGTACCGCTGGACCTTCCGGTCCAGACGTGTGCCGGTGCGGGCGAGCACCGACCAGATCAGCGCAACGACGCTGACGACCAGCGGGCCGAGTGGCATGACGGCGACGGCCAGGGCGACGAGTCCGAAGACGACCCAGCCGCCCGACTGCACTCGTCGGTACCCCATCGGCGTCCACGGCTGACCGCCGGGCTGCATCTGCTGACCGCCCTGCTGCGTCGGCTGGCCGCCGGGACCGGACTGGTCTCCCCACTGTCCCTGGGCAACCTGGCCGTGCTGTCCGCCGGGACCGTTCGGTCCGACGAGGTTCTGTCCGTGGCCGGGTTGGACGAAGCCGGAACGGCCGAGGTCAGCACCGGCCATCGGGGAGCCCGGGCCCGCTTGGATGCCGCCGTTGGGGTTACTGATCGGCGGTGCGGTCGCCTGCTGCGGCGGCTGCCCGTGCATCTGCCCGGGACCGTAGCCCGCTCCCTGGTTGGACCCGACACCATGACCGGACCCGGCATGATTGGTCGGTCGGCTGGATCCGGGGTACTGCGGCTGCCCGCTGCCGGAAGGGCCGGCTCCCGGGTACCCCGTGCCCGCGCCCAGAGCCGCACCCCCGAACGCTGCCCCCGCTGCCCCGGCACCGCCAAGACCGGCACCACCAAGGCCGGAACCGCCGTGACCGCTGCCGCCGTCGTCGACGGCAGGCATGACCGCAGTGCCGCTCGATGTCCGCTGCGGTCCACCCGAGCCGGCCCCGCCGCTGGGACCGGAACCGAGCTGCGGCATCCGCCCGGACTCGATGTCGACGAGAGCGTCGAGGATCATCTGCCCCGACGGACGACGTTCGGGTTTCGGGTCGAGGCAGGCGGAGATGAGCGGAGCGAAGTTCTTCGGCGCCCCGTCGAGGTCGAATTTGCCCATGGCCACACGACCGAGCACGGCTTCCAAGGGTCCGGAGCCATAGGGGTTGCGGCCGGTGGCGGCGAACGCCATGGTCGCGGCCCATCCCCACCAGTCGGTCTTCTCACTCGACGTCTTGCCGTCGGCAATCTCCGGGGAGAGATAGCCGGGGGTGCCCATGACCAGCCCGGTGGCGGTCACGCGCACTTCGTCGGCGACCTGGGCGATGCCGAAGTCGATGACCATCGGCTCACCGTCCATGATCATCACATTGGCGGGTTTGAGGTCGCGGTGGATGACGCCGGCATCGTGGACGGCGTTGAGAGCGTCGAGGAGGGCGTGGCCGAAGTGTACGAGCTCATCCTCGGCGAAGGGGCCGTTGTCGCGGACATCATCGGACAGGGTCTGCCCGTCGACGAATTCGGTGATGATGAACGGCTGCGCGGAATCGAGTTCGGCGTCGAGCACCTCGGCGATGCGGGGATGGCGGATCCGGCGCAGGGTGCGGGTTTCGCGGGCCAGACGCTTCCTGGCGGTCTCGTCATTGGCGATATGCGGATGGAGGACCTTGACCGCGACCGGGTTGTTTCCGCCGTCGACACCGAGGTAGACGACACCCATGCCGCCCGAGCCGAGCTCCTCGATGAGGCGGTAGCCTCCCAGTTCCTGATCCATCACCTGGCCAAGCCTAGTCGAGCGAGTACAGTTCATTCCAAGGACCGACACAGGAGGAGGCGCAGATGAGCACCGTCGACTCTGCCGAGCCCAGCACCGAGATCCCCTACGGCGACAGCGATTTCGTCGTCGTGGCAAACCGCCTGCCCGTCGACCGCGATCCTGACGACGAGAATCGCGGATGGCGCACCTCACCTGGGGGTTTGGTCACTGCAGTGGCTCCAGTGATGAAGGCCCAGGAGGGGGCGTGGATCGGGTGGACGGGCGTCGCCGACGAGGATTTCGAACCCTTCACCATCGACGGCATGCACCTGACCCCGGTGACTCTGACAAGTGAGGATGTCCTCAGGTACTACGAAGGGTTTTCCAACGCCACACTGTGGCCGCTCTATCACGATGTCATCGTCCCTCCCGAGTACCACCGCACCTGGTGGGACGCGTATGTGCGGGTCAATGAGCGCTTCGCGGCCAAGGTCGCCGAGGTGGCTGCGCAGTCCGCGACCGTGTGGGTTCACGATTATCAGCTCCAGTTGGTTCCGCAGATGGTCCGACGTCTGCGCCCTGACCTCGCGATCGGGTTCTTCAACCACATTCCCTTCCCGCCCTACGAGCTCTTCGCTCAGCTGCCGTGGCGCGACGAGATCCTCCGCGGGCTCCTCGGCGCCGACCTCATCGGGTTCCAACGGCCGGCGGACGCAGCGAACTTCCGCCGTGCCGTCCGCGGGCGTCTGGGATACGCGACGAAGGGGTCGACCGTCTCGGTTCCGCCGGGTGACTTCCTCCCGGCCCACCTCGTCCGCGCCGAGCCGTTCCCGATCTCGATCGACACCCCTTATCTCGAGGAGCTCGCCCGCGATCCGAAGATCGTCGAGAGGGCGAAACAGATCCGCGAGGAGGTCGGCAATCCTCGGGTGGTCATGCTCGGCGTCGATCGGATGGACTATACGAAGGGCATCCGCCACCGGCTCAAGGCGTTCGGGGAGCTGCTCGCCGAGGGCCGACTCGATGTCGAGGATGTCGTGCTCATTCAGATCGCGACACCATCGCGGGAGCGGCTCGAGCAGTACAAGATCATCCGCCACGACGTCGAACTGGCCGTCGGGCGGATCAACGGTGAGCAGGTCGATGTCGGATCGATTCCCGTGCGCTACCTCCACCATTCCTATCCGCGCGACGAGATGACAGCGTTCTTCCTCGCCGCCGATGTCATGCTTGTGACCGCTCTGCGGGACGGAATGAATCTCGTTGCCAAGGAATATGTGGCGTGCCGAAGGCGAGACGACGGAGCCCTCGTGCTCTCCGAATTCACCGGGGCTGCCGAACAGCTCAAGGGCGCGGTGATGGTCAATCCCCACGACATCGCCGACCTCAAGGCGGGCATCCTCGAAGCCGTGCAGATGGACGAGAGGACTCGCACCCGCCGGATGAAGCAGATGCGCAAGAGGGTCGCCACGGACACCGTGAGCCGGTGGTCGAAGAACTTCCTCGCCGAACTCGAGCACATCAAGGACAATCCCGAGGTCATCGTCCCCGAACGGCCCGTGGTGCAGAAGAACCGGACCGCACCGCCGCCGGATGTGCCGGCGGCCCCATCAGATCGCGCCGACAGACCCGATGATGCCGAGTGGACAGACGATATCTCCACCGCCCGCTAGGAGAAGAACAGTGACATCGAAGCCGACCGTGCTCGGTCCTGCCCCCTCCGCCCCCGCCGAGGTGGCCCTGCGCGATCTCGCCACCGCCGATTCGTTGCTGCTGGCCCTGGATTTCGATGGGGTGCTCGCACCTCTTCAGGACGATCCCTCGACGTCCCGGATGGTCCCCGAATCGGCCTCGGCCATCGCGGCGCTTGCCGGTCTGCCGCGAACTCGGGTGGCGCTGGTGTCCGGACGCGATATCGCCACCCTGCGACGCCTGTCCGAGGCGCCGGACTCGGCGTGGCTGATCGGTTCGCACGGCGCAGAGGCCGAGCTCGGCACCGACGCTGGTCGCAATCCCGACACCGCAATGGGCCGGTCCCCCGAGCTCGCTCCGGCCGAGGCGGAGATGCTCGCCGCCATCGACACTCACCTCGACGCGTTCGAACACACTCTTCCGGGCGCTGATGAATGCCCCGGTTCGGCCGCGGCGACCACAGGTGCGGCCGCGACGACGGGTTCGGCCGCAACGATTGGCGCGAGCGACTCGGGCCATGCCGACGGCCCCTCGGATTTCCTCATCGAGCGCAAACCCTATTCGCGGACGGTCCACACTCGCGGACTCGCCCCCGAGGCCGCCGCGGCCCTCCATGAACACGCCCTCGACGTGGTCGAGGAGTTCCCGGACATCCGTGTCATCGAAGGCCACGACATCACCGAACTTGCCGTCAAACAGGCAACGAAAGGCGATGGCATCCGGCTGCTCGCCCGTGCCGGCGAACCGACGGCAATGGGCTACCTCGGCGACGATGTCACCGATGAGGACGCCTTCGCGGCCCTCGACGAACTCACGGACTCCCGTGCTCTGAACGCTGGTCTCACCGTCAAGGTCGGGCCCGCGCCGACTCGCGCTTCATGGCGGATCGCCGATCCTGCAGCCGTGACCGAACTGCTCGGCCGCCTCGTTGCCGAACGCACGGAATTCCTCCGCACCGTCCACGACTGAGGTCGAGCCGACTCGCCGAAGATGATCCGGTTCGCGACCGGCATCGGACCGCCTCGTCACACTCCGGTCGATCCGACTCACCGGTCGGATCCACATCACGGCAGGACCGCCTCGGCGAGGATGATTGCGATCGAAACCCGAGATCAGCGGCGCTGCGGGGGCACGGCGCTGGCCCGGAGGACGAGATCCGGGTCGACCGTGTAGTCGACATGTACGCGCGCGTCACCGGCGGCGATCATCGCGCGGATCTCGTCGATCGCCGACTGCGCCACGGTCGCCCAGTCATAGACGACCTGCGACAGGGGCGGTTGGACGACATCGGCGTCGGGGACGTCGCCGACCGTGAGCAGGGACAGGTCCCTGGGAACGTCGAGTCGCAGCCGTTGGGCGGCCTCGAGCATGCCGAAGGACAGGGACGGGGCGCAGGCGATGACGGCGGTGCAGCGTAGGTCGAGCAGCTCCTCGGCGGCGGCGACTCCGGCCATGGCTCCGCCGGCAGCCTCGACGACGGGGGCCTGATCACGGGTGGCGGGAATGTGGAGGATCCCTGCCATCGATCTGCGGAAGCCGGCGATCCGGGCCGGGGCAGCCGAATCGCGCAGCACGGCGAGCCCGATGCGTTTGTGGCCGAGGTGGACCAGGTGGGCCACGGCGGTCTCAATTCCGCCTGTCGCGTCGAGGTAGATGCGCGAGATCCCGTCGTCGTGGCGGGCATTCGAAATGCGGATGAGCGGCAGCCCACGTTCGGCGAGCATCCCCGCAAGCACACCGGCGGCACCGCCGCCGACGACGACGGCTCCGGAGATCGTGGGCCCGCCGTGTTCGCTGCCGAGGATCGTCTCGAGGAGGGCCTCATTGCGTTCGGCGATGGCCTCGATGTGGACGACGGCGATGCCGAGTCCGAACATCCGGTTCGTCAGGATCTCCGCAAGCCGCGAATACGGGTCCACGTTGCCTGCTGACACTGCGGGTTTGATGAGCGTGATGAGCGACGAGCCGGCACCCGATCCAGCCCCAGCACCGGATCCTTCCCGTGTGCCGGATTCGGCGTACGGGGTCTGGCCGGCAGCGCCGAGGATCGCCAGAGCCTGCCGCACCTTCGCCGACGAGGCGGCCGACACCGATTCGGGATCGCGCAGAGCTCGTGAGGCGGTGGCTTTCGAGACTCCGGCAGTACCGGCGATCTCGGCGAGACGGACGTGCCGGTGCTCGGGCAGGTGTTCGCTCATTGGCGGGCCGCCGTCGTCGAGGTTCGGGCGACGAGTCGAGGACGGAACACCGGAGGCACCGAAGGCAGACCCGTCGTCGAGATCCGCAGGGTCTGCAGCGTCGCATCGATGAGGGCATTCGACAGCCCCTCGACGTCGAGGCCGAGCACCGTGGCCGGCGGGCCCGTGAACTTCATCGTCGGGGAATCGCCGAATCCGACGACCGACATGTCCCGCGGCACCTGCAGATGCCGGTTCCGCAGACCGTGGAGGGCTCCGTGCAACTGCAGCGCGGACTGGACGATCACCGCTGTGCAGGTCGCATCCTTGAGTTCGAGCACCGCACGCGATCCGCCGGAGAACGACTTCGGCACCCGTGAGATCCAGTCCTCGAGGTTGAGCCCGAGATTTCTGGCCGGATGTTCGGCGAGGAAGCGGCGGATGAGCTGGACGGCCAGTTCACCGCTGTCGTTGCAGATCAGCCCGATGCGCCGGTGTCCGATCGCCCGCAGATGTTCGAAGGCCGTGGTCATCCCACCGCCGAGGTCGAGGCGCGCGGCGATGACCTCCGTACCGGCTTCGGAGACCTCCTCGGTGGCGGACTGTTCGGCGACGCGGATGCAGGGGATCTCCGTATTCAGACTCGTCATCGTCGTGGTCACCAGGGCCACTGCGCCCGCCTCGATTGCGGTCTGCAGCGGTTCCGGGTCGGTTTCGACGAGCGGGCGGGTGACGAGGAGATCATGATCCTGCAGGGCCTTGGCCACGCGGGTGCAGACCTGGACCTGCCAATGTTCGGGATTGCCTGGAGCGCTGACGGCCACGAGCCGCCTCGGCGCATCATGGAGCAGGGTCGAGCGCGAATAGCCGAGCTCGCTCATCGCCTCCAGCACCTTCGCCCGGGTCGACTCGGCGACGGCACCGCGGCGACCGAGCACCCGGGAGACCGTGGCCAGAGAGACTCCGGCCCTGGCGGCGACCTCGTCCAACGTGACCTTCATACGAGTCAGTCTACTTTCGCGCCGCGGTATGCGTCGGCGCATCCGGCGGGGGTGGACGCCGCGGTATGCGTCGGCGCACAGCCATCGTGCTGAGAATCACTCTACGCTTTGTCGAATTCACAGAGCACCCCAATCATCCACCCCTTAGGATGAGAGTGACTGAGCATCCCTGCCGGGTCACCGACGACCAGCTGCTCACGGAGTTATTCAGAAGTTTTAGGAGGACTTATGTCAACGGTGTCGTTGAATGGCCTCAGTCATGTCTACGAGAACACGACGTCCGAATCCGTCCACCCGTTCAATCTCTTCGTCGATGACGGAGAGTTCCTCGTCCTCTACGGACCCAGCGGGTCGGGCAAGTCGACGATCCTGCGAATGCTGCACGGACTTGAGACCCCGAAGTCCGGCACGATCCTCATCGACGGCGCGGATATCACCCACGCGGCCGTCAACGACCGCGATGTCACCCTGGCCCTGGAGAGCTACGCGCTCTACCCGCATATGAGCGTGCGCGACAATCTCGGCTTTGCGCTGCGCGTCGACGGCCTGCCCGCCGACGAGATCACCGAACGCGTCGAATCCGTGATGGACAAGATCGGGCTGAGCGACATCCTCGATTCGGTTCCCGGAGACCTCACCCAGCTGCAGCGCCAGACCGTGGCCCTGGCGCGTGCCGTGGTGCGCCGACCCAAGGTGCTCATCATGGACGAGCCCGTGGTCAATCTCGTCCCCGAGCAGCAGGCTGAGACCCTTGCTCTCATCAAGCAGCTGCAGCAGGAATTCGGGCTGACGACGATCTACGCCACTTCCGATCTCGAGGATGCGAAGGTCCTCGGCGACCGGATCGCCTTCCTCGATCGCGGACGGCTCATCGGCGTGGAGACACCCGACCTCGCCGAGGCGCTCGTGGCCTCGGTGTCCGACACGGACTCCTGAGCCGTGCCGGGAACCCTGCCCCCGCCGGACCCGTCAGCACAGGCCTCACCGTCGGCGACGACGCCGATCGACGCAACCGCATCGGTCGACGCAGCCGCTCCCTCACCGGAGATCCACACTGTCCGGAACGCCGATCATGCGGCCCTGGCCGAGCTCCCCTGGCACCTGCCCCTGGCCGAGTGGCCGGAGAAGCTCCTCGGCGGTCTGCCCCGCGGAATCTCCCGCCACGTCGTACGCTATGTCGAGATCGGAGACGAAGTCCTCGCGATCAAGGAGACCGACGATGCGCAGGCCACGCGTGAGTTCGACATCCTCGGTGCGCTCGGCAACCTCGACGTCCCCCTCGTCGAGGCCCGCGCCGTCGTCGGAGGGCGCAGGACCGCATCGGGCCAGGCACTCAAGGGCGCTCTCATCACCGCCTATCTCGAGTTCTCTCTGCCCTACCGTGCACTGTTTTCCCGTGACCTGGCCGAGGACACCGGCGGCCGCCTCGTCGACGCTCTGGCTGTTCTGCTCGTCCGCCTCCACCTCGTCGGCTTCTACTGGGGAGACGTGTCCCTGTCGAACACGCTCTTCCGCCGCGACGCCGATGCCTACGCCGCCTATGTCGTCGACGCCGAGACCGGCGAGCTGCACGACCAGCTCTCCGACGGGCAGCGGAACATGGACCTGCGGATCGCGCGGATGAACATCGCCGGGGACTTCCTCGACCTGCAGGCCGCGGGACTCGTCGCTCCCGAGACCGATCCGCTGGCGGCCGGTGAACGGCTCTGCGAGTCGTACAACGCGCTGTGGGCGGAGCTGACCCGGGTCGAGGAATTCAGCGTCAACGAACGCTGGCGCATCGACGAACGCATCCGCCGCCTCAACGACCTGGGCTTCGACCTCGGCGAACTGACCGTGACGACGGATCTCGACGGCATCAGCCTCCTCGTGTCCCCGAAGGTCGTCGAACCCAACCACCACTCACGGCGTCTGCTGCGCCTGACCGGGATCGGCGCGAACGAAAACCAGGCCCGAGCGATGCTCAACGACCTCGATTCGTTCCGTTCGGCTCCCGAGATCGCCGAATTCGACGAACTCGACGAATCCCAAGCCGCCCGCCGCTGGCTCGACGAGGTGTACAAACCCCTCATCCAGGCGATCCCGGAGAACCTCACCCGCAAGCTCGAACCCGGGCAGATCTTCTACGAATTCGCCGAGCACCGCCGCACCATGGCGCGCGCCCGTCAGCGCGACATCCCCACGATGGAGGCCATCGCCTACTTCATCGTCGACTACCTGGCGAACCTCCCCGACGAGATCCGCTACGTCGACAGCAAGAAATTCTGACCCCCTCCCCGAGGCGGTCCTGACCTCAGCCGATGTTCCACAAGGTGAAACGGGAACGGCGGGACCGCCTCGGCGGGCATACCTTTGAAGTCCACGGAGCGACATCGGTGTCGCTCCGGAACCGAACCCCGCCCGGAAGGATTCCCGATGTCGACGAACGAGCCGATGCCCACGAACGAGAACAACCCGTCGATCCCGTCCCTGTTCGACCTCAGCGGGCGCACGGCCGTCGTCGTCGGGGCCGGCTCCGGACTGGGACAGGCCAGCGCGATCGGGCTCGCCGATGCGGGGGCGCACGTCGTCGTCGCCGACCTCAACCTCGCCGGCGCCGAGGAGACCGCCGCCCTCATCGCCGCTCGCGGGAGCGGGTCAGCCGCCCACTCCACGGCGCAGGGTACGGCATCGGACGGATCGGCCGCGCCGGGAACGGACGGAACGGCCACGGCTGCAGCCGTCGATATCACGGACACGGCCTCCGTCGATGCCCTCGTGGACGCCTGGGCCGATGCCGAGATCCTCGTCATCACACCGGGAGCGAACGTGCGCAAACGCCTCGTCGACACCACCGATGACGAGTTCGACCGGGTCATCGACATCAACCTCAAGGGCACGTACCGGCTGATGCGCGGTTTCGGCCGTGAGATGGGTGAGCGGGGTCGCGGATCGATCGTCACCTACGCCTCATTCCGGGCGCTGGCCATCGAACCCGGCCAGGGAATCTATGCGGCAGCGAAAGCCGGTGTCGTCCAACTGACGAAGACAATGGCCAGCGAGCTCGGAGGCAAGGGCGTGCGCGTCAATGCGATCCTGCCCGGCCCCTTCGACACTCCCCTGACCCAGCAGATCAAGGCCGACGGCAAGTGGTGGGACGCGTATGCGGACAAGACCGCCCTGGGCCGCTGGGGTCGCCTGCACGAGATCGCCGGTCCCGTTCTGTTCCTCGCCTCGGACGCCTCGAGCTATGTCACCGGGCACTCGCAGCTCGTCGACGGCGGCTGGATGGCGCAGGACGGCCGGTTCACCCCCGACGTGTGAGATCCGCGACGCTGCCGGGCGGAGTGACCAGTGACCACGCGGGGGTCCGTCGAGACAATATTCATGATTATGCAAGAATATTCAAATGACCGTTTCGCACACTCCGCCCACCCCGCCGGCGCACACTCCCACAGGAGTGCTGCGGCAGCTGGGGCGACGCAAGTCGATCAGCGCCATGACCGCCGAGGCCCACACCGATGCGCAGACCGCGCAGCAGGGTGGGCTGCGGCGGACCTTCGGCGTCTTCCAGCTGACGATGATCAGCGTCGGCGCCACTTTGGGCACGGGAATCCTCGTCATCCTCGGCGAAGCCGTCCCTGTGGCCGGCCCCGCAGTGTGGCTCGCTTTCGTCCTCGCCGGAATCACCGCGCTGCTGTCGGCGGTCAGCTATGCCGAGATGGCCGGAATGGTGCCGGTGTCCGGGTCGAGCTACTCGTATTCCTACGCCACCCTGGGTGAGGGCGTCGCCTGGGTCTGCGGCTGGTGCCTCGTCCTCGAATACGCGGTCTCGGTCGCGGCGGTCGCTGTCGGCGCCGCCGACTACGTCAACGAGACCCTGCGCGTCTTCGGCCTCGAGCTGCCCGCATCGCTGACCGCGGGGCCCGGAGTGGCGGACTATCCCGGCGGCGTCATTAATGTCTCTGCCCTCATCGTCGTGGCCTTGGCGACCGTGCTGCTGATGCGCGGCGCCCGCGAATCCGGTGTCGTCAACACCATTCTCGTGTTCGTCAAGATCGGCATCCTCGTCTTCTTCGCCATCGTCGCGTTCACCGCGTTCAAGGCCGGCAACTTCGCGCCGATGCTGCCGATGGGTGCCGCCGGAGTCACTGCGGCCGCATCCAGCGTGTTCTTCTCCTATATCGGCTTCGATGCCGCGTCCACGGCCGGTGAGGAAGCGAAGAATCCGCGCCGGGATCTGCCGCGGGCGATCATCTTCTCGATGCTCATCGTCACCTCGATGTACGTCCTCGTCGCCGTCACAGCGATCGGTGCACGGCAGTGGCAGTGGTTCGACGGCGCTCACGCCCCGCTGGTCCAGATCGTCGAGGAGATCACCGGGTCGAATATCGCGGTGCTGCTCTTCGCGGTGGCCGCGGTGCTCGCGATCTTCTCCGTCGTCATCACCGTGCTCTACGGTCAGTCGCGGATCCTGCTGACGATGGCCAGGGACGGAATGGTGCCGAAGATCTTCGGCCGCGTCTCCCAGCGCACCGGTACCCCGTTGGTCGGCACTCTCATCGTCGGCGGCCTCGTGGCCATCACGGCGGCGTTCATTCCGCTCGGCGAACTCGCCGACGCCACGAGCATCGGCACCCTGTTCGCGTTCTGCCTCGTCAACATCGCCGTCATCTACCTGCGGTTCAAACGCCCCGACCTCGAGCGCTCATTCAAGGTTCCGTTCGGGCCGGTCGTGCCCGCGCTGGGAGCCGTGGCGTGTGCGTTCCTCATGGTCAACCTCGGCGGGCGGACATGGATCGTCTTCGGAGCGTGGATGGCCGTCGGCGCGATCGTCTACTTCACCTACAGCCGCCGCCACTCAAGAGTCGGGGCATTGGACGAGCAGACCTACCGCACCTCCCTCTAATTACTACCTGACGGCGGCCCAGCAACCTCGCGCGAGGTTGCTGGGCCGCCGTCAGGTAGTAAGAGGGGTCAGGGGCGGCGGGCTCTTGCCACCTCGTAGAGGGACACGGCAGCGGCGATGCCGGCGTTGAGCGATTCCGTGGTCGCGGCGATCGGGATCGACACGATCTGATCGCACTTCTCCGCGATGAGCCGCGACAGCCCCTTGCCTTCGGAACCGACGACGATGCACAGCGGGTCGCGGGTGAAGGTCAGCTCGGGCAGCTCGACGTCACCGTCCATGTCGAGGCCGACGACGAAGACATTCTGCTTCTTCAGCTCGTCGATCGCCCTGGCCAGGTTGACCACCTGTGCCACGCGGATTCGCGATGCGGCGCCGGCCGAGGTCTTCCAGGCCGCTGCCGTCATCGAGGCGGCGCGACGTTCGGGGATGATCACTCCGTGACCGCCGAAGGCCGCCGTGGACCGGACGATGGCACCGAGGTTGCGCGGATCCGTGATCCCGTCGAGGGCCACGAGCAACGGCGTCTCGGCACGTTCGGCCGCGAACTCGAGCAGATCGGAGGGATCGGCGTAGTCGTAGGGCGGGACCTGCAGGGCGATGCCCTGGTGGATCGCGTCATCGGTGAGCCGGTCGAGGTCGGGCTTGCTCGCTTCGAGCATCGAGATGCCGCGCTGAGTCGCGAGAGTGATCGATTCGCGGACCCGATCGTCGGAGTCGATGCGTCCGGAGACGTACATCGCGGTGGCCGGAACGCCCTCGCGCAGTGCCTCGAGGACCGAATTGCGCCCGGCGACCATATTCGGTCCGAGTTCCTTCTTCTTCCGCTTCGCCTGCGCCGAGGCGTTCGAGCTCTTGCGCTGCTGCGCGGCCTTGTGCGCCTTATGATAGACGCGGTCCTCGGCTTTCGGCGTCGGTCCCTTGCCGCGCAGGCCGCGCTTGTTCTTACCGCCCGACCCCTTGGTCGGACCCTTCTTCGAACCGCCGGAGCGGGGATTGGAAGCCATCTGATTCCTTCAAATACGTTGGGGCCGCGAGCTCGTGCCCGTGGCCGAAATTCGTCGCCCTCAGCCCTCGCCGAGGTGGTAGCGGTAGCCGTCGGACGTGTCCTCGATGACGACGCCGGCCGCGGCCAGTTCGTCCCGCAGGGCATCCGCGGTGGCGAAGTCCTTCTTCGCCTTCGCCTCGGCCCGTCGCTCGGCCATGGTGGCCACGAGGGAGTCGAGCGCCGACTCCGCCTTGGCATCGGCCGCGGAACCGGCCCAGACCTCAGCGCTGGGATTGACACCGAGGATGTCGAGCATGAGCTCCACCTCGGCGACGATCCGCGTCAGGCCTTCCCGGTCGCTGCCGGAGTCGAGGAGCTTCGCCCCTTCGCTCACGGAGGCGAAGACCACGGACAGGGCACGAGGCACACCGAGGTCGTCGTCGAGGGCGGCGGCGAATTCGGCGGGCACGTCGACGCTGCGTGAACCGTAGGCGTCGCTGACGTCCGGCAGCGCCGGCGCGTCCGCGCCGAGCGTCTGGCGGGCGCGCTGGAGGAAGTTCTGCAGCCGTTCGAGCGAGGCCGCTGAGCGTTCCATCGCCTCGTTCGAGAAGTCGAGGATCGACCGGTAGCTGGCACCGGTGAGGAAGTAGCGCACGGCCAGCGGGCTGAACGTGTCGAACAGGTCGGAGGCGAAGACCGAATTGCCCAGAGACTTCGACATCTTGTCCCCGCCCACGTTGAGCAGGCCGGAATGCATCCAGATGTTCGCGAACTGGTCCCCGGCGGCACGGGACTGCGCCAGCTCGTTCTCATGATGCGGGAAACGCAGGTCGAGTCCGCCGCCGTGGATGTCGAAGTTCGACCCCAGGTACTTCGTCGACATGGCCGAGCACTCGATGTGCCAACCCGGTCGGCCCCGACCCCACGGTGAGGGCCAGGAGGCGGTGATCGGTTCGGAGTCCTTGTGCGCCTTCCACAGAGCGAAGTCCCGGGCGTCCTTCTTCCCGCGCAGCTCAGCGCCCTCCGACAGTTCCATGTCGTCGAGTCTCTGGTTCGTCAGTGCCCCGTAGTCGCTCCACGAGGCGGCGTCGAAGTAGACATCGGCGCTGCCGTCGAGCGCGGGGTAGGCATGACCGGCCTCGATGAGGCGGGAGATGAGTTCGATCATCTCCGTGATGTGCCCGGTTGCGCGCGGTTCGCTGCTCGGCGGCAGAACGTCGAGCGCGTCGTAGGCTGCGGTGAAGGCGCGTTCGTACTTGTACGCGTGAGCGAACCACTCCCGCCCCTCTTCGACGGACTTCGACAGGATCTTGTCGTCGATGTCGGTGACGTTGCGGATCACGGTCACCCGGTAGCCGCTGTAGAGCAGCCAGCGACGTAGGGTGTCGAACACCGAGGCCGACCGCAGGTGGCCGATGTGCGGCTCGCCCTGCACCGTGGCGCCACAGACGTAGATACCGACCTGACCGTCGTTGACGGGGCGCAGGTCTTCGGTCGTGCGGCTGGCGGTGTTATAGAGCGAGATAGTCACGCCCACAAGTCTACCGGGCCTGGCTGATTTCCCCGTTTCCCGATATTCGATACACGACTGTTACGCGGCTCACGTGATGCGCGGCACATCACTCAGCAAGTTCCCAGTAAAGTGGACGCAAGAAATGAAGACCGAGGCGAGAGACCTTCTCGCATAGCGGACTTCGAACGAGCCCGACCGTCTCACGGACGAGACTGCGTGGGCTGACTCGGTCACGAATCCCCGGGACCGCCACAGAAAGGACACCATGTCTCTCAAGACATCACCCCAGAGGGAGGTCTTCGCCACCCGCGGCGCGTTCATCTTCGCTGCCATCGGTTCGGCCGTCGGCCTCGGCAACATCTGGCGCTTCCCCTATGTCACCTACGACAACGGCGGCGGCGCCTTCATCATCCCCTACCTCGTCGCACTCCTGACAGCGGGCATCCCGCTGCTGTTCTTCGACTACGCCATGGGGCACCGTTCACGCGGCTCGGCCCCGCTCTCGTTCCGCATGGCATCGAAGGTCGCCGAACCCATCGGCTGGTTCCAGACCGGAGTCGCCTTCGTCATCGGCATCTACTACGCGGCCATCATCGGCTGGGCCGGCTGCTACATGTTCTTCTCCCTCAACCAGGCCTGGGGAGACGATGCGGCCACCTTCTTCCAGTCCGACTTCCTCAACCTCTCCGACCCGGGAATCTCGATGGAGTTCGTGCCCGCGGTGCTCATCCCGATCATCATCGTCTGGATCATCACCCTGGGCATTCTGCTTCTGGGTGTGCAGAACGGCATCGCCGGATTCTCGAAGATCTTCATTCCGCTGCTGGTGATCCTGTTCCTCGCACTCGTCGTCAGGGCACTGTTCCTGCCCGGCGCAGCCGAGGGCCTCAACGCCCTCTTCACGCCCGACTTCGCAGCTCTGACTGATCCGAATGTGTGGATCGCGGCATACGGGCAGATCTTCTTCTCACTGTCCATCGGCTTCGGCATCATGATCACCTACGCCTCGTACTTGAAGAAGAAGACGAACCTCACCGGCTCCGGCCTCGTCGTCGGCTTCTCGAACTCCGCGTTCGAGATCCTCGCCGGCGTCGGTGTCTTCGCCGCTCTCGGATTCATGGCAGCGGCACAGGGCACTCAGGTCTCCGAGGTCGCGGACTCCGGCATCGGCCTGGCGTTCATGGCCTTCCCCACACTCATCTCCGAGATGCCCGGCGGCGGACTGTTCGGCTTCGCGTTCTTCGCCTGCCTCGTCTTCGCCGGCCTGACCTCGCTCGTCTCGATCGTCCAAGTGCCGATCCAGGCGCTGCGTGAGAAGTTCAGGTTGGGGAACAAGGCATCGATCATCCTGGTCGGCGGTGTGATGGCAATCATCTCGATCCTGCTCCTGCCCACCGTCACCGGACTCTACGTGCTCGACACGATCGATGCCTGGGCCAACAACATCGGCATCGTCGGCGGCGCCGTCGTCGGCCTCATTGTGATCGGATGGGCGCTGCGGAAGCTGCCGGTCCTGCGCGATCACCTCAACGCGATCTCGAGCTTCAAGGTCGGCTGGTTCTGGATGATCATCCTCGGCGGAGTGACCACGCTGGTGCTCGCCTATATGCTCATCCATCAGATCATCACCTACGCCACCGAGGGATACGAGGATTACCCGACCCTGATCACCGGGGTTATGGGCTGGGGCATGATCGGCCTGCTCGTCGTGGCAGCGATCGTCCTCACGCTCATCAAGTGGCCGAAGCAGACGATCGACGAGGCGGAGGCGGCGATCGCCGATTCCGCAGCCGAAGAGAATCTCCGCAACGAAACCAAGGGAGCCTGAAATGGGTACCTCAGCAATCATCATGATGGTCATCGCCATGGTCACCGTATGGGGCGGACTCGGCGCCGCGATCATGCACCTGCGCAAGCACCCCGACGAGGAGTGAGCACCGCGCCCACTCCGACGGCATGAGACGACGAAGGCGGTCCGATCCCCGATGACAGGGATCGGACCGCCTTCCTCGTGCTCATGTGTATTTCCCTCGCCGAGGCGGCCGGGCCGTGGTCACGGCCGCCTCGGCGAGGCCGGCGTGGCCTTGCGGTCATCCCGGCGACGGTGCCGCGGTTACGCTTCGGCCACCTCGGCGGGCCGGTTGAGTCGACTGTGCTTCCGCGAATAGGCGAAATACACGACGAGGCCGATGACCAGCCACACGAGGAAGCGGATCCACGTGTCCATGTTGAGGTTGAGCATGAGATAGAAGCAGACGATCGCGGAGACGATCGGCAGCACCGGGACGAACGGAACCTTGAACGGGCGCTCGAGCTCGGGACGGGTCCGACGCAGCACGATGACACCGATCGAAACGAGCACGAAGGCCGAGAGCGTGCCGATGTTGACGAGCTCGGCGAGCGTCGACAGGGGCACGAACGCGGCGATGACCGCGATGATCACGCCGGTGATGATCGTGAACCGGTACGGAGTGCCGAACTTCGGGTTGGTCTTCGCCAGCCACTGCGGCAGCAGGCCATCGCGAGCCATGGAGAAGCCGACGCGCGTCTGCCCCATGAAGAGGATCATGCACACGACGATGAGGCCGATGCAGGCTCCGATCGCAATGAGGTTGCCCATCAGGGGAAGACCTGCATTGACGAACGCGGTCGCCAGCGGGGCACCGTCTTCGGGGTCGATGTCCTTGTAGTTCTGCATACCGGTGATCACCAGGGAGACGGCGATGTAGAGTCCGGTGACGATAGCCAGGGAGCCGAAGATGCCGATAGGCAGATTTCGCTGCGGATTCTTCGTCTCCTCTGCTGTGGTGGCAACGACGTCGAAGCCGATGAACGCGAAGAACACCATGGCCGCTGCTGCGAAGATGCCTCCGATGCCGAAGACGCTCGGGTCGAGTCCGAAGAGCCCCTGAACGACAGGCAGGTGCATCATCGATCCGCCGGTGTCGGCAGGCTCTTCCGCCGGCGGGATGAACGGCACCCAATTCGAGACCTTGACGAAGAAGAGCCCGACGATGATGACGGCGAGGACGACGAGGACCTTGAGGAAGGTGACGATGATGTTGATCCGGCTCGACAGCTTGATGCCGGTGACCAGAACGATCGTCAGACCCAGCACAAGCAGCCCCGCGGGCAGGTTGATCCAGCCGCCCTCGGCTGTGGCGATGGCATCGGGGATGGCGAACGGCGTGCTCTCGAGGACTACCGCGAGGTACTGACTGAATGAGGTCGCGAGCGCTGCCGACCCGACGGTGAATTCGAGGATGAGATCCCAACCGATGATCCAAGCCAACAGTTCGCCCATGGTCGCGAAGGTGAACGTGTAGGCGCTGCCGGCAACCGGCACCGTCGACGCGAATTCGGCGTAGCACAGCGCCGCAAGGCCACAGGCGACGCCGGCGATGAGGAAGGACAGCGCGATGCCCGGCCCGGCGTTCGTCGCGGCGGCGTGCCCGGTGAGGACGAAGATGCCGGCGCCGATGCAGACGCCCACGCCGAAGATGACGAGGTCGAGTGCGCCGAGGTTCTTCTTCAGCTGATGTTCGGGGTCTTGAGTGTCACGGATGCTCTGCTCGATGGACTTCGTGCGTTTCCATTCGCCTGCCATGACTCCTCCTTTGCAGTATGGCAGTGAGAACCGCACCGCCGAAGGTGACGCGGATCACTGAGATTGAGTTTACCGGTCAATGATAAACCACAATGTGAGACGTATTCACCACTCTGGCCGTCGCCTCAGATCGTGGCTCCGCCCACCGCCTGCGATCCCCGTTCCGCCAGGGACGAACCGCCGGACGCAACAGCGCCGACTTCCGCTCCGCGTACCCCTCAGAGTGCACGAGACCGACGACCGATCGAGGCTGCCCGACGAACGGTTCCGCCCTCTCTGAACCATGTCAGCGCACGTAAGTGCACTGATTTCCGGACCGACCTGGTCGAGCCCAGCGTGCTTGGTTAGGGTGGGGGCTGTGAACACCCCATTCCGGGGTAGGCTCAGTCCACTTCGGGTGTTCCCATCCGCGGACACCCGTCACCGAAGACATTTAGGAGACGCAATGCCACAGACCGTCAAGGGCGTCATCTCTCGCAGCAAGGGAGCCCCGGTCGAACTCACCGACATCGTCATCCCGGACCCGGGACCAGGCGAGGTCGTCGTCGATGTGAAGTCGTGCGGCGTCTGCCACACAGACTTCCACTACCGCGAGGGCGGGATCAGCGATGACTACCCGTTCCTGCTCGGCCACGAGTCCGCCGGAATCGTCTCCGAGGTCGGCGAAGGAGTCACCGAGGTCGCGGTCGGGGATTTCGTCATCCTCAACTGGCGCGCCATCTGCGGCGACTGCCGCGCCTGCAAGCGCGGCGAACCCTGGTACTGCTTCGACACCCACAACGCTTCACAGAAGATGACCCTGCCCGACGGCACCGAGCTCGAAGCCGCTCTGGGCATCGGATCCTTCGCCGAGAAGACACTCGTCGCCGCGGGTCAGTGCACGAAGGTCCCCGAAGCGGACCCGGCCGTCGTGGGTCTGCTCGGCTGCGGAATGATGGCCGGGATCGGAGCTGCCATCAACACCGGTGAGGTCACCCGCGGCAAGACCGTGGCCGTGATCGGCGCCGGCGGTGTCGGCTGCGCGGCGATCGCCGGTTCGGCTCTGGCCGGGGCAAACACGATCATCGCCCTCGACATCGATGAGAAGAAGCTGTCCTGGGCCAGCGACTTCGGTGCCACGCACACGGTGTCGACGAAGGGCATGAGCGAGGACGAGGTCGTCGCGGCGATCCAGGAGCGCACCGGAGGCTTCGGCGCCGATGTCGTCATCGACGCCGTCGGACTTCCCGCCACCTGGCGGCAGGCCTTCTACGGCCGCGACCTCGCAGGCACCGTCGTTCTCGTCGGTGTGCCGACTCCGGAAATGGAGCTCACGGTTCCGCTGCTCGATGTGTTCGGCCGCGGCGGCAAGCTCAAGTCCTCCTGGTACGGTGATTGCCTGCCCGACCGCGACTTCCCGATGCTCGTCGACCTCTACCAGCAGGGACGTTTCCCGCTCGAGAAGTTCGTGTCCGAACGCATCGGCATCGGCGATGTCGAATCCGCTTTTGAGAAGATGGCCAAGGGCCAAGTCCTACGATCGGTGGTGGAACTGTAATGACAGCTATTGAGCATCTCGTCACGTCTGGCACGTTCTCCCTGGATGGAGAGACGCACGACGTCGACAACAACGTGTGGATCATCGGCGATGATTCCGAGGTCATCGTCATCGACCCGGCCCATGATGTCGATGCGATCGCCGAGGCGGTCGGATCCAGAGACGTCAAGGCCATCCTGCTCACGCACGGTCACGACGATCATGTGCGCGTCGTCCGCGACTTCGCACAACGGGTGGGCAACCCCACCGTGTACCTCAATCCCGATGACTATGTGCTGTGGGATATGACCTTTGAGAACTACCGTCCCGACGGACAGATCGCCCACGGCGACACCTGGACCGTCGGCGGAATCAAGCTCAAGGCCCTGCACACTCCCGGCCACTCCCCCGGTTCGACGTGCTTCTTCGTCGAGACCGGTCTGCCGGCTCCGGCATCGGCCGGTGCCGGTCGGGCCGTCGGTCCGGTGCTGTTCTCCGGAGACACCCTGTTCAACGGCGGCCCCGGAGCCACGGGACGGTCGCATTCGAGCTTCGAGACCATCATCGAATCGATCCGCGACGTGCTCTTCCCGCTGCCCGAGGCGACCGTCGTGCTCACCGGGCACGGCGATTCCACGTCGATCGGCGCGGAGAGCCCGGCCCTCGAGGACTGGATCAAACGCGGACACTGAGCCGCCGCAGGCCGGGCTCAGACCGCTCGCCGACTAAGACGCAGATCGCATAGCCGACCTGCCTGCGGTCAGGCTGTGACCGACCAGCGCAACTCGCAGACGCGGGTCGCGACCCACACGGGTTCGCGACCCGCGTCTGCGCATTCCGCCCCTGCCGGATAGACTCGTCGGGTGCCTGAATCACAGTCTTCGCAGCCCGCCGAGTCAGCGTCCGCCTCGGCCTCGGGTTCTTCTGATACCTCGTCCAACGGCCTCAAGGTGGGGATGAAGCCCCGCCACCTGGTGATGATGAGCCTCGGCTCGGCGATCGGCGCCGGTCTCTTCGTCGGCTCCGGTGCCGGAGTGCAGGCGGCTGGTCCCGCCGTGCTCATCTCATACGTCGTCGCGGGTCTCATCGTCATCTTCGTCATGCGGGCGCTGGGCGAACTCGTCGCCGCCGACCCGAATCCGGGTGCGTTCTCGCACTATGCGGGCAAGGCCATGGGCCCGGCCGCGGCCTTCGCCGTCGGTGCTCTGTGGTGGGTCCAGCTGTGCCTCGTCGTCGCCGCCGAGGCCACCGCCGCCGCGCAGATCGCCGCTTCCTATATTCCGGCAGTCCCCCAGTGGGTCATCGCCTTGGCGATCATGCTCGTCTTCACGGCCATCAACCTCACCACTTCGGGCAGCTTCGGTGAGTTCGAGTTCTGGTTCTCACTCATCAAGGTTGCCTTCGTCGTCCTCTTCGTCGTCCTCGGTGCCGCATACCTGTTGGGGTGGACCCCGGCCGAACCGCCCGCGCAGATCTTCGCCGACGGGTTCATGCCCACCGGCATCTCCGGCATCGCCGCCGGACTGCTCGTCGTCGCGTTCGCCTTCGGCGGCATCGAGATCGTTGCGGTCGCCGCGGCCGAGACCGCGAACCCCGAACGCAGCGTCTCCCAGGCGATCAAGACGATCGTGTGGCGCATACTGTTCCTCTACATCGGGTCGGTGGCGATCATCGTCCTCGTCCTGCCGTGGACGGACGACCGCCTGGCGGAGTCCCCCTTCGTGGCCGTTCTCGAGACCGCGGGACTGCCGTTCATCGCCTCGCTGCTCGCCGCGGTCATCGTCATCGCGCTGCTGTCGTCGATGAACGCGAACATCTACGGAGCGTCCCGAATGTCGTTCTCGATGTCGCAGCGGTCCATGCTGCCGCGCGGGCTCGGCCGCACCAATCGCCGCGGGGTGCCCGTGCCTGCGGTGCTGGCCACCTCGGCGTTCGGCTTCGTCGCCGTCGCACTCAACTATTTCTGGGCCGCCGAAGTCCTCGGGGTCCTGCTCAACATCGTCGGCTCCACGCTCATCGTCACCTGGGTCGCCACCCTCGTATCGCAGATCGTTCTGCGTCGTCGCGCCGAGGCGGCCGGCCAGTCCCTGCCGCTGCGCATGTGGGGCTACCCCTGGCTGTCGTATGTCACCTTGGCCGGAATCGCTGTGATCATCGGACTCGGCCTGACCGTCGAATCCGTGCGCTTCCAGATCGTCGGCACACTCATCTTCGTCGTCGCGCTCTACCTCATCGGCCTCATCGTCACGAAGCGTCACCCGAACGCGAAGGTCTGAGCCCGCCGTTCACCGCCACCGAGGCGGCTGTCGGCTTCCGTGCCCGGACCGCGGCAGTCCCCCACCCCCGGACCGCGGCAATCTCCAGCGGCCGGACCGTTGCGATCTCCCTCGCGGCCGGTTGCTCAGTCGCAGCCTTCGTCCAATGCGGGCATCTGAACTCGTCGAGCCTCAATCGTCAAGTGCGTCCAATGCAGCAACGAGCTCCCGCAGGGCGTGGGCTGGATCTGCCGATTCCGCCCAGCCGGCGAGCATGTCCCGCGACTGGCCCACGTGCCGGGCAAAGTGCCTGCCCGCATAGTTCGTCACGTCGATCGGCACGATCCTCTCGACTGCTTCGAGCACGACGTGCGCGGCGGAACCGAACACGGGAACCTGCACCCCGAGGCGGGTCCGCACGGCCTCGCTCGCAGCCTTCGCAGGGCGGTCAAGGTGTGATTTCAGTGCGACCCAGCTGCCGTTGCGGACGCTGAGTTCGGCGACGAAGGGAATGAACACCGCCGGCGGCAGAAGCACGGCCTCCATCGGCACCGGCAGTACGAGTCGACCCAGCCTGCTGACAAGCGCACGCACCGCGGTCGACGGTCCTGCGACGAAGAACCGGGGCGCACCCGCAGGTGCCCAGAACGTCACTTCATGCCCGGGTTCGGCCTTTCTGCCGACCACTCCGTCGAGACCGCCGGTTGTGAGCACACCTCCGTCGGCTTCCTCGGCCCGGTTACCCTCTGTACGCACACCTCCGTCGGCATCCCCGGCACGGCTGCCCTCAGCGCGCACAACCTCAGCCGGCGCGCCTGGGTCCAGGCGTTCGGAGAGGAACGCGGGTCCGAATATGACTGCTTGAGTGCCGGGGAAGACTGCTCGTGCTCGATCGAGGTCTCCCTCGACCTGGCTCGTCGTCGCAATGAACGCGGGCGAGATGTCCCGAATCGCCGAGACCACCTCTGCATCGAGATCATCCGGCCTAGTCGTGAGCACGATGAGGTCCCAGCTCCCATCTGCGGCAGCAGCAGCCCAGTCTGAGATCGTCACCCGTCGAGTCGCAGCTACGCGAGTCACCGACCAGCCATCGATCGAGCCCGCACGCCGGCCTTCAGCTCCCCCGATCTCGCCCTCGTTGCTGCCTCCGGCTCGTCCGCTTCCTTGCCTGCAGCTGCCGTCTCCAACTCCCACCTTGCGCGAATGGGTCGGGTCGAACACGCTCACACGTCGCGGATAGGTCGCCCGCCCATTGGGACCAGCGGTGCGGGAGACGACGGCGACCTCATGGCCATCGGTGAAGAGCGCGGCCCCGGCGATGCCGATGGCGCCGGCTCCTTGGAAGAGGACTCTCACTGCTTGTTCCTTCCTCGGCGCACCTGGCTCGGTTCGAACAGAGAAGTGCGTCTGACTCGATTCTGGTGGTTCAGAGCTGTTGAATCAGTTCGGATGAATCAAGGCGGTGGCGATGGCGGCGATTCCTTCGCCTCGCCCGGTCAGTCCGAGTCCGTCAGAGGTGGTGCCCGAGACCGACACGGGTGCGCCGGCAGCAGCCGACAGCACCTGTTGGGCCTCTGCACGGCGCGTGCCGATCTTCGGTCGATTGCCGATCACCTGGACGGAGATGTTTCCGATCTCGAAACCCGCCGCGCGCACGATGCGGGCCGCCTCGGCGAGCAGCACCGAACCCGAGGCACCGGCGAATTCCGGACGATCGACCCCGAAGTGCTCACCGAGGTCGCCGAGCCCCGCGGCGGAGAACAGCGCGTCGCAGCAGGCGTGGGCGGCCACATCGGAGTCCGAGTGCCCTTCGAGTCCTCGTTCGCCCGGCCACAGCAGTCCCGCGACCCACAGTTCGCGTGCGGGATCGGCGGCGAAGGCATGGACATCGACGCCGGTGCCGATGCGTGGAATGATCTGATTCATCGCGTCTCCTTCGCCGAATCCGGCGCGCCCGGTCCGGGGACGACAGCTCCGGCACGCATCCGGGCGAGCTGTTCCGCGAGGACGAGGTCGAGCGGATAGGTGATCTTCAGCGCCTCTTCGTCACCGTCGACGGCGACAACCTCAACGCCGAGGCGTTCGACGAGCCCCGCATCGTCCGTCGGCAGCACTCTGCCCTGCCGGCCTTCCCCGGCCGTCGGACCTGCCTCTGCAGTCGAGCCCGCGCCGTCGGTTGGGCAAGCGTCATCGGTCGTGACAGTGCCATCGGCCAAGCCAGCCCTTTCTGACGCGCCGACCCAGTCGGCAGCAAACTCGTCATGGGCCCGCCTGAGCACCTCGGCGCGGAACCCTTGAGGCGTCTGGACCCGTCGCAGCTCGGCCCGGTCGAGGTCGCCCCGCACCACTGCACGCCCGCCGGCGCCCACAGCGACGGCAAGATCTCGATTGCCTGGTCGATCCGCGGTGGTTTCAGCGCCAGAATCGCCGTGGATCGACCAAACAATCCCATCGGAAGCGCGCTCCGCACCCGTGCCTGCACCTGAGCTCGAATCCGCACCGACGGTCTCGTGCGAAACGACCCTCCGCACGGTGTCGACCATCGGCAGAACCGGAACGACCGCCTCGGCGCCGGATTGCAGCGCGGCGACCACTCGGGTGAACACATCAGGCGGGGTCAGACACCTCGCCGCATCATGAACGAGGACGTACTCCGCATCTCGGTTAAGTTTCAAGGCTGTTTGCACCGAAGAATTGCGATCACTGCCACCTGCTACGGCTGTAATTGAAATTTCGCATTTCATCCGCGTGGCTGCTTCGGCGATTTCTTCTTGCGCCTGCAAAAGGAAATCCTCGGGAGCGGCCACCACGATTGCGGAGGCGACTCCCGAGGAGATGATCGTCTCGAGGCTGCGGGCCAGAAGGGTCCGACCGTTCACACGGACGAAGGCCTTCGGCTCGCCGCAGCCCAGACGGGATCCCGACCCTGCGGCCGGGACGATGACACAGGTGCTCAGGATGCGAGCACTTCGTCCAGCAGAGCTTCCGCTTCGGACTCTTCCTTCTTCTCGGCCAGTGCGAGTTCGGAGACGAGGATCTGGCGGGCCTTCGAGAGCATGCGCTTCTCGCCGGTCGACAGGCCACGGTCCTGCTCTCGGCGCCAGAGATCACGGACGACCTCGGCTACCTTGATGACGTCACCGGACTGCAGCTTCTCGACATTGGCCTTGTATCGACGGGACCAGTTCGCGGGCTCTTCGACGAATTCGGCACGCAGGACGTTGAAGACCTTTTCAACGCCTTCTTCACCGACGACATCTCGCACACCGACCAGATCGCAGTTCTCTGCCGGAACTTCGATCACGAGATCGCCATGGGCGACCTGGAGCTTGAGATACAGCTTCTCCTCACCTTTGATGGCACGTTTCTTGATTTCTTGGATTGTCGCTGCACCGTGATGTGGATAGACAACAGTGTCGCCGACCTGGAAACTCATATTCTCTTCAAACCCCTTTCGCGGAATACCAGTTTACCATGAGGCTCGCCACAGAAATCGCTCAGGGTAGCGAATCTTCATGCTAGGCTCCGCCTCTGCCGCGCACCGCGATGAGCCCGGCTGCCGCCTCTGCCAGCGAGTACATCGGGAGAGGGCGCATTGCCGCGAAGCTCGGCCGAGATCCTCGACCAACCGCGATGCAGACCGAACTTCGCTGCCTCTTCACCGAAACTTCAACCGCGACGCGCCCGAGCGTCGCGGAACCTCGTCCACTCCGACCACCCGGTTCTACAGCGGGTCAAAAACCGGGTAGTATACAGACTGATCTTGTATTGCCACTTCAAGGAGCATAATGAAACGGCACAACCGCGCGGCTCTCGCCGTTGCCGCACTCGCTCTCGTTATCCCCGTCAGCGGATGTGCAAGCCTGCTGTCTCCCCATCAGACCGCCGAATACCACTACAACGGCGGCGATGGAGCCTCGGGAGCCGTCGGCGACGTCGAGGTCCGTGGGCTCATGCTCATCACGGATCAGGAGAGCTCCGGTCCGGCTCAGCTGTTCTTCACCCTCATCAACAAGGGTGACTCCACCGCCAAGGTGTCCATCGAGGTCGCCGGCACCACGGTGAGCGAATCGATCAAGTCCGGCGACACCTTCGTCCAGGACCCGAAGAGCCCCGAGACCTCGTCCAAGGAAGTCGTCACCGTCGACAGCCTCAAGGCGAAGCCCGGCGACCTCGTCGACATCACCGTCAAGAACGGCGGCGAAGAGAAGGTCATCGAAACTCAGCTCCTCACCGACACCCTGCCGTATTACAACGAGTACGTGCCGTCGGAATCGCCGTCCGAGTCCCCGTCGGACATGCCGACCGAGGATGCCGGTTCCGCGGAGGGAACCGCGACAGCCAACGGCTGATCCGCCTTCCTCGAGCACCGGGACCCGTCCCGCGCGAGAGCACAGAAGGAGCCGCTCACAGATGTGAGCGGCTCCTTCTGCATTCACGTCCGGCCAGCGATCCCGACCTCACCAACCCGGCTTCGCCGGATGGCGCCCTCAGGCTTCGAACTTGTACCCGAGCCCGCGCACCGTGGTGAGCAGACGCGGCTCCGACGGGTTCTCCTCGATCTTCGCACGCAGTCGCTTGACGTGGACGTCGAGCGTCTTCGTATCGCCCACGTAGTCCTCGCCCCAGATCCGGTCGATGAGCTGACCGCGGGTCATCACGCGGCCGGAGTTGCGCACGAGGATCTCGAGCAGCTCGAACTCCTTGAGCGGCATGGACTGCTCTTCACCACGCACGGACACGACGTGGCGTTCGACGTCGATGCGCACTCCCCCGGCTTCGAGCACGGACTCGTCCTCGAATTCCTCGGTCTCGACATTGCGGCGCAGCACGGCTCGCACGCGAGCCAGCAGCTCACGTGAGGAGTACGGCTTCGTCACATAGTCATCGGCGCCGAGCTCGAGTCCCACGACCTTGTCGATCTCCGAATCCTTGGCCGTGAGCATGATGATCGGCACATTGGACTTCGCCCGCAGCTCGCGGCACACCTCGGTGCCGGAGGCGCCGGGCAGCATGAGGTCGAGCAGAACCAGATCGGCGCCGGTGCGGTCGAACTCCGCCAGAGCCTTGAGCCCGTCATCGGCGACCGTCACCTCGTACCCTTCCTTACCGAGCAGGTACGACAGCGGGTCCGAGAACGAATCTTCGTCCTCGACAAGCAGAATACGAGTCACGTTGTGAGCTTCCTTTGTTCGCTTTCTTCGGTCAGTTCCTTGGGTGGGTCGGCGGTCGCCCCGCCGTCTCCATTATCACCGGAGGGCGCGTCGTTGTCGCCGGCCGGGTCGTCCGCGCCGGACGCGGCGGTTCCGTGCCCATCGTCATCCGCCGAGGCGGTCCCCGTGGACTCGCCCTCTGTCGCCGAGGCGGCTCCGGTCGGTTCGTCATCCGCCGAGGCGGTCCCGGTCGAATCCGCGGAATGTTCGATGAGGACCCCTGCCGGGGCCGAATCGGCAGCGGAGGCTTCGGTTGCAGTTCCGGCCAACGGGAGCACGATCGTGAACGTCGAGCCCTTGTTCAGCTGACTCCACACACGCACCTCACCGCCGTGGGTGGCGACGATGTGCTTGACGATGCTCAGCCCCAGTCCGGTGCCGCCGGTGATCCGGGAGCGTGCCGGGTCCACTCGGTAGAAGCGTTCGAAGACGCGCTCGGTGTCCTGGGCGGTCATCCCGATGCCCTGGTCGGTCACGGCGATCTCGATGCGCTCGTCGACGAGGTCGACTCCGACGCCGACGCGGGTGCCCTCGGGCGAGTAGTTCACGGCATTGTCGATGAGGTTGCGCACCGCGTTGACGAGCAGTTCGTAATTGCCTTCGATGAGCAGATCGCTCGGCGGGGAGACCTCGATGTGGATGTTCTTGCCTTCCGCCCCTGTCCGGGCACGGTCAGCGGCATCGTCGACCACCTCGGCGACGGAGATCTTCTCGGTCGTCGCGGGAGCGGCGTGGTCCTGGACGCGGGAGAGGTCGATGATCTCCTGGACGAGCTGGGTCAGCCTCTTCGACTCCCGCTGCATCCGCCCGCCGAAGCGTTCGACAGCGGCCGGATCGTCGGCGAAGTCGGTGACCGCCTCGGCGAGCAGTGCCATCGCACCGATCGGCGTCTTGAGCTCGTGGGAGACGTTGGCGACGAAGTCACGGCGGACGGCGTCGACGCGCTTGGATTCGGTCTGATCGTCGCAGAGGACGAGGACGAAGGAGGTGCCCAAGGGAGCGACGCGGGCGTGGAGGTAGCGGAGCACGGAATCGGAGTTCTCCCGTGTCTGCTCGAGGTCGATCTCTTCGATGAGACCGCGCGCGCGGACGCGGCCGACGACCCGCAGCATCTCGGGCGATGCCAGCGAATGCCCCCTGACCAGGCCGAACGTGTATGCGGCCGGCGACGCCTTGACGACGTCGTCACCGGCGTCGATGACGATCGCGGCCGAGGGCAGAACGGCCAGCACTTCGGCGATGCCTTCGGGCAGGTCGTCCTCGGAATGCAGATCGGCAGCATCGCGGGAGCGTTCGCTGAATCGGAACGCAAGAATTCCCGCTATACCCAGGCCCAGGCCGACGACGCCGGTCAGGACCGCCACGACTAAGAGATCCACAGCCTCAAGCTTAGGCGCTGTCCATCGTCCCGGCGCACCGAATTCACTTCTGCTGGAAGTATTTGCCGAGGAATTCACCTTCCCGTCTGGAGTCGTTCACTCGATCGTGCGATGCTGACGTCTGTGTGCCTGCGCTCCCTGCCGTTCCTGCCTTCTGCTTTCCCCCGCTGAGGGTGCGGATCGGAAGCGCCGGCACCCCTCAAGACACCCAGCACCGCCGACAGTCACTCCAGATTGTCACAATCGAGAGTTAAGGAACCGCAGTTCATGCGCGAAGTCTTCAGAAACGAATTGGACGATCTGGCCACCCAGCTGGTCGGCATGTCCACCAAGGTCCTCGACGCCATCCGCCTGGCCAATCAGTCGCTGCATTCGAATGATCTCGAGCTGGCGGAGCAGGTCATCGAGGCCGACTCCGTCATCGACAATATGCAGTTCACCCTCGATCAGCAGGCCGCCGAGATGCTCGCCCTGCAAGCTCCGGTGGCCGCAGATCTGCGTGCCGTCATCGGTTCGCTGCGGATGTCGGCATCGCTCGAGCGCATGGGCGACCTCGCCCGTCACATCGCCCAGCAGGTGCGCATCCGCTATCCCGAGTCCGCAATCCCCGAGGGCTTCGAATCGACGTTCGCGCGGATGGGCGAGTCCGGTGAGAGGATCGCCGAGGCGACGCAGAGCCTGCTCTCGAATCCCGGCCTGTCCGATGTGCCCACGATCAACGCCATCGACGAAGAACTCGACGAGCTTCACCTGAGCGTGTTCGGGAAGCTCGGCGAAGCCCCGGCCGGTTCGCTGGCTCCCCGTCATATCGCCGATGTCACCCTGCTCTCGCGCTACTACGAGCGCTTCGGTGATCACGCAGTGTCCGTGTCGCAGAAGGTCGAGTATCTGCTCACCGGAAACTGGGAACCCTACCTGTCGAAGAAGTAGGAACCCGGCTCGACGAAGCACGAATCGAGCGAAGCGCCCCGACACTGTCGGGGCGCTTCGCGCATTCTGCGCCAGCGGTTCACTGACGCGACCGAAGCCTCAGCTGGAGGCCGAGACCTCTTCCGGCGCCTGTCTGACGACGATCTTTCGGCGACGTCTGGGCCCGTTCCTGATGCCGCGGGCCAGATTCTTGAGCACTCCCGTCGTCACGGCGACACCGAGGAGCAGCAGAACTCCGCCGATGAGTTCGGCGATGCTCGGGCGGTCTCCGAGCACGATCCAGGCGGAGAGCACTCCGACCGGCGGGACGAGCAGGGAGAACGGCGCGACCTGCGAGGCCGGGAAGCGAGCGAGCAGCGAGTTCCAGATGACATAGCCGACCAGCGATGCCAGTCCGGCGGTGTAGACGACCGAGGCCACGACACCCCAGGTCGGGTGCGTGAGTGCATGGGCCACCTCGGCGGGTCCGTCGATGACCGTCGACAGTGCGACCATCGGAATCGGTACGACGAGAGCCGACCACACCGTCATCTGCACTCCGTTCGTGCCGGGTTTCACGCCGCGCGCGATGACGTTGCCCGTCGCCCAGGACAGGGCGGCGCCGACCGCGACGAGGAAGGCGACGATCGGCACGTTCGCCTGCAGGCTCAGACCGATGACGGCCAGGCCGACGAGGCCGATGAGGATGCCGATGATCTGGCGGCGACTCGGGATCTCGTGCAGCACGAGGGCCGCGACGATGACGGTGAACGCGGCTTGGATCTGGATGACGATCGAGGTCAGGCCGGCGGGCAGGCCGAGCGCCATGGAGGTGTAGAGAAGGCCGAACTGGCCGGCCGACATGAAGGTGCCGATGAGGAGTATGCGGCCGAAGGAGCCACGGGGGAAGCGGACGAAGAAGATCGCGGGCACCACGACGAAGGTGAATCGGGCGGCGACGAGGAGCAGCGGCGGCCAGTCGCGCAGACCGAGGTCGATGAAGATGAAGTTGACTCCCCAGAGAACGACGACGAGGAGGGCGAGCATGTAGTGGACCGAGCGCATAACTCCAGCATTCCAGCCCCGTCGTCAAATTTCCATTGAAAGTCCGTCCACTGTTTCATTAAGATAATTTGATGATCGATACTGTTGCCCTGCGCACCCTCGTCGCCCTCGATTCGCTCGGTTCGGTCACGGCGACGGCCGAGTCTCTGGGATATACGCCGGCGGCGGTGAGCCATCAGCTGCAGAAGCTCTCGCGCTATCTCGGTGCACCGGTGACTGAGCGGACGGGCCGCGGCATTGCGCTGACACCGGTGGGCCGGGAGCTCAGCCGACGCGGGGCCGGGCTGCTGGAGGAGCTGGAGAGTCTGGAGACCGCGGCCCGAGCGCAGTCAGGTGAGCCGCGGGGACGGATCACGGTCGGCGGGTTCTCGACGGGGATCCGCGGACTGCTCGTACCCGCGCTGCCGCGATTGGCCGTCTCGGCGCCGGAGCTGACGGTGTCGAACTTCGAGGAGGAGCCGGACGAGCTCATCGAGATGGTCACGGCCGGCAGGATCGATGCCTCGCTCGTCTTCGGCTGGGATTCGTCCTCGCTGCACCTGCCCGCGACGCTGATCTCGGAGACGATCACCGTGGATCGGGCCGATATCGTCATGCACCGGGATCATCATCTGGCCGCCTGCACCGAGGTGACCCGCAGCGATCTGCTCGGCGAGATGTTCGTATCGGCTCCGCGCAATGCCGTGTGCCATCGATGGCTGACGGCACTGTTCGAGGAGCTCGGCAGCAAGCCGCAGATCGACTACTGGGCAATCGAGTACGACACGCAGATCGAATTCGTCCGAGCTGTCGGGGCGTTGGCGCTCGTGCCGCGGTTGGGTAGGCCGCACCTGCCGGCCGATGTCGTGGCGGTGCCGCTCGATGATCCGAGCATTGCCCGCACGATCTCACTGGTGTGGCGGAAATCGATGTCGGCCTCCCCCGCGATCGCCTTTCTGCTCGAAGAGATGAAGGCGATCGCCGGGAAGACCGACTCGATCGGTGCATGAGTGGGGCCGGGGTTCGGCGTCCGAGTGTCGTCTCGGCGCCCGAGCCCGAACGGATCCCGCCCCGTCTGCGGTGGGGCCGGGGGTCAGCGCCCCTGGTTGGCGACCTGGCCGATGGCGGCCGCTGCCGCTTCGGCATCGAGGTAGGTTCCGCCGGGGGTGACCGGGGTGAAGTCCTCGGTGAGCTCGTAGTGCAGCGGAATGCCGGTGGGGATATTCAGCCCGGTGATATCGGCATCGGAAATCCCATCGAGGTGCTTGACCAGCGCACGCAGCGAGTTGCCGTGGGCGGCCACGAGCACGGTCTTGCCGACGGTGAGTTCGGGCACGAGGGTGTCGTACCAGTAGGGCAGCAGGCGATCGATGACGTCGGCGAGGCATTCGGTGCGGGGCAGCGCATCGCCGAGGTTGGCGTAGCGGGCTTCACCGGCCTGAGAGAATTCCGAGCTGTCGGCCAGGGCCGGCGGCGGAGTATCGAAGGAGCGGCGCCAGGTCATGAACTGCTCTTCGCCGAACTCGTCGCGGATCTCCTTCTTGTTCTTGCCCTGCAGTGCGCCGTAGTGGCGTTCGTTGAGGCGCCAGCTGCGGTGGACGTCGAGCCAGGACAGGTCCGCTGCCTCGAGTGCGATGTTCGCGGTCAGAATCGCACGCTTGAGCCGCGAGGTGTAGACGACATCGGGGATGAGGTCTTTCTCGCGCAGCAGCTCGCCGGCGCGCTTGCCTTCAGCACGGCCTTTGTCGGTGAGGGTCACGTCGACCCATCCGGTGAACAGATTCTTCTGGTTCCATTCGCTTTCGCCGTGGCGCAGCAGGATGAGGTTATACGTCATGGCTCCATTTTGACACGACCATTCAGTCTCGGTCGCCGACGACCGTCATCACCGCCGGTCTCCTCCGGAGGTGGCCCGCCAACACCCAGCCGCTCCTCCTCGCCGATCGGGTCTCAATTTCTGGGCGTGTGTCTCGAATGACAAAATCGTCGGAGTAGCCTGGACCCATGTCACAAACGCCAGCACATCAGGCTTCCGGAGGCACAGCCGCTCCCGCTGCCGATCGCAGTTCGATCATCGCCGTCACGGCTCTGCCGGTCCTCGTCGTCATTGCGGGAGTGCTCGGGTTCCTGCTGCCCGATGCCTTCACTCCCCTGGCGCCGTCGATCACCTGGGCGCTCGGCGTGGTCATGTTCTTCATGGGCCTGACCCTGACGCTGCCCGACTTCGCCCGCATCGCGAAGCGGCCGTGGATTGCGGTGCTCGGAGTCGTCACTCAGTTCGTGGCGATGCCGCTGCTCGGCCTCCTCGTCGTGACCGTGTACTCGCTTCCGACCGAGATCGCCGTCGGCGTCATCCTCGTCGGCTGCGCGCCCGGCGGCACTGCGTCGAATGTCGTCACCTATCTGGCCAAGGGCGACACAGCACTGTCGGTGTCGATCACGACCCTGTCGACGCTGCTCGCTCCGGTGCTCACCCCGCTGCTGACTCTGTGGCTGGCCGGTTCGTACATGGACGTGCCGTTCTGGTCGATGTTCGTCTCGATCTGCCAGACGGTGCTCGTGCCGGTCATCGTCGGCGTCCTCGTCCGCGTGTTCGCGTCGAAGTTCGTCGACAAGATCTCGCCGGTGCTGCCGTGGCTGGCCTCGATCGCCATCGCCTATATCGTCTCGATCGTCGTAGCCGGATCCGCGAGTTCGATCGCCACTGCCGGTGTGCTCGTTCTGCTGGCCGTCGTCACGCACAATCTGCTCGGGCTCGGTGTCGGCTACGGTGTGGCCGCGGCCTGCCGTCTCGACACCCCGACCCGTCGCGCACTGTCGTTCGAGGTCGGACTCCAGAACTCCGGTCTGGCATCGACCCTGGCCACCACGTACTTCTCACCGCTGGCAGCACTGCCCGGAGCCGTCTTCAGCGTGTGGCACAACGTCTCCGGCGCCGTGCTGGCCTCGCTCTTCGCGCGTCGTCCCTACGGCAAGCCGCCGGTCGATGCGGCGGGCCGTGAGCCGGCCACTGCCGGAGCGACCTCCGCTGGGATCGCGGGCTGATGACCACCGAGGCAGCCCCGGGCGAGGGCGAATCGGGTCAGGGCGAATCGGGCCGAGGCTTCGACGGGTTCTCCCGTCAGACCCTGGACCTGGCGGGCCGGACGTTCGTCATCCGCCGCGCGACCGAGGCCGATGTGTCGGCCATTGTTGCGCTCCTGCGTGACGACGTGCTCGGGGCCGCCCGTGAGGCCGACGTCGAAGTGGTCGACCGTGCGGGCGCTGTCGCAGCCTGCGCTGCACCTGCCATCCCCGACGCCGAGGATGCGGCCCCCTATGCTCGTGCGTTCGCGCTCATCGACGCCGATCCCAATCAGCTCCTCGTCGCCATCACCGAAGCAGCAGGACAGGCTGACACGCCAGGCCGGGCCGAGTCAGCCGAACAGGCCGAATCGGCCGATCAGACCCGATCAACTGGCCAGACTCACGACGGCACGACCGTCGTCGGGACCCTGCAGCTGAGTCTGCTGCCCAGCCTGTCTCGCCGCGGCACGCTCCGCCTGCAGATCGAGGCGGTGCGAGTCGGCCCCTCGGCTCAGGGCATCGGGCTCGGCACGGCGGTCTTCGAATGGGCTCACGAGTGCGGACGTCGCTTCGGCGCCGGACTCGTTCAGCTCACCACTGATAAGTCGCGCACCGGTGCTCAGCGTTTCTATGACCGACTCGGCTATGTCGCCAGCCACGAGGGAATGAAGCTGCCCCTCGACTGAGACCGGCGCGCCCTCACATCCACTTCACTCCGTCGACCTCGAATTCGCGGATCCGGTGGGCGATCATCTCGGTCAGCAGCTCGGTCGGAATCTCGCCGTCATAGGGCAGTTTGATCGAGCCCTTACCGGTGTCGAAGTCCTGCAGACGGTCGGCGAAGACGTCTTTCGTGCTGGGAGTGAAGACGACGTTCGCGTGCTTCTTGTACCCGGCGAACACGAACAGGATCGAGCCGAGGGCATAGGCGGGGCTGCCCCATTTGAGGCTCTCCTCGGCTCGCGGTGCAGCGGCACGACTGAGCTCGCGCAGCCGGGTGAGGAAAGCTCGGTGTCGCTCGTCGTCGAATGAGTCGATGTATTCGTCGACGCTCGCCGGCTTGGAGGTGGACGCACTCATGAGCGCGAGCCGTCACTCGCACGATCGGCCGACACCGCCGGGGGTTCGGAATCGGCGTCACCGAAGGTGCCGAGGAATTCGTTGTCATCCCCGCTGAGCACCTTCTCGAAGGCCGCGAGGTTGCGCGTCGACTCGCCCCGGCCGACCCTCCAGGCCCACTCTTTCTTCATTCCGGTGAGGAACCCGATCTGGAGGAGTTCATTGAATGAGGAGTCCGCCGTGGCGAGCATCGCCCCGAGAAGTCCGTCGAGGTCATCGAGCAGGTGCTCTCGGGGCACGCTCGCGCGCAGATAGACATCGCCGAGGCTGTCGATCGCAAATGCCACCGGCCCGGGTTTGAGGTTCTTCAGCAGCAGCCACCGATTGAATGCGGCCGAGTTCTCGTCTGGATGACGGATGACGAACGCCTGCAGATGGGCGGTGCGAGCGAAGACGCTGATCGCCACGTTCGTCTTGAGCTTCTTCTCCCCCGGCAGGGTGACGACGATCTCCGCATCCTCGATCGAATCGACAGGAACGTCGTTGCTCTCGGCCCAGGTGCGCACTCCGGACAGGATCGCCTCGGTGTCGGTGCTCATGCTCTCACGCCTTTCGCTCGGCTCTCGTGCTCACCGCCGACTCTAGTCGTTCAGCACGCTCCCAGCGCTTCCGAGCGCCGCGCAGATACGCCGGAAATGTCCGGCACAGCGTCGAGGACGGCTGCGACGGTGTGGCCCCAGTCGAAGCGTTCGGCACGGTCGACGGCATGGCCGGCGAGTTCGGCTCGCAGCTGCGTGTCAGTGAGCAGCGTTTCGATCGCCGTCGCCCAGTGGTGCGGGTTGTGATCGGCGATGAGCAGTCCCGAATGTCCGTGTTCGACGATTTCCGGGAGTCCTCCCACCGCCGAGGCGATCGCGGGCAGACCGGAGGCGGCCGCTTCGGCGGCCACGAGTCCGAAGGATTCGCTGCGGGAGGGGACGATGAGCAGGTCAGCGGCCCGGTAGTAGTCGACGAGGATGTGGGAGGGAACGGGCGGGCGGACCTCGACGCTGGGTTCGCTCGCGATCGCCGCGGTCAGCTCCCGCAGATACGTCGAGGACGGTCGGACCTCTCCCCCGCCTGCTTCGACGCCTGCCCCCGAGGCGGCTCCGAGGAGGATACCGCGGGTTCGGGAGGCCAGGTGCGGGTTGCGTTCCCGCAGATCGGCCAGGGCGTCGACGGCGACGTCCGTGCCTTTGATGAACTGCATACGCCCGACGTAGAGGACGATCGCCTCGTCCGAGTCGAATCCCAGACGCTTGCGCGCGTCCGACTGTGAGTCCGGTGCGTAGAGCGCGTGATCGACACCCGGTCGGGCGACGACGACCGAGTCGGGGTCGGCGTGGAGCTCCGACACGAGATCGCGACGTTCGGCGGGGGTGGCGGCGACGAGCAGATCGGCCTCGGCGGCGATGCGCTCTTCGGCTTCGAGTCGTTGGGGTCGTTCGTGGCTGGTGTCGGAATCGCGGTTCTTCACGGCCCCGATCGTGTGCATGCTCACCGCGATCGGAGCCTGCGCCGCACGGTCCTGCCCGACCCCGACAACGGCGTCGGCACCGCTGTCTCCGGACTCGGTGCCGCTGTCTCCGGACTCGGCGGCGTTGTCACGGGCGCGCAGGGCCGCCTCGGCGGAGATCCAATAGTGGCTCCAGATGAGATCGGCGGAGCGGAAGTCGGGGTGGGCATTGAGCAGGTCGGCGAGTTCGTCGATCGCGTCGGCGAGTTCGTCCTTCGTCGCGGCGCCGACCGGCAGGTGGTGGAGGGTGATGGATTCGGTGATCTCCAGCCTCGCACTCTGACCCTCGGAGGGGCCCGCGCCGCGTCCCCGACCAGCGCCGGCTCCGTCGACAGCGACTTCTGCACTGCCTCCCGTGCCGTCGAGTCCGCCGGGGTCGGCGGTGAACACGTCGACTCGGTGTCCGGCGGCGGCGAGCGCGCGCACGGATTGGTCGACGTAGACGTTCATTCCTCCGGCGTCGCCCTGGCCGGGTTGGGCGACGGGCGAGGTGTGGAGGGAGAGGACGGAGATGCGCACGGAGACAGTCTAGCCAACGACCTCTGTCGGGTGACCAGCCGAAACCAGCGCTGAACCGAATCCAGAACCTCACCGAAGGACGTGACTAACCGAAGCCGGTGCCTGATGGAAGCCGGTGCCCAACCGAAGCCGGCGCCTGGTCGAAGCCGGTGCCTAACCGAAGAACTCGCCGAGGATGCGCCGTACGTCATGACGGCCGCGCCACAAGATCGATCCGGCAGGGAGCACCTCGAGGCGGGAGTTCGGAATCGCACGGTGGATGGCTTCGGCGACGGGGACCGGATGTGCTGGGTCGTCTTCGTGGGTGAGCACGAGGACATCGCCCGGGAAGGAGCGCAGGTTCCGGGCTGCCTCTTCGGTATCCGCGACAGCGATTTCGAGGGCGAGTCCGAGTCCGTCGGACATGTCCGTGTGGACGAGGTTCTCGGCCTTCGCCTTGGTCCAAGCACGCGCGGGAAGCATCTGGGCCACCTCGGCGGGTTCGCGGGAGAGCATGAGTTCGACGATGCCGTCGATGTTCTCATCGGCGACGAGGCGGCGCAGTCTCTCCAGGTGGGAGCGGTTGGCGGCGGCCACCTCGGCGGGGAACCCGGTGAAGGAGGCGGGGAGGACGAGGGCGATCTTGTCGAGACCGCGGGTCATGGGGTGGGCGATGCTCAGCAGGTGGAGGAGTCCTCCGGCGGACATCGAGACGCCCAGCGCTCGGCTCGCCGAGGTGGTGCTCACTGCGTCGGCGAGCACCTCGGCGATCTGCGGGTAGGTCCAGCCGGGGCCAGGTGAGGGGCGGCCGCCGTGTCCGGGCAGGTGGAGGAAGTGGCGGGTGCCGGTGATGCCGGTGCCGAAGGGGCGGGTGTCGCGGATCGCGCCGGCGAATCCGTGGCCGAAGAGGGTGTGCGGCTCGCCGCTTCCGAACGTGGCGATGAAGCCGGATTCGGGGCCCGGCAGGTTGAGGTCGGTGCTCATAGGGTGAGTCTAGTCAGCGTGTGCTGGGCGCTTGCCGATCGGGTCCGCGAATGCTGTTGCGGCGTCAAGTCGGTCAGCGGTTGCGGTAGCGCGGGTCGACGGCGCGGACCTTCGGGCGCACATCGGTGAGGTAGACGATGCCGGCGACAAGGGCGATGATGTTGAGGAAGATCATGCTCATGCCCATCGGCGGCAGGGCGATGAGGGCGAGCGCGAGTCCGACGCCGAGGAGGATGACCCAGAACTTCTTGCTCTGTTTGTCCACGGCACGGTAGTTCTCGTCCTTGAAGCGGAGGCAGTCGATGAACGCCCAGAGCTGGACGACGAATGCGGCCACCGTCAGGGCAAGAAAGACGAGACGCTGAAAGCCCGCGATGTATTCCATGGTCCCAGCCTAGCAATCTCGGGCTTTCGGGGCAGTTCCGGGCGGGAGATCCTCGGCAATTGCCCACCCGCATCCCACGGCTTTCACAGTGGGTGCCTGCCGTCCCTGCTCAGAGGATCCCGGTGGTGCGGATGAGCGCGCACACGCCCATGCCGATGACGACGGCGAGCAGCATCGGCACGCGCAGAATCGAGGCGAGAACGCCGGCGCCGACGCCGATGAGGCGGGCCGGATCGGCGATGTCAGTGCCGTCGAAGACCGCGGTCGTGGCGAAGACGGCGCCGATGAGCACGACCGTGGCCCGGTCCATCCACATCGTCACGCGCTCGGTCGAGTCGGCCGAATCACCGGCCCCCGCCGAGGCGGCTGTGCCCTGCCCCGCGACCCCTGCAGGGGCGGTTGTGCCCTGTCCGTCCACGCCTGCGGAGGCGTCGGCCCCCACAGAGGAGTCAGGCCCTGCCGAGGCGGTCGCCGGGGTCCGCCGGCGCCCCTTCGTGGCGATGGCCGCTCCCACCTTCACACCGGCGAAGCGCATGAGATAGGTTCCGAGGCTCAGCCCGGCAAGGGCGATGAGGAAGCTGACGGCGCTCATCGGCGGCTCTCCTCTCGGGTTGAGTGCTGCGAGTGGGCGGCATCGTGCGGGTCTGCGCTGTTGTCGCCTGCGCGGCGGCGACGGATGAACCAGCGCACACCCCAGCCGGCGGCGACGAAGACGAAGACGGACAGCGAGGTCACTGCTCCCAGCCCGAGCGGCAGCAGCGGGGTCAGGCCCACGGCGATGAGGATGCCGATGACGGTCAGCGAGAGTGTGACCCGGTTCTTCAGGTCCCCGCGGATGAGGCAGAAGAGGATGATCGGGAAGGCCGCATCGAGTCCGAGCAGGTCCGCGTTGATGACATTGCCCAGCCACTGCCCGACCATGGCACCGCCGGGCCACATGATGGCGATTGCGGCGCCCATGAGCAGGAACGCATGCCATTTCGCCCGGTCGTTGTGCCCGAGGCGCGAGATCGCGGTGGATTCGTCGTTGATCCAGTGGGAGGCGATGAGAGCTCGCCAGTCCTGTGGGAAGAAAGGGCCGACTGCGACGCCGAAGGCGAAGTTCCGGGAATTGACGAGGAGACCCGCCAGCACCGCGAGGATCGGGGCACCGCCGGCGGCGATGACGCCGACGAAGGTGAATTCGGCGGCGCCGCCGAGAGCGAACATCGCCAGCAGCAGAGTCTGCCACCAGGCGAATCCGGAGACCGCGGAGATCGCCCCGTACGACAGCGCGACTGCGATGATCGTGACGGTGACGATGGCGACCGCACGATAGGTCGAGCCGGGGAGCACCCGATCAGCCGTGCGAAATAATGAACCCATGTTCTATACAGTGCACCCCCGGCCATCGTTCGTCAACCCGAACGGCCTAACCGCTATAGTGAACCCATGACTTCTCGAAGCAACGACGATTCGCTGAATGACGCTCAGGGCAGCTCCGACCCCGAGTCCGCTCCCAGCGCCACCGATTCCGACGCCACAGCGCCCGGCCCGTCGCTCTCACCGAGTCAGCAGATCGCGGCGGCGCTGAAACGAGAACGACTGCGCGCCGGACTCTCCCTCTCCGAGGTCGCCAGGCGCGCCGGCATCGGCAAGTCGACGATGTCCGGGCTTGAGACGGGAAGCGGAAATCCGAGCCTGGAGACGATGTGGGCTCTGGCCGCTGCGCTCGACATCCCCCTTGCGCGCCTGCTCGACCCGCCCCCGCACGAGGTCGCCTTCCAACACGTCGGCGATATGCCCAGCCTGCCCTCGACCACCGCGAACTATGTGGCCACCCTGCTCTCGCCGTCGCCGACGAATGCCCGACGCGACGTCTACTTCATCCAGGCCGAACCGGGTGAACCCAGGGAGTCTCAGCCGCACCCGCAGGGCACGATCGAACATGTCATCCTCGGCCGCGGGGCCGCACGCATCGAAGTGCTCGGCAAGTCCTACGAATTGGGCGTCGGCGACTACCTCACCCATCCGGGCGATCAGCCTCACCGGTTCACGGCTCTGGAGCCGGGCACGAACGCCGTCTTCGTCGTCGAAAGCAGCTGACCGCCTCGACGGCTATTCGACAGCCGGTCCGTCTTCCTCATCGGCGTTCACGGCCAGCGGTGGAAGCCGGGACTGGGCCTCCTCACGAGTGAGTCCCGCGGCCTGCAGCAGGTCGACGGCGACAGTCCGCAGGAGCAGGACCATCGACTCGTCGTGGATGTCCCAATCGGGCTTCGCTCGCGGATCCAGAGCCCCCGCCGCTTCGGACAGGGCCGCCTCGGCGAGGGAACGGTCGGTGCCGCGGCGCAGAGCGATCTCGAGCTTCTTCGCACCGTCGGCCAAGGATCCGACGTAGTCGGCGATGACGGGTTTGGCGACGCCGAGCTCGGTGATGCCGACGACGCGGCGGGCGATGACTCGCATGGTCCGCATCGCGCGGTCGGAGAAGGTGTGGGCACGTGACAGGCGGGTGACTTCGGCCGCATGCCGGCGGGCACGTGCGTTGATCTTCGCGGCTTCACGAGAGATCCGCAGGGATGAACCCCAGGAGTCGATGATGTCCTGGGTTTCGCGAGCACGCTCGAGGGCTCGTCCTGCCATCGTCACATCGGCTTCGCGCAGGGCTCGTTTCATCATCCTGAGGACTGCGTCGACCTCCTCGAGCATGTCCGCGGCCAGGCGACGCGGAGCCTTTCGAGCGTCGCGCGGGATCAGCAGTGCCAGGAGGATGGCGCAGACGGATCCGGTGAGAGCGTCGAGGGTTCGCGGGAACGGCATGGTGGTGGCGCTGGCAGGGACTACGACGACGTAGACGGATTGGACGGCGATCTGGGTGATGAAGATGCCGCCGGAGTTCAGTATCGTGCCGATCGTCAGGCCGATGATCAGAGTCAGGGCGAGCTGCCAGATGCCGGAGCCGTAGAAGTTGACGAGTATCTCGCCCACGAGCACCCCGAACGTCGCTCCGATGCCGATCTCGAGGGCGCGGCGCAGGCGACGGTCGACGACGGGGCCGATGCCGACGGCGGAGGCGACCGCGGCAAGGAACGGATACGGGTGGCCGAGCACATAGACGCAGAAAGCGTAGGCGGCGGTCGCGGCGATGGGGATCTGGATCAGCTGACCGGAGTTCACCCACACACGCTTGAGCCCTAAGCGCAGGCGGTGGGCGACGACGTTGAACCCCCGCCGAGGCAGTTCGCTGACCCGATTGTCCGCCATCAGTCCCCTCTGCCGTTCGCCGGTGCTGTACTCAGAATACCGGAAATGTGGCATGCTAAAGTCTGTCCGCCGAGGAGGCTATTGAATGACAACGAATCTCACCCGAAGCGAAGCGCAGAGCCGAACACAGCTGCTCGAGGTCGATTCCTACTCAGTCCATATCGACGTCAGCAACGCCGAAACCGATGCCGACACGTACCTGTCTCGCACTGTCGTCGACTTCTCCGCCCGCTTCGTCGATTCGACATTCATCGACCTCATCGCCGACTCCGTGACCTCAGTTCTGATCAATGGTGAGAGTCTCTCCCCCGCCGAGGTCTTCGACGGCGCCCGAGTCACGTTCCCCGTCCGCGCCGGCCGCAATTCCCTGACGATCGAGGCGCAGGCCCGCTATTCCACCTCGGGCGAGGGTCTGCACCGGTTCACTGATCCGGCCGACGGCAAAACCTATCTCTATACACAGTACGAACCCACCGACGCCCGTCGCGTCTTTGCGAATTTCGACCAGCCCGACCTCAAGGCCGAGTTCATCTTCACGGTCACCGCTCCCGCACATTTCCAGGTTCTGTCGAACCGGGCCGAGGCGCGGACGGAACCGGCCGATGGTGCGGCGGGGGCCGCCTCGGCGGGATTCGAGCCTGCGAACGGATCTGCCTCGGCGGCCGCGGTCACCCATTACTTCGAACCGACGCTCAAGCAGTCGAGCTACATCACCTGCATCACCGCGGGCCCCTACGAGGGGGCGACGGACGAGTGGACGGATCCGCGCACCGGGCAGATCGTGCAACTGGGCGCCTGGACGCGCGCGAGCCTCGTCGACCACCTCGACGCGGAGGACATCTTCGGCGTTACGAAGGCGGGCCTCGACTTCTTCACCTCCGAATTCGACTACCCCTATCCATGGGGAAAGTACGATCAGATCTTCGTTCCCGAGTACAACCTCGGCGCGATGGAGAACCCCGGTCTGGTGACGTTCACGGACAATCTGATCTTCCGGGACAAGGTCACGGACGCGAACTACGAGTCCCGTGCCAATGTCATCCTGCACGAGATGGCGCATATGTGGTTCGGCGATCTCGTCACGATGAAGTGGTGGGATGACCTGTGGCTCAAGGAATCCTTCGCCGATTTCATGGGCGGGCTCGCGCTTGCCGAGGCGACGCGGTTCACCGATGGGTGGGTGACCTTCGCGTTGCGCCGCAAGGCGTGGGCGTACACGCAGGACCTGTATCCGACGACGCACCCTATCGTCGCCGACATCCCCGATGTCGAGGCCGCGAAGCTCAACTTCGATGGCATCACCTATGCCAAGGGCGCATCCGTGCTCAAGCAGCTCGTCGCGTTCGTCGGCCGGGAGGCTTTCTTCGCCGGTTCGCGGCTGTATTTCAGACGGTTCGAATACGGCAATACCGAGTTGGCTGATTTCCTCGAATGCCTCGCCGAGGCGGCTCCCGACCGGGACATCGCGAACTGGGCGGCCGCGTGGCTGGGGACGTCCGGAGTCTCGGAGCTGTCCCTGCAGCTCACGACGGCAGACGGTTCGTCTGGGTCCCCGGATGGGTCGGCAGGGTCCGCGGTCGGGTCGGCCGCGTTCTTGCAGGGTGGGGCCGGAATCGGGGCCGAAGGAGGTTCTGCCGGTACCGATGCCGCCGCGCAGAGCGCGGGACGCGGGAAGCTCGTGGCTTCGAGCTCGGGCGCAAGGCTGCGCAGCCCGGATGCGGTCGGCGACGATTTCGACGGGGCTGCCGGGGACGCTCACGAGGCAGGGCCCGGGTCGAGCGGCAGGACAGAACCGCCTCGGCGACGGTCCGGTTCGGAGAAGGTCACGGGTGCCACGATCACTCAGTCCGATTCGGCCGAGGGCACAGCCCTGCTGCGGCCGCACACGATCGAGATCGCCACGCTCGGGCGGTCGGGGCGGGCGATCGTTCCCCTCGATTCCTTCCGTTTCGAGTTCTCGACCGAGTCTGCCGACGTCGAGCAGCTGATCGGTCGCAGCGCCGGCGTGATCACTCTGCTCAATTACAACGACCTGGACTATGCGCGGGTGCGCCTCGATCCGGAGTCGACGGAGGCGGCGGTCACCTCGGCGTCGCGGATCACGGATCCGCTGTCACGGGCCCTGGTGTGGTCGGCCTTGGACAATGCGGTGCGCGATGGGCTCATGCCGGTGCAGAAGTACCTCACCGCCTATGCCCGCAGCCTGGGCAAGGAGAGTCATGCCGGGATCATGGCGGGGCTCAGCCAGACCGCTCTGACCTGCATCGACCAGTGGGTGGCGGACCGGAATTTCGATGCCGCGATCATGGGGCTTCTGGGAGCGGCGTTGGATGCGTTGGCGGCGGCGAAAGCAGGGTCGGATGCGCAGCTGCATCTGGCCAACCTCGTATTGGCGCTGACGTCGCGGACGGCCCGCTGCGCCGCCGGCAGTTCCGCGGTGGCTATGGGGCGTGGGTTCGCCAGCCAGATCCTGACGGTGCCGGTCGGTGAGGAGATCGACCGGATGTATGCCGGAGCTCCCGGGCAGGCCGGTTCGGCTGATCGGGCTGGTTCAGCTGGGCAGGCTGGTTCGGTGAGTCAGGCCGGTTCGATGAGCCAGTCGGCCGAAGCTTCCGGTGGTGCCCGCACGGGCCGAGGCGCCGAGCATTCAACTGCGACGCTGCCGTTCCGGGGTCTCATCAATGATCATGCGCTGCGGTGGAATGCGCTGACGGCGCTCGTCTGCCTCGGGTGGGCGGATCAGACGGATATCGCGCGGGAGAATCATTCGGATCCCAGCTCTTCGGGTCGACTTCACGCCGAGACGGCCAGTGCCGCACTGCCTCTGCCGATCGTCAAGATCCGTGCCTGGGAGGCGATCCGCGAGGCGGGAGCGCTGAGCAATGATGTTCTGTCGGCGATCATCGCCGGGTTCATCGCGCCGAGTGCGATGCCGCTCATCGAGGAGTATGTCGATGAGTACTTCGATGGTCTGCTCGGGTTCTGGACGGACAATTCGATTGAGATCGCCCGCCGCCTGGTGCTCGGCCTCTATCCCCGATGGTCCGTCGACGAGGAGGCTGTGGTCGAGAAGACCGACGCATGGTTGGCCGCCAACGACGATGCACCTGCGGCTCTGCGCCGGCTGGTCATCGAACGTCGGGATGATCTGGCCCGTGCCATCTTCCTGAAATCGACTCAGAGCTCGCGGCACTGACCGGCGGTCGCCTCGGAGAAACCATACGGCGGTCGCCTCGGTGGGCAAGTTTCGATGAAATCGGGTCGCCGGTCATTCCGGTCGACTCTGCTCGATAGCCGCCTCGGCGGGCACCTCTCCCCAGGCCAGGCCCCTCCCCTCCCCTGGCCAGGTCTCTCAGCAATCGCCATGCTCAGCAGACCTGGCGATGCTCCCCAGCTAGAGCCGTGCTCAGCAACCTTGGCGATGTTCCCAGCTAGGCCCTACTGAAATCATGGATGGCCGGTGCCCTCCTCAGGGCACCGGCCATCAGTGTGTCGGCTGGTCACTCGACTGAACTGGTCAGGTCCTGGTTGGAACCGGGACCATCTGACTCGATCCAGATCAGAGGATGCGGCGGGCTCCGGAGAATTCGTTTCCGGTGTCCCACTTCTTCCAGTCGGTGATGTAGACGTCTTTCGACGCGTTCGGCGAGTGGATCATCTTGCCGTCGCCGACGTACATTCCGACGTGATGGACTGTTCCCGAGCTGGTCGAGAAGAACAGCAGGTCTCCGGGCTTGAGGTTCGACGAGGAGACAGCTTTGCCCGCCTTCGCCTGTTCTCCCGAGTCGCGAGGCAGATCGATGCCGTGGGCTTTGTAGATGGAGTAGGTGAATCCGGAGCAGTCGAATCCGTAGGCGGAGACTCCGGCCCACAGGTAGCGCAGGCCCTCGAACTGCTTCGCGGTCTTCACGAGGTCTTTGCCGCTGGGCTTCTCAGGTTTGTCGCCGACGTCGTAGACATCCACGTCATCGATGTCGATCCAGGCGGCTCCGCCTCCGGGGAGAGCGACGCGGACATCATCGACGTCCTGGGCGATGAGCGGCAGGTCGACGTTGAAGCTGACGTCGGCACCAGTGTCCTTGGTGAATTCGATGCCTTCGAGTTCGCTCTTGGGCTTCGTGACCACTGCGCGGGGCTGGTCTTCGGCGAGCTTTCCGAAGCGGTCGTTTTCGACCAGCTGCTTCTTGGGCAGCCAACCCGGGTAGCCCTTCTTGTTCTTCGGGGTCTTCTGGTCGGTCACGGCGACCTTGGCCCAGCTGCCCTTGGTTTCGAGGACGGAGACTTCCGAACCGTAGGTTGCCTGTGTCTCGGTTTTTCCAGTCAGGCCCCGGCGCACATCGGTGGATTCGAGGTTCTTGTTCCACTTCTTGAGGTCGACGGGGTGCTGGAGCGCGGGCTTGTCGACCTTGCGAGGGGCCTTCGGGTCGGTCCACAGTGTCGCGACCGTGACATCGACGTAGGCGGTCTCGCCCTTTTCGATCTTGCCGTCGGTGATTCGTTCGAGTTCTTGGCCGGGCACGACATCAGCGGAGATGCCGGACGTTTTTGCGGCGTCGGTCGACGACAGATTGCTCGACAGTGCGGGAGCACCGGCGCCGAAAACCAGTCCGACCCCAAGTGCTGCCGAAACAGCAATTTTGGTACGCATTATTTCTCTTTCGGTCTGCAGGCCGGGGCCCGCGTGGGGGAAGTCTCCGAAGGTGCGCGAGCGCATTCGGCGTACAGCATTCGCCTCCGTTTCGACCTCTCCGCAAGGAGCGGCCTCGCCGTAGACGAGGTTCTGCACGGTGTCGATTCTACTGGCTGTCACACGACTGTCAGCTTTCATGACACTGTGACAGGATAACGCGGACTGGTCGTGGATTGAAGTCCACTTGCCCGAATCGATGCTGAGCTGAGACTTCGGCCCGGTGCCGATGGCCGATATCGGCCCCGATCGGAACCGGGGACAGACCTCAGCCAGGTGTCACATATCGGTGCCTGCATCAGCGACGCCGGAAGCTCCGGTGGAGCCGAGGAATTCCGTGGCAAGCAGGTCGATCGTCTGAGTCCGTCCTGGGTCTTCGCGTACGTCTTCGCCTTCCATGGCGCCGGCGATCGGTTGGATCATGATCTCGTCGACCTCGAAGCGCTCAGAGAGTTCCTCGAGCTGCGCGGACACGGATTTCGTGTCGCCGATGATCCAGTTGCCGGAGAGCTCTTCGCCGACCATACGCTCCTGGTCGGTCATCACCGATCGCACGTCGTCGCCGGCCAGATGCAGCTTCTCCATCGGTCCGCCGGTGCGCATTCTGGCCATCTGCAGCATGAATGGCTCCGAGCGCAGCCGCGCTTCTTCCTCGGTGGGTGCTGCGACGACGTTGGCCGTGACAAAGGTCTGCGGCTTGTCTCCGTAAGCGCCAGGCGTGAAATTGTCGCGGTAGATCTTCATTCCGGTGGTGGCACCCGATGCGAAGTGGTTGGCGAAGACATAGGGCATGCCGAGTTCAGCTGCCAGCCTGGCCGAGTAACCGGATGAACCGAGCAGCCACGGCAGCGGCTGCGTTCCCGGAGCTGCCGCGGGCGTCGCCTTGAGCACATGTTCGCGTCCACCGTGAAGCGGAACTCGCATCCCCTCGGGCCGCATGAGGCTGAGAGTGTCGATCACGTGCTGGGGGAACTGTTCGACGGGATCGATTGCTCGTCCTTCACGGTCGACCATCCGTCCTTCACCGAGGTGGCCGCGCATTGCCGCCGAAGTGATCGGGTCCGTCCCCGGTGCGCGACCGATTCCCAGATCGATGCGGTCGCCGTAGACAGCGGAGAGCAGAGCGAACAGCTCGGCGACCGCCAGCGGGGCGTGATTGGGAAGCATGACTCCACCGGAACCGAGGCGGATCTGCTGTGTTCCCTGGCCGAGGTGCATGAGTTCGGGCCCTGGCATCGTCGATGCGATCGAGGGCATGTTGTGGTGCTCGGCGACCCAATAGCGGGTGAATCCGAGCTTGTCAGCCGTGTCGATGATCTGCTTTGAGGCGGCGAAGGAGTCTGCTGTCGTCTGTCCTGTACGGACAGGAACGAGGTCAAGGATCGAAAGCTTCATAACGAGGCAACAGTGCATGTGAGAAGAACATTCCGTTCCCCGCGGACCACGCCGCCGATGAACCGCACCATTGGTCTCGGCCACGTGTCCCGCGAATAACTGTCACATTGCCGGGGTTTTGCCAGCCGAACCCAAGTGCTTGTCAGCTGAACCTAAGTGCTTGTCAGCCGAAGAGAGTCTCTCCGATTTCCCGCGCGATGAACCGTGCGTGGAGCACCGGTTCTTGTGCTGGATCGATGGTCGCCGGTGGCACCCACGCGGGCCGACCGTCGATGAGCATTCTGCAGTCCCAATCGGTGTAATCAAGCAGGTGGTGATGCGCTGAACAGGCCAAAGTGAGATTGTTGACGTCGGTCTTGCCGTTCTGCGCCCATGGGACGATATGGTGCGCTTCGCACCAGCCGGGAGGAGTGTCGCATCCGGGGAACGTGCATCCCTGGTCACGGCTGGCGAGAATTGCCAGCTGTTTCTCTGTGGCCAACCGTCGTTCTGTCGCGAGTGCCAACGATTTCGCTCTTTCGCCCATGAGGTGGAAGAAGACCGATCCGTTCAGTCCTTCCAGAGCAGCGGAATCGATCGGGAACGGCGTTTCGACTCCCGTGACGGCCTTGCCGGTCCGGTTCGCCAGGTCTTCTGCCTTGGCTGTGACGACCAGTGCGTAGGCCGCTCCGGCCTTGATGCGGTTCATTTCGATGCTGCCGATGACGCTGGAGAAACGCTCGTAGATGCGACGCCGGACACTCGGCTGCTCAGCGGCCATCGTCACCAGTGAGCCGTCCTGCCTCACCCCGGCTCCCTGCGGGATCTCACCATTCGCGCCGACCTGCGGCGGGGTGAAGTCAAGCGAAGGGTCGAGACAGTCCGCGCGGTCGCCGCGCAGAACCTCCGTATAGGCGTCGACGACTTCCTGATCGAGGTCGCTCACACTGTCACCGCCGCCTTCGGCTGCGGGGCGGGCGTCGTCGGCAGATCGGGTATCGTCGGTGGCGCTCGCTCCGTCGATCGGGCGTTCGCCATCCGCGGGAGCGGCATCGATTCCTGCCGCGTTCGCGCAGTTGTCCTCGTCCGACTGAGAATCGGTTTTGATGCGCGAAGTCAGCAGGCCGTTGAGGATCCCACCGGTCTCCTCGTCGAGGCGACCTTTGAGGGTCCACGTTCCGTCCTTCGCCTGGCGCAGGTTGACAGCGAAGCTGTCCCGGTCTGCCGCTTCTTTCGGTTCCTGGCCGTCGGGATCGATCCAGCCCAGGATCTCTTCGAAGAGTGCATGGATATCGCAGACGCGAACCGCCTGAGCCTTTTCGACGAGCAGGCTTTCAGCCTTGATCTTGTCGTCCTCCGATACGTTCACAGGCAGGTTCTTCAAGCATTTGGAGATCGTCGACGCCTGGTTTGCCGAGAGCACTCCTTCACGAAGGGCAGCTGCGAGAATCGGAAACTGCGCCTCGATCGATTCCCCGCTCATGCTGGTCCGCTTTCCCAGGCACTCAGCGAGCTGAGTGCGGCGATAGGCCTCTTGTGCAGACAGGTTGAGCCGATGTTGGACCAGCGCCTTCGTCGTCTTCGCCCCGTAGTCGCGGGGCGTGCCGACACGTTCGAACACGGAGAGGGTCACGACCGACAGGGACTCCGTCAGACGGTTCAAGGTCTCAAGACCATCGAGAAGAGTCACCGCGTCATCGGGCCCCATGGGGCGAGTGAAGTCGTGGAGCCCGTCGAGCAGGCCCTGCAGAGCGCAGATGCTTTCTGTGACTTCCGGGGCTGCGTGCTTCAAGTCTGACCAGCGAAACTCGTCGAGCAGGGGATGCGTGTCAGCTTCTGAGTCATAGCGTTCGGCGAGTGCCTTGTGTCGCTCCGCGCGTTCTACCTCAGCGATACGTTCGGCTTCTTTCTGCGCCCGCTTCTTCGCCTCGTACCGCTCAACGTGGGCGTTCCACTCCGCTCTTTCACGCGCGAGTTCTTCGTCCTCTGCGCGAGCCTGCGGGTTCTTCTTCAGATACTCCTCACGCTCCGCAGTTCTCTGTGCCTCACGTTCTTCGCGCTTTGCCTTCATCCACGCGCTTTGGCGTGCTTCGATCTCTTTGATGCAGGCCTGGACCTCTGCCTCGGTCTCCGGCATCGTCGTCCTGCTCGACCAGGGCCCCTGCCCGGCGTGGATAACGCCACCCGGAAGAGCAGGCGCCGCTGCGTCAGCCTCGATAACAGCTGCTTGACTGCTGCCTTCCGCAGCTACGACTCCGTCGACGACTGCATCGCTGCCATCCTCGACGGCGTCATCCTGTCCGTCACCAGCTTGGTCGGCGACCGCCTCGCCGTCGGCCAGGTTGTCGGCGATCCCGTCGAATCTGTCGGCGAGAGGATGACCGGTCAGATCGAATCCGGCCTCAGCGAGCAGCTCCCGGTAAGTCGACCTGGAGGAGTCACTGTCGGCAGACCGGGCAGAAGAGCCGGCCGCAGTTGGAGGGAGGTCACTGGGCGGTGAACCTTGAAGGGGTGGTGCCTGCGAAGCCTTTCCCGCTTCGCAATCATCGTGCTCGTCGTACCTTCGGTCGGGGATGAGAGCCATCTTCTTCGTATCCGTTCATCATCGTTGATGTCTTCGGCTTGGCTCCATTCTAATCCAGGAATAGAACAGAGTCTATAGTTCTGTACGATTTATTTGAGATATTTTCCCTGTCTTACTATTTTGTACTATTTGCACTGGTCAATGGGAGATCTCACTCGGAGTGCGATGTTTGACAATGATCGCTGGCGGCGACCAGAAGAAGGGGCTCTCACCTACGGTGTCGACGAAGTGGGCCGAGACTACTCCTCGCCACTGACGCGAGCACGCGGGGCCAGGGTCCCGCCACAGCCACGCAGGCAGCACCCCGCCGCAGCCACGCAGGGCCAGGGCCCCGCCACAGCCACCCGGGCAGAACTCACGTCCCGCCACGGTCACGCTTGCGGAAGTCACTTCCCGCCACAATCAAGCGCGCGCAACCGACGCCCCGTCGTATCAACGAGCGCCTGCGCCGGCCCACAGCTCCACTCAGCTCTTCATATGAACGCGCTGTCCTTCGGGTCCGAACAGGCTGAGATACTCGACCCCGCCGTCATCGGCTCCCCCGAACCAGTGCGGAGTGCGCGTATCGAACTCTGCGGCCTCTCCAGCACTGAGAACCATCGTCCGGTCGCCGAGGATGAGGGTCAGGCGACCGCGGATCACATACACCCATTCGAATCCGGGGTGAGTCTTCAGCGCACCGAGCTTCGGTGTCTGCCGACCGTCGACGATGTGCTTGAAGGCCTGTACTCCGATCGCTCCGCGGCTGAGCGGCAGGATCGTCTGATCGTGGAACTTCCGCGGGGAGATATGAATGCGCGGATCGCCGATCGGCGGAGTCCCCACAAGCTCATCGAGCGGGAGCCCATAGACCCCAGCCAGCGGCAGCAGCAGCTCCAAACTCGGCTTGCGCTTCCCGGATTCCAGGCGCGACAGTGTGCTCGTCGACATTCCGGCAAGCTCAGCCACCTCGTCGAGGGTGCGCCCCTGCTCCTGCCGCAGCACTCGCAGGCGAGCGCCGACACCCGCCAAAGACTGCCGGATAGCCTCCTGCGCCTCAACCGGGGCGGACCCATCGGAGAGGATCTCCGACATCCGACCCGTCGCATGAGCGGCGCGCTCCCCTGACTCTCTTGGCTCTTCCATGCCCTCAGCATGACACAATTTGCTGTTTCTGCAAACACGTTTGCACTTTTATACGGGCTAGGAACACACTCGAATAGACGCCGACCATCCATCAGCACACAGGAGAATCATGACCACCCAAACTGCACCCGTAAACTCCCAGCCAACTGCGGCCGACTCGTCGGCCGAATCCGCGCAGGATTCCTTCGATGTCGCCGTCATCGGCGGTGGGGCAGGCGGCCTCGCCGCATCGATCGCCCTGGCCAGGTCTCTGCGATCCGTCGTCGTCATCGACGCAGGCCAGCTGCGCAATTCCTCAAGCGCACACGCGCACAACGTCCTCGGCCACGAAGGCATCAGGCCCCAGGATCTCGTGGCGAAAGGCCGCGCCGAGGCCAAAGAGTACGGCGTTGCCTTCATCGATGCGACCGTGCAGCAAGCACGCACGATCGATTCGGAACCCCACCCCGCCGAGGCGGCTCCGCGGTATCGATTCGAACTGACCACCTCGGCGGGGGTCGATGTCAGGGTCCGACGCATCATCATCGCCACCGGTTTGAGCGACGAACTTCCGGACATCCCGGGTCTCGCGGAAGGCTGGGGCGACACCGTCCTGCACTGCCCCTACTGCCACGGCTTCGAGGTGCGCGGACAGCGCATCGGGGTCATCGGCACAACGGCCATGTCATACCACCAGGCGATGTTGTTCTCCCAGCTCAGCGACCACGTCAGCTTCATCCGTCACAACGCTCCCGCCCCTGATTCCGAACAGACGGCAATGCTCGATACGCTCGGCATCGAGTTCATCGATTCCACCGTCACCGAGGTGGCCCGCACCGAGTCCGGCACCGTCGTTTCACTGGCGGCCGCCGAATCCGCGGACGGAGCGGAATCTCTTACCTTCGATGCGCTCACAGTCGGTGCGTATGGTCGAGCGAATGCCGACCTGTTCGCCCAGCTCGGAGGCGAGGTCGTCGCTCACCCGAGCGGGATGGGCACCTATATTCCGACGCAGATGGCAGGGCAGACCGATGTGCCCGGCGTCTGGGCGGTCGGCAACAGCGCAGATGTCTCAGCGATGGTCGTGGCCAGCACAGCCAGCGGGGTGATGGCCGGCGCGCATGTCAACGCCGATCTCATCATGGAGCGGCTCGGCTGAGACGTGCACGCAGCGGACACATGTCAGCCCAGCGAGCCGGGTTGCGTGTGCGCTGCGGTCAAGCCCTCAGTGCGCGGCTTTGACGCACAGCACCGGGGCTTCGGCGTCGAGGATGACCTTCTGAATCGTCGACCCGAGCAGAAACTTCCCGACCGGGGTGCGCTTCCGGGTTCCGAGCACGATCAGTTCGGCTCCCACCTCGTTGGCGGTGTCGAGGATCTGTTCGGCCGGGTCGTACTCGCTGCCCAAGGTCAGTACGCGGAATTCGACGTCCGCCCTGGTCAGGTAGTTGTTGACCGATTTGAGCTCCCCTTCGCCGAGGCGGTAGGAGTCGCTGCGCTGCGCCGACCGTGACGCATTGACGACGACGAGCTCCTTGCCGTCCTTCTTCGCCTGCGCGATGCCGGCATCGAGAGCAGCGTGTCCGGCGGGATTGTTGACGTAACCGACGAGTACTGTCATTTTTCACCTTCGTTGGATTGAGCTGTACAGAACCGAGCGCGCAGGTCGGGAACCCACAGTCCAAGCATATCGAGCGATGCAGACATGGGTCGGCGAGCGGCCCCGGCCGCACCGCCTCGGCGAGGGGATGAGGTCACGACAGCTCTTCGGGATTGCGGAATCGGGTGCTCGTGCCCTTCGTCGAACGGTTCCAGAACCAGGTCACGGCCCACAGGACGACACCGATGCCGACGAGCGCCGCCGCGATCTGATACTGGATGAGCTCTTCCAGGCGGGCCCACGGACCGACGAGGAACACGCAGGTGATGACGCCGATCCACGGCAGAATCGTCGGTGCCTTGAAGTGTTCGGCATTGCCGGACTTGTCCTTGCGCAGGATGAGCACAGCGACGTTGACGACGGCGAACACTGCCAACAGCAGCAGCGAGGTGGTGCCGCCCAGGGACGCGGTCACCGTCTCGGGCAGGATCGTGGACACGAAGAAGATGAGCGCGAAGGCGATCAGCGTCGTGAAGATGATCGACACCCACGGCGAGCGGCGTCCGACCAAGACCTTCGCGAACACGGGCGGGAGCACGTTCTGCTTGGCCATTCCGTAGAGCAGACGGCTGGCCATGAGCATGTTGATCAGGGCCGAGTTCGCAACGGCGAACATCGTCATGAATGGGAAGATCGTATCGATCGGCAGGCCCGGAGCACCCTCCCGGACGACCTCGAGCAGTGGCGTCTCGCTCTCGGTGAGCACGCCGATGGGCACTGCTGCGACGGTGACCAGGGAGACGAGGACGTAGATGATGCCGGTGATCGTCAGACCAGAGAGCATGATCTTCGGGAAGATCCGCGGATCCTTCGTCTCTTCGACCATGTTGACCGAATCCTCGAAGCCGACCATGGAGAAGAAGGCGAGCGCAGTGGCACCGGTGACCGCGAGGAAGACGCTCTTGTCGCCCTCGGTCTCGAAGATCATCACGCGTGAGAAGTCGGCGTCACCCGAACCGAGTGCGAAGAAGCCGACGACGATGACCAGCAGCAGACCGCTCAGCTCGATGAGGGTGAGGACGACGTTGAACCATACGCTCTCGCCGACTCCGCGGAGGTTGATGAGCGCGATGAGAGTGAGGAACGCCAGCGCAATCCACATCACCCCTGTGCCGGAGACGTCCCAACCGAAGCCGGCCACGAGGTTCGCCGCGAAGACATTCGACGCCGTCGATGCCGAGGTGATTCCGGAGCTGAGGACGGCGAAGGCGACGAGGAACGTCACGAAGTGGATTCCGAACGCCTTGTGCGTATAGAGCGCGGCACCCGCGGCCTGCGGATACTTCGTCACGAGTTCCATATAGGAGAATGCGGTGATCAGCGCGATGAGGAAGGCGAGGATCACCGGTGCCCAACCGGCACCGCCGACCTGCCCGGCCACCTTGCCGGTCAGAGCATAGACGCCGGTTCCGAGGATGTCACCGACGATGAACAGAAGCAGCAGCTTCGGCCCCATGACCCGCTTGAGGGTCTCGGGCTGGTGTCCGTCACCGGGGTCGATTGTCGTCGTGGGTTCTTTGTCGCTCACGATTCCTCCGTGTCCAATGCGGCGGCTGTGCCGCATACCTGGCAACCCTGACTGTGGTCAGAGCCTCGCCTAGTATGCCTCAGACACGAGCCTGACACACAAGCTTCAGTTCCGAACCACCGTGAGAAACGCGGAGAACAGGGCCTTCGAATCACGTTCGCTCTCCGGCCCGAGCTCCATCGCTTCTTCCAACAGGGTATCTTTATCGAACCCCAAAGTCTGCAGTTTCTCCGCATCCCAGCGCTCGATGTTCGCCCGCGTCGACTCCGGGTGGAACTGCGTCCCCCACGCCCTGCCGACCCGGAACGCCTGGAATTCGCAGGCCTCGCTCCTGGCGAGCAGGGTAGCCTCCTCGGGGAGGGCGACGATGCGGTCAACGTGGCTTTCGACGAACGAGGTCCGTGGCCGGATCGCGGAGAACACCGGGTCCGCGGCCGCCTCGGCGGTGGTGTCGATCCGCGTGTATCCCTTCTCCGGCGCCCCGGTCCGAGCCTGCACATCGGCCCCGATGACGTGGGCGATGAGCTGCCCGCCGAGGCAGATCCCGAACTGCGGCAGATCCGTGGCCAGGGCATGGCGGACGAGTTCGGCCTCATCGGCCAACCACGGGGCCCGGTCCGTCTCATCGGGCATGTACCCGCCGCCGAGCATGATGAGCCCGTCATAGGCATCGAGCTCCGAGGGCCCGGGCAGGGGTGAGACCCCGCCGATGCGCAGATCGAACTCGACGTTCTCGCTGATCATCCACCGTGTCAGCAGCCCCGGCTGGGATTCGATGTCATTGACGATGACGAGCAGCCGCGTCATGATTCCGCCCCCGCCGAGGCGGCCGAACCATTGCCTGCGGACCCGACGTTGCCGCCGCCGTTCCCCGTCGCCGAGGCGGCCGTGCCGTTGGCCGCGGAACCGGCGTTGGCCGCGGACGGTGCGTCGACCGCCGAGCCGAGGAACGCCGTGTACGCATCCTCGTGCGCGTCGAGGACGCGCATCGCATTGTCGAAGCCGATCTTGCGCAGGTCGGTCTGCGACCAGCCGCGCGAGGCGAGCTCGGCGAACAGGTTCGGATACTGGCCGGCATCACCGAGTCCGGTCGGCAGCTCATCGACTCCGCAGATGTCGCCGCCCAGTCCGATGTGGTCGATGCCGATCCGTTCGCGAACGTAATCGCAGTGGTCGGCGACCTGGGCCACGGTCACCTCGGGGGCGGTTCCCTGTTCTCCGGCGTCGACCCATTCGCGGCGGGCGTTCGAGACGAACGAGGGCACGAACGTCATCATCGCGACTCCCGCGTTGTCGGGCACGCGGTCCAAGACGTCGTCCGGGATGTTGCGCGGGTGCGGGTTGAGACCGTACGCGCAGGAGTGGGTGAAGAGGACCGGCAGGGTGCTCTGGTCCAGCGACTGGTGCATGACGGTGGGCGCGACGTGGGAGAGGTCGAGGATCATGCCGATCCGGTTCATCTCCGCCACGACCTCACGTCCGAAGACGCTCAAGCCGCCGTGGACCGGTTCGTCCGTAGCCGAGTCGGCCCAGGAATGAGTCGTCGACCACGTCAGAGTCATATAGCGGGCCCCGGCGCGGGCGTACGACCGCAGCACGGCGAGGGATTCGTCGATCTGCTGACCGCCTTCGACGCCCATGAGGGAGGCGACCTTGCCGGCTGCGCGAGCCGCACGGACGTCGGCGGCGGTACGGGCGAAGGCAAGTCGTTCGGGGTAGGCGGTGACGACACGCTGGACCGCGTCGATCTGCTCCCATGTGGCCTTGATCGCGTCGGCGCCGGTGATCGAGGAATGAACGTAGACGGACCAGTACTGCGCGGCCACGTGTCCGGCCGCCAGCTGATCCATCGTGGTGAACGGCGAGACGGCCGGGTCGTTGAGCCCCTCCACGCTGTAGTCGCGTTCCTCGCGCAGGTACCAGGCGAGGTCGTTGTGTCCGTCGAAGACGTCGACGGCGGGTGCGGATGCTGCGTCTGGTGCGGATTCGGTGTCGGGTCCGGTTGCGGAGGCTGTGTTGGGTGCGGTCATGGTCGGGTCCTTCCGGTCGGGCGGATTGGGTCGGTGCAGGGGTGCACGCACGGAACGGTACTCTCGCGATGGGGAGGTCGGCCGCCTCGGCGAGGTGGGGTCGGTTCGTTCATCATGCCAGCCCGGACAGGATCTGGGCCGACCACAGGCCGAGGAACGTGCCGAGGAACGTTCCCATCAGCGCGAACAGCACACCGACGGGGACGAGCTGTCGGTTGAAGGCTCCCGCGACGACCGGCGCCGAGGCGATTCCGCCGATGTTCGCGGTGCTGGCCACGGCGATGCTGAAGAGCTCGGTGCGGGTGAGCTTGGCGTAGATGAGCATGATGGCGATGTGGACGACGAGGACGATGATGCCCGCCACCAGATAGAGCGGCGCTTCGGCCAGGGAGGTGAAGTCCGAGCCCGAGGCGATGATGCCGATGATGAGGTAGAGCAGGATCGTCGCGAGCTCATTGGATCCGGCGGTCCTGCCGAACCGAGTCGATCCGATGGCCAGCCCGAGGACGCTGACGATGAGGATTGTCCACGCCGTACCGTCGATGACCGCTCCGACCTCGGGCAGCAGTTCGCCGAGGCGGATCGCCAGGGCCGAGGCCAGCAGTGCGAATCCGATGAGTCCGAAGATCGACGACAGCGTCATCGGCTTCTCCTCCTCGGCCGAGACTCTGTCGGTGAAATCGAGCTTCGACATATCGGCCTTCGTCCACTTGTCGAACTTGTCGGAGACTGTGACGGAGGAGAAGATGAGCAGCAGCCAGAAGGAGTAGAGCACTGTGTCGACGATGAGGACGTAGCCGAACACGTTCTCGGGTGCCTGGAGGACCTCCTGCACCGCGACCATGTTCGCCGAACCACCCGTCCACGAGGCGTTGAGAGCGCCGAGGGCCTTCCACGCTTCCGGGTCGAGGCTGGAGTGCAGGATGAGGTAGCTGATGATGAAGCCGATGATGATGCTCGCCGCGGTCACCGCAAAGGTGAGCAGCAGTTTGGGCCCGAGCTTGATGATCTGCCGGATATCGCACTTGAACAGCATGAGCAGGATCATCGCGGGCAGCATCACCTCGCGCAGGGTGTCGCCGACCACGGTGATGTCTCCACCGTCGTGGTCGAAGACGCCGAACGTGTTGAGCAGCGCCGCCACGATGTAGAGGATGACGAAGCCGGGCACATATTTGAAGAGCTTGAAGCGCCCGCTCCGGTCCGCGACGACGAGGGCTGCGGAGATCGCCAGAAGCAGGCTGATGAATAGAAAACCGTCCGTGATCACTAACGACACTTCCTCATTGAATACGTCCATCCCGGCAGAGGCAGAGCCGACGGTGCCGCAGCTGGCTGCGCCGCACGGCGCGGATGGCAGCAGCACCGGTTGGGCCAGTGGCAGAGCCACGGGCGGCACCGAGGATGTCTCCGGGATGGAGCAATGTGCAGTTGTCGATCGGATCCGGTCCGGTGAGGGCCCGGGCAATCGGGGTGGTCGAAGGCGCTGCCTAAGCGGTGACCTCGCGGTACTTCTTCGCGGCGTTGTTCACTGCTGTGATCAGCGCCTTCTGCGAGGATCCGTGGTAGCGGCGCTGGATGCGCTCTATCAGTCGACCAGGGTCCGTGATGTCGGCATCGACGAACAGGCTCCGAATGAAGTTCCGGGTCAGAGCCAACGTCGCCGTGCAGTCCACATCGAGGATTCGGTGGGTGTCCGGCTGGATCTCGAATGCCACGTAGAACAGACCGAACTGGTTGGTGATCGGGTTGTTCGACGGAGCCTTCGCTTCGCCTGTGAGGTAGATCGTATCGGACATCGCCCACCAGACTACCCCACGGCTCTCGGCGCCGATTCGCGCTCGGGCTCAGAGGAACCGGTGGATCGCGTTGCCGGCCTGCCGCATGATCGGCATGACGTCGACGACGCGGTCGGTGCCCGGTTCCCAGTTCGCGAACACCGCATAGGCGACGCGACGCGTAGGCGTCATCACGATCCCGGCATCGGCCCGGATCGTCCCGTTCGTGCCGGTCTTGTTCCACACCCACACGTCCCGCTGGTAGTTGTAGTGAGCGAGCGGGTCCAGATCGAACGCCGAGGCGACCATCGAGGTGTCCGCGCCGGCTCCCAACCAGCGCCGGAAGACCTCGTTCGTCGACTCGTCCCAGAATTCGTCCTTGGCGTGCCTGGCCATGAAATCACTGAGCTCCGCGGCCGTGCCCGTCGACAGTGTCCGCGGCGCTTTGGCCGGGCGCGGCCAGCGCAGAAAGTCGTGCAGACCCGAGTTCCTGTACCCGAGCTTCTCCACCTGATCCGCAACATTCTCCAGCCCGACCCTGCGGATGAGCACGTTCGTGGCGAAGTTGTCGCTGAACGCCCCGATGAGCAGAGCGACGTCGAAGATGCTCAGATCGTCCTGCTCCATGAGGTACCAGATCCCCGATTCGTCGACCCTCTCCGAAGGCCGCCGATGCAGGCGTTCCTCCAGGTCAAGCGTGCCGTCCTTGTACATCTGCAAGGCAGTGTGGAGGAGGAAGACCTTGCCCATGCTGGCGGTGTCGAGTTCGTCGTTCTCATTGTGGGCGAACACCCGTTCCCCACTGTCGACGTCGAAGGCCAGAGCGCTGAATCGCACTCCGGGCAGTCCATCGAATTTCAGTTCGCTCATCAGCGTGCTCCTGTCAGTCTCGTTTCGTTCATGTCTGCGCGCCCGCGATTCGTTCGCCTCACCGAGCCGGGCCATCGGCACGTGGTCGGCACCATCATGCCTGCCCACCCGCGTGATCCACCCACAGCCGCGGCCGTTCCCCGGGCTCCGCCTTGAGCGTGACGTCGACGCCGAGTGGGGCGCTCGGCGCATCGGGATCGTGGCCGAAGCCCATCTCAGACACGATCGGGATTCCCAGACCGCCGAGGTAGTCGATCATCAGCGCCTCCACCTCATGGACGGGCGCGCAGTCCTCCCACGAGCCGAGCACCACCGCATCCGCCGAGGTGAACCACCCGCCGCGGACCAGTTGCACCATGAGATTGTCGAGCCGGTACAGCTCCTCGTCGACGTCTTCGAGCATGAGGATGCTCGGACCCCGATGCTCGCGTCGTTCCCGCACGTCAATGAGCTCGGGACTGCCCATCCCCGCGGCGATGAGACTGAGATTTCCCCCGCCGAGGCGGCCCCTCGCCGACCCCGGAACCAACGTCTGCGCCCGGCTGAGCGGGCGGGTCGCAGCGGTCTGCTCCGCCGCAGCGGTGCCCTCCGTCGCACGGTCCTGAGTGGTCGAAATGGTCACGTCCTCTGCGGGGAAGCCGAGTTCGCGGCCGCCCCAGGGATGGAACAGCCACGAGGCCACCTCGTCGGGGACGACCGTCGAGTTCTTGAACGGGTCATTGCCGACCATCGGGCAGAACAGAGTCGCGACGCCGAGGTGGTGTTCCCAGGCCTGGTGGAGTGCGGTGATGTCCGAGGAGCCGGTGAGCAGCTTGGGACGGCCGTCCCTGCGCAGCATGTGCCGGCGCATGAGGTCGAAGTCGATGTCGTCGAGCAGGCGCATGGCTCCGAAGCCGCCACGCAGCGCGATGACCGCATCCGTGTCCGGATCGCACCACGCGTCGACGAGATCGGCCCGGCGCTCGGCGTCCGTGCCGGCCAGATACTTCACCCGCGGGTGCCGGCTGCGGACGTTGGCCCCCGGCACGACGTCGAAGCCCCAGGATTCCAGCTGGGCGATGGCCCGCTGCAGCGACTCCTCGTCGGTGGGTCCCGACGGCGCAATGAGGCGAACGGTGTCACCGGGCGCCAGCGGTGCAGAATCGAGATAGGGGCTCGGCTCCCCCGCGCCGGCAGACCCGGGCGCATCGTCGGGCCTGGACTCAACGAACTCCGACTCACTCATTCCTCACCAGACTCTGACTTCCCAATCGGGGAACCGCGGCGAGCAGCTCCTGCGTGTACTCGTGCTGCGGATCGGACAGCACCCTGTCGACCTCACCGTATTCGACGATCTCCCCTCTCTTCATCACCGCCACCGTATCCGCGATGTTCCAGGCCAGGCCGAGGTCGTGGGTGATGATGAGCGCGCTCATCCCGAAGTTCTTCTTCAGCGCGAGGAACAGCGAAAGGATCTCCCCGCGCACCGAGGCATCCAGCGATGCCACCGGCTCATCGGCGATGAGCACCTGCGGGTCGAGAGCCAGTGCGCCGGCGATGACGACGCGCTGCCGCTGTCCGCCGGAGAGCTCCTGCGGAATCGACTCGAGATAGTCCTCGGCCGGGGTGAGCTCGGCGGCTTCGAGCGCGCCGATGACCCTCTCGTACTCCCGGTCCTTGATCCCCTGCACCTTCAGGCCCTCGACCACGGCCTCGTACACGCTGCGTTTGGGATTGAGCGATCCGGCCGGATCCTGCAGAATCATCTGCACCTTCTGCCGAAATGCTCGCAGCTCCTTCGCCTTCTTCGGCAGAGCCTTGCCCGCGAACGACAGCTGCGAACCCGCTTCCACCTCCTGCAGACCGAGCAGCGACCGTGCCAGAGTCGTCTTCCCCGAGCCGGACTGGCCGACGACGGCGAGGATCTCCGCCTTCTGCAGCTGCAGGTCCACACCGCGCACCGCACGTTCACGACCCCGCCGGGTGTCGAAGGAGACACTGAGATCCTTCGCCTCGAGCACTACCTCATCCGTCATGGTGAATGGTTCGGCCCGGACCACCTCGGCGGGTTTGAGTGTTCGGGGATTCAGCCGGGATTCGGGGTCCCCGATCTGCGGAAACGCACCGGCCAGCTGCTTCGTGTAGTCCTCCTGCGGAGACAGGCACACTTCGTCGCTAGGTCCGTATTCGACGAGGCGGCCGTGACGCATGATCGCGAGTTTCGCGCACACGGCCGAGAGCACGGCGAGGTCGTGGCTGATCATCAGCAGGGAGATTCCGCGTTCGGCGACGAGGCGGGCCAAGCCGGACAGGATCTGCTTCTGCACGATGACGTCGAGAGCCGTCGTCGGTTCGTCGGCGATGATGATATCGGGCTCGCAGGCGAGCGCCATGGCGATCATGATGCGCTGTTTCTGCCCGCCGGAGAGCTCGTGCGGATACGCAGTCGACTTCGCCGCCTCGAGGTTGACCTCGGCGAGGAGTTCGAACATCCGGTCGCGGCGCTTCTGCGGGGTCGTCCACGTGCCTTTCGAGTGGTGTTCGAGGGCTTCGATGATCTGGCTTCCCACCTCGCGGACGGGATTGAGAGAGTGCAGAGCGCCTTGGAACACGATCGAGGCCTGCGCCCACCGGACCGCGCGGATCTGGCCGAAGCTCAGCTCCCGGATGTCCTGCCCGCCGAGGAGGACCCGCCCGTCGAGGCGAGCCGACTTCGGCAGCAGGCGCAGAGCCGACATGATCAGGGTCGACTTCCCCGACCCGGACTCCCCCGCGATGCCCAGAGTGGCACCGGCGGGCAGGTCGAGGCTGACGTCTTCCACGGCGACGACGTCGCCGCGGTCGGATGAGGAGCGGTAGGTGATCGAGACGTTCTCGAAATGAAGATCGGTCATCAGCGGCTCCTCAGGGCAGGGTTGATGATGGCCTCGAATGCGCGCCCGACCATCGTGAATGCGAGCACGACGAGCAGAATCGCGATGCCCGGGGTGAGCACGTACCACCAGTAGCCGGAGGTCGCCGCGGACACGTCCATCGAGTTCTTCAGGATCGTGCCCCACGATTCCTTCGACGTGTCCCCGAGGCCGAGGAACGACAGCGTCGATTCGGCGATGATCGCCCCACCGACGGTCAGCGTCGTGTTCGCGAGCACGAGCGGCATCACCGCCGGCAGCAGGTGACGGAACAGGATATGGGAATGTCCGGCACCGAGGATGCGCGCCCTTTCGATGTAGAGCCGAGATTCGACGCTCAACGTCTGCGAGCGCACGATCCGTGCGGTCGACGCCCATGAGGTCAGTCCGATGGCGACGACGATCGTGAAGACACCGCGCTCGAGCACGGAGGACAGCACGATCGCGAGAAGCAGGGACGGCAGGACGATGAAGAAGTCGACGATGCGCATGATGATGCCGCCGAACAGTCCCGTGAAGTGACCGGCGGCCAGGCCCATGATGGTGCCGATGATCATCGACATGACGGTCGCGGCGACGCCGACGAGGATCGACACGCGCGCTCCCCAGAGGATGCGCACCCACAGCTCCCGTCCCAGGTCATCGGTGCCCAAGGGGTGGTCGAGGCTCGGCGGGGCATAGCGCGGCACGTCGAGCTGCTTCGTGACATCGAGCATCGAGGCCGGGGCGATGAGCGGTGCGGCGATCGCGATGACGATGAAGAAGAGGAGCACGACGGCGCCGATGAGCGCCGGAACGTCGGAGCGGAAGAGCGCCCAGTTCTTCTTCGCGTTGTTCAGGCGGCGTTCGCGCACGAGCTTCGCGCCGTCGACGACAGGGATGGATCCCCGTGTTTCCGAACCACGCGGATTCGGTTCGTTCGATGAGGGGCCGGGGGCCGCCTCGGCGGGGGTGTTCACGCTCATCAGGCCCTCCTGACGCGGGGATCGAGGAATCGGTAGACGATGTCGGCGGCGAGGTTCATCACGATGATGATCGCAGAGAACACGACGAAGGTGCCCTGCAGCAGCGGCAGGTCGGGGCCGCGGATGGCTTCGAAGGTGAGCTTGCCCAGTCCCGGCCACGAGAACACGGCTTCGACCGTGACGGCGCCGGCGATGAGTCCGCCGATGTGGAGGAAGACGACGGTGACGGTCGGCAGCAGCGCATTCGGCACGGCGTGACGGCGGCGGACCTCATCCTCGGTGAGTCCTTTCGCGCGGGCGGTCGTGAGGTAGTCCTCGTTCATCTCCTCGAGCAGGGAGGCGCGCATGATCATGAGGAACTGTGCGTAGACGACGGCGACGAGCGAGACGACGGGGAGGATGAGGTGTTTGATGACGTCGATGATTCCGGCCGGTGACCATGGGTCGAGGCCGGGGGTGATCATGCCGCCGGTGGGCAGCCATTGGAGGGTGCCGCCGAAGATCATGAGCAGGATGAGGCCGAGCCAGAACGTCGGCACGGACCAGAAGATCAGCGAGGTCGAGGAGGCGAGCTTGTCGAACAGGGTGTTGCGGCGCCAGGCCGAGATCTGTCCGAGCCACAGGCCCAGGACGATGGCGATGACGGCCGCGGTGGCGGTGAGCAGCAGCGTCGGGCCGAGGTATTCGCCGATGAGCGAGGACACGGATTTCCGGTACACGTAGGACTCGCCGAGGTCGCCGGTGACGATGCCGACGAGGTAGTCCCAGAACTGGACGATCACGGGTTTGTCGAGTCCGTATTGGCTGCGCAGTTCGGCGATCTGCGCCGGCGACATCGGCCGTTCCTTCGCGATCTTGAGCACGGGATCGCCGGGCAGCATGCGGAAGGCGAAGAAGCCGAGCACGATGACGAGGACCATCGAGGTCGCGGCCCCGCCGAGCTTGCGCAGGAAGTAGCGGGTGAACGATCCGCCGGCCGGTGGTTCGTCCATATCGACGGTGGCGGGGTTCGCCGGGTCGGCGGGGTTCGCGTCGGCGGTTGCCGCGGATCCCTTCGCCGAGGCGGGGCTGGGGTTCGTGGGGTCGGTGCCCGGGTTCGCCGTGCCCGGTCCTCGGTCAGGGCGATCCCCGGACTGGGGATCGTGGGTGGGTGTGCTCACTGTGGTGCTCCAGATGGTGGGGACGGGCCCGTGGGCCCGGGTGCCGCAGGTGGTGCGGACTGGCCCGTGAGTCCGGGTGCCGCAGGTGGTGCGGATGGTGCGGCACCCGGACTGTGGGTGTGGGGACTATTCGCGGTCGTCGGACTTCTTGCGACGGCTGAGCAGCCAGCCGCCTCCGCCGAGGACGACGATGACCGCTGCCGCGATGCCGATCCACCCTCCTGCGCCCATTCCGCCGCCGGTGGCTTCCTCTTCGCTGACGGGTTCGACCGAGGAATATCCCCAGTAGCCGACCTGGTTGGCGATGGCACCGCCGTCGCTGGGCTGTTTGGTGAAGTTGTCGAACCGGTCGGAGCGGTAGGCCTCGAGCTGGTTCGGGTACCACAGCGTCACCGAGGGGGCTTCCTCGTAGTGGATGGCCTGGGCCTTCTGCACGAGGTCCTGACGCTTGGCCTGGTCGAGCTCGACGTGCTGAGCCTGATAGAGCTTGTCGAATTCCTTGTTGCACCAGCCGTCTTGGCTGGTGCCGCCGTTGCCGTCGGCGTCGGGGCGCTGACCGCAGGTGTTGATGCTCAGCTGGTAGTCGGGATCGGGATTGATCGACCAGCCGGAGAAGTACATATCGTAGTCGCCCTTGGTGGTGCGTTCGGACACCGTGTCGACGTCAGAGGACTCGTTCTTCAGGTCGATGCCGATGTCCTTCATCCACGGTTTGAGGAACTTCGCGGTGCTCTGTTCGATCGGCGCGTCGGCGTCGGTGAGGAAGCGCAGCTGCAGCTTCTCACCGTCCTTCTCGCGGATGCCGCCGGATCCTTCCTTCCAGCCGGCGTCGTCGAGGAGCTTCTTCGCCTCGGCCACGTCGAATCCGCTGATGACGGAGTTGTCGGACTTGAGTGCCCAGTCCGGGTAGACGGCAGGAATGAAGCTCGTGGCCGGCTGCGCATAGTCCTGCATGACCTGTTTGCGCAGGGTCTCAGTGTCAATGCCGGCGCGGATTGCCTGGCGGACCTTCTTGTCCTTCAGCGCCTCATTGCCGGTGCCGAATTCCTTGCCCTTGGCGTCGGCGACGCCCGGGTTGATGGAGATTCCATTGAAGCGGCGGCCGTTGCCGTCGTTGAGTTCGACGTTGTCCGCGTTCTCCAGCGCCGTGAACTGGTCGGGGCTGAGCCCGGTGATGAAGTCGACTTCGCCGGAGCGGATCGCCTGCACCTGCGCATCTGAGTTCGTGTAGTAGCGGTACTGGATCTCGTCGAGCTTCGGCTTGCCGCGCCAGAAGTTCGGGTTCGCCTTGAGCGTGATCGACTTGTTCGCCTCGTAGCTCTCGAGTTGGAAGGGTCCCGAGCCGACGGACTTCTCATCGTTCTTGAATTCGCCGGGCTTGTCGATCTTCGACCAGACGTGCTCGGGCACGACGGGGATCTCTTGGCCGGGGTTGTTCGCCTGCGGCTTCTTCAGAGTGATCTTGACGGTGTCGTCGTCGGGGGCCTCGACCTTGTCGAAGTTTTCGACGAGGCTGCCGTTGGCCACCGCCATCTCTTCCTTCTCCATCATCTGGTTGTAGGTCCAGGCGACGTCTTTCGAGGTCAGCGGTTCACCGTCGGACCATTTCATGTCCGGACGGATCGTGTAGGTCCAGACCTTGCCCTCGGAGTCCGTGTTCCATTCGGTGGCGAGCCCCTCGGTGATCGAACCGTCCTTGGCGTCGTTGGCCACGAGGTTCTCGTACATGTACCGGAAGGTGTTCGTCGGCACGAGGTAGAAGGACGTGAACGGGTTGAAGGAGTCGATGAAACCGTCGGTGGCGATCCGCAGCACGTTCTCGGAGGCCGGAGCCTCCGAGGTGGCGGCCTGCGCCGGGGAGGCGGCCATCGATCCGGCAAGGGCGAGTGCTGCGACGCCGGCCAGGCACCGTTGCCAGCCTCTGCGCAGTGAGTGTGAAGTGAACATCTTCGTCTTTCTTCTCGTGCGGTGATTCACTTGTCCTCCCCCGACCCGGGTGAATCGGAGTGTTCTCCCGGGTCAGAGCAGATGTGTTCTCCATCACTCTACGTTCGAAGTGACGTGAAAACGGCACAACAACACACAAATATGCCAGCCGGTCACTGTGCAGATGCCACAGGCGGTTCGAAATCAGCTGCCGTGGGCAAGAGGTTCGGCAGCGGTTTCGCGATCGTCCGGGCTCAGCGCGCGGCCGTCCGCGCTCAGCCCGCGGTTCGCCGGGCTCAGTGGGCGCAGTTCGGTCTCGCCCGCCTCGGCGAGGATCTCAGCGATCGTCTGCCCACGGCGGATGATGCTGAACTCGATGCCGCCGTCGGGAGCAGTGCGGTAGCCGAAGATCGGCACCCGCGGGAGCAGATTATAGGAGAACGGATTCGAGAAGTAATAGGCACCTGTCTCGGGCACGGCGACGAGGTCACCCGCGTCGAGACGCGGCAGCATCCGATCCCGGGCCAGGAGGTCGCCGGAGAAGCAGGCGGGTCCGGCGACATCGGTCGGGACGACCTCGGTGTCGGCCTCTTCGGCGGTCTTGGGGTTCCCGTCCGAGGTGAACGGCAGGATCCGCAGGGGCCAGTCGTTCGGGGCATAAGCGGTGCGGGTGGCGACCTGGACGCCGGCCTGGGTCATGACGATGCGGCGCCCGCCGGTGGTCTTCGCGTATTCGACGCGGGTGAGGATGGTGCCGGCCTTGGCGAGGAGGGCGCGGCCGAATTCGGTGACGATGTCGAAGCCGAACAGGCCCGGCACCTCCTCCTCGAGCACCGAGCGATAGTCGGCGAAGGTCGGGTTGATGTCCTCACCGTCGAAGTTCACCGACAGTCCCCCGCCGATGTCGATGCGCGTGATCCGCCTGGTCGAGGCACGGGAGTTGATCTCCTCGGCGAGGTCGACGGCGGCGCGGATTCCGACGGCGGCCTTGTCGAGGCTGATGCCCTGCGAGCCGGAGTGGACGTGGATCTGGCTCATCCATGGGCGAGCGAGGTAGGCCTCGATAAGGGCCTCGCGGGCGCCCGGGTCGGCGAGGCCGATACCGAATTTCGAGGTTTCGGTGGCGGTGCTCAGGGCGCCGATCGCGCCCGTGCCCGACTGCGGATTGATGCGGATTCCGATTTTGGCCGAGGCGGGCGCGGCGTCTGTGACGGCCGTGCTGTTCCGATCCGCCAGGATCGTGTCGAGGCGGGAGAGTTCGTCGAAGTTGTCGGCGTTGATCGAGACGCCGAGGTCGACGGCCCGGCACAGTTCGGCCCAGGTCTTGGCCGGGGAGTCGAAGACGATGCGGTCGGGTGCGAACCCGGCCGAGAGGGCGAGTTCGAGTTCGCCGGGGCTGGCGACCTCGCAGCCGGCTCCCGCCTCGGCGAACCGGCGCAGCAACGACGGCAGCGGCACCGCCTTGCACGCCACTGCGTGGAGCACCTCGCGATCTGATGCGAATGCCGAGGTCAGCCGGTCGAAGGCGGTGTCGACCCAATCAAGATCCATGAGTCCGAGCACAGCCGCCTCATCGGTCAGCGCCGGGACGGAGTTCGATTGCGCGGAAGCGTTTGCCGGCAGTGTGGGCACCGAATCCGATTGTGCAGGAGCCGAATCCGACTGCGCGGAGGCATGTGCCGACTGTGCCTGAGCGGCTGCGCTGTGAGGCGACACGCTGTTCTCCGCGATCGTTCGGATTGCTCGGGCGCGACGGTTCGGAATCGCATGGTGATGACTGGGCATAACGTCCTTCGTTCGAGATCTGTTGTCACTTTAGGACGGCTGACCTCGAAGAACGCACGATAATTCGCCAATGTTCGCGGGGGCTGATTGTAGGTTTCTCACGACCGGTCGTGAGCGAGCACGGAGAGTTCGAGCCAGAGCCGCTCGGCCGGTTCCGCCGTTGAGAGTCCGGTGATCTCCTCGATGCGGCCGAGACGGTGTCGCAGCGAATTCGTGTGCACATGAAGTCGGCGAGATGCCTCGGCAGAGTTGCCGACCGTGGCGAAGTAGACGCGCAGGGTCTCGAGCAGGCTGCCGTTGTGCTGAGAGTCGTGAGCTGCCAGTGCCTGCGCCGGACCGAGTACTCCTGCGCCCGACTGAGCCCGCTGGCCGGTGGGTGCTCGTCCGTCGGCCGGTCCGGGCCCTCCGCCGATCACGCGCTCGTCTGCGGCCAGCAGCGTATCGGCGACCTGCAGACCCATGACCCTCGCTGCCACGTCGCGGATGGTCGCCCCGACGATTCGGCCGTGAGTACTCGGACTTCGGTGCGTAACCGAACTCTTCTGTGGGGTCGGGTCCACGTCCTCGTCGTCCGCGCCAGGCCCCGCCTCGGTGACAGCCTGCACGGCGTCGACGACGTATGCGGCTTCGGTCCACGACCGGTGCACGGCATCGAGGCGGTCGACCGGGGTGCCGACTCCGAAGCACAGGGTCTCCGACTTCGGCAGGGACCTGCGCAGAGCGGCGATGACGTGATCGCGCACCTGTTCGGCGTTCATCGCCTCGCTCATCTGCACCAATGCCGCGAGGTGGACCCGCTCCCCGGTTCCGAATCGACCCATGCTGACATCTGCCGGGCCGACAGGGACAGAACCATGTCCGGCGTGTGCGGCACCGGCAGAGCTCACGTGCGCGAGCACGGCATCGGCAAAGGCAGCCCGCAGATGGAACCGCAGGACGGGCTCTCGGTCGGGGGCCACCTCGGTGAAGGCAAGGACGCAGAAGCTGCCCGAGAACGGCAGCGACAGCAGGGTCGCCGACGGCCCGAGATCGGCCGAACCGGCGAGGATCCCGCCGAGAGCCTCCCGGCGGATGCGCTTCTCGAACGGTGACCGGCGCAGGGTCCGCAGCATCACGGGCAGGGCCGCGCGGGCGGCGTCGCGCAGCACCTCGCGCAGCGGTTCGGGGTCGACCTCGGCCGGGTAGGCCGCCCAGATCGTCCCGATGAGTTCGCCCTCGCTGCGCAGGGCGATGACCGATCGAGCCGGTGATGTGCCTTCGGCGGGACGTTCGACGACATCGGTGGAACGGCGGATCGTGTCGAGGAACCCGGATTCCTCGAGTTCGGCGATCCGCCAGTCGGGAATGGCCCCGGACAGGATCGTCTCGCGACGGATCTCATCGAGTTCGTCGCCGAGGTTCGCATGCGCGAGCACTCGCGAGGCCGGGTCCTCGATCGTGATCGACGCGCCCGTGGTTTCGGCGATGACGGCGGCCAGGGCGCTGAGGTCGTCGACATCAGGCCAGGCCAGGGCGCTCGTCGCCCCCTCGATGAGCTGTCGCAGATGGACGAGGATCTCCGACCACGTCACATGCGGCGATCGTTCGAGGAGGACCGGAGCCCGGCCCGCACTCCCCCGCAGGTCGGCCCCGTCACCGAGGTGGCTGTGCGTTCCGGGCGGGACGACGAGAGCGGCGGCTCCCGCATAGTCGGTCAGCACGGAATCGAGCCCGGCAGGGCTGCGCACCGGCTCGGTGACGAGGACGACTGTGCCGTTCAAGGAGCCGTAGTCGGCGGCCTCGGGGGTCGAAGCCGTGCGCGGAGTGGCGCGTGCAGCGGAAAGCGGAGCCGTGCGTGGAGCAGTGAGCGCTGCGGCCGACGGCTCTGTAGAGGCGGCTGGCAGGTCGAAGCCGAATTCGACTCGCGCGACCGCGACGTCGTCGGCTACCTCCGTCAGCGGCAGGAGGAACCCCTCCGTGTCCCGGATCAGGCGGGACAGTCGCGGACTCGAGGTGTCGGTCATGCTCCCACTGTAGTCAACGACCGACCGTGGTCGGGAGGATCTGCGTCAACGGAACCGATCGCCTCGGTGGGGTGGGATGAACCGGACGGGTCAGCCGCCTCGGCGGGGTGGGGTTGAGTCGAATCAGCCAGCCGCCTCGGCGGGGGCAGATCATTCCGGGGAGAAGAATTTGAACTGGAGAGCGCGGACGACGAGCTGGGCGAGATTGCGCGCCCCCAGCTTGAGACGCAGGTTGCGGGCGTGCGACTTCATGGTGGACATGGCCACCGATTGGTCGGCGGCGATCTCCTCGTAGCTGTGGCCCTGGCAGAGCAGGGTGAGCAGCTCCATCTCGCGGGCGGTCAGCTGCGGTGCCGAGTCGGGGGCGTCGGGCAGGGGATCTCCGCTGATGACGATGTCCTCGGCCAACCCTCTGAGCAGTTCGGGGCTCTCCCCCGCCGAGGCGGCCCGCACGATCGAGACGAGTTCCCTCTCCCCGGCCGTCTTGTTGATCACGGCGAGTGCGCCGGCTTCGAGCCCGCGAGCGATTCCCGGACCAGGCGATACGGTCGTCAGGAGCACAACACGGGCTTCGGGGTCGAGGTCCATGATCGCCGCCGTCGCATCGACGCCGCTCATTCCCGGCGGCATGTTGACGTCCATGAGGACGAGGTCGGGACGCTCGGCGTCGAAAGCGGCGATGGCCTCTTCGCCGGAGTGCACCGGGTCGAGGACATGGAAGGAACCCGCATCATCGAGCGCCGCTGCCACCGCTCGTGTCGTCCACGAATCGTCATCGACGACGAGCACGGAGGTGCGTGCGGCGGAGTCAGAGGTCATGTCGTGGTCGGCCTGCGGCATGGTCGTCTCCGGTCTCACGTGAGGGGCCGCCTCCGAGGTCCGGTGCGGGGCCGCGGTGGTGTGCGCGGCCGTGTGGGAGTGCGACGTCATCAGGCGTCGACCTTGTCCCGGCCGCCCTTCGTGCGGGTGCCATTGCTGTGGCTGCCGCTGCTGTGGCTGCCGTTGCTGAGGCGGTAGGTCTCCTCGCCCGAGAGGTCGGAACCAGCGGTGTCCGTGCCCGTGAGTCGGTCGGGGGCGTCGGTGGCGGCCGACTCAGCAGAGATCGGCAAAGTACCTGTTGCCTCGGCGCTGGTGTCGAAGTCATCATCGACGACGTCGATCATGACCACATTCGAGGAAGACCGCACGGTATGCGATTTCGAGGAAGTCGGCGCGGACGGGGAGACGAAACGGACCGGCAGGGCCACCTCGACGACGGTTCTCCTCCGTTCATCCTCGTCCACCCGGCAGACGCCGCCCACGGCCGTGGCCCGGCGGGACAGCGACCTCGGCGCCTTGGTCAGGGCGGTCGGGGATTCGTTCGTGCTGCGGCAGAGCAGTTCGGCCCGGTCACCGCGCTCACCTCGCATTTCGACGGCGAGGGTGGCGGGGGTGCCCGGAACGGAGTGGCGGATGACATTCGTGGCGAGCTCGAGCATCACGGCCCGGAAATGGTGTGACAAGGTGCCTGTCGCGTGGGGCGGCAACGGGGCGAGCTCGGTGGTCAGCGGAACGGAACCGGCCGCACACCCATCCTCGATCGCGGTCGTCAGCTGCTCCGCCTCGGCGCGGAACCGGACCCGAGAGGTGGCGGAGTCCCCGGAGCAGGCCTCGGTCTCCCACCTGCTCAGGCTCGTCACCAGCTGTCGGAGCCGTTTCGTGGCCTCGGCGTTGACCAGCGCCAACTCGGCGAGGAGACGGTCCGCGGTCTCGGAATCGGTTTCCTTCGCCAGGGTGCGGATGATCGCGGATTCGGTGGTCAGCGAATGCGAGATGGTGTCGTGCATGTCACTGGTGAACCGGGCGCGCATGGCATCGAGTGACTTCTGGTGGTCGACGGCGGCGCGTTCGCGGCGGTCGATCTCACTGCGGATTCGAGCTTCGACGAAGGACGCACACAGGCCGAGGGTCGAGTAGGTCAGCCAGCCGTAGCCGAGGTCGGTGAACCCTTCGAAGCCGGCATCATAGGATCCGAGTCGGGTCGATGCGCCGAGGTAGACGGCCAGTCCGATGGTGCCCAGCGCGAAGCCGATCCAGCGGCGGCGGCTGATCAGGACCGCGGTGGCGAGGATGAGCGCCTCGGGGAACATGTTCTCCAGGTCCGGGTAGAGCATGGAGAACGCGATGCCCAGTCCGGTCGTCGCGATGACGATGCTCAGCGGCAGGAAGCCGGCTAAGACGATGAGTCCGTAGGCGAGGATGAGCAGGCCTGCGTAGCGGGGTTCGGTGATCTCGAACGACCCTGGCACCAGGATCGTCAGCCCCATGATGAGGGCCAGCAGACGGATCGGCAGATCGATGAAGCGAGGCCCCCGAAGGAAGTGCCACACTCGGGCCGGGACGCTCGCTGACGTGCCGGTCGCGCTGTCGATCTCTGAAGTCATGGCCTCTATTGTGCTACAACTGCCTCCCCCGAACTACCTGACGGCGGCCCAGCAACCTCGCGCGAGGTTGCTGGGCCGCCGTCAGGTAGTAATTGGGAGGAGGGTCAGCCGAGGAGTTCGGCGAGGGCTGCCTCGATGACGTCGAAGGCGTCGCCCAGAAGCTCGTCGGAGATCGTCAGCGGCGGCAGGAAGCGCAGGATGTTGCTGAAGGTTCCCGTGGTGAGCACGAGGACGCCGTTCTTCGCGCAGTAGTCCGCGATCTTCTTCACCAGATCCGCGTTCGGCTCGATCGAATCGTGCTCGACGAACTCGGCGGCGATCATGGCACCGCGGCCACGGATATCGCCGACCTCGGGGTACCTCGACTGCAGCTTCGTCAGGCGGTCGACGATGATCTCGCCGATGGCCAGGGCGCGCTCGGGCAGCCCGTCCTCTTCGTATGAGGCGATGGCTCCGAGTGCGGCGGCACAGGCGGCGGGGTTGCCGCCGTAGGTTCCGCCGAGGCGGCCCGGACCGACCGAGTCCATGATGTCCGCGCGACCGGTCACGGCCGACAGCGGCAGACCGCCCGCGATGCCCTTGGCCGTGGTGATGAGGTCGGGCACGATGCCCTCCCACTCGGAGGCGAACATCTTGCCGGTGCGGGCGAATCCGGCCTGCACCTCATCGGCGACGAAGACGATGCCCTTCTCGCGGGCGTAGTCGACGAGGGTGGGCAGGAAGCCCTCGGCCGGGACGATGAAGCCGCCCTCACCCTGGATGGGTTCGATGACGATCGCGGCGACGTATTCGGAGCCGATCTGCTTCTCGATCATCGTGATGACGCGCTTGGCTGCGTCCTCACCGCTGATCTTCGTGCCGGCCGCATCGTTGTCGCGGTACGGGTAGGACATGGGTGCACGGTAGACCTCACCGGCGAAGGGACCGAAGCCGGCCTTGTAGGGTGCTGCCTTCGCAGTCATCGCCATGGTCAGGTTGGTCCGACCGTGGTAGGCGTGGTCGAAGACGACGACGGCGTCGCGACCGGTGTGGGCGCGAGCGATCTTCACAGCGTTCTCGACGGCCTCGGCACCGGAGTTGAGCAGCACGGTGCGCTTCTCGTGGTCACCCGGAGTGAGGCGGTTGAGGGCTTCGGCGACCTCGACGTAGCTCTCGTAGGGGTTGACCATGAAGCAGGTGTGGGTGAAGGCCTCGAGCTGAGCCTTCGCGGCCTCGACCACGCGGGGGTTCGAGTTGCCGGCCGTGGTCACGGCGATGCCCGAGCCGAGGTCGATGAGCTGGTTGCCGTCGGCGTCCTTGAGGATGCCGCCGCCGGCCGCGACCACGTAGGCGGGCAGGCTCGAACCGACACCAGTCGCCACGGCTGACTTGCGACGTTCCTCGATCTCACGGGACTTCGGTCCCGGAATCTCGGTGACGATCTTACGTTCCTGCGGCAGAGCTTCGCCGCCAATTTCCAAAGCTGTCATAAGGGGAAGAATAGGGGTTACCGACGCTTTTTGTCACTTGCCGTCCGAGGGCTGGGCAGAAGCGCCCGCAATGGAGAGACGAACGCGCGGATTCGGACCAGTTCCGGTACGAAATCCGCAGCCGTTCATCGACCGTCGAATCCCCGAGTCGGACCGTCGACACCGAAGGCAGAAGCAGCCCCTGGCCGCGCCCAAGACTCGCTGTGATCAGCGGTTCTGACTGCGGGCGTCGACGTCCCTGTTCCGTTCCGGAAGCACGCGCTCGTGCTCGCGCATCGGCACGACGATCGTCTCCTGAGCACCGATGACGCGTTCGCCGTCGCCGATTTCGAAGCTCAGCTGCACCTCGGGGGCGAGGTTCCGTTTGACCACGGCCAGACCGATCGGCCCGAGCTCCCAGTGCACGGTCACCGAGGTCAGCGTGCCCACGGATCGTTCGGATCCGCGGACCTCGGCAAGCACCTCGGTGCCGGGGTCCGGGGCGATGTGCCCGGACCCGTCGAGATGGACGAAGGTCAGACGCCTGGGCGGCTGACCGAGATTGTGGACGCGTGCCACCGCTTCCTGACCGCGGTAGCAGCCCTTGGCCAGGTGCACGGCCGTGCGCAGCAGGTCGAGTTCGCCGACGAGGGCCTTGTGATCGATTTCATTCCGGCCAGGTCGCCAGGCGGCGATCCGCAGGGCCTCCCAGGCGTCGAAGCCGGCCATGTCGAGGCTGTTCGCCGACAGGCCCTGCAGATCGGAGCGCTTGACGATGCCGATGACGAACGGAGTCTCGAGACCCGGATGGTCGGTTCCGGCGACATCGTGCCCGATGTCGATCTGCGCGTAGGAGGCCGAACCGCTTCCGATGTGCGGCCACGGATCGGACCAGGTCCGGGTGACGGGCAGGGTCTCCGGCAGAGCGGTGATGGCGCCGAAGCACTGATAGTCGTCGCTGAGATCCTCGATCTCGACGCGCATCATGAAGACCATCTTGCGCAGGAAGTCCAGTGTCGCGTCGGTGTTGAGGTCGCTGATCGCCCACAGCGCCTCACCGTCGTCGACGAGCTTCAGCCAGCCTTCGATGCGACCGTTCGGATCGAGCACGAGGGTTTCGGTGGACACTCCGGGGGCCAGGGTGTCGATCTTCTGCGTGGTGATCGAGTTCAGCCAGGTCAGACGGTCGGGTCCGCTCAGACGCAGCACGCGGAGATGAGCGAGGTCGACGAGACCGTCCTTCTCCTCGAGCACGCGCTGCTCTCGCAGAGGAGCTCCGTAGTGGATGGGAGTCTCGGCGAGGTCGCCGGCCCCGAGCACCGCGGTCGAGCTCAGTCCGCGGGCCAGCGACGAGCGCCGAACCGCCTCGGTGGGGGTGTCGGTGTTCTCCGGCGACGGCGAATCGTTGAAGTCAGAATTCGGCGACACGGGATCAGTCATCTTAAGACAGCTTCTTCAATCTGGCAGAGGAGTGGGAGGCGAGTTCGTGGCCCATGGCTGCCATGTCCCAGGCCCACATGAGTTCGCCGCCGACGAGGCCGTACATCCGCGTCGAGGCGGTGTACTCCTTCGCGGTCTTGGTCCTGGCCACCACGTCGGTGGCCAGATCGATGCGCGGTCCTTTGACGGTGCCGGCGTAGAGTTCCATGACTCCGTGCGGGTGGACGATCTCGGCTTCGATCTCGAAGGCGTCGTCGTTCGTGCGCAGGGTTTCGACCGCTGCGGCCGAGGTGAAGGACTGCTGTTCGGTCGGCACCATCATTCCCGGGCCGACGTCGCCGTCGTCGTGCTGACGCACGAGCTGCCAGATTCCGGTCTCGAGAGTCAGGGTCGACTCGAGATCACCGGACTCGCTGAGCAGCCACGCATGCGCGGTGTACTGGAGGAAGGGCGTGCCCTCGTGGGCGACGAAGTCGATGCGCTGGCCGAACTGCTTCTCAGGAGTGTCCGCGTAGCCGACGACACCGACGCCTTCCCACGACCCGATCAGCCAGGACAGAGGGACGAGCTCGGGATGGACCGAGGCATCGAGTTCGATCACCATCAGGGATCAGCGGTTGTCTTTGAACAGCGCCGTGACGACCTTGATCCCGACACCCAGGGCACCGAGAGCGGCAATGCCGACGAGGCTGGAGAAGACGATTTCGAGAGCAACAAGATTATCCATGCTCCCAGTCTACAGTTCCTGACAAAGTGATGTGCATTCAGCCCGGGTCAGGAAGCGACGCGTTCGAGTGCGTAGACGACGACTCCGCCGAGCGCGATCGGGGCGGCACCGAGGGCGAGCTGAACGGCGAAGCTCCGGGCCTTCTCGACGTTCTTCTTCACCTCGATGTTCTGTGAGGCCTCGAGGTTGGCGGCCTGGAACTTCGCATAGGCGACGAGCCCGAGCATCCGATCGACCGCTGCCACGAGCAGGCCCATGATGACACCGAGGACGAGCGCCATGGCCAAGGAGATCGCCTGTGCGAACACGAGCACCGACAGGATCCCCGCCACGGCCGTGGACATGGCGATGGCCAACGGCGAGGTGTAGATCGCCGGCCACGGCAGCGCGGTCATACACTGCGCCACGATGAGCGAGGCGAGGCCGATGACGATGGCCTCCTTGTCACCGGGGACCGTGATCGCCGCAACCCAGGTGCTCGCGGACAGGACGATGACGAGACCGGAGACCTGCGCGGACACGTTCGCCACCGCATAGGAGGCACCGATTCCGCGGGTGAGGTTCTGCACGAAGGTCCACAGCAGACCGAGTCCCGCGAGCACGGGCAGCCAGTCGAGGTAGGGAGCCGTTGAGTCCTGCCAGGCGGCGTAGAGTCCACCCACGCCGAAGAGGGCGAGCATGATCGACGTCGCCCGCGGCTGCGGGGAGTCCGTCAGACGCGGCCAGCCATAGGCGACGCCGAAGACGATGAGCCCGGTCGCCAGCAGGAACAGCGTATAGCCCCAGTACACGGAGGCACTGAGGGCCAACACCAGCACCAGGGCGACGGCTACTCGAATCCATCTGATCACAGCACTATCGTGCCTTATCCGGCGACACCCGCGGTAACCACCGGCGGCAGCGCGTCGGAGCGGCCCCGGCCGGGGCCTCGCTATACTCTTCCTCAGACGACGGGCGCCGAGGAGGTGGATGCAGCACATGCGGATTCTGCACATCTGTCCCACGGCCAGGCTCGACGCCCCGCTCGCTCCCGAATCCCTGCAGTACCTCGGTCACCAGATCGACCGCTGCGCCGCCGAGGACCTGTCCAGCCGCCGGGCCGAATCCGCCGCGGTCGACGTCGTCATCGCCGACGCCTGCCTCGATCTGTCCCTGGCCCCGCGCATCTCCGACTTGCTCGCCGAGGCGCGGATCACCGCCCCCGTCATCGTCGTCCTTGGGGAGGGCGGACTGGCGACCGCCTCGGCGAGATGGAACGTGTCCGACCTCATCCTCACCACTGCCGGCCCCGCCGAGGTGGAAGCGCGGCTGCGCGTGGCCCGTGACCGTCACGCCGCATCCTCGTCAGCTCATTCCGGCAGCGGATTCCCCGGCGGATTGCATGCCGGGTCCGGCCGGCTCGGCGCGAAGGGCGACGCCGGGGGCCGGGGACCGGTTCGCACCGGACGCGGCCCCGTCGGCACCGCCCGAGGAGGCGGGCCCGGTTCGTCCGGCCGCCTCGGTGACACGGGCGAGGAAATGTGGAATGCCGATGGCGAACCGATGGTCGTCGTCACCGGGGACCTGCGCATCGACGAGACCGCGTTCACCGCCGAGCTCGGCGGACGCAGCCTCGACCTCACCTACCGCGAGTTCGCCCTGCTGAAGTTCTTCGCCATGCACCCCGAACGCGTCTTCACCCGCGACGACATCCTGCTCGCCGTGTGGGGCGACGACTACTTCGGCGGCACCCGCACCGTTGACGTGCATGTTCGCCGCCTCCGTGCGAAACTCGGCAAAGACCTTGAGAACGCCATCCACACCGTGCGCAACGTCGGCTACCGGTTCAGCGCCGACAGCGTCACAGACACAGATTCAGAGGACGTGACGGCATGAGAATCCAGGCCAGCGGAGCAATCACCTCCACCCCGATCGACACCCTCACCGAGGATGAGCTGAAGTTCCTCGATGACGTGGCGGCCACCGATGGCGCCCCCGAGATCTCTGGGGGACTCATGGCCGTCGCCACCGGTGAGGACACCGCCCACGAGGCGCAGACCGCCTCGAGCGTCTGGCGCGTATTTGCCGACGACGCAGACGGTTCCGGCCCCACCGATGCCGACCCCGCCGGCAATGACGCGACCGGCGAGCTCATCGGGTTCGGAATCCGCGCCCTGCAGGGGGATCGTCACGCGGCCGAATTCCTCATCGCCCCCGACCATCGTCGTCAGGGCCTCGGCGAACAGCTGCTGAGAACGATCCTCGACGAAGAGCCCGAAGCCTGGTGCTGGTCGCACGGCGACCACCCGGCCGCGGCCCACCTCGCCCAGAAGCACGGCCTCGGCCGCGATCGAGTGCTCTATCAGATGCGCACCGACACCGGTCTGCGCCTCGACGGCCTCCCCGAGACGCAGAGCCCCGACGGGGTCGAGATCCGCTCCTTCGCTCCCGGCGACGAGGACGGCTGGCTGACCGTGAACAACGCCGCCTTCGACTGGCATCCCGAACAGGGCGGCCAGACCCGCGCCGATATCGATGCCGTCGTCACCGCTGCGGACTTCGACCCGACCACCTTCATCATCGCCGCCCGCGATGGCGAGGTCATCGGATTCCACCAGACGAAGATCACGGACACGGATGATGAGGGCCGCCTCGGCGAGGTCTATGTCGTCGGAGTCGATCCGCGCATCCACGCCAAGGGCGTGGGCAAGGCGCTGACGGTCGAGGGAATGCGGCGGATGGTGACCGCCGGCGCCGAGACGATCGAACTCTACGTCGAATCGGACAACGCCCCGGCGCTAGGCTTGTACGAGCGACTGGGTTTCCATGTCGCGGTCGCGCACGTGGCCTATGCACCGGCCTCCGCAAAGGTCACCGGCACTGATTCTGCGAGCACGGCGTCGACGGACGAGAAGGAGTAGAGCGTTGTACGACATCGCGGCTTCGGGTAAGGAGCTGGGACTGCCCGACCCGGCTGATCGCTTCCTCGATCGTGAGCTCAGCTGGCTGGCCTTCAACGAACGCGTCCTCGATCTCGCCTCGGATCCGGAGATCCCGCTGCTCGAACGCGTCCGATTCCTCTCGATCTTCGCGACCAACCTCGACGAGTTCTTCATGGTCCGCGTCGCCGGTCTCAAACGCCGCATCAACACCGGTCTCGCCGTGCCCAGCGTCACCGGCCGCATGCCCGCGCAGGTCATGCACGATATCGGGGTGCGCGCATTCGAGCTGATGAGCCGGCATGCCGCCCTGCTCAAGGACGATATCGGTCCCCGCCTCGACGCGGAATCGATCACGAAGGTCCAGGTCGAGGACCTCACCGAGGATGAGCGGCACCGTGTCGACGAATTCTTCTTCGGCCACGTCTACCCCGTCCTCACCCCGCTGGCCGTCGATCCGGCCCACCCGTTCCCGTATATCTCGGGTCTCTCGCTCAACCTCGGCGTGCTCCTGCGGTCGCCGGAGACGGGCAAGGAGTTCTTCGCCCGCGTCAAGGTTCCCCCGCGCCTGCCGCGGTTCTTCAATGTCGCCGAGGCGACCGACCGCCCCGCCGGGCGCGACGTCCCGGCCCGCTTCGTCGCCCTCGAGGACATCATCGCCGAACACCTCGGGACCCTGTTCGACGGTATGGAGATCGTCCACCATTCGACCTTCCGCGTGACCCGCAATGAGGACCTCGAGGTCGAAGAGGACGATGCGGAGAACCTCCTCAAGGCTCTGGAGAAGGAGCTGCTGCGCAGGCGTTTCGGTCCGGCCGTGCGGATGGAGATCACAGAGAACATCCACCCCCGCGTCCTCGAGATGCTCAAGGACGAACTGGGCATCCACGACTCGGAGATCTACCACCTGCCGAGCCCGCTGGACCTGTCCGGCATGTCCGATATCGCCGATGTGCCACGCGATGACCTGCACTATCCGAAGATGGTTCCACAGATGAACAAGGACCTGTCGCTGCGGGAATCCAGCGACCAGGTCGACGTCTTCGACGCGGTGGCCAGCCGGGACATCCTCCTGCACCACCCCTACGATTCGTTCTCCACGAGCGTGCAGGCTTTCCTCGAACAGGCGGCGTCGGACAAGAACGTGCTCGCGATCAAGCAGACGCTCTACCGCACCTCCGGGGATTCGCCGATCATCGACGCCCTCGTCGATGCCGCACAGGCCGGCATCCAGGTGCTCGCCGTCGTCGAGATCAAGGCCCGGTTCGACGAGGAGGCCAACATCACCTGGGCCCGCAAGCTCGAGCGCGCCGGCGTCCATGTCGTCTACGGAATCGTCGGGCTCAAGACCCATGCGAAGCTCTCCCTCGTCGTCCGTCAGGAGGCTGACGGGCTGGCCCGGTACTGTCACGTCGGCACCGGCAACTACCACCCGAAGACCGCCCGCGGCTATGAGGACTTCGGGCTGCTGACACGTGATCGGGCCGTCGCCGATGATCTGACGAAGCTGTTCAACCAGCTCTCCGGCTATGCGCCGAAGTCCGAATATTCACGGTTCCTCGTCGCCCCCAGCAATGTGCGCACCGGACTCATCGACCTCATCGACTCCGAGATCGCGATCGCACAGTCCGGCGGAGCGGGGCAGGTGCGGATCAAGGTCAACTCGATCGTCGACGAAGCCATCATCGACGCCCTCTACCGGGCATCCCAGGCCGGGGTCGCCGTCGAAGTCTTCGTCCGCGGAATCTGCGCTCTGCGCCCGGGCATCGAAGGTCTGAGCGAGAACATCACCGTGCGTTCCGTGCTCGGACGCTTCCTCGAACACTCCCGCGCCTTCGTCTTCGGCAACAACGGCGACCCGATCGTCTACATCGGTTCGGCAGATATGATGCACCGCAACCTCGACCGTCGAGTCGAAGCGCTCGTGCAGATCGTCGATGACGGTCACCGGGCGGAGATCATCGAACTCTTCGATCTCGTCTTCGCCCCGACCACCTCGGCATTCGATCTGTCCGGTGACGGCAGATGGACCCGACGGACTCACGACGACGAGGGCAGCATCCTCGCCGACTATCAGACGGAGCTCATCCGTCGGCACCGGAAGCGTCGGCGAATCGGGGATGAGGCGTGAGCCGGTCCGAGGTCGCCTCGGCACAGGCGTCATCGCGCGTCACCGCCGATGTCCTTGCCGCCGGGGCGGTCTGCTGGAGATACGGTTCGAAAGGCCTCGAGGTGGTGCTCATCCACCGCCCGAAGTACAACGACTGGTCGTGGCCCAAGGGCAAGGTCGATCCGGGTGAGACCCTGCCGGAGGCTGCGATCCGCGAGGTCAAGGAGGAGACGGGGTTCGACATCCACCTCGGCATCCCCTTGCCGTCGGCCGAGTACACGGTCGGCAAGAACACGCTGAAGAAGGTCTTCTACTGGTCGGCCGAGGTCAAGGACGAAGCGGACTTCGCCCCGGTGAACAAGCGAGAGGTCGACACCGCCGGCTGGTTCCCTGTCGACAAGGCCCGGTCGAAGCTGACGTCGTTCTCGGACCGGGAACAGCTCGACGCGCTGGAGAAGTTCGCTGAGACGGACGCGCTGCGGGCGTGGCCGCTCATCCTCGTCCGCCACGGGAAGGCGTTCCCGCGGGCGAAGTGGTACGAAACCGAGCATGTACGGCCTCTGCTCAAGCTCGGCACCCGACAGGCCATGGCATTGACCGGTCTGCTGGGAGCCTGGGGCGTCCGCAAGCTCGTCTCGAGTCCGTGGAAGCGGTGCATGGCGACGCTGACTCCGCTGTCGGCGGCGACGGGCAAGTCGATCAAGAAGGTGTCGACGCTCAGCGAGAAGGCCACCGCTGCGAACCCGGAGAAGACCGCCCGCTATATCGAGAAGCTGCTGGCGAAGGGCAAACCCGTCATCTACTGCACGCACCGGCCGGTGCTGCCGACGATCTTCTCCGTCTACGCGGCCCATGCCCCGAAGCGTGTGGAAGCGAAGCTGCCGAAGGACGATCCGTACCTCAAGCCCGGTGAGGTCCTCATCGCCTATGTGCGACCCGGACCGGTGCCGCGCATCGTCGAGATCGAACGCGTCCGCCCCATCGACAGCTGACCGAGGCGCACGACCCACGAGCGAGCCGATTCTCAAGGTCGAGCATGCGCACTGGGTGGGCCGCCTCGACGGTCGAGCACACGCGTTGGCCGGGCCGCCCCGGCGAGGGAATGCCGGTCCCGAGAATGATCCTTTCATGAAACCGACGAAGTCTGTGATCGAGCACTCACAGCGGTTCCAACCCTTCTCCCCTCATTCACCTTCCATTCACGTTTCAACTCCTTGCACTTCACGCGTGATCCTTAGCGTGGATGACGAGCAATCGAGAACTCTCGAGCTGTGTCCACAAACATGAAAGGCATCTTCGTGAAGATGAAGCATCTCGCCCCCTCCGCTGCGATCCTCGCGGTCGGCGCCATCACCCTCTCGGCTTGCGGTGGCGGACAGTCCGCCACCGGCGAAGAGGCATCCGGCGGCAGCAGTGACCTGCAGGGCACCCTGACCGGCATCGGCGCCTCCTCGCAGAAGGCCGCGATGGATGCCTGGACAGCGGACTTCACCTCGCAGAACTCCGGCGTGACCGTCAACTACTCCCCCGACGGATCGGGTGCCGGCCGTGAACAGTTCCTCGCCGGCAACGCGCAGTTCGCCGGATCCGACGCCCACCTCGACGATGACGAGGTCAAGGCCGGAAAGGAAGCCTGCGGCGCCGACGGAGCCTACGAGTTCCCCGTCTACATCTCCCCCATCGCCGTGACCTTCAACGTCAAGGGCGTCGACGAGCTCAACCTCTCCCCCGAAACGATCGCGAAGATCTTCAAGGGCGACATCACCAACTGGAACGACAAGGCCATCAAGGCCGACAACCCGGATGCCGAGCTGCCGGACCTCAAGATCACCGCCGTTCACCGCGCCGATGACTCGGGCACCACCGAGAACTTCGCCGAGTACCTCAAGGCCACCGCCGAGAAGGACTGGGACGCCGAGGTCGACGGCAACTTCCCGAAGGAGTACGGCGGCGAGGCCGCTCAGGGTACCGACGGTGTCATCCAGACCGTCTCCGACACCGACGGAGCCATCGGCTACGCGGATGCCTCGGCCGTCGGTGAGCTCTCCACCGCCAAGGTCAAGGTCGGCGACGAGTTCGTCGAGCTCTCCCCGGAAGCCGCGACCAAGGTCGTCGACGCATCCGAGAAGGTCGAAGGCCGCAGCGAAGGCGACCTCGCCTTCGACCTGGCCCGCGACACCACCGAGTCCGGCGCCTACCCGATCGTGCTCGTCTCCTACCACCTCGTCTGCTCGTCCTATAAGGACCAGGAGACCGTGGACATGGTCAAGGCCTGGGAGAAGTTCGTGGTCTCGGAAGAGGGACAGAAGTCCGCTGCCGATTCCGCCGGGTCCGCACCGCTGTCGGACGACCTGCGCAAGCAGATCGAAGAAGTCATCGACTCGATCAAGGTCGAAGGCTGATTTCAGTCTCTGACCTGGAGATATAGCCAGTCGGGAGCGGCGCAGAAGCCCTGCGCCGCTTTTCCGCGCCTGTGGAACCACCCCGGTTTCACCACAAGTCACATGAGGAGTACTTGTGCCGATCAGCACACAGACCACTGAGTCAGGCCCCACAGGGCCCGGCTCCACGCCCGAGTCCGGGCAGAAGCCGCCGCAGAGTCCGGCAGCTCGGCAGCAGAAGGCCGTCGTCCGACCCGGCGACCGCATCTTCTCGGCCGCCACGCTCATCGCCGGCATCCTGATCCTGGTGATCCTCGCCGGAGTCGCCCTGTTCCTTCTCGCACAGTCGAAGGACACCATCACCGCGCAGATCAGCGACCCCTCCCAGATCACCGGCGGCAAGGGCTTCTTCTCCTACGTCTGGCCGCTGGTCATCGGCACGCTCATCTCCGCGGCCATCGCACTGATCGTCGCGACTCCCTTCTCGCTGGGCATCGCGCTGTTCACCACCCACATGGCCCCGCGCAAGCTCGCTCCGGTGCTCGGCTACGTCATCGACCTGCTCGCCGCCATCCCCTCGGTCGTCTACGGCCTGTGGGGCATCGCTCTGGCCGGCAACCTCACCGGCTTCTACCTGTGGCTGTCGAAGTGGTTCGGCTGGATTCCGATCTTCGCTCCGGCCGCCGACGGCTCCGTGTCGCAGACGGGCCGCACACTGCTCACCGCCTCGCTCGTGCTCTCGATCATGATCCTGCCGATCATCACCTCGCTGACCCGCGAGATCTTCCTCCAGACCCCGCGCCTGCAGGAAGAGGCGGCGCTGGCGCTCGGCGCCACCCGCTGGGAGATGATCCGCATGGCCGTGCTGCCGTTCGGCAAGTCGGGAATCGTCTCGGCCACGATGCTCGGCCTCGGCCGCGCCCTCGGTGAGACCATGGCCGTGGCCATGATCCTCTCGCCCGGCGTCCTCACCGCCTCGCTCGTCGTCAGCGGCAACCAGACCATCGCCTCCGAGATCGCGCAGAACTTCCCCGAGGCCGCGGGACTGCGCCTGTCCGAGCTCATCACCGTCGGCCTCGTGCTCTTCGTCATCACCCTGCTGGTGAACATGGGAGCCCGCGCCATCGTCGCCCGCACCTCGGTGAAGGGAAGTTGAGACCAATGACCACCATGAACACCACCACCGAGGCGGCCGTGTCGAAACCGGCGAAGCTCACCTCCAAACAGCTCCCGAAGGCCACCCCGTGGATCGTCGCCGTCGCCTCGATCCTCGTGGCGATCGTCATCAGCTTCATCGCCTTCGGCGGCTTCAACATCCCCGTCGTGGCCGTCCTCGCCGGCCTCATCAACGCGATCGCCGTGTTCGCGGTCTCCGCGTCCTACGAAGGCCGCCGCAAGGCCGTCGACCGGATCGCGACCACCATCGTCACCTCGACGTTCGTCCTCGCATGCGTTCCCCTCATCTCGCTGCTGTGGCTGACCGTGTCCAAGGGCGGGGCCGCCATCAGCGGTGACCTGCTCACCCGCACCATGCTCGGCATGAAGGGCGTCCTCGATCAGCAGTACGTCGCCGGTGAGGCCACTCTGGCCGGCGGCTTCTACCACGCCATCGTCGGCACCGTGCTCATCACACTCGCCGCCTGCGTGATCTCGATTCCGATCGGCGTCCTCACCGCCATCTACCTCGTCGAATACTCGAACAAGAACCGCCTGGGCAAGGCGATCACCTTCCTCGTCGACGTGATGACCGGTATTCCCTCGATCGTCGCCGGTCTCTTCGCCTTCGCACTGTTCTCCACGATTGCCAACGTGCTCCTGCCCGGCGCGGCCGGAATCGCGAAGACCGGCTTCACCGCGGCCGTGGCGCTGTCGGTGCTGATGATCCCGATCGTCGTGCGCAATACGGAGGAGATCCTCCGCTTGGTGCCGATGGACCTGCGCGAGGCTTCCTACGCACTCGGCGTGCCGAAGTGGAAGACGATCGTGAAGATCGTTCTGCCCACCTCGGTGTCGGGAATCCTCTCCGGTGTCACCATCGCCATCGCCCGCGTCATCGGTGAGACGGCACCCATCATGGTCACCGCCGGGTTCGCCAAGACGCTCAACTGGAACCTCTTCTCCGGTTGGATGTCGACGCTGCCGACGTTCATCTACGACTCGCAGCTGCGCCCGGTCTCGCCGGGAGCCGCCGCCCTGGCCAGCTCGGAACGCGCCTGGGCCGCAGCCCTTGTGCTCGTCGCCCTCGTCATGGTGCTCAACCTGCTCGCCCGCATCATCGCGAAGGTGCTCGCACCGAAGGCCGGACGCTGACCGGCGACTGCCCACAGACCTCCAGACTCACCCATTTCCACGGATAGGAAACACAATGTCCAAGCAGATCGACATCAAGGATCTCGACATCTTCTACGGCGACTTCCGCGCCGTCGACGGAGTGCAGATGCAGATCAAGCCGCGCTCCGTCACCGCCTTCATCGGGCCCTCCGGCTGCGGCAAGTCCACGGTGCTGCGCACGCTGAACCGCATGCACGAAGTCATCCCCGGCGCCAGCGTCTCCGGTGAGGTCCTCATGGACGGCAATGACATCTACGGCGCCGGCGTCGACCCGGTCAACGTCCGCCGCGAGGTGGGCATGGTCTTCCAGCGGGCGAACCCGTTCCCGACGATGAGCATCAAGGAGAACGTGCTCGCCGGTGTGCGCCTGAACAACAAGCGCCTGTCGAAGACCGAGGCCGACGATCTCACCGAACGTGCCCTGCGCGGCGCGAACCTCTGGAACGAGGTCAAGGACCGCCTCAACCTGCCCGGTTCGGGTCTCTCCGGCGGTCAGCAGCAGCGTCTGTGCATCGCCCGCGCAATCGCCGTCGAACCCGAGGTCCTGCTCATGGACGAGCCGTGCTCGGCTCTCGACCCGATTTCGACCCTGGCGATCGAGGACCTCATCAACGACCTCAAGGACAAGTACACGGTCGTCATCGTCACGCACAACATGCAGCAGGCCGCTCGTGTGTCCGACAAGACCGCGTTCTTCAACATCGCCGGCACCGGCAAGCCCGGAAAGCTCATCGAGTTCAACGAGACCTCGACGATCTTCTCGAACCCGGACAAGGAAGAGACCGAGAACTACATCTCCGGTCGCTTCGGATGATTTGAAGGCTCGCCCAAACGGCGGGCGCCCCTCGGGGCGGGTGCCGTCTCGGCGGCGCATGCCTCTATAATCGGCGGCGCATGCCTCTATAAGTGGTCGTTCTGGTCACGCTCTGCTCAGCGGAACGTGACCAGAACGACCACTTTGCGTTGGCAGGTCCGCCGGACGCGACTTCGGGCGGTAGGGCACTCGCGCAGAGTCGCCTCGGGGATCGCGCAGGGCGCTGGCAGGTCGGTCGTCACGTCACCCTGAACGCGCGCAGTGAGTTGCCTCCGCAGACGACCTCATGGTCTTCCCGACAACACATCGGCGATATATCGTTACATATCGTCAGGGCAGTGAACTTCGTGCAATCAGCGGGGTACTGCGGTGTCATCAGACCAGGGAGGTCATCATGAACGAGCCATTCACCCACGGAAGCTCCCATCACCGAGGCGGCGACCGGGGCAGCGCTAGCATCTGGGAGGCGTTCGAGCAGCTGCGCTCATCCTTCGCCCCCAAACAGCCTGCCCGCATGAACCGCGGTGACGTCCGTGCCGGAATCCTCTCGCTGCTGGCAGAGGCCCCGATGCACGGATACCAGATCATCCAGGAGATCGAGGAACGCAGCGGCGGCAGCTGGAAGCCCAGCCCCGGGTCGGTCTATCCGACGCTGCAGCTGCTCACGGACGAGGGTCTCATCAATGCGGAGCCGTCGAGCGGACGCAAGACCTATTCCCTCACCGAGGCGGGACGCGAGCACGTCGAGGCCGACTCCGATTCCGCCGCCCCGTGGGAATCGGTCGGCAGGAGAGAGACTCCGCGCGCGGCCACACTGGCCAAGGCCGGGGTCGAGTTGGCACAGGCCGCCGCTCAGGTCGGACGTTCGGGCAGCAAGGAGCAGGTCGCAGAGGCGGTCACCGAGCTGGAAGAGACCAAACGCAGGCTGTATTCGATCCTCGCTCGGGACTGAGCGATGTCGACGGGAGCCGAACAGAGAAACGTGAGTCCGGATGAGCTCGGCCGAGAAGCCGGTGAGCACAGCGGAGCAGACACTGTCGGCCCTGGCCAGGGTCTTCCCGACCGGAAGCGAGCGCTGCGGTCCCGGTCGTCCCGGATCCTGCGCTTTGCCGCGGCCCAGATGGCCATGGCCTGGTGGTTCGAGCTCGTCCTGCCTCGCATCGGTCTGGGTCGCCTGGCCGCCCGACGACGAGTGGAGCGCTGGCAGTCGACCGCCAGGAAGTTCAGGGCGCTGGCGATCGATCTCGGCGGGCTGATGATCAAGGTGGGCCAGTTCCTCTCCTCCCGCATGGATGTCCTCCCGCCCGAGGTCGCCGCAGAGCTGGCAGACCTGCAGGACGAAGTATCGCCGGTTCCCTTCGACGGGATCAGGCCCCTCGCCGAGGCGCAGCTGGGTATGCGACTCACCACCGCCTTCGCCACTTTCGACCCCCGACCGCTGGCCGCGGCATCACTGGGCCAGGCTCATTCGGCCACCCTGACTCCGGATGTGGCCGCCGAGCTCGGATTCACCGAGGTGGTCGTCAAGGTCCAGCGCCCCGGCATCGCCGACGTCGTCGAGGTGGATCTGCGAACACTGCGCCGGATCGCAGGGTGGCTCTCCCGCGTCGGGTTCATCGCCAGCCGGGTCGATATGCCGGGGCTGGTCGAGGAGTTCGCCCATGTCAGCCTCGAGGAGATCGACTACCTCCACGAGGCGGCGAATGCGGAACAGTTCACCACCGAAGCCGCACGCTTCGCGGACGATGCCGAGCGCTCGGCATCGGGTTCGCCCGGTCCGACGCAGGCCCCGCGAATCGTCTGGGGGCAGACCACGACCCAGGTTCTCACCATGGAGGATGTCTCGGCGATCAAGATCAACGATGTCGCGGCGCTGCGCCGGGCAGGGATCGATCCACGCGAGGTGGCTTCGGCGTTCGCGCACACGATGTTCGATCAGCTCTTCCGCGGCGGCTTCTTCCACGCCGATCCCCATCCCGGCAACATCTTCGTCACTCCCGACCGAACTGGAGCGGTCGAACGCTCGGGTGTCTCTCCGGCGTCCGAGCACATGGGTGGCTCACCGCCGACAGGGGAAACGCACACCTCGACCGGGCATCCCGCCTCGGCGGGGGTCGGCTGGCACCTGACCTTCGTCGACTTCGGAATGATGGGCCACGTTCCTGAGGATCTGCGCTCGGGGCTGCGTGAACTCATCATCGCCGTGGCCACCAGGGATTCCCACCGCCTGGTCACGAGCGTCGAACTCATCGGGGTGCTGCTCGACGGCGCGGACACCGCGGAGCTCGAACGCGCACTGACCGAGCTCTTCTCCCGGTTCGGCGGGATGGGATTCACTCAGCTGCGCGAGGTCGACGAGAAGGAGCTGCGGGCCTTCTCCAGGGACTTCGAATCGGTGGTCCGCGACCTTCCGGTCCAATTGCCGGAGAACCTCTTCCTCATCATCCGTGCGCTCGCCATGGTCTCTGGTCTGTGCAGCTCACTCGATCCCCGGTTCAACATCTGGGAGGTCGTCGAACCCTATGCACGCGGCCTCATCAGCGACTCACCGGGAGGAGTCGCCGGCTCGGCGACGAAGGAGGCGCTCAACCTCGTGCGTCTGACCCTGAGCCTGCCCGGACGCCTCGACGCACTGGTCACGAAGGTCGAAGACGGCGAGCTCACGGTGTCGACGCCGAAGCTCGATCGTCGGGTGGAAGGGCTCGAACAGCTGGCGCGCGGCGTGATCTCGGCCGTTCTATTCACCGGCTTCGTCATCGGCGGGTCGATCCTGCTGCCGGTGATGACGGTTGGCGGCGTTCTGCTGCTCATCGCCTCGGCACCCGCGCTTCTCCACGCCCTGGTCACTCTGCTGCGACACCGACGGGCAGACCGGCGGAACCGTCGTAGGTGAGGAGTCGGCGGAACCGTCGCAGACGAGGGAGCGGCGACAAGCTGTTCGAGGACGACGCGGCGTTGCCTCCTAGCCGGCCGCTGGTTCGTCGCGGGGAGCACGGAAGGCCGAGGCGAAATCGACCAGCAGGGATTCGTCGCCGTCGACCGTGATCGCCCCTTCCTCTCGTGCGGCTTCGGCTGCGCCATCGGCAAGCAGGTCGCGCAGCCCGGGACCTTCGATCCTCAGGTCAGCTTCTGCCTGGGCCCCTTCCGCAGCCTCCACACCGCGCTCGCTCACGGTCGCATGAGCCGTCGCGGGGCCGGCAGTGATTTCGACTGTGAAGGGTCGGACTCGGGCGTCGGTGCGCGCGGTCAGCAAAGCCGCGGCCAGAGAGGAGTCCGTCGGAACCTCGCCCTCGCGGGGCTCAGCCATCCGCCGTGCACCCCAGCGGCCGAGCTCAATGAGCACCGGACTAAGATCCGAACCGTAGTCGCTGAGGCGGTAGACGACGTTGCGTCCGTCGATGCCGCGCTCGATGATCTCGGCGGCCTCAAGTTCGCGCAACCGCGTGGTCAGCAGGTTCGAGGGGATGCCGGGATTTCCCTGTCGAAGCTCGTTGAAGCGCTTCGGACCGACGAGGAGGTCGCGGAGGATGATGAGCGACCACCGTTCCCCCAGCACCTCGGCTGCCCGAGCCAGACCGCAGAATTGTCCGTACGACTTCATGGTTGACAGCATAGCAATATCAGTTCACTATTGAAACCATAGTTCACTTTCTGAACTTTCTGGGCTGCGGAACCACAGCCCTCAGGAAACGCAACGGCCCGCACGACAACTCGATGAGGAGATCACCATGTCCCGCACTGTCATCGCCGCACTGTTCCAGTCACTCGACGGGATCGCATCCGATCCGTTCAACTTCCAATTCGATTCCTTCGACCAGGAGATGGGCGAGTGGATGACCACGGCCATCGGCGGCGTCGACGACTGCCTCCTCGGCCGTGTCACCTATCAGGAGTGGGAGGGCTACTGGCCGAACCACACAAAAGGCGAGGACGCACCGTTCGCCGACTTCATCAACTCGACTCCCAAGCACATCGCCTCGACAACGCTGTCGCAGGCCGATCTCAGCTGGGAGAACTCGACTCTCATCCAGGGCGAGCTCGTCGACTTCGTCCGCGAGCTCAAAGCCGGCGACGGCGGCAAGATCGCTGTCGAGGGATCGATGTCGATCGTCCGTCAGCTCGTCGAAGCGAACCTCGTCGACGAGCTGACGGTGGCCATCCACCCGGTCGTCGCCGGCAGCGGACGGTCCCTCTTCGAGGGTGGAACGACGACTCGCTTGGAGCTCAAGGACGTGCAGCGGACCAGCAAGGGCAACCTGCTGGCCACCTACGGGCCGTTCCCCGGCTGATCCAGCGGGTGGATCCACCTCGAGATCGTCCGCTTATTCGAGGTGGATCCGCCCGCAGGAGACATCGAAGATTCGAAAAGACAGCTCAGACATCGCCGGACGCACCCGCCTCGGCAGCCAGCCGACGTTCCCGGTAGGCGAAGGTCGCCCAGCCGAGCGCCACGGCCCAGAGCGGGAAGAGCAGCGTCGGCCCGATCGTCACCCACCAACTGTCGGCGAAGATTTCGGGGGTCCCCGAGAAGATTGTGCGCACCAGGCCGACTCCGCCGGTGAAGATCGCCAGCGACACGATCGTCGCGGGAATCGTCGCCAGAGTGATCGGCACTCGCTTTCCGCCCAGAGGACCAAGCCATGTTGGCAGCCGCTCTCCCCATCTCTGGATGAGACCGAGGGTGAGCAGGATTCCACCGATGGCGGCCAAGGCGAGCGCGAGTCCCGAATGCCAGAGTCCGACACGCTGGCCTTCGTCGTAGAGACCTTCACTCAGGCCGAAGGGAATCCCCACGGCCCAGAGGACCCGCGTCAGGGCATAGAAGCCCGGCACGATGACCGCCACGACGACGGCGATCTTCGCGCTTGCGGTGACCGACGTCGATCTCCCCACGCGTCCGGTACCGTCAACGTCTGCACGCCTGTGACCGGCGGCGGAATCCTCAACATGAACGGTCTCGGTCGAATGACGATGACTGTCCTCGTGAATCCGACGACTGGTCTTCTCCGCACCGGCCCACACGATGATCCACAACAGCGGACCAAGCAGCATGACTCCCTGCCAGATCACCGGAGCCGGGATTGGTGGGAACTGCAGGCTGAGCGCATAGCCGAGGTAGGCCAGCAGCAAGGTGTCGGTGAGCATGACCGTGACCACGGCGGCGAAGGCCAGAACGACAACCCCGAGAACGCGTGCCCCGCCTCTGTCGAAAAGCCGCTGCCGCAGGCGGGTCGCGGTGAGCAGGGCCGCCGAGCCGACAAAGCTGAGCAGGGAGACGGAGCCGATGATGAGACCCGCGAACGGTCCCGGGAGTGCGGCGATCATCGACGTGAACGTCCACTCCTCGGATCCGGCCAGGGGTGAGGCGACGATCCCCAACCCCCAGAGGACCGACATGACGAGAAGGAAGATCGACCACGCCGAGGCGGCGGCCAGTCCTGCGCGAACGGTGAGATCGGATTGTGGTGACGGATGGTTGACTATGTGAGTGAGCTGTTTCTGTGTCATGACTCCAGGCTCGTCCCCGAAGGCCCGCCGGGGGCTCCCCCACAAGGGTGAATCCGGTTCCCGAGAGGGTGAATGCACACTGGGCGGGTGAACGGCCCTCCCGCCTGCTCACTTTGGGGTCAGGTCTCGACGAACCCCGATTCGAAAGCCTTGATCACCGCTTGTGTCCTGTCACGGGCACCGAGCTTCGACAGCAGCGAACTGACATAGGTCTTCACCGTCTCCGCCCCGAGGAACATCTCCCCGGCGATCTCGGCGTTGCTCATTCCTCTCGACATGAGGGTGAGGACTTCCTGTTCCCGCCTGCTCAGCCCAGCAGAACTCACCACATCGACAGCTCGGTGAGACCGTGCTGCCATATCCCGGATCTTCTGCGGATAGAGCAGCGCATCTCCCCCGGCCACGGTATGCACCGCCCGGACGAGTTCGGACGGCTGAGCGCGTTTGAGGACGAAGCCGTCAGCGCCCACGCGCAGAGCTTCGAAGACGTAGTCATCGCTGTCGAAGGTCGTGAGGATGAGCACCCGAGGCGGCTCCTGCCTGCTCATAAGCAGCCGCGTTGCCTCCAATCCGTCGAGGTGGGGCATGTGCACATCCATCACCACGACATCAGGATCCAGCCGAGTCACCAGATCGAGTGCTTCCGTCCCGTCATCGCCCTCCCCGACGACCTCGAGTCCCGGGTCGGAGTCGATGATCGCGGCCAGACCCGCACGCACGAGAGGCTCGTCATCGATGAGGATCACCGAAATGGTCATGGCATCTGTCCCTCCGAATACGGCAGTCTCACCTGCAGAATCCATTGTCCGTTCTCGATTCCCCAGTCGGCGCTCCCACCGAACAGAGCAGCCCTCTCACCGATGCCGACGAGTCCGCGTGACTGCCTCGCCGAGGCGGCCGCCCCCTTCGCACCGGCAATCCCCTTCGCATCGCCCGCCGCTTTCGCGTCAGCCGCCGCCTTCCCCTCGGCCCGTCCCTTCTCCGATGAGCCGAGCACCGGGCCGGTGGCCGCGCCGGCATTGCGCGTGACCACTTGTACGCAGTCGGCGCCGATGTCGACGGCCACATCGAGGCCGGGCGTCGTTGCGTGCCGCAGCGAGTTCGTCACCGCCTCGCGCACGATCCGGTGGAGTTCGTGGACCACGGTCGGCGGCAGTCCGGTGGCATCCCCGCTGACCGTCAGTCGGGTGGGGTGCCCGATCGCACGGGCTTCCTCGGCCAATCGGGTGATATCGAGCATTGTTCGCCGAGGCGGCCCCGCACTTCCGCTGTCACCGTCCCCCGCGAGCTCTCCGCCCTCCACTGCTTCGCTCTCGGCGCCATCGAGGGCATCGGCACCATCGATGGCATCAGCAACGCCAAGGGCGTCGGCGTCGCCTGCGGTGCTTTCATCGCTGACTGCGCCGTCGGCCTCCGCACGCAGCAGGGCGAGGACATGGTCCAACTCGGCCACCGCCTCACGGCTGGTGCGAGCGATCTCGTCGACGGCCGCCTCGGCGAGTATCTGATCCTGGTGCAGGGCACGTTTGGCCACAGCTGCCTGCATCATCGTCACGGTCAGGGCATGACCGATCGAGTCGTGGACTTCGCGGGCGAGGACGGTGCGACGGAACCGACGGACTCGCTCGGCCCCGGCGAGCTCAGCCCGGTCAGCGGCCGAGGGGCCGAGCAGGATCTGTGCGTAGTGAGGCAGGAAGTAGCCTTCGGCGATGATCGTGGCCGTGAGGAGAAGCAGGATCACGGGTGCGAGGATCTGCACGAGCCCGGCGGACAGGACGACGACGGACTCGGCACCGGTGCCGGCCGACGGATCGGCATTTCCGGCCGGCGATCCAGCAGTCGCCCCGGCTGGGGAGCCCGCAATGCCGAGGAGTCCGTTCGACAGTTCCGAGGCCTGCTGTGGGTCCGCAACCATCAGGAGCACGGAAGGAAGGACCACGACGACCGTGATCAGGAGCAGGGCACCGGCGAAGGCGTGGCCGAAGTAGAACAGGGCACCGCGGAGGCGATCGGACCAGGTCGGCCGCCTCGGCGGGATGGGGATGGACAGTTCGAGGAGCTGCTCGGCCAGGGTCCGTTCGAGTGCGCGGATGACGGCAAGGAACGCGGGTATGCACAACAGCACGAAGACGACGGCGCTGAAGGCGAGCATGCTGAACGCCAGAGACCGGTCGCTGACCTCGTTCCACGCGGAGACGGCCCAGATGATGACCGCAATATAGGGCACGGCGATGACCCCGCCGATCAGAAGGACCAGCAGTCTGCGCCACAGCTTCGCCGCCCAAGCTCCCATTGCCACCAGACTACAGCGGCGGGCCGACATGAGACGGCGGCCGGAAAGTTTCGCCCGTCGGCCATCCGAATCGGCATCTGCTCCGAATCACCGATACCAGCTATCTTTGGGAAAGGATCGTCATGAATATCTCGATGTCGTCACAGTCGCCCGCCGCTGCACGCGGCGCGCGTTCGCAGGTGCAGATGGTCTCCGGGCTCTTCGGCGCAGTGTTCCTGCTCGTGGGGATCCTCGGCTTCGTCCCGGGCATCACCGCGAATCTCGGCTCGATCAGCTTCGCCGGACACCACACCGACGCTGCACTGCTCGGCCTCTTCCAGGTCACGGTGCTCCACAACATCGTCCACCTGCTCTTCGGAGTCGTCGGGATGCTCGGACTCCGCTCACGTGCGCTGGCGAAGAACTACCTCGTCGTCGGCGGAATCATCTATGCGGTGCTGTGGATCTACGGAATGGTGATTCCGATGGAGTCGATGGGCAACTTCGTCGGGCTCAACACCGCCGACAACTGGCTGCACTTTGTCCTCGCCGCGGCCATGATCACCACCGGCTTCGTATTCGGGCGGAAGCCTCGGGGCTGATTGGTCGGCACCGATGTCAGCGATTTCGTCAGAGCCGAGCCCGGGCGCCTCGCGCTCCCGGGCTCGGCTCCGGCGTCAGCGAACAGCAGGAACCGGGTGGCCTGTCAGAGCCCGACGGAGGCCTTGACGATCCACCCGAGCACCACGGCCAACAGCGCGGCGGCCGGGATCGTCAGGAGCCAGACGGCGAACATCGGCACGAAGTACCGGGCTCTGGCGTGGCCCTTGCGCCCGGCGTATTGGGTGCCGAGGATCGATGAGCCGAGGACGAAGGTCAGCGACACCGGAACCCGCATGATCAGAGCTGCGGTGTACATGAGGATCGTGGCCGCGCCATCGGCGATGGAGGATTTGAGGGGATCGAGGCGGACCATGCGCACGGAAAGTGTCTGGACCACTCGCCACCCGCTCAATCCGGTGCCCAGAGCCAGAGCCGCGGCGATGAGGAGGCGCACCGGCCAAGAGATGTCGACCACGGAGAGGACATCGTGCTGCTGCGTGTCGACGGCGAGAATGGCGACCATGACGAGGGCCGCGATCTTCTGCGCGTCCTGGACCCCGTGGACAAGCGACAGGGCCGCCGTGAGCACGGAGTCGACCATGCGCGCACCCCGGAAAAGCGGCTTGGGCGGAGTGGAGGCGAGCGACTTCGACAGGATGAGCGTGAGCACCCACGCGAGAATGAACCCGAGGATCGGTGAGAGCACCAGCGGCCACACCACTGAGTCCATCGCTTCACCGGTGTTGACGGAGAAGCCGAACACGATTCCCGCGCCGAGCAGACCGCCGATGAGACAGTGGGTCGACGACACAGGCAGCGCGAGATAGTAGGTGAACAGGCTCCACGTCGTCGCTGCGACGAAGGCGATCAGCAAGGTGGTCAGGATGAGGTCTGTCGAACCGGAGAAGAGCACGATCTGGTTGGCCACGACGATGGCGATTCCCTCACCGAGGAGCGCACCGATGAAGTTGAAGATGACGGCCAGGCTGAGCGCCCAGCCGGGTCGCATCGCTCGCCCGACGACCGCGTTGCCGACGGTCAGTGCGGCATCGTGGAATCCGTTCGAGCCGGCGAAGATCACCGCGGCGATGACGACTGCCGCCAAGAGCAGCTCCACGGACTACGACTCCTTGATCGCGATGGCTGCGACGACCTTGCCGAGTTCGGTGAACCCGTGGGCGGCCCGGACGAAGGCCTGCCCGAGTTGGGACACGGCCGCCATATACGTCAGTCCCCGTTTGGAGTTCGGCACCGCGTCCGACATCCGCCACTGCAGGCTCTCGACTTGGTAGGTCAGTCGGTTGATCGCGTCGACGTAGTCCCACTGGTCGAGCTTGCCCGGCAGTCGGGTGATCATCCGCGAGGTGTGGTCCGTCTGATTCGACAGCACGGCCAGGGTCTCGGGGACGCCGGAGGGCAGCGGGTCGAAGGCTCCGGAGGCGAGTACGTAGCCGACTCCGTGCAGCCGGTGGCAGATATCGCGCATGTGGTGGCTGAGCAGGTAGAGGTCGTTGCGGTCGAACGGGGTGATGTAGTTCTCGCGCAGTGCGCGGAGCATCGCGCCCATGTCCTCATCGGCCCTGTCCCCGATCTCGCGGAGGCGGTCGGCGACGTCGCGGCGTTCGCTGATTTCGATTCCGGAGAGTTCGGCGAGCACCAGGTTGCACTGCCGCATCTGTGAGACGAGATCGGACAGCCGCTCATAGAACACCTTGTCCTGCGGTACCCGCTTGAGCCGCATGCGCTCCTCCTGCCCGGGGCCCGGACAAGCCGGACGAATATGCATGATGCCTCAATGATATGTGCCGGACGCTGAACCGAGAGCGCCTCTCGGCGGAAGGCCGCTCGAAGCGGCTGAATTTGGAGCCCGGGGCTTCAGCGATCCAGCGTCCGGTGGCCCGAAGGCCACCCCCTACGATACTCGTTCATGCTCATGAATCCACCGCCGAGGCGGCTCTTCGTCCGTTGAGAATCTCACAGTCGATGTCGTGGTCGGGCGGGAATATCCGGTCCCTACGGGGACCACGCTCATTCGGTCGGGCGGGGCCGCCTCGGCGAGGGGATTGCCGGCGAGCTGAGGATCAGTCGAGGCCGCCTCGGCGATGGGCGACCGCGGCGTCGGACAGGTCTTGGGAGAGCTGGCGCAGGCGGACGGCGGTGTCGTGGTCGTCGGCGCCTGCCGCGCAGATGCCGACGAAGGCGGAGGCGCGCAGCAGCGCAATGACGACGTCACCGCGGAAGGCGCCGACGAGGATCTCGTCGATGGCGTGGGCCACTTCGTCGGGTCCGGCGGGCAGTTCGACGCCGGCGAGGATCTCGTCGTAGCCGATGCCCTCGGTGACGCGGCGTTGGCCGTCGGAGAACATCTCGGCGAGTTCGCGAGGTGCGGACTTGATCCATTGGCGCAGGGCGTAGAGGCGCCACAATGCGCCGGGTGCGGAGACGGCGGGAGCGGCTGACCACATCTCGGCGATGATCTCGAAGCCGATGTCATCGGCGAGTTCGACGAAGCGCCTGGTGGCAGCCTCGTCGCGGTTTCCCTCTGCATCGCCGAGCAGCAGTGCCGCGGTGGCGTGCGAGGTCTCCGAACGGGCGACGGGATCGTCGACGGCACCGACGGAGTCGAGGTCGGCCAGGGGAACGGGACGGTGGAATGCGCGCTGTGACATGGTCAGGGCAGTTTAGTCCCTGTCAGGGTGCGCGGACTAGGACGTGGAGCACATTCGGGCTTTCGCCGCACGGTCAGGTTCTGCTCCCGGGACTCACAACGGACGCTATTAAACTTGGGTCTGATTCGTGACTGCGACCGGCAGTCGCGAGTGACCGAAACGAGGAGGAACTCTCGTGGCAAAATCATCAGTGGCGAAGAAGGGTCTCGACAAGGCTGCGAAGTTGGCAGTCAATGACGATGGGACCCTCAATCCCCGCGCCCAGTCGATGTTGTCGCGTCTGCTGTCCGTGCAGCGGCCCGTCGCCCTGGCTTATGTGCGCAGTCTGCGCCGCCGGCATCCGGACGCGACCCCCGAAGAGCTCATCAAGATCATTCGCCGGCACTATCTGACCCTGACGACCTCGGGCGGAGCCGCGGTCGGTGCGACCGCCGCCGTTCCGGGGTTGGGCACGACGGCCGCGCTGGGTGTCGCCAGCGTCGAGACCGCTGGCTTCCTGGAAGGCACTGCACTGTTTGCGCAGGCCATCGCAGAGATCCACGGACTGCCGGTGGCCGATGCCAAGCGGGCGAACGCCCTGGTGCTCGGCCTCATGCTGGGCAAGGACGGGAAGAACCTCATCCAGAAGTTCGGCAAGCAGAACGGCGGCGTGGAGTCGATGTTCGGCAGCTGGGGCGCCACCGTGACCAAGCAGCTGCCGGCCCCGCTGGTCGATCTGCTCGTGCGCAAGCTGCGCAAGACATTCATCCGCAAGTTCGCCGCCCGTGCCGGCGGATCACTTGTCGGTCGGCTGCTGCCCTTCGGCGTCGGCGCTGTCATCGGTGCCGTGGTGAATGCGCAGATGGCGCGGAAGGTCGCCGGGGAATCGAAGGAGGCCTTCGGTGCTGCGCCGACGGTCTTCCCCATCGAGACCGACCCCGAGTACGTTGCGCCGAAGAAGGATCATAAGCTCCTGTCGAACCTCAAGCACGTGTCGGCTCTGCTCGGGAAGGTCAAGAAGAACAGGTCCGTCGAATCCTCCGTCATCGAACCCACGGATCCCGAGGAGCTCGAGGCTCCGGACGGTCTGCCTCGCACCTACACCGCTGAGGATCAGCGCGGCCTGGAGAAGTGAGGCACGCGCCTTCGTCGGGAGGGAGTCGACGGACTCCCTCCCGACGGCGGGTTCTGGTTTGAGTAATTCGGGCGCGAACCTCTACTATTGGTTCGTCTCCATCATGCGTCAGCAGGTCTGTGTACTGCGCTTGTGATGGGGCGGGGCCTCTAGCTCAGTTGGTAGAGCAGCGGACTTTTAATCCGCGGGTCGTGGGTTCGATCCCCACGGGGCCCACCTAGCCTGACCAGGCATGATACATAGCACCCCCGAAGCTGCGAGCTTCGGGGGTGCATCATTTTCAGCAGATTTTCAGCAGACGATTCAGTTCTCCCACCGACCGCGGACGGTCGAGAAGGGTTGTACCGGAACTGGCACAGGATGTTGCCTGACGAACACCCTCTGCGGGCCGACAACCGCATAGAGTCGGAGTCATCGACCGGTCAGCAGCGAGAAGGATACGCACAATGAGTTCGAACTACCGCGCCCAAGCTGGGCTTGCCGTCAACGGCCCTGGTCCTTGGCGCAGCCGCAGTCCGCTGACCCCGGCACCATTGGTTCGGCGCTGGTGGGCGAGGGTCCTCGACGCGATCTTCGTCCTCTTCTGCACCGGTACGGTCGTCGGTGTCGCCATTGCCCTCGCCGGGATCAAAGTCATCTCGCTCGATGCTGCTACTGGAGTTGCTCTCGCCAGCTATCCATTGATGGCACTGGTGTTCGGAGCCCTCTACGGCTGCACCGTCTCCCCCGGCCAGGCGCTGTGCGGAGTCGTCACGCTCAAGCACAGCGGCAGACGCGTCGGATTCTGGAGGGGCACGACGCGCTATCTGGCGATCGCGTTCTTCCCGATCACGGTCGTTCTCCTCATCTGGACGATCTTCGACGCACCGACGCTGGACCTGGATCCGATCGACGTCTATTACCGCAGGGCTCCACAAGTCTGGTAGATCCGGCTCTCGGGTACGGATCACCGTCGTCGCGCGATGATGAGTCCGCGGAACGCTCCTTGGTTGGCAGCGACCTCGGCATTGGGCATTGACGTCGCAGCACCTGACCTGCGTGCGGCGATGAGCGCGTCGTCTTCACCGACGAGAGTGTCAGTGAAGTACCTGTCGACCGCCTGCCACTCGTCGGCGGCCGGGTAGCGGTTAGCCGGTGCGGAGGGCTCGCTTTCGCTCATGCCTTCATTCTTGCGCATCGGTCGGCAGTGCTCCCCGCGAGTGCTGACTCGGTCCGCACCTCACCCCGAGGCCAGAGTCTGTGTCCCGACGACGCCGAGCAGCTCCAAACGACCCGCTGTCTCGGTGCCTTCGAGAGGCAAGAAGACAAGCAGCGAGATGTCATCGTCGGGAGTGAGAAGCACTTCGCACCGGAAATCGAGTCGACCGACGTCCTTGTGGGCGATCGCTTTGATGTCGGAATGGCGAACCGCGACGTCGTGCCGCTCCCACAGTCCGGCGAACTCCTCGCTGATGTCGATGAGGTCGGCGATGAACTCCCGCACGCGCCGGTCACCCGACCGCTTGGCGTATGTCGCCCGCAGATCGCTCACATGTGTCGCCGAGATCCTGTCCCAGTCCTCTTCGGGCATCGGCCGTGACTCCGGGTCCTCGAACCACTTCCAGATCAGATTCCTCTCACGTCCCGGCTCCTCCGGCAGATCGCCGAACAGAGCACGACCTATCGGGTTCCGCCAGACGACCTCGCCGAGGTCGGTGACAATGACGGCCGGCACATCGACGAGCCGATTCGCCACGGCGATGAGCCCGGGCCGGATATGCCCGTCCGAACTGCGCGGCGGGACCGGGTGTCCTGCGAGATGCAGCAGGTGATCGCGCTGGTCCCGGTCGCACTGCAGCGCACGGGCGACGGCGCTGACGACTCCGGCCGACGGCGTCGCTCCTCTGCCCTGTTCGAGGCGGGAGTAGTAGTCGACGGAGACGCCCGCGAGCATCGCCACTTCCTCACGTCTGAGTCCCGGCGTGCGCCGGCGAACCGTGGTGCCCACACCGACGTCTTCGGGTCGCAGGCTCTCGCGGCGACGGCGGAGGAAATCGGCGAGGCCCGAACGATCAGTCATCGCCCCATTATCTGCCTGCTGCCCGACAGTAGCCAGGGACAACTTGTCCCTGGATCGACAGAGCATTCTCACCGGCGCTCAATGCGAGCAGGCTCATTGACATGACTATTGAAAACAACTCGCAGACCATCGACCATCGCCGACTGGGCACCGCAGGACCCATCGCCACATCGCCCGGCCTCGGCGCAATGAGTATGTCCGGTGCCTACGGCCCGACCTCTGACGCTGAGGGAATCGCCGCCATCCACACCTACCTCGACGCCGGAGGCACCCTCATCGACACCGGCGATTTCTACGGAGCAGGCCACAACGAGATGCTCATCGGCCGTGCGCTGAGCCAGCGCAGCCGTGACGACGTCATCCTCTCGGTCAAGTTCGGGGCCGTGCTCTCACCTGACGGATCCTTCATCGGCTTCGACTCGCGCCCCGATGCAATCCGAAACTCCCTTGCCTACTCGCTGCGACGTCTCGGCGCAGATCATGTCGACGTCTACCGGCCGGCACGCCTTGACCCGAATATCCCTATCGAAGAGACCGTGGGGGCTATCGCCGAACTCGTCGAGGCCGGGTACGTCCGGTCGATCGGATTGAGCGAGGTCAGTGCGGAGACGATCCGCAGGGCGGCAACGGTCGCTCCGATCAGCGACCTGCAGATCGAGTACTCGCTGCTCACCCGTTCCATCGAGTCCAATGGGATCCTGGCCGCCTGCCGCGAGCTCGGAATCGGCATCACTGCTTACGGGGCGCTGGCGAAGGGACTGTTCGCGGGCAAGACCGGCGGGAATCGAGCGATGTTCCCCCGCTTCCAAGGGGAGAACCTCGAACACAACGAAACGATCATATCGGCATTGGGTTCGGTCGCCTCGGCGAAGGGGATCACGCTGCCCCAGCTGGCGATCGCCTGGGTCGCAGCACAGGGTGAGGACATCGTCCCCGTCGTCGGTTCGCGCACCGTCCAGCAGGTACGGGCGACACTGAGCAGCACCGAGGTGGAGCTGAGTTCAGTTGATCTCGCAGAGATCGACGAGGTCCTCTCCAGAACCGAGGTACGTGGCGATCGCTACCCGAGTGCGCTTATGGCGCAGCTGGACAGCGAACGCTGATCAGCTCAGGCGTGTCACTCGATCGAGCGACCGCCGAAGACCTGCTGCAGCGGGATCGAATTGTCCTGCCACGGAGTGAGGATCCACGCGACGAGGTAAGCGCCGATTCCGAGTACGGGGAGGAGGAACGAGGCGAGGACGATGAGCCGCATGATCCAGACGTTGATGCCGGTTACCTCGGCGAGGCCCCCGGCAATACCGCCGAGGATGCGGTCGGGACCGCGACGGAAACCGATTCTGCGGATGGAGTCGAATAGTGAGTTCATGTCGTCGACTCTACGGATCTGCCGTTACCGCGGCACTAGTGCTGACCGTCGAGGCCGATTGAGGAAAACCGGAATCCGCGCCGATCCAATAACGCCGCTTCGGCGGTCCGTCACTGTTTTCGCGCACGTCTTCGAGGACTCCCCCGCACCGTTCGATCACGCTTGCCGAGGCGATGTTCGTGTCATCGCACGTGACGAGCACGCTCTCGACTCCGGCCGATCGCAGACGTTCGACCGAGCGGGACAGGATCTGCTGGGCGTATCCTCGGCGACGGAATTCCGGGGCGACTGCATATCCGACGTGCCCGCCGAGATCGAACAGGAAGTCGTTGAGTTCGTATCGGATGGAGGTGCGACCCACGGGCCGCCCGTCCACCTCGGCGACGAGGAATTCCGCGCGCACTCGTCCCGGTGGGAGATCGATTCCGCGGGCCTCGCGCTTGTGGGTGGCGATGATGTCGTCCCATGTGCCCTCGGCTTGGAGGAATGCGAAGTCGTCGGCCCGCAGCTGCTCATGGAAGTCCCTCATCACCGTTTCATCGGCGGGATTCAAGGGTCGCAGTTGGAGGATCTGGCTCATCGTGCTCCTTCGAATGCCGGTTCCTCGCGTCGTGCGAAATCCGGGGCGTGTTCGGCAGTGACGCCGACGCCGAGGATGCGCGCCGGGATGCGGGTGAGTGCGGGGAAGGTCCTCAGCAGCCATTCCAACGGCGCCGGCGGGCGGATGGGCCGGTGCCCGTGAACGGCGGGTTCGACCATCCGATGGATGCCCGCCTGCAGGAGTTCGACGGCACGAGTGGTCGGGAGTCGTCTCAGCTGCAGTCGCCGCAGCTCGGCGGTCCCCACCGACCCGGCACGCAGCGGCTCGGCGAGAATCCGGGCGACGGCGATTCCGTCCTGCACCGCGAGGTTGACTCCGACCCCGCCGAGCGGACTCATCGCGTGTGCGGAATCGCCGATGCACAGCAGGCCGTCGACGAACCACTGCTCGGCCTCATTGCGGCGGACGTCGAGAAGCTTCACGTCATCGAAGTCGATCCGGCCGACGTCCGCGGCGAGTTGCGGATAGGTCTCCGCGACGGCATCACGCAACTCATCGATTCCCTCGGCGCGCAATCGCGCGTCCGCGCCTTTCGGGATGAGGCGGGCGATCTGCACGTGCCCGTCGCGCGGAATGGCGACGAAGACCTTTCCGTTCCCACCTCGTGGGGCCACGGAATCGGGCAGCACCGCCTCGGTGTCGATGCGGAACCACCACACATCGATCGTCGACGGCAGTTCCCTCACGGACAACCCTGCCTCGGCGCGCGCCTTCGACCATCTGCCGTCGGCGGCGATGACAAGTGGTGCGCGGAGTTCGAGGGTGGCCGGGGTGGGAACGTCGGTGGCGGGTTCAGCACGTTTCCCGTGGGGAACGTCGGTATCTTCGGACTGTGGGGCCGCCTCGGCGACGGTCGAATTCCGGGCACGGAGACCGACCACACGGTCTCCGTCCCAGATCAACGAGGCGGCCTCGACGCCCATCCGCAGGTCGAAGTTCGAGTCGTTCTCGCCCGCTTTTGCGAGCAGGTTGAGGAAGTCCCACTGGGGCGCGATCGTCATGAACGGATGGGGCAGGTTGAGCCGCGTGAAATCGGCGAGCAGAATGTCCTGGCCGCCTCGCCCGGTCAGGGTCACTCCTTCTACGCGGCGATGAGCAATGCGGGCGAACTCGTGGTAAAGGCCGAGTTCGTCAAGCAGTCGCAGAGTGGACGGGTGGATGGTGTCGCCGCGGAAGTCGCGGAAGAAGTCCTCGTGCTTCTCGAGCACCACGACCTTCACTCCGCCACGGGCGAGCAGCAGGCCGGCCACGATTCCGGCAGGCCCGCCTCCGCCGATGATGCAGTCGAAATGCTCGATGTCGTGTCGGGCGGTGTGCGTGCTGTCGGTGTCGGTGTCGGCCATGACACTCTCCTCGGCTGGGCGGCACCGCGGCTCCGGGAACCGGCGGCACCGTTGACTCTGTGAACGCTGGGGCTCAGTTCCCAGCGTAGACCTCGCACCGGGCGACGGAAATAGGGTATGCGCTCCGGCCAGCCGACCGACCGCCTCGGCGACGGAGGTGACAACTGGTTCAAAGTGCAGGAGAGGAGCCTGAAATCCGGGCACTCACACTTTGAACCAGTTGATTTGCCGGCACCTGGTCAGTTGGAGCGTCCGCCGGCCATCTTCTCGGTGACGTCGAAGCGTTCGCGGTAGCGGCCGGTGAGCAGGCACCACTGCGAGTACAGCGCGGTCGAGGAATTGAATACGAGCAGCGTGAGCGGATAGAGCAGCCACTGCAGCCACATCGTCACGCGGCGTTCGCGCGGGACGTGGATCGGCCGAGGGGGCAGCAGCGCGTTGAACACGATGATGGAGACGATGAGTCCGATCATGCCGATCTGCTGAATGATGCCCACGGTCATCGGCATGCGCTCGACCAACGAGGAGGCCTGCCCCGTCTGCGTGGCCACGACGAAGGGGATCCACCCGCCGATGGCGATGATGATCGAGAGCGAGGCGAGACTGACGTGCCCTTCGAGCAGGGAGAAGAAGCGGATGGCTCCGGGCCAGAACGGTGCGCGGGCTCCGGGAGCGAAGACGCGCACCCCGACATAGGGAACGTCGGAGGCGCCGTACGACCAGCGGCTGAGCTGTTTGAACTGAGCGACCATGGTCGTCCTGAACGTCCCTGCCTGCACCGCGTCTTGGAAGATCGGGACGTGGATGGGTACGACCCGGTAGTCCCCGTCGAAGTGGAACCAGCTGCGCCAGTACTGGTGGCCGTCCTCGACGATGGTCCGCTTCGACCAGAAGCCCATGTCGACCAGAGCAGTCAGCGGCTGCGCGTGGGAGGCGAAGTTGCGCAGGGCGAGCCGCCGGACCGTGGTGGTGAGATTCCAGAAGCAGTTCGCACTGGCGACCACTCGCGATGGTGCGGGCACGTCCCAGATGTTCGTGATGTAGAGACTGATCGGCTGGAACGACAGACGCTCCCGGTCCGGCGCGGTCGCATATTCGTAGGCAACACAGTCGAAGTAGGACTCGTGCGGAATGTTGTCGCAGTCGAGGCTCGTGACGATCACCCGACGCGGGTCGATGGCCTCGTCACGGACCCATTCGGCCAGGTGGTGACCGGCGTACGTGATGTTCGCTCCCTTGCCGGCGATCTCGTCGGGCAATCCGGCTGGATGTTCGACGAGGACGAAGGCCCCGAAGCGGTGGCCGTACTCGGCTTCGAGCCGCCGAGCCGTTTCGGCCATGGCAGGTCCGCCGCGTTCCTCATGAGCGAAGAAGACGAGGAGCTGTTCGGGCTTCGTCGAGGTGTGCAGCAGGGTGCGGATGGTGTCGGCGATGACTGGGTAGGGCTCGTTGTACGCGGCCACGACGACCGCGTGGCGCAGGGTCGATGGACGCATGATCGAGGTCGGATCGGCGCTGACTTTCGCGACGAGGGCGGCGTGGTCGGCAGCACGGAATCCACCCCGAGGATGCGCCAGGGAAGGGCGACCGTCCAGGGCCCGCTCGAGGTCGGTCAGGCGTGCCGCCCAGTCGACGCGAGCGCTGCGTCGGTAGCGAAGGAACCCGCGGGCGACGTCGATCGCCCCGAGCATCGCCCGGACGAACATCAGCCCGACGATCGAGAGCACATAGACCGCTCCGAGCATCGCGTCGACGAACGGGAGGACGAACACGAGCCCGACCGCGGTGAAGCTGATCGCCGCCGGCAGGGCTTCGAAGCATCGGTACAGCCGGGTACGCGGGCCCATCGGCAGCTCGAGGCCGGAGGGCGGTGGTGCTGCCACCGGCTCGAATGCGACGGCTCCCCCGCCGGAGCTCCGAGGACCGGGTGGTGACGGCCGGAGCGGTTGAGGAAGTGGGTGGCCGGAGGTTGGCGATTCGACGGAGGTGACTGGTTCGCGGTTCGCTCTCACTCTCTCGATCCTGGTTGCCCCGGCTGGACAGCTGTTTGTCGGCAGATGCAGGTCAGGTGAATATTTCGTGCCGGGGACCGGAGCTCCAGCTTGTGTTGTGAATGGTCGTAGGCCCGGCGAACGATCGGCACCCGGGGGTAGAGTCGGTTCATGACACTTGAAGTCCGCCCCGCAGTCATTGCCGACGTCGCCGGAATGGCGCGCGTCCACGTCGACACCTGGAGTGAGACCTACCGCGGGATCATGCCCGACGAACTCCTCGATGCTCCCGACCTCATCGACCGTCGCCGGCAGATGTGGACGTCGGCACTCGATGAGGCACATCAGAGAACTCACTCCTGCGCCGTTGCCGAACAGAGTGGCCGGATCGTCGGCATCGCAATGTCCGGGCCTTCTCGCGACACCGACCGACCCGATGAACGGGAACTCTTCGTTCTCTACACCTACAAAGCCGTGCAGGGCTCCGGCGTCGGGCAACAACTCCTCGACGCGGTCGTCGGCCCAGGCACCACCTGCCATCTGTGGGTGGCCGACCCGAATCCCCGCGCGCAGGCGTTCTATTCGAAGAACGGGTTCGTCCCCGACGGCACGGTCAAGACCGACGAGTACGACGGGGTGCGCGAGGTGCGGATGGTGCGGCAGGTCAGGGGCGACTGACGCCCAATCAGGTCCAGAGGACCTTGTCCTGTGCGCCCAGTGTCCCACCGGCACCGAGGTGACCGAGCATGAGTGCCCCATCCAATGGTCCGCCTGCGGGATCGACGATGGTGATGGTCGGATCCAGTCGTGCGGCTTCGGCGCGGAATCCCTCGACGAGGTGATCGCCGGCGGCCGCGACTCCCCCGGTGAGAGCGATGCGGGTCGCGGAGTTGGAAGTGGGAAAGGCCTCGGTGGCTACCGTTGACGAGTCAGTGTCAGTTCGCACGGAACGAGCTGCGGCGAGCGCGCTGCGGGCCGCTTCCTGACCAGCTTCACGGAGCAGGTCGGCAGATGCTGTGTCGCCGGCCCGGGCACAATCAGCGACGTCGACGGCGAATTCGGCGAGGAGTCCGGCCCGGTCGCTGCGGGTATAGAACTGTGCCGGCCACGAGGCGGGCGGGCCGAAGCGTCGGGTGGCTGCCTCGAGCAAAGCACGGCCGTGTTCGTCGATTCCGTCTTGAGTGCGCAAAGCGAGTTCGAGACCATGACGTCCCAGCCACGCTCCTCCCCCGCGATCGCCGAAGAGGTGTCCCCAGCCATCGGCTCGTGACCAGTCTGCTGTCCATTTGCCGTCAGCGTCCGGACCCGGATGGGCGATGGCGATCGCCCCGGTGCCGAGCACACTGATCGCCCCACCGGCCCCACCGAGAGCACCGAGGTGGGCGGTCACGGCATCGATCGCGGCGACTGCGGGCACCCCGACCTCGCCGGAGATCTCGGCGAGAACGTCGGACGGATCCTCAGCGAGGGAGGCGATGCCGGTCGCACCGATTCCGATGCTGCTGACCTCGGGGAAACGTTCGGGCCAGGTCTCCGCGGCCGTTCTCACGAGTTCGCGGACGACGTGAAGGACGTTGCTGCCGCTCGGCCCGATCTCGATCCGCGGGCCGGTGAGTTGGTCGATGATGCGTGGGACGAAGCCCCCGCCGTCAGCGATGCCCGGTCTGCTAACGGCATTGCCACGATGGTCAGTTGCATCGCCAACGTCACCGAGCGCGGCTCGGCTGCCGGTGCCGCCGATGTCGATGCCGAGGATCAGGGTCATGCGCCCACGGTACCCGGGCCGGAACCTTCCGAGTCCGTACCGTCGTCCGAGCCGACCGGTTTCTTCGTCCCGACAAGCTCGGCGATCGCGGCCCTGACCGAACCATCATGGGACTCCAGAGTCGACGCTGCCAGGGCGGGGGCCGCCTCGGTGAAGGAGACGACGATAGCGGTCTTGAGATCGCCATCGCAGCTCTCGAGCAGAGCTCGCGCGTCGGCGTCTCCCAGGTCGGCGGCCTCGCGGAGGATGCGCACAGTGCGCTCGCGCAGCTTCGCGTTCGTCGCGACGACGGAGACCATGAGGTTGTCCCAGGTCCGGCCGAGAGCGACCATGAGCGCGGTCGAGAATCCGTTGAGGGTGAGCTTCTGGGCGGTGCCGGCCTTGAGCCTGGTCGATCCGGTGATCACCTCGGGGCCGGTGTCGAGCACGATGTGGTCATCGGCTTTGTCGGCCAGAGAGGCGTGCGGGTTGTTCGAGATGAGCACAGCGTGGGCACCGTTGGCTCGCGCCGCGTCGAGCGCCCCGCCGACATACGGGGTCGACCCGCTCGCGGCGATGCCGATAGCCACATCGTCGGGTCCGAGCTCGGCACCGGCTGCGGATCCATCGGCCCCGGAGTCCTCGGCGTTCTCCACCGCATTGACCAAAGCAGCCTGACCACCGGCGATATGACCGATGACTCGGCCCGGTTCGAGATTGAACGTCGGCAGGAGCTCGCTCGCATCGAGGACGCCCAACCTCCCCGAGGTACCTGCGCCGAAGTAGTGGACGCGGCCGCCTCGGCGCATGCGGTCAGCGGCAATGTCGACGAGTTCAGCCAGCTGCGGCAGGGCCGCGGCGACCGCATCGATGACGGCATGGTCTTCGGCGTTGAGGACCCGCAAGACCCCGAGCGTGTCAAGGCTGTCGAGTCCGGAGCTCGCCGGATTGCGCTGCTCGGTCGGGGACAGCGGCCGGCCGGCCGCCGGCGGTGCCGTTTCAGACGTCGGCGGGTTCGGTTCCGACGTCGGCGAGGTCGGGCGGGCTGAGCCCGGCTGGGAGGAAGTCATGGACGGGGGCTCCCTTCCACCTCGGCGATGGTGGGCTCTTCGACTGTGGTCTTGTGGCGCAGACCGAGCAGGCCGCCGACGATGAAGGTGACGATGACGCCGAGCAGCGGGTACCACTGCCACGCCACCCACACCTCGCCGGTGACGTACTTCTCCATGACGAAGAAGAACGCGTTGACGGCCACGGCCAGGGCGAAGGCGATGTTCGCGTCGACGGCACGGGCTCGTTTGTTGACGATGCCGAAGACGAACGCGCCAAGCAGACCGCCGTACGTGATGCCGGCGATGCCGAGAGCCAGGATGACGATGTTGCCGGAGTCGGATTCGAAGACAGTGGCGGGCAGGATGAACGCGATGCCCCAGCCGATCGTCGCCCAGCGGCCGACCTTGAATCCCTGTTCGTCGGTCATCGGGGTGCGCTTGAGCTTCGCGTAGACGTCGTTGACCGTCGAGGACGACAGGGCCGACAGCGACGACGACAGCGTCGACATCGCGGCAGCGAGGATACCGGCCAGCAGCAGACCGGAGATTCCCGTGGGCAGTCCTTCGATGATGAACAGCGGGAAGATCTCGTCGTCGCGAGTCAGGCCGAGGTCCGCAGGCAGTGCGTGATCGTAGTAGGCCCACAGCGCCAGACCGACGGCGAGGAAGATCGCAAACTGGACGACCACGACGAATCCGGAGGTGATGAGAGCCTTCTGCGCCTCGAGCTTCGACCGGCACGACAGCAGGCGCTGAACGATGAGCTGATCGGAACCGTGGGAGGCCATCGCGAACACGGCGCCGCCGAGCACCGACGGGATGAACGAGGTGTCCGCAGAGATCGGGTTGCCCTCGAATACGAAGATGTTCGTCTTTCCGGCCTCGACCGCCTCGGCGAGCCATCCGCCGCCGATCGATACGGAGATGATGATGATGGCGAGGATCCCGCCGAGGACGTAGAGGATCATCTGCGCGACATCGACCCAGACGACGGCCTTGATGCCGCCGATGAACGTGTACACGATCGTCACAAGCGAGAGGACGACGATGATGACGAAGTAGTTCGTGTGGATGCCGAGTCCGTCGAGGATGACCTTGAGCGGGATGGCCGCGGCGAGCACGCGGATGCCGTCGGCGAGCAGTCGGGTGAAGAGGAAGGTCACGCCGGCCGTGGTCTGCGTCGACTGGCCGAAGCGTTTGCCCAGGTAGGCGTACGCGGTGATCATCTCACCGTCGTAGTAGCGCGGCAGCATGAAGTAGGCGACGATGACGCGGCCGAGGATGTAGCCGAGTCCGAGCTGCAGGTAGTTGAGGTCGCCGAGGTAGCTCATGACGGGGATGCCGATGACGGTGAGCGCGCTCGTCTCGGTGGCGACGACGGACAGGCAGACTGCCCACCACGGCAGGTCGCGCCCGCCGAGGAAGTAGCCCTTGAGGCTGCTCTGCTTGCCGCTCAGTGCCAGTCCCAGCCACGCCGTTGCGACGAGATAGGCGATGATCACCAGGAGGTCGATGATCTGCATTGGTCTCTCCTTGTTGGGGTGTGGAGTGTGTCGGGTGGTCGGTGGTCAGGAGGTGCGTTCGTTTGTGTGGCCGGGCGGGCGTTACCGGTGGCGGCCGCGGTTCAGTCGGCCAGTCTCAGTCGGCCAGTCTCAGTCGGGTGGGTCGTCGGTGGAGGGGTTCGGGCAGACGGAGCGGCTCGTTACCGGGAGTGAACCGGCCCGCGATGCGCGGTCCGATCGCCCCGGTCAGACTGGGCTGCGTGCCGTCGAGTCCGTGCCAGCTCAGCCACCCGAGGAGCGCCATGAGCAGCGCTTCCTTGCTGCCTTCCGGCAGCCCGAAGGCCTCATCCGTGCTCGTGAGGACGATGCCCTCGCCCAGTTCCTCGCCGAGGCGGCGCATCAGCTCCGGATTCCTCGTCCCACCTCCCGAGGCGATGACGGTGGTGACATTGTGCTCCCGGACCGCCTCGGCGATGGTGCGCGCGGTCAGCGCGGTGACCGTGGCGATCTGATCATGCTCGCCGAGGTGGGGGTGGGATTCGAGGTATGAGTCGAGGTAGGCGGCGTGGAAGAGTTCCTTGCCCGTCGATTTCGGGGCGGGGCGCGTGTAGAAGGGTTCAGTGAGGAGCGCGGTGAGCAGGTCCTCGTCGACGGTGCCGGCTGCTCCGAGCGCGCCGTCGCTGTCGTAGCTCTGCCGACCGTCGGTGATGCGGCGGGCGAGGATGTCGATGAGGGCGTTGGCCGGGCCGGTGTCGAAAGCGATGGGATCGTGGCCTGGTTCGATGACGGTGATGTTCGCGATTCCGCCGAGGTTGAGCACCGCGGTCGGCGCCTCGGCGTCGGAGAGCAGGAGGGAGTCGAGCAGCCCGACGAGTGGTGCGCCCTGTCCCCCTGCAGCGACATCGCGGGAGCGGACATCGGAGAGCACGGGAACACCGAGTCGTTCTGCGATGAAGGCCGGCTGTCCCAGCTGGAGGGTCGAAGTGACCTGGCCGTCGGTGATGTCGTGGCGGACGGTCTGTCCGTGGGAGACGACGAGGTCAGGGGTCAAGCCGTGGTCGGCGCAGAGATCGGACAGGGCGTCGGCGCAGAATCGGCCGAGCCGGGCGTCGACGCTGCTGACCAGTGACAACGGCAGATCTGCCGGCTCGAGGAGGCGAAGGATGTCGGCGGAGAGTCGGTCGTCGAACGGGGTTTCGCGTTCGGCGAGGATCCGCACGGTCAGGGTGGTGGGGTCGGCGCCGACGAGGTCGAAGCTGGGGGTGGGTTCCGTGTCGCTGATGGGGTCGGGTCGGAACTCGGCGATGACGAGGTCGAGGCCGTCGGCGGAGGTTCCGGTCATGAGGCCGGCGATGATCATGGCTGCACTCCTCCTGTGTGGTCGGTGACGGTGGCGGGAGCGGTGCCGGTGGGGGCGGCCCCGGATGCGGCCGGGGCGGGGACGGTGAGTTCGGTGCGGACCTTGTAACGGTCGCCTCGGTAGACGGAGCGGACGAACTCGAAGGGGCGGTCATCGGCACCGCGGGAGATGCGTTCGAACAGCAGGGCGGGTGAGAGTTCTTCGACGCCGAGGTGTTGAGCTTCGCCGGCGTCGAGGAGGGTGGGCTCGATCGTCTGCACACTGTGGTTGAGGCGGATGCCGAAGTTCCGGCTCAGCAGATCGTAGAAGGACTGGTCCTCGAGGTCACCTGGACTCAGCCCCGGGACGAGAGCCGAGGGGACGTGGAGTTCTTCGAGAGCGATCGGTTCGTCATCGGCCAGGCGCAGACGCAGGATCGCGATGACGTCATCGTCTTCGGCAATATGGAGTCGACGAGCGATGTGCGCGCCCGCCTCGGCGACGTCGAAGCTGAGGATATGAGACCCGGGACGCATTCCGCGGGCGAGCATATCCTCGGTGAAGGAGCTCGCGGCCAGCGGTTGGTCGAGTTTCGGCCCGAGTGCGAAGACACCCGTGCCGTGCCGCCTGCGGACCATGCCCTTGGCGACGAGTTCGTCGATGGCGCGGCGCAGGGTCATCCGCGAGATGCCGAGCGTCTCGGCGAGCTGCCGTTCCGGAGGGAACTGCTCACCGGCGGCCATGTCCTCGAGACGGTCGAGGAGCTGGTCACGGATGGCATGGAATTTCGTCACACCACCATTGAGGCACAGGACACACTGCGAAATCAAGACCACTGGTCTATTTTGTGATGGTTGGACCCTCGAACAGAGTGATCCCCGTGCCCTCGATCAGCGTTTCTCTCGCGCCTTCGATCAAGCGCTCTCTCACTTTCTCAAGCGCTTCCTCCCCTCGATCAAGCGGCGCCGCGAATATGGCGTCGTCGACCACGACATATCTGCGCCCCGGCTTGAACGGCGCGTCCTGGGCCGGCGGAGGTCGGGCGAGCAGAGGGCAGTCGGACGGAGGGCAGGCGGTCAGTGGCCGGGCTGGCGGTCGGAGGCCGGGTGGGCGGAGGCCCGTCAGACGAAGAGCAGTGAGAGCAGGAAGGCGAAGATCAGCCCGAAGACGCTGACGAGGGTCTGGACCATCATGTGAGTCTTCGTCGCCTGACCGATCGTCATGCCGAAGCTCTCCTTGACGAACCAGAATCCCGCATGGTTGACCCAGTTCAGACCGATCGATCCCGAGCCGATCGCAATGACGACCAGAGACACGTATGCCCCGGAGTGATCACCGATGAGAGGGGCGACGATGCCGGTGGCCGAGGTGATTCCGACGGTCGCCGATCCGGTGGCGAACGACAGCAGGATGCCGATGAACCAGCCGAGCAGGATGAGGTTCATCTCCAGATGAGAGGTCGCGCCGACGACGGCGTCGCCGATGCCCGAGTCCTTGAGCACCTCGTTGAAGGCACCACCGCCGCCGATGATGAGGATGACTCCGGCGATCGACTTGAGGCTGTCGCCGAAGGAGCTGCGGATCCGCTCGCCGCCCATTCCCGAGGTCCATCCGAGTGCGATGGCGGCGAAGACGACTCCGGCCAGCATGGCGATGATCGGGTTGCCGATCACCTCGGCGATGGGTTCGAACGAGGACTCCGGCGCCACGAGCTGAACGACGGTGTGCACGAGCATGAGCACGACGGGGACGAGGACGGTGACGAAGGCGAGCCAGACCGGAATCGTTCGCAGTTCCTTCTGGTCCACCTCGGCGCGGGCTCCGGTGTACTGGTCGATGAGGTCGGCGGTCGGTTCGAGTTTGACCCGTGGGGCGATCCAGCGGGCGTAGACCGGGCCGGCGAGGATGACAGTGGGAATCGCGCAGACGAGCCCGAGGCCGATGGTCATTCCGACGTTCGCGTCGAGTCCGGATACAGCGATGAGCGGACCCGGATGGGGCGGAACCATTCCGTGGAGGCAGGCGAGCGCGGCGATCGCGGGGACGAGGATGCGCAGGTACCACAGCTTCTTCTGCCCGGTCTTCTTCTCCAGCTGCGAGGCGACCGCGTAGATGACCGGGATGAGAACGACGAGGCCGACCTCGAAGAACATCGGGATGCCGATGATGAAGGCGACACCCGTCATGATCCACGGAGCGGCCTTCGGCGAGGAGTGCTCGATGACGAGGTTCGCGATCCGTTGGATGGCGCCGCTGTCGGCCAGAAGCCGTCCGAGCATCGCTCCGAGGGCGACGACGACACCGGTCTCGCCGAGGGTATCGCCGGCTCCGGCGGCGATCGTCTCCGGAATCTTGGCGATCTCTTCACCGGCGGCCAGTGCCGTCACGGCGGAGGTGATGAGGAGAGCGAGGAACGGATGCAGCTTCGTCTTCCAGTTGATGAGGAGGATGAGAAGCGCGATCGACGCGAAGAGAAGCGTCACGAGGTATGCGGTTGAGCCAATCACTGGGGCAACGTTACGCCCCTGACTGCTGGATCCGGGAACGAGGGGTTCGCACGCGAGGGGTTCACGCGGGAGGGAGAAGTCCCTAGCATGAAATCATGACTGCATATACCGGACAGAAGCTGCTCGACGCACTCGACTCCCACGGGCTCGGTGATTGGCAGGGGCTGCCGGACTGCATCGGCGCCCGGTTCCTCACCGGCGACTTCGCCACCGGACTCGATCTCGTGGCCGAGATCGGGTCCCTCGCCGAGGCGGCCGGCCACCATCCGGATGTCACCCTGACGTTCCCGAACGTCGACATCCGCCTGACCAGCCACGACACCGGTGCCGTAACCGAACGCGATCTCAACCTCGCGGGACAGATCAGCGAGGCGGCCGCCTCGGCGGGGGTGAAGGCGGACCCGACCATCCCGGCACTGCTCGAGCTCGGCCTCGATACCGCAAATCAGGACGCCATCGCTCCGTTCTGGGCGGCGCTCCTGACCGGGGATGCGAGCAACGTCTCCGGACCCGATGTCGTCGACCCCTCCGGCCAGATGCCGCTGCTGTGGTTCCAGGACTGCGAAGAACACGAGGTTCCGCACCAGCGTCTGCATGTCGACGTCTCCGTGCCGGCGGCGGTCGCGCCGGAGCGGATCAGGGCCGCGGTCGACGCCGGAGGCACGATCGTCGACGAGTCTCAGGCGCCGTCATTCACCGTCCTCGCCGACGCCGACGGCAATCGCGCCTGCGTGTGCACGCTGGCCGCTCGCCCGTAAGCTGGGATACGACCTCTTCCACCCAGTTCAGGGAGTCCGTGTGTACCTAGCCGCCGAGAACCGCTACGACTCGATGACCTTTCGCCCCGTCGGTCGATCCGGGCTCGTCCTGCCTGCGTTGTCACTGGGGCTGTGGCACAACTTCGGCGACGATGTCGCCTTCCAGAACCAGCGCGATATCGTCCGTCGCGCCTTCGACATGGGCATCACGCACTTCGACCTGGCGAACAACTACGGTCCTCCCCCGGGCTCGGCGGAGACGAATTTCGGACGGTTGCTGCGCGAAGACCTCCGCCCCTACCGCGATGAGCTCATCATCTCGACGAAGGCCGGTTGGAACATGCATCCCGGCCCATATGGAGGTCCCGGCGGCAGCCGCAAATACCTTCTGGCCAGCCTCGATGCGTCACTGCGCCGACTCGGCCTCGACTATGTCGACATCTTCTACTCCCATCGTCCCGATGCTTCGACGCCTCTCGAGGAGACCATCGGCGCACTCGACACCGCCGTGCGCTCCGGTCGCGCGCTCTACGCCGGGATCTCCTCATACTCCGCCGCCGATACGGCCCGGGCCTCGCAGATCGCCCGCGATCTCGGCACTCCCCTGCTCATCCACCAGCCTTCGTACTCGATGATCAACCGGTGGATCGAAGATGATGAGCTCCTCGACACAACCGCTGACGAAGGGCTCGGTGTCATCTGCTTCTCCCCGCTGGCGCAGGGCCTGCTCACGGACAAGTACCTCGACGGAGTGCCCGAAGATTCGCGAGCGGGCAAGGCGAAGCCATCGTTCAAGGACGGGTTCCTAAGCGCCGACAACCTCGCCCGGATCCGCGGGCTCAACGACATCGCGGCCGCTCGCGGTCAGTCGTTGGCACAGCTCGCCCTGTCCTGGGCACTGCGGGATGGCCGAGTGTCCTCGCTGGTCATCGGGGCCAGCCGTGTCGAACAGCTCGAGCACAATGTCGCGGCTCTCGACGCGGCACCGTTGAGCGACGAAGAGCTCACGGCAATCGACGAATTCGCCATCGATTCCGGTGTCGATATCTGGGGAGACGCGCGACGCAGCACTGCCGAGTGAAGTCAGCGGCCCTCCGCAAGGCTCAAGTGTCGCAGTCTCACATCGCCTGCGCCGCCTCGAGCAGCCACCCGATCCGGTCGCTCCAAGCGGGCCGGAAAGCGTAGACGCAGGCGAGCCGAATGAGGGTGGCCCTCTCGTACACGCTCACCCTAGCGGGGTCGAACCCTCCCGCCGATGCGACCCGGGCGATCTCATCGATGACCACGGCCGCCTCGGCGGGGGTCCACAGACCCTGCTCGGTGCGCCACCGGGCATGCGCGCGGAGGTTTCCGAGGTCGAGCGCCCGTTCACCCCGGCACGCCGTATCCACGTCGAGCAGCCCCGGTCCGGAGATCGGATCCCACATGATCTGTTTGTCGTGCAGGTCCCGGTGGATGAGCCCGATCGATCCGTCCCTCGCCGAGGCGGCCCCGTCGTCGAGTTCGACCGTGACCTCTGCGATGAGTTCGTCCACGTCGGCGAGCAGAGTCTCCCCTCGCACAGTCCGCGTGGTCTCCAGCAGAGGACGGGCGCGCTCACGCCATAAGTGGAGCACTTCGACCTCGTCCGCAGCCCCATGAAACGGCATCGCGGTCGGCAGTTTCGGCGCAGCCGCTGGCACGGTATTGGTCGGATGTGCCTTTGCCTGAGCCCAGGCGTCGAGGGACTCGGCCCAGGCGCGTGACCACTCCTCGCCGAGCTCGGCTGGATCGTGGAGTTCGACCCCGGGCACCACGCTGAGCACAACGGTCGAAGAATCCGAACTGAACACCTGCGGGAGGGCGAAACCGGGAAGGAACCCAACCGCTCGGCGCTGTCCCGCGATGACGTCGGAGGCCTTTCCGTCGCGCACGCATTTGGCGAAGCTGCCGTCGCGCAGGCGGACGACGGCGCGTCTGCCCGGCCGATGGGAGACCAACCTGCCTCCGTCCTCGAGCAGCCTGGCGAGACCCGGCAGCTTCGGGTCACGGTCAGCGTCTAGGACCGTCACGCCGCGTTCGTCGAGATAGCCGACCCGGATCCCCTGGCCAGGAAGAGAAGCCTCCCACGCGATTCGGCTGTCTCCTGCGGGCCAGGCTCGACGCACTTTCCAGTCCTGTCCGTCGATTGTCACTGCGTCGGGGATCTGCAGTGCCGCGCCCCACTTCGTCGCAGCCTGTTCCGTCACGGTCTGCTTCGTCACGGTCATGATCCGACCTCCGTCGTCGGGGCGTTCTCTTCCAGAGCGGTGCCCGCGAGGTCGATGATTCGCATCGTCTCGTCCCTCCAGCTCTCGGAGCAGTTTCGCCAGGGTTCGAGTCCGGCCACAAGCATCGCCCACGCCGTCCAGGCGCCGAGGTCGGTCTCCTCTCCGCCGGCGGATCGGTAGCCGTCGATGAAGGGTCGCTCGAGCTCGTGCAACCGGGAATCGACGCGGCAGGCCGCGATCCACCGCCCCAGATCCATCCCGATCGGCCCGTACCCGGACCGGTCGAGGTCGATGATCCGGCACTCGGAATCCCCCAGAAGCACCTGGTCGGGGCTGAGGTCCCCATGGATCTCCCGCAGTTCCCGGCTCGGTCCGAGGCCTCGATTCGGTCCGCTTCCCCGCTTCGGTCCGAGGCGTCGGCTCAGTTCGGAGAGCAGTCCGGAGATGTCAGTCTCTCGTTCCGGGAGCAGTCGAACCAGCGACCGGCTGGTGGTCTCGAGTTGGTCGAGCGGAGAGCCGCCCGCGCCGTCCTCTTCCCCTGCCGAAGCGCCTACTGTGTCTGCCTGCACGCCCGCGGATTCTCCCGGATCGCCTTCGTCGTCCGGCAGTGCACGTGTATCAGACACACCGCCTCTGTGCAGTTCGGCGATGATCACGCCGACCTCCTCGGCGACATTCGGATCCGGTCGATCGTGCAGGTCACCGGTCCCCCACCACGGCGAACGCGTGGCGGTGTCACGTCCGCCGACGAACGCGACCGGCAGGCTCGGCAGCTGCGCGCGCTGCCAACGGTCGGCTGCCTCGGCGAGGTGGATCTGGGAGTCGGCGGCGATCCGCACGAATTCCGGCGCCCCATCGGCCGGGGTGTGTTTGAGCAGCAGCCGCCTGGCGGGGTTGTATCCGATGATCCGCAGATCCCCGCCGAGGTGGTCGAGCGTCCGTGCGACATGCTTGCCGATCCTGGGGTCGGCAAGCACGTCGCCGCTGACCAGCACCGCACCGGTCGCACCTGCCGAGCGCGGGTCGGCGGCCTCGTGGACGATCAGCTCCTGCCCGTGCCGGGCGGCCCGCCGCCGAGCGTTGGCGAGCTTGTCCGGGCTCGTCATCACCGCGGTGAATCCCCAAGCATCGAATTCGCCGAGGCGGCTGGGTTCCTCTCGCTGCCATGCGACGATGGCGCTCTTCCCCGGTTTGACGCGGACACGGCGAGGACGAACCGCGAAGCCGAGGCGTCGGGAGAGCTCGTCTGCCGATCGCAGTTCGTCGATATAGGGCAACAGGGCGAATCTCGTGTCCACGAAGTCGTTCACCGGGTCGGAAATCGATGCGGTCATGATGAGGCTCCTGCATAGGTGGGGGCGCTGCCGACGGTGGGCGGTTCGGACGGACGTGGTCCCGCGACCGTGGACGGCTCCGCCCCCATCGTTCGCCCCGGCACACTGTCGGCTTCGTCGGCCTGCGAACGGATCCACCGGGAGAAGCGCGAGTCCGCAGCCGCAGCCAGCTCGCTCGGTGTTCCGTCCTCGACGATCCGCCCGTCCTCGAGCCACACCACACGGTCGAGTCCGCGGATCATCGCCACGTCGTGGCTGATGACGATGCTCGTGCGGCCCTGTGTCAGCGCGGACACTGAGTCGGCCACTTCGGCGCGGGTCTGCGGATCGAGCCCTGTCGTCGCTTCGTCGAAGACGACGACCGTGGCGTCGCGGACGAGGGCGCGGGCGATGGCCAGCCGCTGCCGCTGCCCGCCGGAGAGAGTGTCCCCTCGGTTGCCGAGCTCGGTGTCGTAGCCGTCGGGAAGAGAGCGGATGAACGCATCGGCACGGGCCGCACGGGCGGCGGCGACCACCTCGGCGTCGGTGGCGTCGAGCCGACCGTAGCGAATGTTCTCGCGCACGCTCGCGGCGAAGAGCACGGACTCCTGGAGAAGGACCGACACGTTCTGCCGCAGGGAGGCGCGGGTGACGTTGTGGGTGTCGTAGCCGTCGAGGTAGATCGATCCGGAGTCCGGCTGTGACAACCGGAGCAGGTAGCTCATGAGGGTCGATTTTCCGGCTCCGGAGGCACCGAGGATGCCGACCTTCTGTCCTGCCGGAATGAGCAGGTCGAGTTCGTCGAACAGCGGCTTGCCATGCCCGTCGGTCGAGGTGATGCGGTTGAAGACGACGTCACCGCAGACCGGGCCCATGGACACGGCGTCGGGGGCGTCGGCGATCTCGACGGGTTCGTCGAGGAGGTCGGCGATCCTCTCCCCCGAGGCGGCCGCGCGGGCGATCCGGCCGGTGTATTTGGCCATGTCCCGCAGCGGCTTCATCGCGATCTTGAGGTAGAGGAGGAAGAGGACGAGGTCGCCCGGGGACATCGCCCCGCGCAGCACCTGCCAGCCGCCGAAGGCGAGAACGAGTGCCTGCGAGATGCCGACGAGAACATCCGTGGAGCGCTCGAGCCCGGCCGCCAGACGGCGTGCCCGCACCCCGGCCCTGAGTGCGCGTTCGTTGCCGTCGGCGAAGTCGCGGGCCACGGTCTTCTCGAGTCCGTAGGCCTGGACGACGCGGATGGCACCGAGCGCCTCGGCGGCGGATCCGACCAGTCGGCCCTCACCCTTGCGCGTGGACCGGGAGGCCTTCGTGATCTTCGGGGTCGCCACCTTCGACAGCAGGCCGTAGACCGCCGCCGTGACGAGCACGATGGCGCTGAGCACGGGGTCGAGGACGACCATGACGACGAGTAGGACGGCGAGCGTGATGACATTGCCGACCAGGGGCAGCCCGGCGGTGACGGCGACTTCCTGCAGCCGTCCGATGTCGCCGACGAGTCGCTGTGAGGTGTCTCCGATCGAGGCCTTCGAGTGGTAGCGCAGCGACAGGGACTGGACGTGATCGAACACCCGTGAGCGCAGCTGGGTGGCGACACGGGCGCCGACGAGAGCGAAGCAGATCGTCGAGGCGTAGTTCGCCGCGGCCCGTCCGCCGACGATGACGGCCAGGCCGATGGCCACGACTGCAAGGGTCGTACCCACTCCGGCGTCGAGGCCGAACGTCGGGGCGATCTGGGCGCCCAGGGCCGCGGTGACGGCGTCGACGGCGATCTTGATCGGCCAGGGTTCGAGGATGCGGAAGACGACGTCGGCCAGCAGTGCGGCCATCCCGCCGATGATCAGCCACGTGTGCCGACGCAGGTGCGGGCGGATGATCCGCAGGGTCCGCCGCAGCGCGGACGCCGTGAGCTTCTTGCCGCTCATGAGATCACCGCCGAGGCGGGGCGCCATACCGATACGGACGTTTCCTCGCAGATAGGTGCGGCATCGGTTTCTCCGGCGGCTGTGTCGCCGGCGGTTCCCGTCACCGGTGCGAGGATCTGCTGACACCGGCGCATCCAGGAATGGCTGGTCAGGGCCTCTGCGCGAGCGCGTGCTCCCATCGTCGTGCGCAGTTCGGGGTCGTCGATGAGTCTCTGCAGTGCGCGGGTGAGGTCCGTGGTGTCGGTCGGGTCGGTGAGGATCGCGGCTCCGGTTCCTTCGAGCACGCCGGGGATCGCGCCGACCCTCGATGCAACGACGGGCAGACCGGCGGCCAAGTATTCGTAGACCTTCAAAGGGGAGAAGTAGTTCTCCCCTGCCGGGTACGGGGCGACAGCGATATCGAATTCGCGCAGCGCCTCCGGCACGGCTTCGGGTGCCAGAGCACCGTGGAAACGCACACGCCCATCCAACCCGAGCGTACGCACCTGATTCTCCAGCGCCACGGATTCGGGGCCGTGGCCGACGATGTCGACGCGGAAGTCCCCGACCAGTCCGGCGCACGCGGCGATGAGCCGATCCGTGCCGTGCCAGGGTTTGAGCGTGCCGACGAACCCGATCCGCACCGGACCGTGAACACTCGGAGGTCCCCCGCCGGGGCGGTCCTCACGTATCGTGTCACCGCTGGGTGTCCCGATTCTTTGTCCGCCGAGGCGGCCGTGATCTGGCCGTGGGGTGATCCGTTCTGTGTTGACTCCGTTCGGGACGACGCTGACGTCATCGAGGCCGGGATAGTCGGTGCGGACCCAGTCGGCGACGAGTTCGCTCACGCACACGATGCGCTCGGCCCCGGCAAAACTCGCCGCCGTGGCACGGGCGGCGTGTTCGGCGTGGACGAGTCCTCGGTGGGTCCGCTGCTCTTCGAGCAGGGGCGCGTTGACCTCCATGATCAACGGCACGTCGAGGCGCTGGCTGATCCGAGCACCGGCCGTGGAGAACAGAGAATACCGTTCGTAGACGAGGTCGAACCCCTGCCCCGAGGCGGCCACCGTGTCCGTGACCAGGTCGGCGAGCATATCGGAGAGTCGCAGCAGAGCGATCTCACGCTGGGAGCGGTCGAGACCACGGGGCACCTCGAGTCGGGTGACATCGAGGTCGGCGAGGTCGGAGGGCACGTCGTCATCGGTGCGGGTGCAGAAGACACTGACTTCGTGACCGAGTGCTCGGAAGGTGCGCACCACTTCCTGGACGTGGACGCTGGCACCTTTCGTGCCGAAGACTCCGATGCCGGGGTCGAGAAGGACATAGGCGATTCTCATGACACTGACTCCATTTCACGGACTGTCGGAACGGCAGGGGCTGCCCCAGGCACCGCCGCAGCGTCGGCCAGGCTCGCGAGCTGCCCGGCCTGGACGGCCGAGTCGTGCAGGCGGCACACCCGGTCACGGGCGGCATCGGTGACGGCACGGATACCGGCGGGATCCGTGCGGAGGGCGGCGGCCACCTCGGCGATGGTGGAGGCGATGTTCGCCTCATCGGTGCCGTCGACGAGCCACCCGGTCCGGCCGTGGTCGATGACCTCGGGCACGGCGGTGACGGCCCCGGCGATGCAGGGAATTCCTGTGGCCATGCCCTCGAGCAGCACGGTGGGCAGGCCGTCGGCGTTGCCGTCGGAGCCGATGACGAACGGGGAGACGAGGATGTCATGGTCGGTGAGCATGTCGCGGACCTCGGCCTGGGTCAGCGCTCCGTGGAAGGTGACGAGGTCGTCGAGTCCGAGTGTGTGGGACCGGGTCCGCAGCTCCTCCTCGAGGGGGCCGGTGCCCACGAGGTCGAGACGGCAGCTCGTGCCGTCGGCCCGGAGGCGGGCGAGCGCATTGAGGAGGTGAGCGAATCCCTTCTTCTCGACGAGGCGGCCGACGGCCAGCAGCGAGGGCACCTCGCCCGTCGCGCCCTGCTTGGGCCGATACGGGAAGCGATCGATCTCGAGTCCGTTGCGCACGACGACGACCCGGTCGGCCAACTCGGGGCCGAGCACCCGCGACAGGTAGCGGCGATTGAAATCGCTGATCGCGATCACGTGGTCGGCGTCCGCGGTCTTGCGGGCCAGATCGGTGAGCACGACATCCTCGTGGAAGATGTCCTTCGCATGCGTGGTGAAGGAGTACGGGATCCCCGTCAGCGCCGAGGCGGCCCGAGCCACGGTCGTCGACACCGACGCGAAGTGCGCGTGCAGGTGGGTGACCTCGTGGTCGAGGGCCAACCTGGCGAGGGTGAGAGCTTGGATCGCATCATCGTGGCCCAGTTCCATGAGCTCGCCGAGGTGGCCCGGCACTGCCGCGGCCACACGCGGTTCCGCTGCCGCCTCGGCGAAGGTCTGCCAGAAGCTGCGGGCACTCGAGGGCCGGTCGATGTGGATGACCTCGGCGCGGACGCGGGCGAGTTCGGGGTGGAAGCGGGTGTCCGTGCTCGGGCGCAGGGAGAAGATCACAAGGTCCTCTCCGGCTGCTTCGCGGGCGAGGATCTCGGAGACGATGAAGGTCTCGGAGAACCGCGGGTACATCTTGAGCACGTAGGCGCGGCGGCCGGGATGACTTTCCGGTGGAGCGGTCGGGGCTGCCGGTGGACGCGGTGCCGGTGTTGAAAGGTTTGGTGTCTGTTCAGACAGCATGGCTGGTCTCCTCCAGGGTGATGGGCAGACGGGCGGACGGTGCTGTGTCGGCGGCCGCGGTCGCCGTCGCCGATGTTGTCGCCGGTGCGGTTGTCGCCGGTGCGGTTGTCGGCGTCGGTGCGGTTTCGGATCCGAGTGCCGTTGCCTCGGCGCGGGCATCAGCGATGAGTTCGGCTGCCAGGCGGGGAACGGTGATCAATCCGGTGAGATCGATATGGGAGCGGTCTATGGGTCGCCCGACCCGGCCGGCGAACCATTCGCTGAGAACATCGGCGTCGAGGTTGTCGATCGTCAGAGCGTCGACCGCTCCGGCCGCGGCGAGGGCGAATGCCCGCCTGGGCTGCTCGGCCCGGTGCCCCTTGCGGGGGACGACGAGCGCGGGGGTATCGGTGGCCAAGATTTCGGCCAGAGTGTTGTAGCCGCCCATGCACACGACAGCGTCGGCAGCGGCGACGAGTCCTGGGATGTCGTCGCAGTGACGGATGACTGTGGTGGCCGCACCGGCACGGGCACGCAGTCGTTCGAACTCCTCGGTGTCCATCTGCGGACCGGTGACGACGAGGTGACGGTGGCCATCGGGCGGTTCGGCGTCCACAGCGATCGAGGCGAGGCTGCCTCCATCGGAGCCTCCGCCGAGGCAGGTGAGGACGAAACTCTCTGCCCCGCCCCCTGCCGTCTCGATGTCTGCCGTCCCGACACCCGCAGCCACGGTGCCTGCCGGCAGAACACCGCCGTCATCGGGGCGGTCCTGTGACAGGTAGCCGATGGTCACGGCCTTGGCCGCAAGCGGAGCTGGCACTTCCCCGGTGGACCGGGGATCGTAGACGTCCGGGTCACCGTAGATCCAAACTTCGTCGAAGGATTCGGCCACACGTGCGGGCCCTCCGACCTTCTCCCATTCGGCAGCGATGACGGACGGGGTGTCGAGGACTTCGCGCAGCCCGAGGACCGTACGGCAGCCGTAATCGCGGACCTGGTCGATGGCGTCGGCGAGCTCGCCGCCGATGCCGAAGGGGTGCCGGTCGACGATGAAGAGCTCAGGTCGCTGCTGGTCGAGGATCGCCGAGATCGCCGCCGCTCGCAGTGCCCGCAGGCCCTGCATCGAGGAGGCGAGTGCCCGTGGGACGTAACCGCCGGGGGCGGGGGTGACTCCGGGCAGGATCACCCAGTCCCACCCATCCGGCAGGTCGAATCGCGTGGCCTCAGGACTGCTGGCGATGAGCAGACCGGAGACCTCCCGGCCGGTCAGTGCCGGCAGGTCTCGGGCCAGAGCGAAGGCCAGCGCCCTGTTGCGGCGGATGTGGCCCAGTCCCAGCGAGTCGTGGGAGAACAGTGCGATTCTCAATCGTCGTCTCATACATCTCAGCTTGTCGGCTGTGATTAAGATGAGATTAAGACGCGGATGAGAAAGATCTTAGGTTCAGTCCACGCGGTATCCGAAGCCGCGCACCGTGGTGACGAAATCAGAGCCGAGCTTCTTGCGCAGGTACCCTATGTAGACGTCGACGACGTTCGAGCCGGGGTCGAAGTCGAATCCCCACACATGGGAGAGCAGCTGTTCGCGGGAGAGGACGTTGCCTCTGTTGCGCAGCAGGATCTCGGCCAGGGACAGTTCCCGAGCCGAGAGGTCGACGAGACGGTCTCTGACCCACACCTGCCTCTTGAGCAGATCGATGCGCACCTCATCGCGAATGAGCTCCGTGACCTCCTGCTCCTGCGGGCTCTCCTTGAGCCGCAGACGAACGCGAGCCAGCAGCTCCGCGAATCGGAAGGGCTTGATCATATAGTCGACCGCCCCGGACTCGAGAGCGTAGATCGTGTCGTCCGGGTTGTCCCGGGCGGTGAGCACGAGCACCGGCAGTTCGGGTCGCCGTTCACGCAGCTGCCCGAGCACGGTGAAACCGTCGAGGACGGGCAGACCGATGTCGAGGATGACGAGCGCGAAGTCGCCCGTCATTGCCAGGTCTCGCCCGGTGAGGCCGTCGGCGGCGGTCTGCGGACTGAACCCGGCGGCGGTCAGGCCCTTCGAGATGAAGGCGGAGATCCGCGCCTCGTCCTCGATCACGAGAATGCTCTTCACTTCTGTCCTTTCGGCAGGATCATGCGGAACTGTGCACCGATGGCGGTCCGGTCGAGCACGACCGTGCCTCCGTGCGCCTCGGCGATGGCGGAGATGATCGACAGGCCCAACCCGAACCCGGCTCCGTCGGTCGACCCACGGCAGAAACGGTCGAAGATGTCATCAGCGATCTCGTCGGGCACCCCTTTGCCTTCGTCGCGGACCCAGATGTGCACGGATTCGGAGTCGTCCCGGGCACCGAAGACGATCTTCTGACCGTCCTCGGTGTGCTCGACGGCATTGGACGCCAGCTGCAGAAGCGCCTGCGTCAGGCGCTGTCGATCCCCGCGGAAACTCAGCGATTCGGGCGCCTCGAGGCCCCATTCCCGGTGGCCCAGTCCTTTGGCCTTCGCCAGGGAATCGGACACGACCCCGCTGAGGTCCACCTCGGCGAAACGCACGAAATCAGGGCGGCGGGCACGAGCCAGCAGGAGCAGCTCCTCGACGAGGCGACCCATCCGATCCGTCTCATCGAGCAGCATCGCCCGGGTCTCCTCCACATCGCCGACGTCCTCTGCATTCATCGTCTCGAGGTGACCGCCGAGGATGGTCAGTGGCGTGCGCAGCTCGTGCCCGACGTCGTCGAGGAAGCGCCGCTGAGCTTCGAAAGCCGCCTCGAGGCGATCGAGCATCTCGTTGAAGGTGTGCCCGAGTTCGGCAATGTCGTCATGGCCCTTCGTCTCCAGACGACTGCTGAGATCACCGCCGGAGATCGACTGCGCGGTCTGCCTCAGCTCGGTCACCGGTGACAGCAGCCGGCGCGCCAGAAGTGAGGAGAGTCCGGCGATGAGCAGAGTGGCGGCGAGCGCGACGACGACATAGATCTGCATGATCTGCACGAGGTCGGCATGGCTGGCCGAGACGTTGTGGACGACGACGAAGGCTCCCGCCCCGTTCGTCGCGGCCGCTCCGCCCGCCACCTCGCCGACGCCCTTCGTCCGGGACGTCGAATCGGTGGGCGCGGTCTGGGTGTCCGTGGCCGTGCCCGCTCCCGCCTCGGTGCCGGCGATGGGCAGGACGAAGCCTTCGTATTCGACGTCACCGACGGTCAGGCGGATCTCCCCGCCTTTCTCGGCCGCCCCGGCTACGGCTTTCTCGAAGTCGCTCGACCTGCCGAGGAGGTCCTTCGGTTCACCCTGATAGAGCACGCGGCCGTCGGTGAGGAACGCGAACAGCACCTCGTCCTCGTCCGGCCTGTTCTGGGCGAGGAAATTGCTGAGGATCTCATCGACGGAGGCGAATGGTCTGCCGGTCTGCGGATCGATCCCGTTCTCGGAGAACGTCCGCATCTCGTCGACCTCTTGGGACATCGAGGCGGTGGTCCGGCTGGAGACGTTGTTCGACTCCACGGTGTAGAGGATGAGGCCGACGATGGAGAGGGTGAGCACGGACAGTGCGGCAACGGTGATGGTCAACCGGTTCTGAACGGTCAGCCCGACGCGCCGTTCAGTCGTCATCGTCGTCCCCGTCATCGTCATCGTCGTCGTCCCGGTCATCATCGTCACCGTCGTCGTCCCCGTCATCATCGTCGTCGGGGACTTCACGAGGCGGGTTGGGCACCGGTTCGTAGGAGTGCTCGATCTCATCAGGTTCTCGCGAATCCTCGCCTCCGGAGTCCGCGGCATCTGAGTCCTCGGCAGCGGAGGCACCGGTGTCGGAGGCGCCGGTGTCGGAGGCACCAGTCGAGTCTTCGTCGGCAGAGCTGTCGGCGTCTGCATCTGACGTCTTGGAGGTCTCCGTCGGTTCGGGGGTGACTTCCACCGGGCTGAGATCCGGCGGGTCCGCTTGGGTGGTGTTGCGAACGATGAGCACGGTCAGCAGTGCGAGCATGACAACGAGACCGGCCACAATCCAGCCGATGATCTTCGATCGTCCACCCATACCGTCCACATTGCCCAAGGCCTGCCGCAAAGTCGAGCCGGAGGCGATGAGAGTCTTCTTAGGTGGAGTGTTCGGGCGCCTGTGATACCGTAAGCGCCGACCGCCACGACGACCCGCAGGAGCCCACCGATGAGCGACGATCGCGCGGACCGCGACCAGGCTGAGCCCGTATCCGCAGACTCCTCATCGCCGATGCCCGAGTCCCCCGAGCCGGATGTCAGCTCCGAAGCCGAGTCCAAGGAGAATCCGTGGGCGGCGATCAAACCCTGGCAGGGCAAGGCCCAAGGCCTCGACAAGCTGCTGCTGTTCATCATCATCGGCGTCCCGCTCATCTACCTCGGCCTCATGCCGCTGCGACCGTGGATGCTCGTCAATGCCCCGGTCGTCCAGGAATTCATCAACGGCGCGAAGACCTCGATCGTCGCTGCCGCCGCCTATGCCCGCGTCGGTGAGATCCCGCTGTGGCTGGTCATCGTCGCCGGTTTCGTCGGCATGGCCAAACTCGATTGGGCGTTCTGGCTGGCCGGGCGCCGGTGGGGCGACGGTGTGCTGCGGCTCTTCGCACAGAACGAACGCCAGCTCAAACGCATCAACCAGCTGAAGAAGATCCCGAACTGGGCGCTGTTCCTCATGACGCTGATCTCGCGCTGCCCGGGAATACCGGGCACCCTCGTCTACCTCGTCGCTGGGTGGACGCGGATGCGCCTGTCGCTGTTCCTCGTCGCCGACCTCCTCGGCTGCCTCATCTTCACGCTCATCTGGACAATCCTGGGCTACCAGCTCGGAGAAGCCGCGGTCGACATCCTCAAGGTCATCGACAAGTACGCCCTGTGGCTGACCCTGGCCCTGATCGTCGGCATCTTCGCCATCAGCTTCTTCAAGGAATACCGCAAGCAGAAGAAGGCCGAAGCCGCAGGCGGCACCTCCGAGAACTGACCATTCCCGCCGAACCGGGAGCCGCTTCGGATCCTGGTCAGGTGTCTCGGATCAGGAACCGAAGGACAGGAAGGTCTCACGCATGCGCTGCGGGTCGGCCTTCTGGCCGCTGAAGAGTTCGAACGCGTCGATGGCCTGATTGACCGCCATCCCCGATCCGTCGAGCGTGCGGCAGCCCTTCGCTCTGGCTTCGGCGAGCAGCTGCGTCTCGAGTGGGAAGTACACGACGTCGGCCACCCAGGTATCCGACCCGAACACGGAAGTGTCGACCGGAGTTCCCGGGTACGCCTTCATCCCCACCGGGGTGGCGTTGACGATCCCCTGCGCCGAGGCGGCCGCCCCTTCCAGCTCATCGAGCCCGATCGCTCGCGCCCGAGTTCCGACCGATGACGTTTCTACGATGTCCGTGGCGAGTCCTTCGGCACGCTGCACATCGGTGTCGGCGATGATGAGGTCGCCGATTCCGAGTTCCGCAAGGGCGAACCCGACCGCACGGCCGGCTCCGCCCGCACCGATCTGCACGACCGCCTCGGTGGCGGCGCCGTGCAGTCCGGCACGGAATCCGGCAGCGAAACCGGTGACATCGGTGTTGTATCCCGTCGTCCGTCCGGTGCTGTCGATGACGACGGTGTTGACCGAATTGATGCGCGCGGCCACGGGATCGACCTCATCGAGGAGGCCGATGACCTGCTGCTTGAACGGATGGGTGATGTTGAGCCCGTCGAAGCCGAGGCGGATCGCCGCGGTGAGCAGCTCCGTCAGTGTCGCCTCGGCGAGGTGGGGGCTGCTGATGTCGATGGTGCGGTAGATCGTGGGGATGGAGTGCGCGGCACCTTCGTTCTCGTGCATCCGCGGGGTGCGGGAGGCGGAGATGCCATCGCCGATGAGGCCGAGGAGGAGGGATGAGGTCATAGTCTCGCTTTCGCGTTCGTGAGGTGGTCGATAAGGATCTCGACCGCGTGGACGTAGCCCTTCGCGCCGGCTCCGGCGATGACGGCGGCGGCCACGGGCGAGAGGTAGGAGTGGTGGCGCACAGCTTCCCGCGCATGCGGGTTGCTCAGGTGCACCTCGATGATCGGGTGGTCATAGGATTTCAGCGCATCGTGCAGGGCCAGGGAAGTGTGCGTGTACGCTCCGGCGTTGATGATCGCACCGACCGTGGAGCGCCGGGCTGCATGGACGGCATCGATGAGCCCACCCTCATGGTTGCTCTGGATGCAGCGAACGCTCAGCCCCGCCTCGGCGGCGGTGTCGGCACACATGGCCTCGATATCGGCCAAGGTGGTGCGGCCGTAGATCTCCGGTTCGCGCTCCCCGAGGAGGTTGAGATTGGGTCCGTTGAGGACGAGGATTTCGGGCATGGTCACCTCGGGAATCGGGCGGCGATCAATGCCGCGGTTTCGTTCAGTCGGGGGACGAATTCGATGAGCTCGTCGAGGCTGCGGCGGAAGACCGGAGCGGCGAGCGCGAGCGAGGCCAGCAAGGTGCCGTCGAGGTCAAAGACGGGCACGGCCAGGGCATTCATGCCGATGTCGTTCTCTTCGGACTGTCCCGCCCAGCCGTCGGCGCGTATCTGTTCGAGACGTGTGCGCATCTTCGCCGTATCGGTGATCGAGTTCGGGGTGCGAGCGACGAGGTCGAGCGCGTCGACGGTGGCGTCGGCCTGTGGATCATGGGCGAGCAGAGCCTGACCGATCGCCGAGGTATGCAGCGGAGATTCGTCGCCGGGGTCGGTGGTCGTGCGGAACTGCGGGCCGTCGACGGTGAGCACAGTCAGTGCGGCATTGCCGCGACGGACGGCGAGGATACTCGATTCGCCGGTGGACTTCGTCAGTTCCTGCAGCAGATCCTTCGTCGCTCCGGACAGCCCCTGCCGGTGCGCGACCTTCTGCGCGAGGCGGAAGACCTCCATCCCGAGGGTGTAGATCTTCGTGCGCGCATCAAAGCTGGCATACCCGGATTCGACGAGCCCGCCGAGGAGGCGGTAGGCGGTCGAGAAGGGATAGCCGGTCGTCTCGGCGGCCTGGGCGGCGCTGATCCCCTCGGGTGATTCGCCGAGGAGTTCGAGCATCTCGAAGGTCTTCGTCACCGAGTTCGAGCCCTTGGGCGGCATGCTTCGCCTCCTTGCGTTGCTGTGGCAGTTCGGTGGTGCTGGGGCAGTATGTGCAGGTGGTTCGTGAGTCCGGAAAGCAGAATTCCCTCGTTCCACGTTGACAGGCTATGTCATCTCAATCACACTGTAAACCACAATGTAACAATTATTGCCACACTATGGCAATGCAGTATCGGTCCGATGAACGCTCGACAGCGCCGAGGCCGTCGATAAGTCCTGAGAGTGAGAAATGCGAGGAAGCATGAGCAACGCGATCGAGGAAGCTCGCCCCACGAAGAAGACACCGCTGCGCGCGGCCTTGTCGAGTTGGACGGGTTCGGCCCTGGAGTACTACGACTTCGCGGTCTACGGGACCGCGGCGGCGCTGGTGCTCAACACTCTGTTCTTCCCCGAGACCACCGCACCGGGGATCGCCATTCTGCTGGCGATGGGTACGGTCGGGGTCGCCTATGTCGTGCGTCCGCTGGGTGCGCTCATCATGGGACCGCTCGGTGACCGCTTCGGTCGCAAGTTCGTCCTCATGCTCACTCTGTTCATGATGGGCGTGTCGACCTTCGTCGTCGGCTGCCTGCCGACCTATGACCAGGTCGGAATCCTCGCTCCGATCCTGCTCGTGCTCTGCCGCATCATCCAGGGCCTGTCGGCTTCGGGTGAACAGGCGAGCGCAATCTCAGTCTCCCTCGAACATTCGGACGAGGAGAAACGGTCGTGGACGACGAGCTGGACCTTGCACGGCACTCAGGCCGGCACCCTGCTGGCCACAGCCGTGTTCATTCCCTTCACTGCCTTCCTGCCTGACGAAGCACTCTTCAGCTGGGGTTGGCGTGTACCGTTCTGGCTGTCGGCACTCGTCGTGCTCACAGCCTGGCTCATCCGTCGCGGGCTCGAGGAGCCGCCGGCATTCAAGGAGTCGCGGGTTGAGAACCCACCGCTCATGCAGGTCTTCCGGTGGCACAAGGCCGCGGTCGTCCGCGTGGCCGTGTGCGCCATGGTCAACACCGTGAATATGGTCTTCACCGTCTGGTCGCTGTCGTTCGCCACGTCGATCGTCGGCCTCGAGCGTTCGACCATGCTGCTTGTCTCGGTCATCGCCAACGGTGTCGCCCTCTTCGCGATCCCGGCGGCCGCACTGCTCTCCGACCGATTCGGCCGGAAGCCGGTCTTCATCACCGGTGCCGTCGGCTCGGGTCTGATGATGTTCCCGTACCTGGGTGCGGTCTCGGCCGGGAACTGGCCGCTCATCTTCGTCTTCGGCGCCATCATGTCCGGCTGTGCGTACTCGCTGGCCAATTCCATCTGGCCCTCGTTCTACGCCGAGATGTTCCCGACGACGGCACGAGTGACAGGTCTGGCACTGGGCACACAGGTCGGATTCGCGGTCTCCGGCGGTCTGGCTCCGGTCCTCGCTTCCGCTGTCGCCGGCGCCGGAGGAGAGAATTGGGTCTCGGTCGCCGCGTTCACCGCGGGCGTCTGCATCGTCGTCGGCCTGGTCGCCATGACGGCGAAGGAGACGAAGGGACTGAGCCTGGAAGAGATCGATGTCGTCCATGAGGAAAGGTCACGATGAGAACTTCGATTGCCACGGTGTGCCTGTCGGGCACGCTCGAGGAGAAGCTGCAGGCTGCCGCAACGGCAGGATTCGACGGGGTCGAGATCTTCGAACAGGATCTCATCGTCTCGCCCAACTCGCCCGAGAAGATTGCCGAACTGGCCGCAGAGCTCGGACTGAGTCTTGACCTCTATCAGCCCTTCCGCGATTTCGAAGGAGTCGAGGAGGAGCAGTTCGCCGCCAATCTGGCCCGGGCCGAGGCCAAGTTCCAGCTGATGAAGCGAATGGGCATGACCACGATCCTGCTGTGCTCGAACGTCGCCACCGCAACCGTCGACAACGATGAGGTCGTCGTCGATCAGCTGCGCCGCCTCGGCGATCTGGCAGAGAGATACGGCATCAATGTCGCCTACGAGGCGCTGGCCTGGGGTCGATTCGTCTCCGAATACGATCGCGCCTGGGACCTCGTCAAGGCCGCCGACCATCCGCGCATCGGCACCTGCCTCGACAGCTTCCACATCCTCTCCCGCGGTACGGACCTGTCACGCATCGCCGAGATCCCGGGCGAGAAGATCTTCTTCCTCCAGCTCGCCGACGCTCCGGCCCTGTCGATGGACGTGCTCAGCTGGTCCCGTCACCACCGAGTCTTCCCCGGCGAAGGCTCGTGGGACCTCACCGACTTCCTCGCTCGCGTCGCCGGGACCGGTTATGCCGGACCGGTGTCACTCGAAGTCTTCAACGACTCCTTCCGACAGGCCGACACCCAGCGCACCGCCGTCGACGGACTGCGTTCCCTGCGGTGGCTCGAGGCGGCGACCGCGGATCAGGTGTCTGAGGACAATGACCCGGGTTCGGCCAGCGGCACTCCTGCAGCCGCCGGTGAGGGACGAGTGCGTCTCGACCTGCAGCGACTGCCCGAGGTCGCCGAACCTCGCGGCGTCGACTACGTCGAGCTCGGCACCGACGACCTCGGGGCACTGACCCGGCAGATCCACCAGCTCGGATTCCGCTTCGTCGGATTCCACCGCACGAAGCCGCACGTCCAGCTGTGGCGTCGCGGACAGGCACGCATCGTCGTCACCGAATCCGCTGGTGTCGACCCCGTGGAATCCGAGCCCTCTGGCGCACCCACCGGATCGGGAACCCATCTGCACGGCATCGGCTTCGCCGTGGCCGATGCCGACGCCGCGATCAATCGGGCGATTCTGCTCCAGGCGACCGAGGTCCCCCGCGACCAGGCCCATGACGAGGAGATCCTGCGCGGCGTCTTCGCTCCCGACGGGTCCGAGGTATTCTTCGGCAACGGAACCGGCATCGACCCCACGTGGACCGAGGAGTTCGGCAACGTCCCCGACGATCGCCGCTCGGCCATCGACCACGTCAACCTCGCACAGCCGGCCCACCACTATGACGAAGCGGTGCTCTTCTACACCTCTCTTCTCGCGCTCCACGCTCAGGTCTCGAACGATGTGCCCAGCCCCTCAGGTCTCGTCCGGTCGCAGGTGATGGCAAGCTCCGACGGGGCGATCCGCATGCCGCTCAACCTCGCGCCGCGTTCTGCCGAAACTTCGACGACCGGTGGCTACCCCGAGCACGTCGCTCTCGCCTGCGATGACATCTTCACGGCCGCAGAGACCGCGGTCTCACGAGGGTTGGACTTCCTGCCTGTTCCCGAGAACTACTACGAGGATCTCGAGGCTCGTTTCGATCTCGCCCCCGATCTGCTCGAACGGCTGCGGGCGAACAACATCCTCTACGACCGCGACGGCAGCGGCGAGTTCCTCCATTTCTACACCTCGACGATCGGATCGGTGTTCTTCGAGATGGTCGAACGCCGCAATGACTACCAGGGATACGGCGCCCCGAACGCGCCGGTGCGGCTGGCCGCACAGCACCGGCGCAACGCGGGTCGCTGAGCCGAGCGCACTGCTCGACACGGTTCAGAAGGGCCTGCCCGCCACCGGTTCCGGGCTGAACTCCCAGACCGAACTGGACGTCTCAGGACCCTCGATCGGACCGTCAGCCGGCAGAAGGTCCTCGTCCTTGAACAGTGAGAGGATACGGCCGTGCGAAGCCTGCCAGACGATCCTTCGGACGGCTGACACCTCGGTGTCGAGCACGCGGGCGACTGCGTGGATCTCATCGTGCACGTAGTCGACGGTGAGATCGGCTTCGGGGTCGGCCACCTCGGCGAGGTATCCGACCACCTTGTCGTCGACCTCGAACTGAGGGCACCCGGCGAGCATCAGCAGGTGGAGCCACGTGATGCCCGAGCTCTGGCTGGGCAGAGCTCGCCAGGCCTTCGAGACGTCGTTGTAGAACGCATCGTTGCCGACTCCCTCGCCGACCGCTTCAAGCAGATCACCGACATCATCGATCCCATAGTCGGCCATGACTCGGGTGGCGTCGTCGACGACCTCGGCCTTGAGCACCGCTCCCGGGCGGGTGCTGGCCGGTTTGAGGTTGCACGCCTCGAACTCAGCCCACGGACGTGCCCCACCTGCGGCGGCGATCGAGTAGCGCAGCGACTTCGCTCCATGGGTGTCTCCGTGCTGGGCGATGTACCGGGCGACGACTTTATCCACCGCCGTCGGGTGGGAGCCCGTCGAATAGATTGCGTCGAGGATGCACAGCGCGAGGCTCGCCGGGTAGCTCGGTGTCATCGTCTGGCCGAAGTCGCCGAGGAACTCTCCGCACCTCTGCGCCAAACGAGCGACGCTGTTGGTCGTGATCATCATTGTTCTGACCTTCCGTCGTGCGCCGCACCCTGCGACGCGTCACCTCCGACTCCGATGTCGGATGCGTGGACAGAACATTAGACCGCGGCACTGACATGACTTGCTCGGGAATGAATAGAACACCATTGGTCCGCAGTTTCACCTGCTTCTACACACTGCACCGGGCTGAGATGTGCGCAGCGATCCCAATTCGCCGCCGGCGGCGAATCAGGCCAAGAGGCCGGTCGCCCGTCCTTGGCAGCCATCATGGCCTCTGGCAAAGTGGAGCCATGAGCACAGAAGAGATCATCATCGACGGTCCCCTGGCACGCGCAACGCGGATCCTCTGCCAGGTCTCGGCCAAGCACGTGGCAGACAAAGCTGAGATCGACAAGTCCGAACTCAAGGACTACGAAAAGGGGACAGCGGACCTGACCGCCGAGCAGGAGCGTCGACTCATCCTCGCCCTCGAACAGTACGGCGCGCGGTTCATTCCCGACGGCAAGGAAGGCGGCTACGGCATCCGCCTGAAGTTCAGCCGCGCAAAGGTCCGCGCCATCGAACGCTGGGAAGACGAAGGCGGCACCCCCGGCGCCGACGACGTCTGAGCGCCGCGCGCAGACGCAGGGCCTCCTCGGTGAGGCGAAGCCCTGCCAGGGAGTCCCCTTGTGACTTCCGGGAATTCCGTTGCGACGACTGTGGCCTCGAATCCGCGCGGAGCGGATTCGAGGCCACAGGTGCATCCGTCGGCGCCGAGCAACCACCTCGGCGACGTTCGAAGTCACCGGCGGATATCGCCGATGAAGATCAGGCGAGTATCAGCGGAGAACGTCAGTTCTTGCTGATGAACTCGAGGTTGTCGACGACACGATTGGAGAAGCCCCACTCGTTGTCATACCAGGCAACGACCTTGACGTGGCTGCCGACGACGCGGGTGAGTGCGGAGTCGAAGATCGACGAAGCGGGCTGACCGACGATATCGGAGGAGACGACGGGCTCGGTCTCATAGTCGAGGATGCCCTTGAGCTCACCCTCGGCGGCCCTCTTGTAGGCGTCGAGCACCTCGTCGCGGGTGACCTCACGGGAGACGGTCGTGTTGATCTCGACGATCGATCCGACCGGGACCGGCACGCGGATGGCATCGCCGGACAGCTTGCCGTCGAGCTGCGGGAGGACGAGGCCGATTGCCTTGGCCGCACCCGTCGAGGTGGGGATCATGTTCTCGGCGGCGGCGCGGGCACGGCGGGGATCCTTGTGCGGGCCGTCCTGGACCATCTGGTCACCCGTGTAGGCGTGGACGGTGGTCATGAAGCCCTGCTCGATTCCGGCGAGGTCGTCGAGGACCTTGGCCAGCGGGGCCAGGGCGTTCGTCGTGCAGGAGGCGTTGGAGATGACGGTGTGCTCGGGCTTGTACGCCTCGTTGTTCACTCCGTAGGCGAGGGTGACGTCGGCACCCTTCGAGGGAGCGGAGACGAGGACCTTCTTCGCGCCGGCGGTGATGTGGGCGCTGGCCTTTTCGGCCTTGGTGAAGCGGCCGGTCGATTCGAGCGCGATGTCGATGCCGAGCTCACCCCAGGGCAGTTTGGCCGGATCCTTCTCGGCGAAGACCTTGATGGCCTTGCCGTCGATGACGATCTCATCATCCGTGGCCTCGACGTCATGGTTGAAGCGCCCGAGGGTGGTGTCGAACTTCAGCAGCCGAGCGAGATCGTCCACGGGGCCCAGGTCGTTGATGGCCACGACCTCGAGCTCGCTGCCGCGCTCGATCAGCGCGCGCAGGGTGCTGCGTCCGATGCGACCGAAACCATTGATGGCGATGCGAGTCAATGTCACTCCTTGTAGATGTTGAACACGGGATTCGTCTTGATATCTCCATCATGGGCGATTTCCACAAACGTCAACAGTGGCTAGACAGACAATCTACGCAAGGTTCTCGCCAGTCGTATTGCCAAAGGTCGAAAGTTTCTGGCCAGCGTTGTCTTCGTGTGATCTTGGCCCCTGAAATGTGCCGAAAAATGCTCCAGCTCGGCCCGGAAGTGTCAGATCCTCGCCCTGGCGAGCGCCCGCTTTCAGCCCTGGAAGGAGTGACGGTAGTCGTTCGGGGAGGTCGAGAGGATGCGCTGAAAGTGCATCCGCAGATTCGCACCCGTTCCGAGTCCCACCTGGTCAGCGATCTGCTCGATGCCCAGGTCGGAGTTCTCCAAGAGCTCCCGGGCGACATCGACTCGGGCTCTGAGAACCCACTGCATGGGTGTGTAGCCGGTGTCTTCGACGAAACGGCGGGAGAAGGTGCGCACGGAGACTCCGGCATTGGCGGCGAGATCCCGCAGGGTGATCTTCTCGCCGATGTGCTGAAGCGCCCATTCGCGGGTGTCGGCGAAGTCGTCGCCGAGCGGGTCAGGCACGCTGCGCGGCACGTACTGCGCCTGGCCGGCGCTGCGATAGGCGGCGGCGACGAGCCGCCGGGCGACCTGATTGGACAGTCCGACGCCGTGATCGCTGCGGATGAGATGGAGGCACAGATCGATCGCCGAGGCGGCTCCGGCGGAGGTCAGCAGCTGCCCTTCGTCGATGAAGAGGACGTTTTCGTCGACCTTGATCGAGGGGAACCGTCGGGCGAGCTCCTTCGCCGTCGACCAGTGCGTGGTGGCGCGTCGCCCGACGAGCAGCCCCGTGCGCGCGAGGACGAAGGTGCCGGTGGAGATGGCAGCGATCCGCGCGCCGCGTTCGAATGCCGAGAGCAGCGCCCCGATGACCGAGGCCGGAGGTTCTTCTGCCACCGCCGAGGTGGCACCCGGCAGGATGATCGTGTCCGCGGCCTCCAGGGCGTGAAGTCCCTGGTCGACGGAATAGTCGAGCCCGTCCGAACCGGTCACCTTTCCTGCGGTGATGCCACAGACCTCGACTTCATAGGGCCAGTTGCCTGCGGGCACGGTCGTCGGCCGTCCGCCGGGCACAGCGGAAGCCGCCTCACCGCTCGGATTCGGCTGGGAGCGCGGGGCCGCCTCGGCGCGGGTGCGGTCTGTGGCTGCGTTCGACTCCCGGCCGAAGACCTGGACGGGGACGCCGAGATCCATGGCAGACACCCCGTCCAGTGCCAGCACGAGGATGCGGTGCGGGCGGGAACGGGTTGTTCTGCGCGGAAGGGTGCGGGGCTCGTCACTCATGATCGCCTCTCAGTCTAGGCAATCGGGACTCGACCCGGGGCGAACTCAGTGCTCGTGGACCCCGGTGAGCTTGAAGCCCAAACGACCGTGGGCATAGGCTCCACCGGCACGAAGAGCCGAGGCAGTCCAGGCAGTCTCTGCCAGTTCGGTCTCCGTGGCGCCGGCCTTGACGGCGGCATTCGAATGCGCATCGATGCAGTAGGCACACTGGGTGGTCAAGCCGACGGCGTAGGCGATGAGCTCACGGTACTTCAGCGGGATTTCACGACCTTCGGAAGCGAAGACGGCGTTGTTGAACTCGCCGAAGGCCTTGAGGATGTCGGGAGTGGTTTCCTTGTAGGCCCTGTCGTACTTGCGGTCGTTCTCGCGGTCGAAGAAGTCGGTCATGGTCATATCTCCTGTGATCGGTGTCATTCCGATCCTCACGCTACCGAGTCCCCGCACCAATCGCTACGGAATTGTCACCTAAGAGGCGGATCGACACGTACACAGCTACGCCGGACGGGACTGCGGTCGGCGTGCCTCCTGTGGATAGATCCGCTTCGAGTATCCGCACAGTTTCGAGGTAGATCCGCCCGCAGGAGACACGCGAACCGCTCGGCCTCAGTACAGCGTGCCCTGACCGATGAGAGGGGCAGTCTGCGCTCCCGGCAGAGGCGGATCCTGAGTTGCAGCTGCGGCAGGCGTGATCTCAGGAGGTGCAACCGCTGCTTCATTCAGCGCAGCCCCAGCAGCTGCAGATGCAGGGTCTGCCGCTGCTGGGGCTGCCGGAATCGGGTCTGCGGGAGCCGGTGCCACGGGGGCATCTTCCGCCGGGGCGGGCAAGGTCTGTGCAGGGACCGATTCGACGGATTCCGCAGCCGCCTGCACCGCTTCGGCTGGTGACGCAGCCACCGGAATCGACTCCGCGGCCAGGGCCTCGGCGCTCTCCGTCTCGGGGCTGCCGATACTCGGGTCTGCGGGAGCAGCTGCGCTCGGCACTGCAGGCGCGGTGCCCGGTACAGAGTTCCGGGGAGCCGCCTCGGTGGGGGCAGGGTCTGCAGGCGTCTGACCTGCGGTCGGGACCGCCTTGGCGATGGCTTCGAACATGGCCAGGGTGCCGTGCTGAGCCGCGAGGCTCACCGGTTCTGGGTCGCTCGAGAGCTTGATGCCGACGGTCTGAGTGGCGCGGTCGATGTAGAGCATCTGGCCGTGGATGCCGATGCCGATGACGACGTTGCGGTCGGCCGAGGGCATCCAGAACTGGCTGCGGTACATTCCGCCCGGGTAGGAGCGTCCGGACGGAGACGCGGCGAAGACCTCAGCGGAGTCCTCGGCGCCAGTGAAGATGTCTTCGACCCATTCCGCCGAGAGCACGCGTTCGCCGTTGTCAGTGGTGCCGCCTCGGGCGATCATCTCACCGAAGCGGGCGAGGTCGCGCAGGGTGGCGCTGATGGCACCGTCGGCGATCGATCCGCCCCACCGGTCCTGGCAGACCTGGGCGGCGTGGGCGGCGCCGATCCGCGACCACACGTATTCGCTGGCGACGATGGAGAACGGCTGGCCGGTGACCGCCTCGGCGATCCAGGCGAGCACATCGGTTTCGCAGCTGCGGTAGACGAAGGCAGAGCCGTGTTCGCGGTCGCTGGTCAGCCCGGTGAGGAAGTTCTTGATCCCCTTCGCCGAGGCGGCCGATCGAGGCGCGAAATCGACGGCTTCGAACAGGGCTCGGATCTCAGAGCCCTCCTCGAGGTATTCCTCGGAGAACTTGATGCCCGAGCGCATATCGAGCAGATCGCGAATGGTGGCTCCCGCGTAGCCGCTCTTGGCCAATGCGGGCACATGCGTGGTGACAAGGTCGGTGGGGCGCAGCAGTCCGGCGTCGGCGAGCGCACCGATAACGGTGGCGACGATGGACTTGCTCACGGAGAAGAGCATGTGCTGGCGGGCGGGCTTCATCGGCCAGGCGTATTCCTCGGCCAGCGCCACTCCGTTGCGTGTGACGAGCCAGGCGTCGGTGTGGGTGTTGGCCAGCACGTCGCCGACGGTGGTCCAGTCCTCGTCGGCGGCCGGCCATTTCTCGCGGTCGATCGTCAAGGACCGGAAGTCGTTGTCTTCGGTGACGTATTCGCGCACCGGCCCGATGCCGCGCGGGATGCCGCCGGTCGGGAAGATCTCCTGCATTCGGGTGAGCGCGAAGGCGAAGAACTCGGGCCATTTCCAGGTGTCGAGGTCGATGCTCTCGAGCACCGCTTCCGATGGGTCGACGATCGCGTCTTCACTGGCAGAGGTGAGTTCCCCGACGTGCGGCAGGGTGATGTCCAACGCCGAGGCGTCGACATCATCGACTCCGGACTGCACGGTTGCAGGGTCCGCGGAAACCGAGGGCTGCTGGGAGTCCGCGTCCGCAGATCGACCGGGAGCCGCCTCGGTGGCGGTGTCTGTGGATGTGCCGATGCCCTTGGTATTGCCGGACAATGCACCGATTCGTCGGTTCGGCGGGGTCACCGGGCGGGGCGGAAACGTCTCGTCTTCGCCTGCCATGTCACCTCCACTGTCTCGACCTGGACCGCGCTGCGCATGCGCGCGGCTGTCCCGATGTGCAGGGAACAGACTACCGGCACGAGGTGAAACTCCGTAGTCGAGAAGAGCCGATTGGGGCGATGCGGCGTTCTCCGTCCCGATCGTCTGCGTCTCTCACCTGGAGTGACGGTAATGGTGATTACCTATCAGTTATTCATCTGACAGTTGGTCACAGTGCCGATGCGGCGCGCTCGGCTTCCGACTCACTGGCGCCGCCTCGGCCCGCAACGGCGGTTCGGCGTTTCACGTGTCGACCACAGCCCACATCGTCGTCGATTTCTCACCGGCGACGAGAATGGTGCTGTAGCCGGAGGTCAGCTCATCGTATTGGTCGGCCTTGTGCTCTTCGACGAGTCTGCCGGTATCCGAGTCGTAGAAGCTCGTCTTCTTATTGTCAGTGAGCACGACCAGCCCGACGTCGGGCAATACTCCCTCGCCGCCCCACGGAGTCGTCGATCTGTAGTCGCCAGCATTCCACGCCGTCTTCCCGGTCGCTGCATCGATGGCGACGACGCCTCCGTCGGGACCCGGCGCGAGTACCGCAGCCTTCCCTCGGCTGTCGAAAGGCACTGTTCTGGGAGCCCCCGAGTACAGCACGGTATCGAAAGCCATCTCCGGTGCATCCGCGAACCATCCTTCCGGCGACCCGTCCGAGCCCTGATATTTGACCGCCGAAGCGAACAGCTGCAGCTGCAGACACGCGGCCCGGCCTTCCGGCGTAAAGGTGAAGTCGGTCGAACACATCGGATCGGTCGTGTCCTCCATCGTCGCGGCGTTAGGGCCGGAGTCGGCGGCCAATGTCGCGCTGTCGGTCTCTTTGAGTCCAGCAGGAAGGGTCAGCTCAGCTGCTCTGCTGAACGCCTGGCTCATCGGGTCATCGGGGTCCTCGGCTCCGAAGAGGTAGGTCAGCGTGGTCTCATCGCTTGTCGGAAAGACGTCGAAGTGCTCGACTCCGGAGTCGTCGATCGCTCGAGCTTTGGTGATGGGAACAGTGGCATGGCGCCCGGTGTCCAATGAGATCCGTGTGACCATGGAGTCCTCCCCGGACTGCCATGACATGACTGCGTTCTTGCGGTCCGGCGCGAGGTGAATCAGGGTGCCGCCGAAGGTCCGACCGTCATCATCGATCGACAGCGACGGCCAGGCTTCAGCCCCTGTCGATGGGTCAAGGGCGAACAACACCGCATTGCCGGCTTCGGAGGTAGGTGTGCAGTGCCCGTCCATTCGCATGCCGCTGTATTCGAGCAGGAGCAGGTCATCTTCGCCGAGGCGGTTGCCGAGCCCTGTCGACCGGGAGCCGAACGCCATCTGTTCATGACACGCATCGTCGGGGCCGGGAATGTCGAATGACCAGGCTTCCTCGCCGTCTTCCCAGGTGTAGGCAGTGACCGTTCCCGAGTAGTCGTTGACGATCACCAGGTCTCCCGCGGAATAGGCTTCTGAGCCTCCGCCTTCGTCATTGATGTAGGCGTCGATGCTCCACAGCTCTTCTCCGGTGGAATCGATCGCCCGCAGCTTCTCTTCGACCCAGTCGATGACGAGCGCATGCCCCGCACCATCGTCGACGGTCAGTGTGGCGAAGTAATCGAGCTCGACCGGTTCGGCCAAGGTCGGGGTCGTCGTCGGCGATGGTTTTCCCTCTGGTTCGCCGCCGATGCTGCAGCCGCTCAGCGCCACTAAACCTGCCGCCACAACCGCCGCCCACATCCGCTTCATAATGCGTTTCTCCTGCTCATACCCCTGTGCATAGCTTGATCATATGCGGCGGCATTCACATTGGCACTTCGGGTGTGGTGAGCATAGAACCGCGCACTCGCCGAAAAACGGGCTGCGTGTCGAGAAACGGGGGTGCACATGCGTTTCTCGACGCTCAGCCCGTTTTTCGGCGGAGACTGCGAGAAGCGCGGCCGCTAAACCAGCCCCTGGTCCTCGGCGACTCGGATGGCGCGGGCCCGCGAGTCCACCCCGAGCTTCGTGAATACATTGACGAGGTGGCTCTTCACCGTCGCCTCGGTGACGAAGAGCTCCTGTGCGATCTGCGCATTCGAGGCCCCTGTGGCCAGAAGTTTGACGACGTCGCGTTCACGCCGGGTGAGCTTCGGGCTGGGGTTGCGCATCGCGGCGAAAACCTTCGACGAGATCTCCGGAGGCATATAGGTCTCCCCCTTCGCCGCTTTCTCGATCGCGGTCGAGATGTCCCCAGGGTCGATGTCCTTGAGCAGGTAGCCCGAGGCCCCGGCGTTGATCGCGGCGATGATCTCCGAGTCGAGGTCGAAGGTGGTGAGGATGAGCACCGCCGGCGGATTCGGCTTCGCTCGCAGCCGCTTCGTCACCTCGATGCCGTCGACCCCCTGCCCCAGCCGCAGGTCGCAGAGGACGACGTCGGGGTCGAGTTCGTCGACGACCGTCAGCGCCTCCTCACCGCTGCCGGCCTCACCGACGACCGCGATGTGGTCCGGAGCGTCGATGACGGACTTCAGGCCCGCCCGCACGACCGGGTGGTCGTCGACGAGGATGACTCGAATGCTCATGCGTTCTCTCCTGTGTCGGTGTTCTCGCGTGTGCCGTCTCCCTCGTCAGCAGTGCTGAGCCCCTCACCCCGGGTGTGCAGCTGGGACTGGCTCGGCAGGGTCGCGGAGATCGCAAAGCCGGATCCCTGACTCGATTCGATGACGAGTTCACCGCCGAGTTCGCGCATCCTTGAGCCGATGAAGTCGAGACCGAATCCCGAATCGGGGTTCCGCTGCCGATTGTGAGGATCGTCCATTCCGACGCCGTCATCGACGATGTCCATCCTGATCGCCCCGTCGAGGTCCATGAGGCTGACCATCACTCGTGTGGCCTGCGAATGCTGCCGAACGTTGGCCAGCGCAGACTGCGCGGTCCGCAGCAGCGCCACCTCCGCCTCGGCGGACAGAGTCGGCAGGGTCTCGTCGACGTCGAGGCGGCCCCTGATCGTACTGTCCTCCTCGAGCCGGGCGAGCAGGCGGCGGATGGCAGCGGTCAGTGCGCCGTCCTCAAGTTCGGCCGGGGCGAGCGCAGCGATGATGCGGCGGACGTCGCGGGAGCTCTGCGCGGCGAGCTCCTCGACCTGGGCGAGCACCTGCCCGGCGTGATCATCGGTGGTGCGCTCCGCCTCGGCGTGGGCGATGAGGCGGATCGACGAGATCGACTGCGCGATCGTGTCGTGGATGTCGCGGGAGACGCGGGTCCGCTCCTGGATCTCGCCTGCGTGGCGCTGGGTGAGAGCGAGCTCGTCCTGGAGGTCGAGCAGGTTCTGGTGTGCGAGCTCAAGCGAGCGCAGCAGTTCCTCGCGGCGGCGGCCCTCGCGCAGGAGTTCGATATAACCGCGGGACAGCCCGAGAGCGAACACGGCACCGATGAGGGAGCCGATGATGCTCGGGGTCGGCACCTGCCCGTAGTGCGCGAGTGGGGCGACGATTGTCGCGATGTAGGTGAGTGCGGTGAAGACGACGGCGATGCGCAGGGAGAAGAGGTGGCCTGCGAGCAGCCAGAGGAGGAAGGCGACCCAGATGAACTCGGCGGAGACGAGCAGGGTGCACAGCCAGGCGGCTGCGAGGACGATGAGCCACCATTTCGCGAGGACCAGTGCGCCGGAGCGCGCTGCGCGGACGGCGCCGAGGGCGTACCAAGCGAGGAAGACGACGCTCACGGTTACGGCAGCGAGCATCGGTGCACCGGCAGAGACCGCGCGGATACAGGAGATGAGCATGAGGACGAGCGCGATGGCGTGCTGACCGAACTCCATCGTGCGTTCCGTCCATTTGCGTGCGCCCACGCTGCCACCTTCCTGCAGATCGGCCTCGGCGATGAAACTGCCGAAGCGGTGATCCAGTGCTGTCATGATCTCCCTGCCAACTCAATCACATCCGAAACCCCGGTGGTACGACAAATGCGCGGCCCGATGCGAAAACCGAGGAGGCCCGGGCGACGATCCGCGTCGTCGCCCGAGCCCACCCAGCGTGACGGCTCAGTGCCTGCCGTGGTGAATCCCGGAACCGGAGTCCGCGAATTCCTTCTCGGCGAGCAGATGGGTGGAGTGTTCGTCACCGTCAGCCGCACCAACTGCCGCACGCTCGTGGAAGTGCGTAATCGCCTTGTTGGGCCACCACATCTTGTCGCCCACGAGTCCGAAGAGCGAGGGGACGATGATGGTGCGGACGATGATCGTGTCGACGAGCACGCCGACGCCGACAATGAGGCCGAGCTGGCCGAGCACCATGAGCGGCAGCATGCCCAACGCCGCGAATACTCCGGCCAGAACGATGCCGGCACTCGTGATGACGCCGCCGGTGTGGGCGACGGCTTCGACCATGCCCTGGCGTCCGCCGTGGAGGACGGACTCCTTCTTCGCACGGTGGGCGAGGAAGATCGAGTAGTCGATGCCGAGTGCCACGAGGAAGAGGAACGCGAGGATCGGCACCTGCGCATCGAGTGCGGACTGTCCGAAGATCGTCCGTGACAGGAATGCTCCGAGTCCGATCGCCGCGGCCGAGGACACCACGTTGACGAGCAACAGAGTGAACGCCGCGATGGGGGCACGGAGGATGACGAGCAGGATGATGAAGCTGATCGCCAGGACCATCGGGACGATCGTGACGAAGTCCGTCTGGTTTCCGTCGCGGGCGTCGAGCTCCGTGGCCGCGGCGCCGCCCACCTCGGCGTTCGCTCCGTCGATGGCGTGGACGTCGCCGCGGATGTCCTCAACGAGGTCGAATCCCTTCGTGCTGTCGGGTGCATACTCGCCGGTCACCATGATCTTCGTGACCGAGGTGCCGTCGATGTTCGTGTCCTCGATCGCCGAGGCGCGCACGACGCCGTTCATATCGTTGACCGAATCGGCGACCTCATCGGCATGGTCGGTATCGGCGACGATCCAGATCGGCTGGGATTCCCCGGGCGGGAAGTGGTCGGCCAGGACATCGAGTCCCTGCGCGGATTCGGACTGGACCCGGAACTTCTCGGTCTGGTCGAGACCGATCGAGGATCCGATGAACCCGGTGGCCATGACACCGAGGATGACGATCCCAGCACCGAGGTGGAGCCCCGGCCTGCGGACCACGCGGGTGGCGATGGTCCGCCAGATCGAGGTCTTGGCCGCACCCGCACGGGCGGTCGCACCCTCAGGTGCGGTGGCACGGCCGGCGGCGGCTGCCTCAGCGGGGGTGAGCTCTTCATCCGTGCTCTCCTCGGCCTTCGGGATGAAGGGCCAGAACATCTTCTTGCCGCAGATCGCGAGCACGGGCGGCAGGGCGAAGAGGACGGCGGCTGCGGAGACGAGCAGGCCGACGGCCGCGGTGATGCCCAGGCCGCGGGTGCCGGGGATGATCGCGAAGACGAGGCTGAGCAGGGACAGCACGACGGTGAGGTTCGAGGCGAGGATCGTCGTGGCGGTGTGCGTCCAGGCGTCAGCGAGCGCGCGGCGGTGGTCGGTGAAGCGGCGCAGCTCCTCGCGGTAGCGGGAGATGAACAGCAGCGCGTAGTTCGCTCCGGCGCCGAAGACGAGGACGCTGATGATACCCGCGTCGAACTGCAGGTCGAGCCAGTCGCCGACGGCCGCGGTCACGGTCGAGGCGAGTCCGTCGGCGGTGCCGATGACGATGAGAGGCAGCAGCCACAGGATCGGTGAGCGGTAGGTGATGATGAGCAGGAGGGCGACGATGACGATGGTGACGATGAGCAGCGTGAAGTCCGCGCCGTTGAATGCCGAGGCGATGTCGGCGCCGATCGCGGGACCGCCGGTGACCAGCAGGGACATGCCCTCATCGGTCAGTCCTGAAGCGGTCGGGTCGTCGGCGATGGCGGTGCGCAGGTCGTCGACGGTCTCGGCGGTGTCGGAGTTCGTCAGGCCGACCGTGATGGGCACCATGAGCAGCGCGGCCTGTTTGTCGTCGCTGAGGATCGGTCCGGTGACGGTCTCGGTGGATTCGTCGCCGACGGAGTCGCCCAGCGAGGAGCCGAGCTTCTTCAGCTCGGCCTGGTCGTCGGCGGAGAGTTCGGATCCGTCCTCGTTCGAGGCCACGACCATGACGGACTGTTTGTCCGCCTCGGGGAATTTGTCGAGGATCTTCTGTGCCTGAGTCGATTCGGAATCGGCCGGTGCGGTTTCGTTGGGCCGGTCTTCTCCTGCCCCGGACAGGAGTCCGAAGAGCAGGGCGACGAGGACGACGATCCCGCCGAGGACGAGCCACGAACCGCGCTTCGATGTCAGCGTATGTGCGGTTTTCGCCAGTGGTGAGTTCATGACTCCAGTCCATCAATCTATGGAGTCACACACATCGCCTGTGAGTTCGGATTCGATCTGCAACTTTCGATGGAGAAAACGCGCTGAACTGGGGCGATAGGTTTTCTGAGGGTGGAGGTTCCGCGGAGAGTCGGCGACTCAGACGAGCTCAGCGCCCGCCTTCTCGACCTCCGAGAGGGCGGCTCTGCTCGACTCGCCTCCGACGCCCGCGACGAGGTCGGTGAGCACGCGAACGCTCAGCCCCGCGCTCAGCGCGTCGAGTGCGGAGGCGCGTACGCAGTGGTCGGTGGCGATGCCGACGACGTCCACCTCGGTGATGGTGAGATCGCCAAGAAGCTCGCCGAGGCGGCTCCCCGTGTCCGTGATCCCCTGGAAAGCCGAATAGTCTGGTTTGCCTTGGCCCTTGCGGACTTCATGGGTGATGGCCGCGGTGTCGAGGAGAGGATCGAAAGCTGCGCCGTCGGTGCCTGCGACGCAGTGGACGGGCCAGGAATCGACGAAGTCCGGGGAGTCACTGAAGTGGCCGCCGTTGTCATTGTCGGCATCGTGCCAGTCACGGGAAGCGATGATGGCATCGTAGTCCCCAGCATGTGCTGTGAGGTGAGCGCTGATGCCTTCGGCGACGGCGTCACCGCCGGTCACGCCGAGCGCGCCGCCTTCGGTGAAGTCATTCTGGACATCGACGATGAGGAGTGCCTTGGCCATGCCTTGAGCATAGGCGTTTCTGCGTGGAATTCCAGAGATGTGGCGAATGGGGACGGAAATCCAGTGCTGTGGCGAATCGGAGGGTCGAGCGATTCGTGTCGGCGCGGCTCAGCCGGTGGGTTTGTCGGCGAACCAGTAGAACTGGGAGAACTGCTGCGAACGCCCCAGCCCCAGATCGCCCTTGGCGAAGCGACGGACCTCTTTGACCATGCTCCTCTCCCCCGCCGCCCAGACGTACAGTCCGGCGCTATCGAGGTCGAGTCCGCGCAGGTGATCGGCCACGGATCGATCTGTGCGATGCTGCGGGGCCGCCTCGGCGCTCACACCCTGACTCACCCAATGCCACGTCGCGTTGGGGTGTGCCGACTGCGGGAGCCCTGGCACCTCGGCCGGGTCGGCAGTGATCGCCACGGTGATGGCAATGTCGGCGGGGACGGCTTCGCACCAGGAATTGATGGCCGGCAGCGCGGTGAGGTCCCCCACCAGGAGGAGGCGGGAGGTGTCGTCAGGCAGGTCGAGACGGGCCGGGGTGAGGGCGGCTTCGATGGTGTCACCTGGGCGGACATGAGCCGCCCAGCGAGCAGCGGGACCGATGTCGGACGTGGATTCCGCCTCAATCGGGCTTGTCGAGGCTGCCGGGCCTGCCTGACCCGCAGAAACTGCCGGGTCCGCCGGAATTGCCCGGTTTGCCGGGCCGCCCGAATCGGCTTCCCCGAGGTCACCGTGGAGGACGAAGTCGAGGCTGAACGTCCCGGCGTGGAGGTCGATGGCCGAGAACGTGTAGCCGCGCTGACTCAGGTGGCCCTCGCCCTTCTCCGGGTGCGGGAACCACAGCCGGGTCCACAGAGTCGGGAAGACCTCATCGAGTTGGGCCAGCAGTTCGGCACCGGAGAAGTGGATCCGACGGTAGGTCGGGGTGAAGTCCGTGACCCCGGTGACGACCACTTCGTGATTCGTGATGCGCATCAGCCGCATCACTCCGCGTTGCCAGTTGACCATTCGCTCCACCCCTCGTTCGCAAGTCTTTGCTTAGCCTACCCTAAGCAAACGGCGACGGGAGTGTGAATCAGCGGATCAGACACTTCGGGACGGGAGTGTATGTGGAGTGGATCAGATCCATCGGAACTGGTGCATCAGTGGAGTGGGTCAGCCCCAGCCTCGGGCTTCGAAGATGCGGTGGTAGATCTCGCGGACGACGGCCTGCTTGCGGGCGTTGTAGCCCATGACCGTCTCCCCGACCGCGTTCGATTCCGCGGCCGATGTCCGCTTCACCGACTCGTAGGCCTCGCGCTCGACCGCATGCTCCCGCAGCCGATCTCGGAAGAGCCGCATCCGTGCCACTTCCGCGCACCGGGGTCCGAAGACGTGCAGATTGCATCCCGGCTGCCCGGGTTCCGGGTCGAGCCGCTTGAACATCCGATGCTCGTACCACGCAGGTTCGCGGAGGGTGAGACCGAATCCCGCTTCGGCGAGCGCGGGGACATAGTCATCTTCGGCCGCGGGGTCGGCTACGACGAGGGCGATGTCGATGATCGGTTTCGCGGGCAATCCCGGCACCGAGGTGGACCCGACGTGGTCGATGCCGACGAACGCACCGCTCGGGCTCAGGGCCCGACGGATCCGGTGGGCCGCCTCGGCGAAATGATCGGTCCAGACGGGGTCGTGGTCAACGATGGCGATCACGGACGGCGGCGTGGTCGGTCGCGTCCAGAGATCGGGATCCTTGACATCGTTGAAGGTGATGATGTCAGCGATCGCGGCTGACATCGGATCGGCGGACACACCGCCCGCGGCCTCCTGCTCAGAGGAGTCACCAGCGGACGGCTGCGTCATGCCTCAGGCCTGCTTGAGGGCGTGCTTCTCGGCCTTCTTCGCAGCTTTCCTGGCAGCCTTTGCGGCCGCCTTGTCGATGGCCTTCTGGTTCTCACCGGCGCCGATGAGGAGCAGCAGTCCGCCGAGCGCGGCGAGGTTCTTCGAGAACTGGGTCTGGTGAGCCTTCGCCTCTCCGCCTTCCATCTCCCAGAAGGAGTGTCCGGCGAGCGTGGTCGGGATGAGGGACCCGGCGAGTGCGAGTGCCGAGAGGCGCGGCTTGATGCCCAGCAGCAGGGTGGTGCCGGCGAGGATCTGGACGCCGCCGTTGATGCGCACGAGCAGCTCGTTGTCGTCGGGCAGCCCGGGCACGTATTCGCGGATGGCGTCCAGGGTCGACTCGGCCATCGCTGCTTTGCCTGCCGGATCAGTGACGGCCGAGTATCCGCCGCTGATGAAGATCGGTGCGGTGAACACGCGTCCGGCGGTCTGCAGCAGCGAAGGTCCGAAGGTCATATGGGGCTCCTGTGGGTTTGGGATTCCGGTTGATCGGGTTTTGAGCCTAGCCGACGCCGGGGCCGAGCCTCAAGATTCGGCGCCGGCCTTCGCTTTGATGCCCAGTTCCGGCTGCTTGCGGAACTGGCCGGTGACGACGAGCACTGCGATGACGACCGCTGAGACGATCCAGCCTGCGACTCCGAGGAACGCGACAAGCGCCGGATCCGGAGTCGGCGCACCTGCATCGACGAACAGGCCCAACAACATGGCCCCGCAGCCGTTGAGTGCCGCATGGGCGAATACGGCCGGCCAGACGGATCCGGTGCGCAGGCGCAGCCAACCGAAGAGGACGCCGACCATGATGCAGCCGCCGACCATGAAACCCACACCGGCGATGTCGGGGCGGCCGAAGTTGTAGCCGAGCAGGATCAGCGGTGAGTGCCACAGCCCCCAGACGACGCCGATGATGAGCAGTGCAGGCCAGGTGCCCAGGGGACGCAGACTGGTGAGCAGCCATCCTCGCCAGCCGAATTCCTCGCCGATCGTGACACCGACATTGGCCACCGAGCTGACGAACATGAGCAGCAGGTAGATGGCGATGGCGGCGGCAGTCGGCAATGAGTCCGTGCCGGGAATCGTCTCCAGCTGCGCCGTGAACCCGGACAACCCGTCGAGGTCGAGGGCGAGCCATCCGAAGGCCGCGCTGACCAGGTAGCCGAGGACGACGAGCACCATGATCCCGAAGAAGGCGGCGATGGTCATCCCGATGACTCGGCCGAAGCTGCGCAGCGGCCAGAAGCCGAAGTAGCGCGGAGCACTGGCCAGGACCTCTCCCCTGGCACGGGCGCGGCGGCGCTGGACGATGGAGGCAATGATGCTCGCGATGAGCGGAGTGAACATCATGGCGCTGCCGCAGGCCAGAAGCAGAACGGGATCGCCGATCCCCTCCGCGGAGAACCACAGCGGCAGGCAGGCCAGCCAAGCGAGCCCGAATGCGGTGACGGTGAAGATTCCGATCTCGAGCCACGGGACCCGAGCGGGCACGACGGCGAGCGGCCGTCCTTTCGCGTCGACATCCTCGGCGGGGGTGTGCGATCCATCCATCGCCGAGGCGGCAGAACCGGGCATGGAATCCGTCGTTCCGGGCCGGTGGGGTTGGATAGTGGGTTGAGGTGATGGCTCGGTCGGTCCGGTCGCCTCGGCGAATCCGTTGTGACTGTGCGTCTGCGTGTTCACGGTTCCTCCTCGATCCTGCACTGTGCCCACCGATTCGGCGGTGGTCCGTGCCTGTGATTCCACGCTATGACTCGTCGTTGTTCGACACCTCCGCCGCGAGGATGAAATAGCAATCAGCCGCGCGGGCGAGAACGCTTCCGCAGGTGAGAATCGGAGATACGATGCGAACAGCACAGAATCAACGACGATTCGAATGAAGGAACATCACCATGTCCGATCTCCCCTCGAACGCCCACCACCCCGCAGGCGTTCACAACTCCACCGGCAACCGGGCCGGCGACCACCTCTCCGATTCCGACCATCTGGCCGTCCTCGGCTACGAAGATTCCTTCGAACGGTCGATGAGTCCGTGGGCGAACTTCGCCCTCGGCTTCACCTACCTCTCCCCTCTCGTCGGTGTGTATTCGCTGCTGGCAGTGGCGCTCTCAACCGGTGGTCCGCCCTCGATCTGGTGGATCGTCATCGTTGCCTGCGGACAGCTGCTCGTCGCCCTCGTGTTCGGTGAAGTCGTCTCCCAGTTCCCCATCGCCGGCGGAATCTACCCATGGGCCAGGCGGCTGTGGAGCAAGCGATATGCGTGGATGGCCGCATGGATCTACATCTGCGCACTCATCGTCACGATCACCTCGGTGGCGGAGTTCGGTGCCGGGTTCCTCGCGAGCCTCTTCGGCCTCGAACTCAGCCGCAACTCCACACTGTTCCTCGGCCTGGCGCTGCTGGTGCTGGCCTTGGCGATCAACTTCTCGGGCACGAAATGGCTGGCCCGCATCGCGCGCATCGGCCTCTTCGCCGAACTCATCGGCGTCATCGGACTCGGCCTGTTCCTGCTCATCTTCGAACGCAAGCACAGCTTCTCCGTCTTCTTCGACACCATGGGCACCGCCGGCGACGGCAGCTACTTGCCCGTCTTCATGGGAGCCGCAGTCGCCGGGCTCTTCCTCTTCTACGGATTCGAAGCATGCGGTGACGTCGCCGAGGAAGTGTCGAATCCGGCTCGCGGCATCCCGAAGGCGATGCTCATGACGATCCTCGTCGGAGCGGTCTCGGCCCTGTTCTCCTTCGGCGGGTACGTGCTCGCGGCACCGAATCTCGAGGAGATCGTCTCCGGTCAGGTCGCTGACCCGATTCCCGCGATCCTCGAGGGCAGCCTCGGTGCGGTGGGGGCGAAGATCTTCCTCGTCGTCGCTGTCCTCGCATTCATCTCCTGCGTGCTCAGCCTGCAGGCCGCCGCGTCGAGGCTGATCTTCAGCTTCGCCCGCGACGGAATGATGCCCGGACACCGGTGGCTGTCGAAGGTCACCGACGGGACGAAGATCCCGCACAATGCGCTCATCGTCGCCTGCACGGCACCCGCTCTGATCTGCGTGCTCATCTGGTTCAACGACGGAATCCTCGTCGCCGTGACCTCGTTCGCGATCCTCGGCATCTACCTCGCATTCCAGATGGTCGTCCTCGGGGCGCTGCGGCAGCGGCTGCGCGGGTGGAAGCCGGCGGGTCCGTGGTCGCTGGGCGGTTGGGGCATCATCGTCAATTTCGCCGCACTGGCCTACGGCATCTTCGCGATGGTCCTGCTCTCGCTGCCCGGCGACTCCGGATCGTTCTTCGCCGACTGGATCGTGCTCATCGGTCTGGTCGTCGTGCTTGTCGCCGGATTCATCTATCTGTTCACGGCACGTCCGGATCGGAAGTCCGACGCTCCCGAAGGTGACGCCATCGCCGTCGCCGAGGCGATCCGGGCACACCGCGCGAAGCAGTAACTCACGCGGGTGGGGCGCGGCCCCGGATCAGACCCCGAACTCTGGCGCGAAGGCCAGGGCGCCCGCGGGTACCTCGCCTCCCAGCGGCATCGCCATGAGCGCTTCGTCGGGAACGTCGACGTGCAGGGTGATGCCGAAGCCTGAGGCTGGGGTGAACCCGAAGCGCGGATAGTACTCGGGGTGGCCGAGGACGACGGCGAATGCCTCACCACGGCGGGCCGCCTCGGCGAGGAGCGCTTCGATCACCGCAGTGCCTGCGCCAGTGCGCTGGTGCTCGGGCCGTACGGAACAGGGCGCCAGGCAGACGCCTGGGGCCTCGCCGAGGAAGCAGCGGGAGAGCATCGCGTGGGCGATGACCTCACCTTCGAGCACTCCGACGAACGACAAGCCCTCGACCCCATTGCCGGATCCGCGGAGGGCGTCGACGAGTTCTGCCTCGTCAACCTGGCCGAATGCAGCTGCGGTCAACGCGTGGATCGCGTCGAAGTCGCCGGAAGTCTCAGGGCGGACGGTGAACTGAGGTACGGGAGGATTCGTCACCCGCTCACGATAGCAATCGTCGGGGCCGCCTCGGCGAGATTCCATCGCCTCACTCACCCCACTCACATAAAAATACATTCCAATGCATAACAATTCGACAATCGACGGAGACTCACGTTACGCTGGTGACATGTCGAAAGTACTGTCTTCGCTCCCAGTCGGTGAGCACGTTGGAATCGCCTTCTCCGGCGGTCTGGACACCTCCTGCGCGGTCGCGTGGATGCGCCACAAGGGCGCCATCCCGTGCACATACACGGCCGATATCGGCCAGTACGACGAGCCCGACCTGGAGTCGGTGACCGATCGCGCCAAGGAATACGGTGCCGAGATCGCTCGCTTCGTCGACGCCAAGCGCCTGCTCGTCGAAGAAGGCTTCGTCGCCCTCCAGTGCGGTGCGTTCAACGTCCGTTCCGGAGGCAAGACCTACTTCAACACCACTCCCCTCGGCCGCGCTGTCACCGGGACCATGCTGGTCCGCGCCATGAAGGAGGACGGCGTCGACATCTGGGGCGACGGCTCGACCTACAAGGGCAACGACATCGAGCGGTTCTACCGGTACGGCCTCATGGCCAACCCGAAGCTGCGCATCTACAAGCCCTGGCTCGACTCGGAGTTCGTCGACGAGCTCGGCGGCCGACAGGAGATGAGCGAATGGCTCGTCGAACACGGCTACCCCTACCGCGACTCGGCCGAGAAGGCCTACTCCACGGATGCGAACATCTGGGGCGCCACCCACGAGGCGAAGACCCTTGAGTTCCTCGACGCCGGACTCGACATCGTCGAACCGATCATGGGCGTCGCCGCCTGGCGCGATGACGTCGAGGTCAAGTCGGAAGAGGTCTCGGTCCGCTTCGAAGCCGGCCGCCCAGTCGCCATCAACGGCGAAGTCTTCGACGATCCCGTTGCCCTGGTCTTCAAGGCCAACGAGATCGGCGGCCGCCACGGGCTCGGCGTCTCCGACCAGATCGAGAATCGCATCATCGAGGCGAAGTCCCGCGGCATCTACGAGGCCCCGGGCATGGCACTGCTGCACGTGACCTACGAACGCCTGCTCAACGCCATCCACAACGAGGACACCATCGCCCTCTACCACGAAGAGGGCCGCCGCCTCGGCCGCCGGATGTATGAGGGACGCTGGCTCGACCCGCAGTCGCTCATGCTGCGCGAATCCATGCAGCGGTGGGTCGCCTCGGCGATCACCGGCGAGGTCACCCTGCGCCTGCGCCGCGGCGACGACTACACGATCGTCAACACCGAGGGCCCGAACCTGTCCTACCACCCGGAGAAGCTGTCGATGGAGCGTGTGGGCGACTCCGCCTTCGGCCCCGAGGACCGCATCGGCCAGATGACCATGCGCAACCTCGACATCGCCGATTCGCGTGCCCGCCTCGAGCAGTACGCCGCCATGGGCATCGTGTCCGGTCCGACCTCGGAACTCGTGGGCTCACTGGAGGCCGGCGGCGCCGAGGAGATCGCGAACTCCAACGCCGAGGTGGACGAGGCAAGCGACCTCGCCAACCTCTCCTCGGCCTTCGACGCCGGCACGGACTGAAGTCCTGACCGGACGCAGGGCCCGGACGGACTGAGGTCAGCCCGAACCGAAGGTCCCCAGAACTTCCGGAGACACTGCGCAGCATGAGACTCGCGGCCTCCGGTTGAGAACAGAGAACGGCCGGCAGGCGCGCTCCCCGATCATCGCGCTCGACGGAGTCCGCCTGTCGGCCGTTTCGCATTCACTGCGATCTGCAGCGCCTGTACCCACTGGCAGCGGGGCCATGGAAAGATTCACTCCATGAATTCCGATTCCCGGAACAAGGCCCACACCCTCGCCGAGGCGGTCGACCGAGATCTGCGCGCCCGTGGCGGCAGCGAACGGGCCCAGAAGGAAAGGGCCTACCTCAAGAGCGAACTCCTCCATTACGGGGTGAGCGTCCCGGATACCCGAACCGTCGTTCGCGCGGCATTGCGCGGAACAGCGCTTGGCCACAATGAGGTCATCGAACTCGCCCGACTCCTCTGGGCCGTGCCGATGTCGTCGGACGACTCGGCTGCGAGTGCCGGGCCGACAGACACAGGTGAAGGGGCGACAGGCCACCTCACACCCGTCCACGAACGTCGCGCCGCGGCGACGATGGTGCTCATCCAGTCGAAGGACCGCCTCGGCGGCGGGGATGCGGATTTCATCGAGGGCCTGCTCCGCGAGGCGAAGACCTGGGCGCTCGTCGACCCTCTGGCCGGGGACCTCGTCGGGCCGTTGAGCGAACGGGATACTGCCTTCGACCCCGTTCTTGAGCGCTGGGCGAGCGATGGGGATTTCTGGATTCGCCGCTCGGCCCTGCTGGCGCACCTGGTCCCGCTGCGGCACGGCCGCGGCGACTTCGACAGGTTCTCCCGATTCGCCGATGCGATGCTCGAGGAAAAGGAATTCTTCATCCGCAAGGCCATCGGCTGGGTTCTGCGCGACACCTCGCGCAAAAGCCCCGACCTCGTCTTCGACTGGATCCTCCCACGCGCCAACCGGGCCTCGGGAGTGACGATCCGAGAGGCCGTCAAACGCCTGTCGACTGAACAGCGAGAAGGTGTGCTTGCCGCCAGGTGATACAAGGCTCGGCCGCGAGCGACCCGAGTCCCCACTATCTGATCCTGCCCCTGCCGACCGGAGGGTGGCCGGGCAGTTGTCGTGCCGCGTCCTCGGGGTTGCCGGTCAGCTCGACGACTCCGCGATCGAGCGCGGCCTTGGCCAGCTGCGAATACCCCGCCGCCGAGGCGGCCCGAGCGATCGCCTCGACCGCCGACCTCGCGGACTGCCGACCGGTCCCTGAGAACCAGATCCAGCGGCCGTCGATCGACCGTGGAATCGGGTCGAGGGCCAGCGTGAAACGTCTGCGTCCGCGCCTGGCATCCTCGGCCGAGCAGGCGACGAAGTGGACACCGTTCTTCGTCCACCAGGACGCCCGCAGGGTCGACTGCGCGATCTGTCCCTGGAGTCCGACCTCTTTGAGATATCTGTTCGCGCCGGCGACCCCGGCAACGCTGCCGGGCGTGATCTGCTGATAGGGAATGGCGTAGGGACGAACCCCCGGAGCTACGGAGCCGACAAGGATCCCACGCTCGCAGACGATGAGCCGCTCACCCGAGAGATAGAGAAGGATCAGGCCGAACATCACCGCGAAGATGATGCCCGGAGCAACCGCCAGCAGCGGCGTCTCCCCCGGGTTGATCAATGTCAGAGCTGTGAAGATCACCCACCCGAGGACGAACCCCGTCACCGTCTTCAGTCCTGGGCGGTCGGCGAACACCTCGATAACCTCACCGAACTCCTCCCGGTGACGGCGGGCTTTCCTCAGCTCAGCACCCAACAGAACCCAACCTTCGGATCGACGCCCGGATCAGCCTGACTCCAGGCACACGAAAAAGTCCCTCACCAGCAATCCTGCCAGGTGAGGGACTCTCCTTCTGTGCGCCACGAGGGATTCGAACCCCCAACCTTCTGATCCGTAGTCAGATGCTCTATCCGTTGAGCTAGTGGCGCATGTCGCTCGGACTCACGCCCTGCAACTCGAACAACTATACACACCAGTTTCGCTGAAGCTCAAATCGCACCCACGTGCGCTTCGCCACATTCGCACTCACGGTCAGAGCCACCTCGGCGAGAGGGGATGAAATCGCAGATTTCAGCCGTCGATCATCGCCGAAACAAACCGTCAATCACTTGAAACGACACGTCATCCGATTGTTGCTTTTACGTCAATGACCCTCTGGCTGTGATCCAATGCACATCTTCGAGTGACCGAAACGCGCGTTTTTCGCTTCCGCTCCCATCCTACGGTGGATATGTACCAACCGCTCGACGGACGCCAGCCGCCGGAGACGAAACCCCACACCCGATTGACCAGGAGACCACTCATGACTGTCCTCGACCATGATGTCGTCGCTGACCAGCTGAAGAACGCACCGACCGAGAACAAGTCGGTGCTCTCGTTCGTCAGCCGGATCGCCGCCCTGACCACCCCGGACGACATCGTCTGGATCGATGGTTCCGAAGCACAGAAGAACGAGATCGCTGAGAAGCTCGTCGAAGCCGGCACCATCCAGCGCGTCAACGGCACCAAGGACTCCTACTACGCGGCTTCCGACCCCGAGGACGTCGCCCGCGTCGAGGGCCGGACCTACATCTGCTCCGAAGACGAGAAGGATGCCGGTCCACTCAACAACTGGGTCGCTCCCGCGGAGATGAAGGAAACGCTCAACGGTCTGTTCGAGGGTTCGATGCGCGGCCGCACCATGTACGTCATCCCCTTCGTCATGGGCCACGCCGAGGCGGACCAGCCGATGTTCGGCATCGAGGTCACCGATTCGGCCTACGTCGTCCTCTCCATGCTCGTCATGGCTCGCTCGGGCAAGTACGCCCTCGATGCGATCGACGCCCAGGACGCGAAGTTCGTCGAGTGCGTCCACTCCGTCGGCGCTCCGCTGGAAGAGGGACAGGAAGACGTCGCCTGGCCGTGCAACACCACCAAGTACATCACCCACTTCCCCGAGGACCGCGCCATCTGGTCCTTCGGCTCCGGCTACGGCGGCAACGCTCTGCTGGGCAAGAAGTGCTACGCGCTGCGCATCGCCTCCGCGATCGCCCGCGACGAAGGCTGGCTGGCCGAGCACATGCTCATCCTCAAGCTGACGAACCCCGAAGGCGTCGTCAAGTACGTCGCCGCGGCGTTCCCCTCGGCCTGCGGCAAGACGAACCTCGCCATGATCGAACCGACCATCCCCGGCTGGAAGGCCGAGACCCTCGGTGACGACATCGCTTGGATGCGCTTCGGCGAAGACGGCCAGCTCTACGCCGTCAACCCCGAATTCGGACTCTTCGGAGTCGCCCCGGGCACCGGCTACACCACGAATCCGACCGCGATGCGCGCCATCGAGGCCGGCGGCAACATCTTCACCAACGTCGCACTGACCGACGACGGTGACGTGTGGTGGGAAGGCAAGACCGACGAGGCACCTGCTCACCTCACCGACTGGAGGGGCAACGACTGGACGCCCGAGTCCGACACCCCCGCCGCTCACCCGAACTCGCGCTTCTGCACCCCGATCGCGAACGTGCCGACCCTGGCTCCCGAGTGGACCAACCCGAACGGTGTGCCGATCTCGGCCATCCTCTTCGGCGGTCGCCGCAAGACCACGATGCCGCTCGTGACCGAGACCAAGGACTGGACCCACGGAGTGTTCATGGGCTCGGTGCTCTCCTCGGAGACCACCGCGGCTGCCACCGGTGCCGTCGGCGTCGTCCGCCGCGATCCCATGGCGATGCGTCCCTTCATCGGCTACAACGTCGGTGACTACCTGCAGCACTGGATCAACATCGGCAACACCGAGGGCGCTCAGCTGCCGAAGATCTTCTACGTCAACTGGTTCCGCCGCGACGACGACAACTCGTTCCTGTGGCCCGGATTCTCCGAGAACTCGCGCGTTCTCAAGTGGGTCTTCGAACGCGTCACCGGCACCGCCGATGCTCAGGAATCCCCGCTCGGCCTCACCCCGGTCGAAGGCGGCCTGGACACCGAAGGCCTCGACTTCACCGACGAGCAGCTGCGCAAGGCTCTCGCCATCAAGCCCGAAGAGTGGGAGACCGAACTCGGGCTCATCGAGGAATGGTACGCCGAGCTCGGCGATTCGGTTCCGGCCGAACTCCGCGCCGAGGTCGACAACCTCCGCCAGCGCCTCGGCCTCGCCTGAGTCGTTTGGCTGAGTTGCCTAGCTGTGTGGCTAGCCTGAGTCGTTTGGTTTCATCGCTGACAGTCTGAGCCGTCCGTTCATCGACAATCCCCCAACCGCCGCCGAGGTGGTTGGGGGATTGTCGTGTTCCGGTCCGAGTTCAGCGATGCGCCGTATGCGCCACGTGAACCTCACGGAGAAATACCAACACATCACGCGGTTTCGCTTTGAGCTCCCTTGATACGCGATATGTGACCAACTCCGGCAACCTGACGTTGCCGATCAGCGCGTTCCGATGAGCGGTCACACCGCGGGCCGTGATCGTTACGACCAGTGCGTCCGGGAGCATCCCTTTCCTCCACTGGAACTCTCCCCCGATGTCGACGATGCCTGACCACGGCGTTGCGAACTGCCTGACCCGCCCGCCAGGCTTCCAGCATGAGGACTCCACACCCCATCTCGACACGACGAACTGTGGTCGCACAACGGGAAAGACAAAAGTCCACAACAGCGCTCCGACGCCGAACAGCGCCAAACCGATGGCGAAGACCGCAAGGAGGAAGAAGACCGGCCACCCGCCGAAGCCAGGGGACATCGGGTTCCAGGTCGAAGCGGGGGTGACGGTGAACGTGAGGATGATCGCTCCGACGAACAGCCAGCTGACGAGTGCGAGGGCGAAAATCTTGACTAGATTTGTTCGCAGTACGACGCGTCCATCGCGCCGCATTGCTGCATGCCATTGGTCGATGCGCCGGCGATCGGCTTTGGCGATTTCCTTCTGCAGATCGGCGGATTGCCGAGGATTGTGCGGTGGAGTTCTCACAGATCGAGTCTAAGCCGAGGCACCAGGGTCTCAGGAAAGCCACCCGCAGCTGCTTTCACTGAGCCGCCCCGATTCCAACGCTCGGGTATCCCGCACCGTCAGCGGCATAACTACACGGCAGTGGCACTTCCTCTCGTGACGCAGGGATGCTTCATGCACATAGTCCGGAGCATCCCTCACCGCTGCTGTCGCTAGGCACCGGTGGGAGCAAAACACCGTCGCAGCGGCACGTTGCACCATTGCAACTGTAGGCACAGCCACTAAGGGCGAGGGATGGTGCGCTAGAGGGTGTACGCGACGCTACCGGTGAGTGATGGTCGTCCAAAAGCAGCTTGCCGACGGCAAGCGATCGCTGCCTGAGCCGTCACGCGGGGATCACCCAGAGAGCTCAGGCGAGCACTTCAGAAACGACACGTGGCCTGCAGCACGGAGGCGTCAGGCGCCGTGGCGAGCACCCCAGAGAGTCCAGGCGAATTACTCCCGAAGCGTCAGACGGTCGGCCCCTGAAGTGTCAGGCGCCGTGGAGGGCCGGGACGATGAGGTAGACGCCGAGCAGCACGACTGCCCCGCAGATGCCGAAGACCGCCCAGTAGCCGACCGGCAGAGCCGAGCTGCTGCGGCCCTCCTCGACACGGTCGAGGTGCGCGGCGCGCATCCGCACTCCGACGGAGAACAGCGTGATGACGATGATGGCCGAGACCCATGTCGCGGCCGCAACGATGGCGAACGAACTCCACTCGATCATTTCGCGTCTCCCTTATCGCTCGCATCTGCCCGGCCCGCATCTGCCCCGGTGTTCGAGGCCCGGCCCGCATCGGCTCCGGAAGCAGATCCGGTCGACGATGAACTCGTCTTCGCAGCCTCGGCGGGAACCGCCCCGTTCTTCTTCGCATCGCGGTGGGCACGGCGCTTCTCTTTCGCCGCCTGCTTCTCCGCCCAGGCCTCGTATCGAGCTTCTCTCTTCTCCTGAGCACGTTTGCGGTTGCGGTCCTTACGCAGCTTGCGCTTGCGGCCGCGGATGTTGACGGCCTCGCCGACGGTGTCGAAGTTCGAGATGTCCGTCTCCTCGACCCGGCGGGAACTGAGGTAGATCCACAGCACCACGACCACGGCGACGACCGTGTCGACGACGACGCCGACCGTTCCCAAGTGAGCGATGCCGGCTGCGATCCCGCCGACGATCGCGGCGGCCGGAATCGTCAGCAGCCAACCGGAGGCGATACGTCCGGCCGTCGACCACTGGACATCGGCGCCCTTGCGGCCCAGTCCCGAACCGAGCACGGAACCGGAGGCGACTTGAGTCGTCGACAGAGCGAAGCCGAGGTGCGAAGAGGCGAGGATAGCCGCAGCCGTCGACGTCTCGGCCGACAGTCCCTGAGCGGGCTTGACCGTCGTCAGCTTCGTGCCGAGGGTGTCGATGATGCGCCAACCGCCGACATAGGTGCCCAGCGCGATCGCCAGAGCACACGCGGTGATCACCCAGATATGCGGGCCGGTGCCGTGCTCCTGCAGGTTCGCGGAGACGAGCACGAGGGTGATGACGCCCATCGTCTTCTGCGCATCGTTCGTTCCGTGGGCGAGCGCCACCAGCGAGGACGAGAAGATCTGCCCGTACTTGAACGGTGCACGGCGAGCGGTCTTGCCCTCCTCGTTGCGGCGAGTGATCGCGTAGGCGATCTTCGTGCACAGATAGGCGCTGAACCCGGCGATGAGCGGGGCGGCCAGAGCCGGGATGACGACCTTGGACAGGAACACTCCGTAGTCGACGGAGTTGAGTCCGGCACCGACGATGGCCGCACCGATGAGGCCGCCGAAGAGTGCGTGGGACGAGGATGATGGTAGGCCGAAGCGCCATGTCGCCATGTTCCAGATGATGGCGCCGATGAGGCCGGCGAGGATGAAGTCGGGAGTGATCTGGACTCCCCCGCCGCCTTCCTTGATGATGCCGCCCGAGATGGTCTTGGCCACCTCGGTGGAGAGGAAGGCACCGACGAGGTTGAGGATCGCGGCAAGCGTGACCGCCGTCTTCGGTTTGATGGCCCCGGTCGCGATCGGTGTGGCCATGGCATTGGCCGTATCGTGAAAGCCATTGGTGAAGTCGAAGAACAGTGCCAGTGCGATGACGAGCACGACGACGAAGATGATTTCCACTAATCGACCTTGGGTGTAGACACTATTCGGACCGTGGATGATGCAGCTGACGGCCAGCCATCACTATCCCGCAGAAGTCTACCCACAGATTCAACCGCTCTTCACCCGCAATTCGACCCTACTCCACCTGATTCACCTTTTGTTCACTTTTGACGTGCGCAAACGGGCCCCGCCCGGCTGAGAGTGCAATAGCACTCACATTCCGAACGGGGCCCGAAACCAGCAATCCCTCGCCGAGGCGATGCCCCCTTCTCGCGGGACGAATCTACTCCGTGACGTACCGATCCGCGACGTCGAGTGCCCGATCCAGGGCGGCGAGTCCGAACCTGACGTCCTCATCCGGGGTGTTCAGCGGCGGCACGACGTGGATGCGGTTGAAGTTCGCGAACGGCAGCACGCCGTCGGCTTTGAGCGCTGCGATGATCTCGTTCATCTCCGGTGAGCTGCCGCCGTAGGCCGCCAGCGGCTCCTTCGTCGACCTGTCCTTCACGAGCTCGATGGCCCAGAAGCAGCCAAGACCCCGGACATCCCCGACCGAGGGGTGGCGCTGCGCCATCTCCTGCAGAGCCGGACCGATGATGTCCTCGCCGAGGCGGTCCGCATTGGCGATCATCCCCTCGTCCTCCATCGCGGTGATCGTCGCGACCGCTGCCGCGCAGGCGAGCGGATGTCCCGAGTAGGTCAGTCCGCCCGGGTAGGCCCGGTCGCGGAAGGTCTCGAAGATCGCATCCGAGATGGCGACCCCGCCGAGCGGGACGTATCCGGAGTTCACGCCTTTGGCGAAGGTGATGAGGTCCGGGGTGACATCCCAGTGGTCGAGGGCGAACCAGCGGCCGGTGCGGCCGAACCCGGCCATCACCTCGTCGGCGATGAAGACGATCCCGTACTTCGCCGTCAGTTCCCGCACGCCTTCGAGATAACCGGCCGGCGGGGCGTAGATCCCCGCGGTGCCCGGCACGGTCTCGAGGATGAGGGCCGCGATATTGCCGGGCCCCTCGAGGGTGATCATGTCCTCGAGGTGGGCGAGCGCCCGCTGCGTCTCCTCGGCCTCGGACGACGAGTTGAAGTACGACCGGTACGGGTAGGCGGGCATGAAGTGGACGATGCCCTCAGCGGAGTAGTCGTTGGCGAACCGGCGCGGGTCGCCGGTGACGTTGACGGCCAGCTGCGTGCCGCCGTGGTAGCTGCGGTAGGCCGAGAGCACCTTCGTCCGACCGGTGTGCAGTCGGGCCATCCGGATCGCGTGCTCGTTCGCGTCGGCTCCCCCGTTGGTGAAGAACACATGATCGAGGTCGCCCGGGGTGCGTTCGGTGATGAGTCGGGCCGCCTCGGAGCGGGCGTCGTTGACGTGCTGCGGCGCGATGGTGCACAGCTTGCCGGCCTGTTCCTGGATCGCCGCGACCACACCCGGGTGCTGATGGCCGATATTGGTGTTCACCAGCTGCGATGACATGTCGAGCAGCTTCCGGCCCTCGCCGTCCCAGACGTAGGGACCTTCGGCGTCGACGATCGTCATCGGCTGGAACGGCCCCTGCGCCTGCCAGGAGTGGAAGACGTGCGCCCGGTCGAGCTCGTGGGCGCGGCGCCCGGCCTCGAGGAGGTCGGGGTCGATCCGGTCGGCGCCGGTGCTTTCAGTATCGAGGTGCGATTCGGTGAGCGGGGAATCCGCGGTGGTGGTCATGTCAGGGCTCCTTCGCCGAGGTGGTTCGTCGTTGTGTGAACGTCCGCCCCGGGTCGGGGCGGACGTCCGTGGTGGTCGGTTCAGTCGTTGGTCGGGAATCCGAGGTTGAGGCCGCCGTGGCTGGGGTCGAGCCAGCGGGAGGTGACGACCTTCCCGCGGGTGAAGAAGTGAACTCCTTCGTCGCCGTAGGCGTGGGTGTCGCCGAACAGCGAGTTCTTCCATCCGCCGAAGGAGTAGTAGCCGACGGGGACGGGGATGGGCACGTTGATGCCGACCATGCCGACCTCGACCTCGTTCTCGTACCGGCGGGCGGCTCCGCCGTCGTTGGTGAAGATCGCGGTGCCGTTGCCGTACGGGTTGGCGTTGATGAGATCGATGCCTTCGTCGTAACCGGGGACGCGGACGACGGCGAGCACGGGCCCGAAGATCTCGTCGGTGTAGATCGACATGTCGGGGGTGACGTTGTCGAAGAGGGTCGGGTTGAGGAAGAATCCCTCGGCCGGGGTGTTCTCTCGGCCGTCGAGGACGACGGTGGCTCCCGCCTCGGCGCCGGCATCGATGTAGCCGGCAACCTTGTCGCGGTGGGCGGCGGTGACCAGTGGTCCCATGTCCGGCTCGGTGGCACCGTCACCCACGCGCAGTGTCTTGGTGCGTTCAGCGATCTTCGCCACGAGCTCATCGGCGATGGAGTCGACAGCGACGACCACGGAGATCGCCATGCAGCGCTCACCTGCGGCGCCGTAGCCGGCGTTGACGGCGGCGTCGGCGGCGAGGTCGAGGTCCGCATCGGGCAGGACGAGCATATGGTTCTTCGCTCCGCCGAGCGCCTGGACGCGCTTGCCGGTGGCGGTGCCGTTCTCGTAGACGTATTTTGCGATCGGGGTCGACCCGACGAAGGACACCGAGGCGACCTCGGGGCTCTCGAGGATCGTGTCGACGGCTTCCTTGTCACCGTGGACGACGTTGAACACGCCATCGGGCAGCCCGGCTTCCTTCCACAGCTCGGCGAGCCAGTTCGCGGCCGAGGGGTCCTTCTCCGAGGGCTTGAGCACGACGGTGTTTCCGGTGGCGATGGCCACGGGGAAGAACCACATCGGGACCATGGCCGGGAAGTTGAAGGGAGAGATGATCGCGGAAACGCCGATCGGCTGGCGCAGGGAGTGGACGTCGATGTTCGTCGAGGCGTTCTCCGTATGACCGCCGCGCAGGTGGCCCGCGATGCCGCACGCGAATTCGACGACTTCCTGGCCGCGGGCGACCTCGCCGAGAGCGTCGGAGACGACCTTGCCGTGTTCGGCGGTGATGATCTCGGCCAGTTCCTGCTTCCGAGCGTTGAGCAGTTCGCGGAAGTTGAAGAGGACAGCGGTCCGCTTAGCCAGGGACGTGTCGCGCCAGGCGGGGAACGCGGCGGATGCTGCGGCGATCGCCGATTCCACGGTGGCCTTCGACCCCAGGGCCACCTGGCCGCTGACGACTCCGGTGGCCGGGTTCGTGATATCGCCGAGGCGGGTGTCGGTGTCCGCGGTGACGGTCCGTCCGTTGATCCAGTGGGAGAGCGTTGCCATGAAGAGTCCTTCTGCGTCGTCGGTACGTCGGTTGAGTCCATCCTCTGTCCGCTTTGCCGATCTCGGAAGTGTCAGAATGTCAGAATCTTCGCCCTCGGCTTTACACTGTGTCAATGGACACTGCACGGGAGTCGAGCGGGGCATCGTTGAGCATCGCCGGTCTGCTCGAGTTCGAGGAGATCAGGGCTGCAGAGCCTGCGGTACTTGCCGGCGAGGCAGGCCTCGACCGGGCTATCCGCTGGGTCCACATCGCCGATTCCGAGCATGTCGAGCGCTTCCTCGAGGGTGGTGAGCTCGTGTTGACCACCGCCACGGCCTTCCGCCACTCGCCTGCGGCGATGACGGAGTTCCTCGACCAGCTCGAGCGCGCAGGTGCGGCTGGGACGATCATCGAACTCGTCGATGAGAACTCGACCCACGATGAGGAAGCGCGCGAGATCGCGGCCGCGGCCGCCTCGGCGAGGGAACTGCCTGTCATCGTCCTGCCGCGTCGGGTGAAGTTCGTCAGGATCACCGAGCTCGCGCACCGCAGCCTTCTCGCACAGCAGATCTCGCGGCTCGAACATGCCCGGGAGATCCACGAGACGTACACGCAGCTGAGTCTCGATCGGGCCGAGGCGCAGACGATCGTCGACCGCACTGCAGAGCTGTTGGGCACGGCGGTGGTCCTCGAGGATGTGTCCCATCGGGTTCTCGCGCATTCCGGCCGTGGTTCGCAGGCTCTCGCGCAGAAGTGGGTCGACCTCGTCAGCGGTGCGAGTACGACGCCCGGCGGTCACGCGCCGGCGCAGTGGCGGCAGACGCCGGTGGGGCTGCGTTCTCGCCGGTGGGGCCGGCTCGTCGTACCCGGCGCCGCCGAGTCCGTCGCCGATCTCGAGCAGGTCATCGAACGTGCGGGTGAAGCCCTGACGCTGACTCGAATGGCCGATCGCGATGAGCAGGATCTGCTGCTGCAGGCCCAAAGCGGCCTGATCCGAGAGATCACGGACTCAGAGGGCATCGACGAGCGTTCGGCAAGGGAGCGCGCCCGCTCTCTGGGATTCACTCCTGCGGAAGGAGCCGAACTCACCCCAGTGGTCGTCCGCATCGATCGTGAGGCCGACACCGATCCGACTCGGGTGCAGCTGCAGGAGCGCGGCCTGACGCAGGAGATCGCCTCTGCCGCCTCACGCCTCAATCTGTGTCTGCTCATGACGAGCCTGCAGTCAGGCGTGTTCGGGTTCGTTGTGGGGCCCTGTCGCGGGAGAAACCGACGATCGCAGCCGAGTCTGCGCGGTGCGGAGGAAGCCGATGAACGGCTCACCCGTCTGCTCGCCGAGCTCGATGGGCTTGCTGCGAGCTGGGTGGTCGGGGTCGGCCGTGGCAGCACTTCTCTGCTTCGCGCTGTCGCCGGTTTCGAAGCCGCTTCTCACGTCGCCGAGGTCGCGTCGACGCTCGATGTGCGTGAGCGTGCGTTCTACCGCTCCTCGGACGTGCGCATCCGCGGGCTGCTGTCTCTGCTGGCCGAGGACTCCCGGCTGCGTGCCTTCGCCGAGGGAGAGCTGGGGCCGCTGCTCGGCGAAGACGGACGCCGGGACGGCGTTCTGCCATTCGCTGCGAACGCCGCAGACGACGGACTGCTCGACTTCCTCGAGCTCTACCTCTCCCATGGCGGCAACAAGTCGGCGATGGCGCGGGCCGGGCATCTGTCCCGGCCCGCGCTCTACGCACGGATCAATCGCCTGCAGGACCGCCTCGGCGTCTCACTCGACGATGCGGAGTCACGCACGGCACTGCACGTAGCGCTGCTGTGGTGGCGGATGTACGGCTGAGGACCGTACTCGACGGAGTCGGCGACTCCCTCCAGCGGGGTCGTGTGCTGCCCGGGACAGAGCAGGCTTCGGCCGGTCGACAGAAGTTCAGTCGAATATAGCGCGAATCGTGTCGGTGACGGGGATTCCGCGTTCGGCCGCCTCGGCGCGATTGGCGTAGCGACGGTCACCGGGCTGACGGTCCATGCCCGCATCGCGGAGCATGTCGACGAATTCGCGCACCCGAGCGAGGTAGGCGTCGTTGCCGCCGCGCTCGGGATCAATGACGATGAAGAGCTGACCGGTCCGGAAGGTGTGGGCGCCCTCGGGGGCCTCCGCGTCGACCTCATAGGTGAAGGCACCGCCGGTCAGCCCTGCGGCAAGCGTTTCGATCATGAACGACAGCAGCGCACCCTTATGTCCGCCGATCGGGCGGATGCCGCCGCCGTCGAGGATGGCGTTCGGATCCGTGGTGTCCGCGCCGGTCGAGTCGACCCCGGTCCCGACCGGAACGTCCTGGCCTTCTGCCCGCAGCAGCTGCAGATCCCCGTGGGACATCGACGACGTGGAGAAGTCGAAGACGATCGGGTCCGCGTCAGCCACGGGTGTGGCGAAACCGAACGGATTGGTACTGAAGACCGGACGAGTGGCCCCCTCGGGAACAACGGCGAGCTTGCCGCTGGCGATCATCCCCATCGCCACCCGACCGTCGCGTGCAAATGCCTCGAGGTCGGGCCACAGGGCACTGAAGTGATGGGTGTTGCGCAGAGCGATGACGGCGACACCGGTGTCGTCGAGCGCCTTGTCGATCGTCGGCCCCGCCTCGGCAAGTGCAGGTTGAGCGAAACCATTGTGACCGTCGATGCGGATATAGGAAGGGCCGACGACGTCGATGCTCGCTTCTGCTGCCCCATCTGCCCAGCCTCGATTCAATGAATCGAGATAGCCGGCGACCCTGAAGACTCCGTGGCTGAGAGTGCCGTCGCGTTCGCAGGTGGCACAGTTGGTCGCCAGCACTCTCGCAACCGCCGAAGAGGCTCCTGCGGCGGTGAGCTTGGCTTCGATCGCCGAGACAAGATCATCGAAAGAGATGCGGTCGGGTTCGTTCGTCATTGTGCGCTCCTCGTGTGCAGCGAATCGTGTCGGCTTCGACCATTGGCCTTGATCAGCAGACTACCGCTCGAACAGTCATCGATCCTGCCCCGCCATATCCGCGTCTCAGCCGTCGACTCCTGGTTCTGCTGCCCTCGTACCGCCGCTCCAGATGTCTCCGACGGTGAAGCCGACCGGAAACGGATCATCGGCCTCGAGCACGAGCTGTTGGAATCCTGTGATCCACCCGCGCCCGGTAATCGAAGGGATGACGGCTGGACTACCGCCGATCTCGGTCTCTTCCTTCACCACGGCGGTGAAGGTCGTACCCATCATCGATTCGTGGACGAATCGCTGACCGACGCGCAGTTCGCCGCGGGCGTGTTTGGCCGCCACTCGCCCGCTCGTCCCGGTGCCGCACGGCGAGCGGTCGAAAGTCCCAGTCCACGTGCTCGGATCGTCGAGGTCGACTATGCCGTTGGGCAGGACGACGGCGTTGCGTCCGTCGGTGCCCTCAGTTCGTGCGGGTCCGTGGATCAGCGGCAGACCGATCGAATCGATTTCAGGGATGAGGGGATGCCTCACCTCGAAGGTCTCGTTCGCCGCCTGCCGCAACACGCTGGCAGCCCTGATGATCTCCTTGGCATTGCCAGGATCAAGATCCACGCCGAGGTTGTCCGACGCAGTCTGTACGTAGAACTGACCGCCGAAGACGATGTCGACGGGAATCGTCCCGTACCCAGGCACCTCGAGAGGCAGGTCGAGTCCGTGGACGAAAGCCGGGACATTGTCGAAGGTCACCGATTTCGCTCGGCCGGCCTCCACCTCGGCGCGGACCGTGACGACACCGGCGGCGGTATCGACCCGCAGCTCGGTGACCGGTTCGCTGACGTCGACGGACCCCGTCTCGATCAGCGCCGTGACGGTGCAGATGAGGTTCGATCCGGACATCGGCTTGAACCCGCCCTGCTCCATCACGATCATTCCGAAATCGCAGCTCGGATCCGTCGCAGGCACGACGATCGGCGAGCACAGGCCGGGATAGCCGCGGGGTTCGTGGAGGATGAGGTTCCGGAAGTCGTCGAGGTGCTCTTCGCAGTATCGGAGCTTTTCGCCCATCGTGGCACCTTTGACCCGCAGTCCCGAGCCGATGAGCACTCGGCCGGGTTCGCCGGCCGCGTGAACATCGACGGCCTGGATGAGCTGTCTGTTCTTCACGTTCCCTCGTCTCTGCTCGGGCGGGCCTCAGCCCACGACTTCGCTGCCGGCGACTTGCTGTGTGGTCATGGAACTTTCCTCATTTCGTGTGGGGTGTCGGCGAAGAGGTTCGATGCCGACGAGAGACGTTCAGAACCGGTTCGGTGAAACCCGGGCGAGAACTTCGTCTGGCAACGTCGAGCTTCCGTCAGTCATGAGTCCGGCCAGCAGACGGGCAGATCCCGGTGCCAGTGTCAGACCGAGCATCGCATGTCCGGAATTGATGTAGGCGTTCTTCACAGAGTCAAGTCGTCCGATGACGGGAAGGCCGTCAGGTGTCATTGGGCGCGACCCTGCCCATGGAGCCAGTTCTCCCTGACCGTCGCCCCAATCACGGAATGACTCCTGCGCGGAGCGGCGGATCGCACCGACGCAAACCTCGTTGACATCGTCGTCGGTACTGCCGAACTCCATCGTGCCTGCCAGCCGGAGCATGCCGTCCAGCGGAGTGACTGCGACTCGTGCATCTTCGAGGGTCAGCGATGTGCGCAGCTGAATCGGGGCCGGTGAGTAATCGATGCTGTAGCCCTTGCCGGAGTAGATCGGGATCTTCTGGCCGAGTTGCCTGGCCAATGCGCCGGACGGGACACCGGCAGAGATGACTAGAGCGTCCGCCTTGATGACCTCCGCGTCGGAGGTGACAACTGCGGTCACAGCGTCGCCTGAGCGAACAAAGCGTCCGACGCGAGTGTCTTCTCGCACGGCGACCCCGAGATCGGAGAGTTTCGTGAGGAGACCCGCCGTCAGAGAATCGGGTTCGATCTGTCGGTCAGCGGAGAAGGAGAGACCGTGGCGGATGCGTTCGCTGAGAGCCGGTTCGGCCTCGCGGACTTCGTCATCATGCAGTCGCCGCGGCCGGTGGCCGGCGGCCTCGAAAGCAGGCAAGCTCGCACAGTGCTCGTCGAAGCGTTCCCGAGTCTCGAAAGCCAGCAGCACACCGCGGTCGTGCATCTCGAAGTCGATGCCTTGAGCCTGATACTCATCGAAGAGATCGTTCGCATCCTCGCCGAGGCGCAGGTGGAGGTCGAGTCCGGCTTCGAAGTCACGTGCGTTGCAGTGCCTGGCCATCCGCAACAGGAAACTGAGATAGCCGGGCGCAAGGGACGGCTTGATCGATAGTGGGCTGTCGGGTTTGAGCATCCATCGGATCCCCTGAAGCAGCACACCCGGGGCAGGCACCGGGGTGCTCTCGGCGATGGCGATCTTTGCGGCATTTCCGTGAGAGGCGCCCGAACCGCAGCGGGCAGCCTCGATGACTGTGACGTCGTGTCCGCGCAGCGCAAGTTCGTACGCGATGGTCAGCCCGACCACACCGCCTCCGACGATGACTGTCTTCAATCGGTTGCCCTCCATTGGTCCCCGAATCGGCTGTTTCGCGGTCCGATCAGGGCCGACGTCACCGAAGCTGACTTTTGTATGACCATCTATTGAGAGAGACGCTATGCAGTGCGGTCAGGTTCGTCAATGGCCTCAGCCGCTCTTCCCGGACAGCCCCAGATCAGGCTCAGCCTTCGTAGCGGATTTCGACGCGACGGTTCTTCGCCCGGCCCTCGGGGTCGTCCTTGCCGTTCTTCTCGTTCGACTCGACGGGCTCGGACTCGCCGAAACCCTTTGCCGTCACGTCAAGGTCCGAGTCCTCCGAGGTGAGCACCTCGGCGACGGCTTTCGCTCGGTCTTCGGAGAGCTTCTTGTTGTAGTCGTCTTCGCCTTTGGAATCCGTATGCCCGCCGACGGTGATCTCGGAGTCGGACGGCAGATCCTCGACAAGGTCCTTGATCTTCTTCTTCGCTGTGTCGCTGAGCTCAGCCGAGTCGAAGTCGAAGAGGATATCCGTGTCGAGCGTGACCACGGTATCGCCGCCACTGGCTTTGGTTGTCTCCACGTCCTCGATGCCTTTGTCCAGGTCATAGATCTCCGGTTCGAGTTCGACAATGCTCTTGTCGATCTGCGACTGGTCGGGATCGGTGAAGTCCTCCGGAGTCGGGGCATCTCGGTTGGCGATGTCCTGCGAAGTCACTGAGTCTGCGAACGCGAGTGCGGGTGGACCGGCGACGACAATGCCGGCAGCAAGAATCACCGCTGCAGGACCGACGGCTGCCGGCTTCACGAGATCTTCACTCCGGTGGCGAGGTTCATACCGTCAACGACGGAGACCTCGACCTCATCGACATCCGGCGGCGGGGCCGCGAAGACAGCGAAGGCGTAGTGGGTCTGGCCGGGTTTGAACTTCGTCTGTTGGACATTCGTCTGCGCTCGCTGCGGGAACTTATCCAACACGTTGTGCTTGCGCAGGTTCTGCGAGTCGACAAGGAACGGCGCCCAGCTCCCGCCCAGATAGCCGTAGAGATCGTCACCGTCGTCGTCCTCGTCGGTCTGATCAGAGTTCACACTGAACGCGAACTGGGCCACGACCGTCTCGCCCTGACGCTTCAGAGGGAACAGCTCGACAGTCATCGTTGCCTTGTCATCGCCGTCAACGGCGGCGGGAATCTCCTGGGAAGCGACAGGATCGGGAAGATCCTTCGGATCGAGGCCGGCCGCCTCGGCGGATCCGGATTCACCCTTCGAACCTGCGGCCTCACCGGACTCCTGCGCAGCGCCTTGGGTCTCGGCACCCTCGGCGTTCGGCTCCTCTGTGTCGTCTCCGGACGAGCAGGCGGCCAGGGTCAGCGCCAAAGCTGCGGCGGCAGCGGACAGAGCTGTCTTGCGGATCAGGGGCATAGCGATGGGAGTTCTCCTCAGTACTCGCCGGAGCAGCATCTCTGCTGGTGAGCTCCGGTGGCGCGGGGGCGGACGCGGATCAACTTACCCCGGACAGGTGAACTTTCACTACATCGAACGTAAGTCGAGACGAACAAAGGCGTCGGTACTCGCGGGCAAACGCGATTCTGTGGGAACGCAAGAACCCCTGCGCCCGAATTCACATCGGATCGCAGGGGTTCTGCCAAACGCGGAGCCGGTGGGATTTGAACCCACGGTCCCCCTATTGGAGGACTTCACCTTAGCAGGGTGACGCTTTCGGCCGCTCAGCCACGACTCCATCTGCAATGCTGCGATCCGCTCCGGAGAAATGCATACCGACAGACCCTCCAGCACTACGGGATACAGCCTAAGGGAAAGGAGCCATCCAGGGCAAAGCGCAACCGCGGAGAGTGGGCTTCGTCATAGTCGAACCGACCCGTGACGGGCGCAAATCCGGGCCGAACGTCCCCTTTGTACCGCTCCCCCACACCGGAATTCCAGCATTCATCAATGTCCAGGCGTAAAATCGGCGTGATGTGCTTTGCGGTCTGGTCTCAGATCCTCGCAGAAACACCGGTCGGAAAACCGATAGCCGCGGTGTGCCCTGTGCCGGAAACGAGAACGGCGAGCGGGCCGTATTGCACGAGCAGACAGTTTTTGAGGAGTAGACAACTTGCCAGAGTTTCCCCCTGACAAGCGCGGACCGTATGGGAGCGACCCCGATTCCCAGACAACAGGTCGTCGGCTCCGTGCCTCCTCTCGCCCCCGGTTCCGCGGCGACACCGCCGCCAGTGAAAGCGACTCGACACCGCAGTCGAGCTCGCCGCAGCAGAATTCTCGGCAGTCTGAGCCTCGCCGCTCGGACTCCCAGCGTCGTGACTCCAAGCAGCTGCCGACCTCGGCGGTGAATCCTCGCCGGTCCCGCACGAACTCGGACCACAACCCCGGCCAGAACTCTGGTCAGGACTCCACACGGTCCGCCGACGCCCGATCCGACTATTCGTTCCGCACAAGCTCTCGCGGATCCGGAGAGCAGTCGGACAATCGACTCGGCGACAGCACCCGTGACACAGGATCAGCGACCCGCTCGCCGCATGCACCGCCTCCGCGCCCGGTCGCCCCACGCACTCGCCGCGAAGCCCGCATGCTACGAGCTGCCGCCGCCAGCGGAGCCTCCGCGGCCGGAGTGGCCGCGGCAGCAAGCTCGAACACACAGGACGATCCGGGCGCCGGCTCACGGCGCGATCCTGCCCACGATGCCCCACGCACATTCGCACGGGACGAATCGGCCGCCTCGGCGAGGGATTCCCGCGGTGACAGCCATGCTGACAACGACGCCGATACGGACACCGCTCCGACGACTCGCCGCGACGCCCGTGAACGGCACGCGGCCGAATCCCGAGGCCGGGGCCGAAAGAAGTCATCCGCCACACGGGGCGCGCGCAACGCCGCGGCCGCAGCAGCGGTCGGTGCGGGCGGCACTGCGGCAGCAACCGGCGCATCGTCTGCCGCGAGAGGAGCCGACGACAACGGCTCCGCCCACGACGAGAAGTCGACCGGTCACGGACCGGGACGGGCCCGCCGCCATTCCTCCCGCCTCGGCGAATCGTTCCCCAGCCTCGTCGGCTGGACCTCACTGAGCACCCTGCTGCCCGGTGTCGGACTGCTGCGCACACGCTTCCGGCCCGCCGGGCTCATCGTCTTCGGTCTCTTCGTCCTCACTCTGCTCGTCGGGCTCGTCTACCTGCTGGTCAAGGGACCGGTGCGTGCGATCGCCACGATCGTCGCCAGCCCCTCGCTGCTCAACTTCCTCGCCATCGCCGCCGTGCTCGTGGCCGTGATCTGGATCCTCGTGATGGTCGTATCCCACCTCGGGCTGCGCCGCGGACACCGATACCGGCCCTGGCAGAACAAGATGGCCGGCGTCCTCGTCGTCTCCCTCGCCCTCATCATCGGCATCCCGCTCGGCGTCGGCTCGGTCTTCGCCCGCGTGCAGTCCGACACGGTCGCCAGCCTCTTCGGCGACAGCACGGGCAAATCCCACAGCGCCGAAGAACTCTGGGCCGACAAGCCCTATATCAACGTCTTCCTCATGGGCCGCGACAACGGCGACGATCGTGAGGGCACCCGACCGGACACGATGCTCGTGGCCTCCATCGACACGAAGACCGGCAACGCCGCGCTCATCTCCGTGCCCCGTAACCTCGCGTTCCCGGTCTTCCCCGAAGGCAGCGAGCTCGAAAAGGCGTGGCCCGACGGATTCCGCCCCTCCGGTGACTCGTCAGAGGACCTCATCAACGCCGTATGGCAGTGGGGCGAACAGAACCCCGACAAGATCGGAAACCCGCACGGACTCGAACCGGGCATGTGGGCGACGATGCAGGCCGTCGAAGGCTCGTTGGGTCTCAAGCTCGACTATTGGTCCTCGGTCGACATGGCCGGATTCGAAGACGTCGTCGACGCCATCGGCGGAGTGAAGATCGACGTCGAACGCCCGATCCCGATGGGCGGCGGAAAATCGATGTCGGGTGTGAAGAACGAGATCTACGGCTGGGTCGATCCGGGCCCGCAGACGCTCAAGGGCAAGGACGCACTCTGGTACGTCCGCTCCCGTGAAGGCAGCGACAACTACGACCGCATGTGCCGTCAGCAGCGGATGCTCAAGACCACTCTCGAGCAGATCGACCCGCAGGAGATCGCCACGGCCTATCCGAAGCTCGCGAACTCAGCGACGCGGAACATCGCCACTTCGATCCCACAGAACGAGATCCCGGCCTTCATCGAACTCGCCATGATGATGCAGAAGGGCGACGTCACCACAGTCCAGATCAACAATGACGTCACCCCGACCTACGACCCCGATTACGATGTGCTCCACAAGTGGATCCTCGGCGAAGTCAAGGGTGCGTCCGACGGCGAGGAGACACCGAAGCCGACGAACGACGGCAGCAAGTCCCAGGAATCCGAGGACAGCACCGGCTCGACCGAGGACAGCACCGAAGACACCGCCACCGATGAACCGGCCGATTCCGCGGATGGTTCCACGGACGAGGCCGGCGCCGAGGCGGACGCCACCGAAACGGCAACGCCGGGTGAGCCCAACGCCGAAGGCAAGTGCTACCCGAAGGGCTTCAAGCCCGGTGACGACTTCCCCGGCTACCCCGGGCCCAACGGCGGAACCGGCGAGCAGGGGTGAGTCAGGCTCCACAGACTCCCGCCCCCGCGGTCGCGATCATCGGCGTCGGACCGCGAGGTCTCACCGTTCTGGAGAGGCTCGTGGCTCTGGCTGCGAAACGCTTCGCCGGCACCGTCGGCGCGTCCCGCAGCGCGGCTGACGCCACCACCGAGACCGCGCTGACCATCCACCTCATCGACCCGTACCCGCCCGGCGCGGGAATCGTGTGGCGCACCGACCAGCCCGAGTCTCTGCTGATGAACACCACCATCGCCGAGCAGACCGTCTTCCCCGATTCCAGCTGCAGCTTCCTCGGCCCCGAAGAAGCACCGACCGGACCGTCCATGGCCGAGTGGTACCTTGCCAACGGCGGCACCGAACCGCTGCACTCGACCTTCCCCAGCCGCAGTCTCTACGGCCGCTACCTCCGCGACGCCTACCGGCGCATCCGCGAGGGCGCACCGGACTTCATCGAGATCGTCGAACACCCGACGAAGGCCGAATCCGTCATCGACCTGCCCGCGATGGACCTCCCCCAATCGGTGGCAGAGAGTTCACGGGCCACTGTCCCCGAGCAGCTCGTGCGCTGCCAGAACGGCACGACGATCGTCGCCAGCGCCGTCGTGCTCGCCGTCGGTCACATCCCCAGCGCCCAGCCGGAGGAGCGCGCCCGCCTCGCCGCTTTCGCCGAACTGGGCGGCGGACTGTACCTGCCGCAGGGTCTGCCCGCGGAAACCCCCGTCACCGAGGTGGCCCCCGGTGAGCGGGTCATCGTCCGTGGCATGGGGCTCAACTACTTCGACCTGCAGACCCTGTTCACTCATGAGCGCGGCGGTCGCTATGAGACGCAGCCCGGCGGACTGCTGCGGTATGTGCCCAGCGGTGACGAACCGCGGCTGGCGCTGGGATCACGACGCGGAATCCCGTACCGCAGCAAACCGATCTGTCATGAACATCCTCGGCGGGACTGGCCCCTGCGGTACTTCACGAAGGACAATATCGCTCTGCTCGCCGGGATCGAGCACCTCGACGGGGAACGCAAGGCCGGTGCCCGATTCAATGATCAGCTGTGGCCGCTCATCCTCGCCGACCTGCGTCTGGCGTACTATCACACGCTCTCCCAGGTCCGTCCCGAAGCGTTCGCCGATGACCCCGGCCAGCTGCGCGAGGCCATCGGCGAAGCCGTCTCACGTCACCTGACCCGGCGCACCTGGCAGGAAACCCACCCGCAGTCGGGCGAAGTCGGTGCCGGCGAGGCTCGGACAACTGCGCCCGCTCGTGCCGCGGCAAGCGCTACGGCCACGTCCGGTGCTGCACGAACAGTCGGCGCCACGGCCACGTCCAGCGCTGCTCGAACAGCCGGCGCCACGGCCACCGAGGATGCCGCCCGTCAGGGCCGCGTCACCCGTGAGGCCTTCGCCTGGTCGGAGATCGAAGAGGCACTCGTGCCCGATCCTGCCGACCGCATGTCACTGCACACCCTGCTCAACCCGCTCGAAGGTGAGCTCTTCACCAGCCGCGAACCCGGCGAGCCTGGTTCCCTGCACGAGTGGATGCTCGATTTCCTGCGTACCGACCTACGCAACTCTCTGGCAGGTCCGACCGGCAGCCCGGAAAAGGCGCTCTTCACCGTGCTATGGCAGTCCCGGCTGCTGCTCAAGGAGCTCATCGTCGCAGGTCACATCGACCGCGTGAGCATCGACATGGAGATCCTCGGCTGGTTCGAGGGCTTCGTCTCCGGCATCTGCGATGGGCCTCCCCCGCAGCGGATCGCGGAACTCATCGCCCTCGCCGAGGCGGGAATCGTGTCCTTCATCGGCCCCGATATGCGCATCGAAGAAAGCCCTGACGCTCTCCGCGAGAATCCAGAGGCGCCCGAAGCTGAGGCAGAGACCGCAAGTTCCGGCATCGCCGCACGCCCGGACGGGGTCGATAGCACCACTGCCAAAGCAAAGGGACTCACCAATGAGGCGCAGAAGCCGCGGCCAGAGATCTTCACGGTCACCTCGGCGCAGGCCGCGGGAGCGATCACGGGCAGCGTCGTCATCGATGCCGCGTCCCCGACGAACTCCGTCTCGCGCGCTGCCGATGTCCTGCTCTACGGAATGCTCGAACGCGGTCAGCTCACCGCGGCCCGCCTGACCTTGGACGACGGTCGAGAGAAATTTCTCAACGGACTCGCACTCACGTCTCGGCCGTACCGCACCATCGATGTCGAGGGCAACGTCCACCCGCGCCGGTTCGCTCTGTCGATCCAGCTGTCGTCGAAGCAGTGGGGGTTGGCGATCGCAGCGAACCCGGGCACGAACGCGGCCACGCTCAACGACTCGCACGCAGCCGCCGAGGCGATCCTCGACCTCCTCTGAGGCCGCGTACTCGTCCTCTTCTAAAGCTCAGCAGGCTCTTCCCCGGACGCCAGTCGCCGAGAACTCTCGGCCCATCCGCGTCTCCGCGGACGCTGACGACCCACCCGCGACTCCGCTTCCGCCGCCAGCACACTGTCCATCAGCGGACCACACCACCCGCGACAGTTGCCGAACTCCGCGCCGCGCAATGCACGAGGCGAGTTTCGGTACACCCTTCCCTGTATTGCACATGGAGGAAAGTGGGGCGGCCGAGCATCGAACGCGAACAGCCCAGTCTAGGGTGAATGGCCCAGTTTCAAACATGGGCTATTCAACTCAGACTGGGCTGTTCGCAGAGGCGCCGCCGCGCCGCGGCCGCCCCGGCGGCTACGCCATTTCGAGGGCGGCTTCGGGCTTCGTGGTCCGGGCCCGGACGATGGCCAGCAGCGACATCACGATGCCGATGACCGCCCAGGCCAGCAGTCCGCCGTATGCGGCAGCCTGCCCGCTGGTGCCCGCGGCGATCGCTGCGAAGCCGTTCATCGACGGAGTCAGCGGCAGGATCGGCGCAACGAAGTCGAAGAACTGCGGCACCGCCCCGATCGTCCGACCCGCCACGGCCAGCACGACGGCGATGACCGACAGGAACCGGCCCACTCCCCCGAACCACGCTACGAGTGCGAAGTTCAAGATCATGAACACGATCGCTGAGACGAACGTGAGCACTGCGATGTCGAAGCCTTGGATCGCGTCGATGTCCATCACGGTGACCGCGAGGATCGAGAGCACGAGCGCCTGCAGCACCCCGACCACGAGGCCGGGCAGCAGTCCGCGCGCCCACACGGCGAGCGAGGACTTCGTCGAGAGCAGAGCCCATGCCGGGATCGGCTTGAGCACCGTGTAGGTGACGAGTCCGCCGATCCACAGGGCGAGCATGATGAGCAGGGCGATCGTCGATCCCGCCAGCACATCCGTGACGCTGTCCGTGTCCGGGGATTCGATATTCGCCGAGGCGACCTTGGCCAAGCGGTCACGTTCCGGAGCCGTGTAGGACGGCACTTCGTCCGCACCTTCCTTGACGCCGTCGGAGAACTTGCTCACGCCCTTCGCGTACTTGCCCGTACCCTCATCGAGCTTGTCGAGGCCTGCTGAGAGTTCGGAGGTGCCGGTTGCGGCCTCGGAGACACCGTCGGTGTACTTGCCGACACCGGTGCTGTATTCGCTCAGCCCATCGCTGAGCTGACCGGCACCGTCGGAGAGTTCCGAGGAACCGTCGGCGACCTTGCCGATGCCCTTGGACAGGGCCGGCATACCGTCGGCAAGCTGCTGGTTGCCGTCGGCGACGCCGGCGGCACCGTCACGCAGTCCCTTCGAGGCCTCGAGCAGCTTCGGGGCGTTCTTCGAGATGTCCTCCATGCCCTTCATCAGGTCACCGAGACCGTCCTCGAGTCCCTTGACGAACTTGGTCACGCCGTCGGACAGTTCCGAAGCACCCTTGGCGAGGTCATCGGACCCGCCGAGGAGGGACGAACCGTTCTGCTCCTGCTCGAGCCCGTCGACGGCCTGGTTCAGACCACCCGAGGTGCCGTTGAGCAGCCCCTGTGCGTAGGCCTGTTCGATTCCCTGACAGACCTGGTCGGGGGTGCCGGTCGGGCACATCTCGGCCCGTGCCTGCTCCGCCTCGTCCTTTGTCATGATGCCGGCAGCCACGAGCGCGTCGAGATCAGGCTTCGTCCCGGCCAGCTGATCGGCCTTGTCCGCGCCCTCTTTCAGCCCGTCTCGGTACTGGTGCAGTCCGTCGGAGAGGCCGGAGGCGCCCTTGGACACGCCGTCGGCGCCCTTCTCGAGCTCCTTGCCGCCCTTGGTGATGTCACCGAGACCGCCTTCACCCGAGTCGCCGGATCCGGCGAAGCCCTTGATGATCTCGTCGATGGATTTCGTGTATTCGTCGACGCCGTCGGAGAGCTCACCGGAGCCGTCGGCCAGCTTCTGCGTGCTGTCGGGCAGCTTCGAGGTCTTCTTGTCGAGTTCGTTCAGGCCCCCGGACATCTCCGAGGCGCCCTTGGACAGTTCGCCGGCGCCCTTCGACAGCTCCGTGGCTCCGGACTTGAGCTCGCCGCCGTTGTCACTGAGCTGCTTCATGCCTTTGGACAGCTCGCCGGCGCCTTCGGCCGATTGTCCGGTGCCTTCCTTGAGGCCTTCGGCACCCTTGTCGAGTTCCCCGGCTGCGTCGCCGAGGTCCTTCATCTGATCGCCCATCTTATTGAAGCCCACGTAGATGTTGTCGAGGTAGTTCTCGGTCATCTGCGTGTTGAAGGTCGTCCGCGCCACCTCGGCGACGGATCGGGAGATCTGCGTATCGAGCGCGGGAGCGGTCCCGGAGACGTCGACGTCGAGTTGCGTCTGCGTCGCCGACTTCGCATCATCGACCGAGGTCACAGCGCGGGAGAACCCTTCGGGGATCGTCAGCTTCGCAGCGTACGTGCCGTCGGACAGCCCGTTCTGCGCATCCTCTTCGTCGGTGATGACCCAGTGGATGTTGTTCTCGTCCTCACCCACCAGACCGCTGGTCAGCTGACGGCCGATCGGCACGGTCTTGCCGTCGACCTTCGCACCGTCGTCATTGTTGACGATGGCGGCTTCGATGGTCTCGAGCCGATCGCCGCTCTTCCACGTGGCGAGGATGAATCCGGCCGCCACGATGATCGGGATGAGGACCAGGCCGAGGAGGGAGAGCCAGTTCACCGGCTTCTTCGAGTTCGCACGTTCGAGTCTCACGACTGCACACCTTCCATGTTGGTGCTGTCGACGGCGTGGGTGTGTTCGCCGTCTGATTCGCTGTCGGTTCCGCCCCGCTCATCGGGTCGAGCCTCGTCGAGGTCGAGGTGGAAGTAGTTCGTTTCGGGATCGAAGATCCCTGTCACATCCCCGTCGGGCAGGCCGAGGATGACGGTGGTGCCTTCGGCGACGAGCTGCGGCAGCAGATCGCGCAGGTCCCGTGCCGGTCCGGCCGATTCCCGTGCCCCGGCCGCGAGCTTCTCCGCCCCGTCGATGACGAGCAGATCCGGCGCCGAGGCGGCCATCCGAGAGATGTCGCGCGGACTGATCATCCGGTCGGCTTCGCCCCGGTTGAGGTCGAGGTAGGGAACCTGTCGGCGGACCCGTCCGGCGTGTTCGGGCAGGACGTTCTGGCCGATCTTCATCTCCCCGGCCGTGAGTCCGACGCGGCCGGACACGGCGAGCAGGAGGGCTCGGCGGGAATCGCCGCCGGCGACGAGGATCTGGCCGGGCAGCAGGGAGATGTCGACGCGGGCGAAGCCGCGGTCTCCGGAGTACACGCCGATTCCGCGTCCGTAGACCCGGTAGTCCGAGTTCGGCTCCGGCCAATCGCGCAGGGCCACTTCGTGGGCGAGGCCCTCTCCTTCGACGTCGAGGCGCGGCAGGATCCGATCGAGCCACCTCGGCAGCCACCAGGCCTTGTCGCCGAGCAGCTGCATGATCGCCGGCACCAGCGACATGCGCACGAGGAAGGCGTCGACGAAGATGCCGGCGGCCAAGGCGAGCGCGATCGACTTGATGATCGGTTCGCCGGCGGGCACGAAGGCCGCGAAGACGGAGAACATGATGATCGCCGCGGCCGAGACGACGCGGGCGGAGGACGCGAAGCCGGCCCTGATGGCGTCCTTGGCCGAGGAGCCGTGGACATAGGCTTCGCGCATGCCCGAGACGAGGAACACCTCGTAGTCCATCGCGAGGCCGAAGAGGATGCCCATGACGATGATCGGCAGGAAGCTGATGACCGGTCCCGTCCCGTCGATGCCCAAGGGGCCGGCGAAGAGTCCGTCGTGGAAGACGAGGACGACCGTGCCGAAGGAGGCGAAGACGGAGAGGAGGAACCCGCCGGTGGCCTTGATCGGCACCGCCACGGAGCGGAAGACCATCATGAGCAGGATGATGGAGAGTCCGACGACGAAGATGCCGAAGGGCACCAAAGCCTTGCCGAGCTGGTCCGAGACGTCGATCTGGATCGCGGTGGCACCGGTGACGGCGGTGTCGAAGTCGAAGTCGTCCTCGATCTCCGTGCTCAGGTCCCGCAGCCGATCCACAGTGTCGAGGGTCGCCGGGTCGTCGGAGGCGGTCGTCGGAATGATCTGGAAGAGCCCGACGGTCGCGTCCCGGTTCGGGGTGGCCATGATGACCTGCTCGACGCCGTCGACCTTCTCGATGCGCTTCTCGATCTCCTCGACGTCTCCGAGCGGATCATCGCTGGTCACGATCTGGCTGGTCATGACCAGGGGTCCGTTGTAGCCGGGCCCGAAGTGCTCGTCGATGAGGTCGTAGGTCGCCCGCGCCGGGGTGCCCTGCTCCTGGTCGCCTGCAGTGGGCAGGGACAGCTGGAGCTGGGTGGCAGGGATCGCGAAGAGCGCGAGGCCGCCGACGATGACGACGATCGTCAGCAGCGGGATCTTCGTGACGACCTTGAGCCACCCGGCGAAGAACTTGTTCATGATCGTCGGCGGGTACGGGTCGCCGCCCTCGGCGCGCGCCTCGTCGGCGATCCTCTCCCGCAGCGCCGGGTCGGTCGCCTCGGCGGGGGTTCCTGTGGAACCGTCGCCCGCCTCGGTGCCGGTCGATGATCCCTTCGCCGAGGCGGTCGTGCCCGTCGTCGCCCGCTGAGCGGCCGCGGCGTAGGCCTTCCGGTAGCGCTTCGTCGGCTTCGGGGTGATCTTGGACTTCACGAGTCCCAGCAGGGCGGGGACCATCGTCAGGGAGATCATCACGGCCACGGCGACGGAGCCGGAAGCGCCGATGCCCATGATCGTGAGGAAGGGGATTCCGGCCAGGGACAGGCCGAGGAGTGCGATCATCACGGTCATGCCCGCGAAGACGACGGCGGACCCGGCCGTCGCGACTGCGCGTCCGGCCGCCTCGACGGGGTCGTGGCCTTCGGCGAGGAGGTCGCGGGCGCGGGAGACGATGAAGAGTGCGTAGTCGATGCCCACGGCCAGGCCGAGCATGAGCGCGAGCATGATCGAGGAGGAGTTGATCGTCGCGAATGCGGTGCCGCCGACGATGAGCAGCACGGAGATGCCGACGCCGATGAGCGCGGTGATCAGCGGCATTCCCGCGGCGCGGAAGGAACCGAGTGTGAGCAGGAGGACGATGAAGGCAATGACGACGCCGATGCCTTCGACCCAGGAGATCTCGACACCGGTGATCTGGAAGAGCTCACCGCCGCCTTCGACCTGCGCTCCCGGCAGGGCATCGCGCAGGGGGTCGAGCGCCTCGATGAGGTTGTCGCCGGCGTCCTCCCCGACGTCCTGCTGAGTGCCGTCGTATTGGACGGAGATCATGGCCGCCGTCTCGTCCTTGCTGATGGCGCCCTCGACGAGGTCGGAATACGGGGAGGTCACCGTGTCAACATGCGGGAGGTCCTCGATGCGGTCGATCTCGTCTTCGATCGCATCCTTGTACTTCGCATCTTCGACCGAATCGCCGTCGTCGGCGACGACGATCACCGAGGCGGAGACGCCGGCGGCTTCGGGGAACGTCGACTTCATCGAGTCCAGAGCCGTCTGCGCCTCCGAACCCGGGAGTGTGAAGTCATTGTCGAAGTCCTTGGAGAAGGCGGCGACTCCGGCTCCGACGAGGACGAAGATCAGAAGCCACGCGGCGATGAATCGCCACGGGGTCCGATACGCACGACGGCCCAGGGCGTAGAGGAAAGTTGACACGAAAACCTCGATACAAAAGTGTATTGGATACAGTATTGTATTGTTGTGCAATACCCACCCTCCATGCAAATGGATCCCAGGTTGAGCGGGGATTCCCATGAGATGCTCAGGCGCCTCGCTCTCCGCCACGCCGTCGCTGCCGGCTCCGATGCCGGCGCAGAGAACTGCACCACCTTGGCCATCGCCGACCCCACCGCAACGAAATGACGATGAACACAGACGAACTCAGCCCACGCAGACGCCAGACCCGATCCACCCTCGTTCAGGCCGGCACCTCGGTCTTCGCCGTCCGCGGCATCGACGGCGCCTCGATCGAGGAGATCTGCGAGGCCGGAGGCCTGACCCGAGGGGCGTTCTATTCGAACTTCTCCAGCCGTGACGATCTGGTGCTCGCGATCATCGAGATGCGCATCTCGGAGAACCTCGATCGCCTCGATGCCACGATCCAGCGGTGGTCCGAGCAGCTCATGGCCACTGCCGAGGTGCCGGAGATCAAAGCGCTGATGACGCAGTTCATCGACGATGTCTTCAATGAGAAGAAGCAGACCGTGGCCGAGACGATCACGGAACAGGAGATCGAGCTCTACTGCCTGCGGGTTCCGCATCTCCACGCCCGCTATGTCGAACTCAACGCCACTCAGCTCGATCGGCTGGCCGCACTCGTGACCACGGCCCTCGATGTCGCCGGCGCCACGACGAAGCAGCCGCTCGGCGACTTCCTCACGGTCATCATCTCCGTGTTCAACCGGATCGCCCTGACTGCGGCGGCCGGGAAGAAGATGGACGAGCACGTCGACATCGATCCGAGCCTCATCGTCGAGGTCCTCATGCACCTCATCGATTTCTGCCCCGACGACGAGAGCTGAACGCGCTCGACGAACCGGCTCGAGGCACTAAGGTGGTGCCCGTGAACGAACTCCAGCGCGAATTCTCTGCTTTCATCAACAATATGGACGTCCGCCTCGGCGCGTTCGTCCTCGCCGACCTCCCCGAAACCTTCGAGAAGGAGGACGGGGAGACCGTGAAGTTCCCGAAGGACTTCGGGCCGAAATCACTGCCGATGCTCGAACTCTTCGTGCTCTCGAAGTTCCCGAACACCGAAGAGATCCTCAAGCCGGAGAACCGCCGCTTCTTCGAAGGACTCATCCGCTACCTCGGCGAAACCTATCTGCGTGCGATCGGCGGCGTCTGGGACCACGACGAGTCGACAGGCAACGGGATGCCATTCATCCGCCCCGACAATGCCGACGGTCCGGCCGCCGGTGAGCCGATCCCGCTGGTGGGCATCGTGCTGGCCGCCGTCGATCAGCGCAGCGCCGAGGTGTTCACCGCAGTGCTCGACAAGGCCAGGGAGCTCCTCGGCGGGGACGGCCAACCGCGCCGCAAGTGCACGGGGCTCTCCCTCGGGGTGCTCAACGCCGAGAACTCGAGCGAGGAGGAGGTCGAATTCCTCACCCGCTTCATCGGCACCGTCGAACCGGGCATCGCCGCCTGGACTCAGGAGCAGGCCGATCCGAGTTCGTGGGGCTTCGACCGGGAGAGCCTCGCCCGTCTGGGCAAGCAGGTCGCGGTCCGCTACGACGGCCCCGACGACATGATCGCCGAGGACGAGACCCCCTTCACCGCCGGTGCCATGCGCTTCATCGGTGAGACGGTGCGCCGCGTCGCCTTCGGCCAGTGGCGCTACGGCGCCGAACTCGAAGCCGATGATCCGCGCAGCAAGCAGCCGTTCATCCGCTTCGTCATCGGCGATCAGAATCTCGACCTCGTGCCGTGGCGACTCATCCAAGCCGCACTGGAGAACGACGATGCGATCGCGTCTGCCCTCGACGCGGTCATCGAGATGCGCGAGCAGGAAGCCGCCGAGGCGGACGAGAGTTCCGATGATTCCGCCAGTGCGACGGACGGAGCAGACGAGAACTGAGCGGCCGCCGCCGGTTCAGAGTTGGAAGCGGCGGTTTCCGTGCAGACCGTCGGCCGGTGACCCGGGTGCGAGGTCGATCTGTTTGCGCGCCGGATCGATGCGCACGCTCACCAGGGTCGCCGAACGATCCCCGTAGGCGGCGCCGGGCGCCGGAGTGCAGCACACAGGCGCGTCTCCCGGTCCAGTCGTCAGCAGCTTCGTGAGATCTCCGACCGCGACGGGCGCGTTCTTCGCACCGTCGGTCGAGGCAGCGCCGTCGGGCTCAGCGGCACCGTCGGTATGGGCGGCGCTGTCGGACTCGGCGGCACCATCAGCAGGGGGCTCTCCGCCACGCGCCAGCGCACGTTCGGCTTCGAAGCGCACGACCGCCTCGGCGAGGTGACGGTACCGTTCCTGCGAGGTCGAATCGGGGCGCAGCTCGAGCCCACCGTCGAGCAGATCCGGGTGCAGGAAATGGTTTGTGTGGATGAGGAATCCGGACTCCCCCGTCTCCCCATCGGCCACGCTGCCCGCGCGGGCCCGTCGCTCGCGCTTGAGTGCACCGGCGATCTCGACCTGGACGGCCGCCTCGGCGGTGATGACGGTGATGATCGACGATGATGACGTCGGGGCGGAGTCGATGATCTCGAGCGCCTCGGCGAGGGTGCCCGCTTCGGCCAGGACACGGGCGAGGATCATGTGGATGGGCACTCCACCAGGCGCATCGTTCCGGTGCTTGAGGATGTTAAGCAGGACGCCGACGCCGGCCTCGTTGAGACCGATCTTGCCGAGCATTCCGAACTCGGCGATGCCCACATGCCGGTGCTGCCCGGGCACGGCACCGACATCGTTGAAGTGCCACAGAGTGGAGAAGTCCGCCGCCCAATCCCAGTTCTGTGCGGCCACGGAGGCGCCCGGGCTGGTGTGGCTCACGGTCGAGCATTCGGTCGGCGCGGCCGGTGCCTGGGTCATGATCTCGGTCCGGGCGACGATCTCCATGAGCTCCGTGACGCCGATGCCCGCTCCGGCGGCTACGGCTTCGACTTCCTCGGCGCCGGTCGGCCACCATTGCTGGAGTCGCTGCCAACTCGACGTTGCTGCCGAGTGCACGGCCGCCTCGGTGATGGACAGATGCGAGAAGTAGCGCCGATACGCGTCCAGGGTGGAGGCGATTCCCGTGCGCAGCTCCTCGCCACGGCGGTGGCCGCGTTCGACGTGGTCGCTCGCATGGACGGCGAAGGTCACGGGCCGCACCTCGGCGGCGGGAACGAATTCGGTGCTCATGCTGGTTCCTCCTTGCTGTCTCTCTTCTTCAGGCCGGGCCCGGCTCAGTCCTTGCCGACGAGAGAGCCGACGCCGATGTCGATACCGAGATAATGCATGTGCGCGGCGGTTTCGGCAAGGGCGGCGAAGAGGTTGAAGTTGTGCAGGCTCTCGAAGCCGCGGGACCAGTGCAGGCCCGCCGCGATCGAGTAGACGCTGTGGTCGTCGGTGGCCTCCATGCGGGCGCGGATCTCGCCGAGGCGCTCGTGATGGTGTTCGACGAGTTCGACCTTGCGGTCATGGAGTCCGGTGAAGCGGAAGCCGTGGGCCGGCAGCACCGCCACGTCCTCGTCGAGCTCGCCGATCTTTTCCAGTGAGCGCAGATAATCGCCGAGGCTGTGCGTGATCGCCCCGGAATCGAGGCCGATGTTCGGGGTGATCGTCGGCAGCACATGGTCGCCAGAGAAGAACAGTTTGCCCTCGTCGCGGACGAACGCCGAGTGCCCGTAGGTGTGCCCCGGCGTCCACATTGCCGTCACTCGACCTTCGTCGAGCGGGAGTTCGGTGCCGTCATCGAGGACGTGGATGTTCTCGGGCAGCCGGCTCATCGCCTGTCTGTACAGGTCCATCGAGGCGCTCTTCGACCTGCCCTTGCTCGATCCGACCTGGAGGCTTTCGACTTCGGCCCAGCGGTCCTCGGGGACACCATAGGCGCGGGCGATGTTGAGGTTGGGGTCGATGCCGGTGCCGAGGTCGACGGCGTTGGTGTAGAAGCGTTTGATCGCGCGCAGGTCCTCGCCGTGCATGGCGACCCAGGCGTCGGGGTTCTTCGCGAGGAGTGCGGGCACGAGCCCGATGTGGTCGCGGTGATAGTGGGTGATCGCGATTCCGTGGATATCGGTGACCGTGAAGCCGAGGTCGTCAAGCGCCGAGGTGAGCGCCAGGTACTGATCCTTGCCATCCCAGCCCGGGTCGATGAGGACGACGCCGGAGCCGTCGGCGAGGGCATAGCAGTAGGTGTAGACGAGAGGGTTGTTGGGGATCGGGACCGGGAGGGCCCAGACACCTTCGGCGACCTGTTCGACCGGCGGCAGGACTCGATCCTTCCATGCCGCCGACTGCTGGGAACTGAGCGTTTCGATCGCCATACTGCTCTCACACCTCTCGTGGGGCCACATTGTCCGTTGACTGCAATCTACTCTGTTTCGCGTCGGCGCTGACGGTTCGTTCGATAACTGGGCACGGCACCACCCGATCTGACTACCGATATCGTTGCCGATATTGACGGTTTTCATCGGAAAGGTCACGATTTCACACTGATACCCGTCCCGATCCTCGGCGATGGTTTCGTTTTCAGTACCTTGAGCGTTAAGATCATGACGCACATCACTTCCGGGCCGGTCATCGATGGCGACGTCGACGGCCCGGCGGGCGGCAAGACTCATTGGGGAGGATTGATATGGCTGCCTCTGGCTCACTGAAGCGCAACCTCGGACTGTGGTCCATCGTCGGACTCGGGCTCGGCTATATGACGCCGACGGTCGTCTTCGACACGTTCGGAATCGTCTCCGAACAGACGAACGGAGCAGTTCCGGCGGCGTACCTCGTGGCTCTCATCGTCATGATCTTCACGGCCTTCAGCTACGGCAAGATGGTCAGGGTCTTCCCGACCGCGGGGTCGGCCTACACCTATACGCGGGAGACGATGTCACCGGGGCTCGGCTTCCTCGTCGGGTGGACCTCCCTCCTGGACTATCTGCTGCTGCCGATGGTCAACTGCCTCATCATCCGGCTCTACATGGAGTCGATGGTCCCCGATGCGCCCCCGTGGGTGTGGGTCATCGTCTATACGATCGTCATGACCGGCATCGTCCTGTCCTCGATGCGGGGAACGGCGAACATCAACGGCGTCCTCCTCGTCTTCGCGGTCGTCCTCGTCGCCACGTTCTGCGTGCTCGCCGTCATGCAGCTCAACGCCGGCGAAGGGGCCGGAGTCGTCTTCAGTCCGGAGCCGTTCATCCATCATGGCGTCCACCTCGGCGCGGTCCTCACCGGTGCGACTGTCGTGTGCTTCTCGTTCATCGGCTTCGATGCGGTGACGATGTACACGAACGAGGCGAAGCACGTCAGCCTCATGCCGAAGGCGATCATGCTCACCGTTCTCGCCGGCGGTCTCATCTTCCTCGTCGCCGGCTATTTCGCGCAGCTGCTCTTCCCCGACAATTCGCAGTTCACCATCGTCGACGATCCGCTGCCGGAGATCGGCATGATCACCGGCGGCCACGTGTTCCAGCTGTTCTTCGTGGCTGCGGCATTCGCTGCGACCGCCGCCTCGGGGCTGGCCTCGCATGCGTCGGTGTCGCGGATGATGCTCGTGATGGGTCGCAACGGGGTGCTGCCGCGCAGGGCCTTCGGATACATCAACCCGAAGACGCACACTCCGGTGTTCAATATCGTGCTCGTCGGTGCGGTGTGCCTGCTGGCGATGTCGTTCAGCCTCGAACTCATCTCGGCGCTCATCAACTTCGGTGCGCTCATCGCCTTCACCTTCGTCAACCTCACTGTCATTGCGCACTACGCCTTCCGGACCAAGCAGGTCAAGGACTTCAAGTCAGCGTTCAGCTACGTCGTGATGCCCGCCATCGGAGCGATCCTCACAGGAATCCTGTGGGTGAGCCTGCACGGGACCGCGCTCATCGGCGGTCTCGTGTGGCTGGCGATCGGCATCGTGTACCTGGCAGTGCTGACCCGCGGATTCAAGCGTTCGGTGCGCAGCTTCGACGACCCCGAGGCCGATGCCGAGATGTCCGAACCAGAGGCGCCTGAGGCCGGGGGCGGCGCTGGGACGCCCGGGGCTGGCGAGGCTCCCGAGGCGGGAGCGCCGGTCCGGGACTGAGCGGTCGGCACCTGAGTGCACTATCGACCTAACGGTGCCTATGAGCGGCTTCGAAATTCATACGCGGTGATCTTGATCAGTGCGCATGAATTTCGAACCCGCGAGTTACGACACTTAGCGCTGGGCGTGCCGTTCAAGCGCTGCATCGCTGAAATCCCGTCGTTCAAGGCGAAGCGCGGTTATCGGTAGGTCTGCCTAGCGAAAAGCGCGCTCGGCCTTGAACGAGCGGAAGTGGAGTCTCTGTCGCGGGGCTGGCCCCATGGGAGAATCAGTTCCATGGTGTCCTCGGTCCGCGCAGTCCACTTCAGCCCTACGCATGACTTCAGCAAAGAGCCGATGCCCTCGATCACGCTCATCGAGGGCATCGGCGTCGCCGGTGACGCTCATGCAGGGACGACCGTTCAGCATCGCAGCAGAGTGGCCAGGGACCCGAGCACACCGAACCTCCGACAGGTCCACCTCATCCATGGCGAACTCTTCGACCACCTCAGCGACGAGGGGTTCACGGTGGAGCCGGGCAGCCTCGGGGAGAACATCACCACGGGCGGAGTCGATCTGCTCGAACTGCCGGTCGGCACTCGACTGAGAATCGGTGAGGCGACGGTGGTCGTCACCGGCCTGCGCAACCCGTGCCGTCAGATCGATGACCTGCAGCCTGGCCTGATGAAGCGCCTCGTGTTCAAGGACGACGATGGCCATGTTCGCCGGCTTGCCGGAGTCATGGGCATCGTCGCCCGGGGCGGGGTCGTTCGTCCGGGCGACGCGATCGTCGTCGAACTTCCACCCTTGCCGCACTACCCGCTCACTACCGTCTGACAAACTCACTGAAGGCACTGGGACACCCGGCGCTTCCGGCGGGCCTGGCCAAGAAGGGCCCTTGCGCGACCGAGTCTGCGCGACTCGGTCTGCGGCAGCGGCAGCGCTAGGACCGTCGTTCAAGCGCTGCACCGCGGGAATCTCGTCGTTCAAGGCTAGGTGCGGTTATCGGTAGGTCTGCCCAGCGAAAAGCGCGCTCAGCCTTGAACGAGCGGAAGCAGAGGATTCGCCGCGCGTGATGAAGCGCCGTAGTGAGCAAGTGAAAGCCCCCGGGCTCTTCGCTGTTGACGATGAGCCCGGGGGCTTTGCACTGGGCGGAAGCGGTGGGATTCGAACCCACGGTGCGGGGTTGCCGCACAACGGTTTTCAAGACCGTCTCCTTCGGCCGCTCGGACACGCTTCCCTCAGTTCCTCCATGCCTGTGACAGCGATGGAGCGAACCCGGCCTGCTCGACGCGAGGTCGAGCCACCATAGTTTCTCACAACCGCAACAGCATCTGCCAATTGGCGGATGCGCACACGAATGTCACCAGCTCAGTCAGCGACTGGCTCAGTCCGCGACCTTCACCGAGGCAACCGGCACCGTGGCGACGAGTCCGCGGAGGCGGTCAGTCCTTCTTGCGCTTCTTCATCCGGTTCCGCTTACGCTCGGTGCCCAGGAGGTCATCGAACACAGACCCGCCGGCAGGCTTCGGATCGTCCCGGGACTTATCCATTGATTCGTCGGGCCGTGCCGCGGAATCGTCGCGACTCTTGTCCGGCCGCTCGGAGATCTGCTCGCCGAATGTTCCGCGGTCGCTGCCGGAGTTCTGCGAACGTTCGCTCCACGTGTGGCCGAGCTTCGGTGCGTCCTTCGGCTTGGCCGGCTGCGATTCGTGTCCAGTGCTGTCGGCGTCCTCCGAGGTGGCGCCGCGCGCCGCGAACGAGGCCGGAACTCGTCGGACCGGAGCTTCCGATTCTTCCTCGTCGACGAATTCCTCGTCTTCAGCAGGAGCTGGAGCCACTTCGGGCGCATCGTCCTGGGGCGGGACCACGGTCTTGTCCTCGACATCGTCGATGTCGGAATCCGCGACCGCGTCAACGGTGTTCTCCGCAGTATCGGCGACCTCGACCTCGTCCGCTTCGATTTCACTGGCTTCGGTCTCGTTGGTCGCGGAGTCCCCGGCTTCGGGCTCACCAGCTTCAGACTTGTTAGTTGCCAAATCCTCGGAGCCTGAGTCATCGGAGTCTGAGTTCGCGATTGCGGCCGCGACGGCACCGGAGGTTCCACGGGGCGCCGCAGAGACCGACTCCGAATCGGCGGCGGTCGCCTCGTCGGCGGGTGGAGCCACGGCGAACGCATCGCTCGACGCCACTTCCAAATCCGAGCTCTCGGCACCGGCACCACCGTCAGCACCGGCTGCGTCGCCGGAAGCTGGAGAGTCCTCGGCCGCATCGGACCCCGCCTCGCCGGAATCAGACCAGTTGAGGCGGGCCTCAGCAGCCTCCTCGGTGCGGGCGGGCTTGCCCTTGAGAACGAGGGTGAGCGTGGCCAGCGGCACGGACAGCCAGTTCGGGCGGTTGCGCAGCTCGGTGACGACCTCGACGAGAAGCCGGTCGACCAGCGCCGCGCGCAGCACGGGATCGCTCAGCCCGATGCTGTCGCCGCGCGCCCGCGAATATCCGGACAGCAGCGAGTTCTGGACCTGCGAGGCCCACAGGTACTCGGGCGAATCGAAGATCGCGCGCAGCGCTCCCGGATCGTTGCCGAAGCCGCTGACGACCAGCGAGCCGTCCTCGGAGTCGAGCGCGTCGGTGCGCTGCAGACGAGCGAAACCGGCAGCGTAGTCGATGCTGCGCAGCAGAGCCACGAGGTCGAAGGCGGCGGGCTTGGGGTCCGAGTCCGTCGAGTCCGTGAACTTCACGACCGAATAGCCGTCGGTGGACGAGCTGACCACATGGTCGAGCGTCAGCTCGCCGTGGATCTTCTGCAGGGTGCCGATGGTTTCGAGGCTCTGCAGCCTGGCACGGTGGCCGCGCAGCTCCGGCACCAGCGAATCCAGGGCCAGGGGTGCCCGGCCCAGCGCCCAGTCGATGCGTTCGACCCACTTCTGCACCAGCTGCTTCGTCGGTTCTCCGGCGCCTTCGACGACACCGAACTCGGCGGCCATGTCCGTGTGCAGTTCGCCGATGCGCCGCCCCATCTCTGCGGCGTGGGCGTTGTAGGCCCCGATCGAACCGGAGTCGACGGCGCACACCGTGTTCACGGCTTCTCGCCATGCGGGTTCGGCGTCGACATCGACGTGGGAGAGCAGCGCCATCGGCGCCTCCATCTCCTGGACCTCGAACATGTCGTACCAGCGGCCCGAACCCCAGCCGATGACCTCGGGCACGCTGCGCGAACCCGCCTCGGTGAGCAGAACCGGAATCGTCAGCGACGACGGCATTCCGTTCTCGAGGACGCGGAAGAACGAGAGCTCCAGCGGCTCGTATTCGTCGTGGATGATGACGGTCGACTTGTGCTGCCCGGAGTCCGAGACCTCGATCGGGCGGATCTCGACGGGCATGACGTCCTCCGCCCCCACCGTGAGGTCACCAATCGATGGCTTCGGTGGGACCGCCTCGGCGGCGGTGTTCGTCGATCCATTCGCCGAGGCGGCCGCCCCGTTCGCGGTCACGGGGAACGGCATGGGCGCACGGTCCCGGGCCTCGGTCTTCTCCTGGCTGTGGCGCAGGGACTCGGTGGACAGCTGCCCGCCGTCGAAGACCTTGCGCTTCGTGATCGCGTCGGCCATGAGGTTGACGAAGACGGGATCGGCGGCGCCGTCGTAGACGTAGACGGTGCCGAGCGCGAGGTCGTCGATGCGGCCGATGAGGGCGTGGCGCAGGTGCATATCCTCGGCACCGCGCAGGGTCAGGGGGATGTTGAGGCGACGCAGGGTGGGACCGTCGCCGACGGAGATGACGGTCACGAGACCGGCGAAGCCCCCGAGCTCCTCGGCGGTGTAAGTGAACGCGCGGGCCACCGACATGGGGGTGATGTCGGGGTCGGTCCCGAAATCTGCTGCGAGCTTGGGAAACCACGGCTGTCGGGGTATCCAGCTGGCTAACAGTTGTTCGAGCTCACTGCTGATGGCCATGACGTCTCCTAGAAGGGATTACGGGCATCCTCCATCCAATCATGATATGGGGTGTTCGCGGTCCAGGGCGCACCCGAAACCCCGAAGTCGGGAGCCGAATCACCGGGTTCGGGTAGGTGCGAGGCGGGTACGGGAGGGACGCGGTACTGTCATAGCGGGGGCGGGCCGCGGCGAGTTCTCAGCGGCCCCGCAGTTGTCCTCATATCGATACGAGTTGCCAAATAGCAAGACAAAGGGCGCACAATAGTCTGGTGGTTGAAACAGACATGACTCCCCAGAAGCTCACACTCGCCGGCGAGGTCGAGGCGGCTGCGCTGCGAATTTCCGATTCCGTCATCCTGTCGCCACTTCAGATCTGCGAGCGGTTGACGACCGCGACCGGTTCCACGGTCTACCTCAAGCGCGAGGACCTGCAGATGGTGCGGTCCTACAAGATCCGCGGCGCCTTCAACTTCATGCTCCAGCTCGATGCCGACGAACGCGCCCGCGGTGTCGTCTGCGCCTCGGCGGGCAACCATGCCCAGGGATTCGCCCGGGCCTGCAAGGAACTGGGCATCCAGGGCACGATCTTCGTGCCGAAGACGACGCCGAAGCAGAAGATCGAACGCGTCCGCCACTTCGGCGGGGAGCAGGTGACCATTGAGATCGCCGGCTCCACCTACGATGACGCCTCGGCGTTGGCGCACCGGTTCGCCGAACGCAATGAGGCACTCCTGGTCTCGGCCTTCGACGATATGCGCACCATCGCCGGTCAGGGCACCGTGGCCGCGGAGATCCACGCTCAGCTCGAGACCGACCCGGATTACATCATCGTTCCCGTCGGCGGCGGCGGAGTGCTTGCGGGAATCGCCGCCTATGCGGCCGAACGGATGCCGAACACGAAGGTCATCGGCGCCGAACCCGCCGGAGCCGCCTCGATGATCGCAGCGCTCAAGGCCGGCCACCCCGTGACCTTGGAGAACATCGACCGTTTCGCCGACGGCACCGCAGTGCGCCGGGCCGGCAACATCACCTATGACGTCATCGCCGACCTCGGCCTCGACATCCGCCCCGTCGCCGAGGGCGCGGTGGCCACCGAGATGCTCGATATGTACCAGGTCGACGGAATCATCGCCGAACCCTCCGGTGCTCTGGCCTCGGCCGGGATCGGCGGCCCGGACTCGGACAAGCCGATCACGATCGAACCCGGGTCGACCGTGGTGTGCCTGGTCTCCGGCGGCAACAACGACATCTCCCGCTACCCGGAGATCCTCGAACGCTCACTCGTCCACGAAGGCCTCAAGCACTACTTCATCGTCGACTTCCCGCAGGAGCCCGGTGCCCTGCGCCGGTTCCTCAACGAAGTGCTCGGTCCCGAGGACGACATCGCGATGTTCGAGTACGTCAAACGCTCCGACCGGGAGACCGGACCGGCGTTCGTCGGCATTCAGCTCGGCTATGCCGAAGACCTGCCGAACCTGCTCGAGCGGATGGAGGCCTCGAATATCGAGGTCGAGCGCGTCCACCAGAACTCGCCGATGTTCCGCCTCTTCGCCTGAGCGGCTTCGCTGCCGCCCTGCCTCATCCCGAGTCGCCCTCCACCGAACCCAACCTCGCGGATGCCCCTGCCCACTCGCGCACCCAGCTACTAGAGTGGACGCATGCGCGCTATCACGATCTCCTCCCCCGGTGAGCCCGAGGTCCTGCAGGTCACCGACGAACCCACGCCAGACATCGCCGCCGACGAGGTCCTCGTCCGCGTCCATGCCGCCGGCGTCAACAGGGCCGACCTGCTGCAGCGCCGCGGATTCTACGATCCCCCACCAGGGGCCACCGAGATTCCCGGCCTCGAGGTCTCCGGCACGATCGAAGAACTCGGCGCCGACGTCACCGGCTGGTCCGTCGGCGACCGGGTGGCGGCTCTGCTCTCAGGCGGCGGATACGCCGAATACGTGCCCGTTCCCGCAGGTCAGCTGCTTCCCGTCCCCGCCGGCTTCGACCTCACCGAGGCGGCCGCCCTGCCCGAGGTGCTGTCGACCGTCTGGTCCAACATCGTCGGCCGCGCACAGGTGCAGGCCGGCGAATGGCTGCTCGTCCACGGCGGCGGCTCCGGAATCGGCACGGCCGCGATCCAGATCGCGCGCCACCTCGGCGTGAAGATCGTCGTCACCGTCGGCTCGGAGAAGAAGGCCGACTTCTGCCGCGAACTCGGTGCCGATGCCGTCATCAACTACCGCGAAGAGGACTTCGTCGAACGCGTCCACGAGATCTGCACCCACGACAACGGGTCGACAGGAGCCGATGTCATCCTCGACATCATCGGCGCGAAGTACCTCGAGCGCAATATCAAGGCGCTGGGCACCGACGGCCGTCTCGTCATCATCGGCATGCAGGGCGGAACGAAGACCGAGATCAACCTCGGCTGGCTCATGCAGCCACGCAAGTCAGTCTCCGCCACGACCCTGCGGGCGCGACCGAAGGACCAGAAGATCGCCATCGTCGCCGAGGTGGCCGACCGTCTCTGGCCGGCTGTGGTCTCGCGCGACATCCGCCCCATCATCCACGAAGCCATGCCGTTGGCCGACGTCGTCCATGCTCATCAGACGTTGGAGGACGGGGCGAACATCGGAAAAGTTCTGCTCATCGTCGATGAGGAAGGTGCATGACCAATGACTGAGAATCCCGAGTCGGCAGACGGCATCCAGAACTCCGCGGGTGAGACGAGCACTTCGGACGCAGCGAACACAGACGAGGCGGGGAACGCGAACGGTGTGTCGAACGCCGACGGAGCGCAGTCCGGCCTCGCCAAGGCGCAGCACGATCAGGCGGATGTCTCGTCACCGGCGAAGGTGATGCGCATCGGCACCATGGTCAAGCAGCTGCTCGAGGAGGTCCGCGGTACCGAGCTCGACGAGAAGGGACGCGAGCGCCTCGCCGAGATCCATCGCCGCTCCATCGACGAACTCGAAGATGGGCTGTCAAAGGACCTCATCGAGGAACTCGAGCGCCTCGACCTGCCCTTCGACTCGGCCGACGGTCCCCCGACGACCTCGGAGCTGCGGATCGCCCAGGCTCAGCTCGTCGGTTGGTTAGAGGGTCTCTTCCACGGCATCCAGACCGCGATCATGGCGCAGCAGGCCATGGCCCAGCAGATGGCCGGTCGCGGCCAATTGCCTCCGGGAATGGTTCCGCCCGGAATGACACCGTCCGACGGGCAGCCCGGCGAAAAGAAGGAGTCGGACCGCGACGATCGCGGCACCGGCAACTATCTGTGAAGCGCTTCTTCTCCGGTCTGCGCAAGAAGGCGACGACGGCCGCGGTCAAGGACGATGACCGGTTCGGCACCGGTCTGTGGCGCCACAACCGCGACCGCTTCATCCGCGCCGTCGACCGGTATTACACCACCGCGGTGGCCCTCCACGAGTCACGCGACTCCGGTGGCAGCGCCACGTCGGGAGCCGCCTCGGCGGGATCATCCGACGGCACGGCCACGGCCGCTTCGGCGAAGGATCCGATCGACGTCATCGTCGGCGGCACCCACCGGCTCAACGCACTCGTCGACGTCGTCGACGACCTCACCGCGACCCTCCACGCCCGCCACCCCGTCACCGGTCAGGTGGTGCCCGGGCCGGCTCGGCAGGCCGTCGGCGACGCACCGGAGCTGCTGACGAAGGCCTCGTCGAAGGTCGGCGAGGCTGTGCTCGCGGCGTCGATGGCACGGTCGGACGGGCCATCGGGACGGTCGATCGACTCGAGCGCCGAGGCCACGGTTCGGTTCATCACGGACGCCGAGGAGCTGCTGGGGCGGGCGCGGGAGATTCTCGCTAGGGTGGAGGCATCATGAGACCTCCGATCAGCCCCGATATCCTGCCGCCGGATGACTTCGACCTCGGCCTCGTCGCCAGCGATATCGACGGCACTCTGCTGCTGAACTGGAAGCCGATCTCGACGGCCACCATCGATGCGATCCACCGCTGTCAGGATGCGGGAATCCCGTTCGTGCTCGTCACCGGGCGGCCCATCCGATGGTTAGCGCCGATCGCCGAGCAGATCCCCGACCTCGGTCGCGTCGTCTGCCTCAACGGTGCGGTCGTCTACGACATCGCATCGCAGTCCGTCGTCGATGCCCACACCATCGATACGGAGACACTCACGGAGATCACCGAGGCGGTCCGCGTCGATCATCCCGAAGCCCGGTTCGCCTACGAGACTCTCAACGGCGGTTTCATCGACCGGGAGTTCGTCACCGGTCGACCGCGTGAGGCCAGGATCATCGACGATGTCTCCGAACTCGCCGGCGAGGACGTCGTGAAGGTGCTCGTGCGTCTGGAGACGAGCGATTCGCAGGCGATGCACGACCTCATCGATCCGCTCGTCGACGGCACTTGCCATGCCTCGTTCTCCGAGCCGGACAACGGCCTCGTCGAACTCGCACCGTTCGGGATCACGAAGGCGAAGACGCTGTCCGACCTGTGCGACCACCTCGGGGTGGCACAGTCGCAGGTGATGGCGTTCGGGGATATGCCCAATGACATCGAGATGCTGTCGTGGGCCGGGCACGGGGTCGCGATGGGCAATGCGCTGGGATCAGTCAAGGCGATCGCTGCGGCCGTAACGGAGGCCGTCGACGACGATGGCGTCGCCCGCTACCTCGACGCCGTCTTAGACACCCGCCCCAACTAGTCCTAATTGCTACCTGACGGCGGCCCAGCAACCTCGCGCGAGGTAGCTGGGTCGCCGTCAGGTAGTAATTAGGGGCGGGTGTTGGTGGTGCCCTCTGCCTCGAGGAGCGCTGAGTCGAGGCTGAAGTAGTCGACGAGGGCGGTGGCCAGTCCGTCGTCGTCGACCGAGTCGGTGACCACGCTCGCGAGCACCTTGAGTTCGTCCTTCGACTGCCCCATGACAATTCCGTGTTCGACCCATTCGATCATCTCGAGGTCGTTGAGTCCGTCTCCGGCCCCCACAGTGTGAGCGTGCTTGACCCCGAGTTCCTCGGCCACGATCTCCAGACCGCTGGCCTTCGAGACCCCGTCCGGGGCGATGTCGAGCCAGTTGCTCCAGCCCACCGAGTAGCTGACCTCATGCAGTCCGAGCGAGTCCACAGCGGCGGCGAACTCCTCGGCGGTGCCGTTGACCTCGCGCATGACGATGCGGGTGGCCCGCTTGGTCAGCAGCTCGTCGAAGTCGACGATGTCGAGTGTGTCGGATTCGGCGAGTTCGCCGACCGGGAACGCCCCAGACGCCCACCGGTGCAGGTCCGGATCCTCGACGAGGAACAGTGCCGTCGGCAGCGCCGCGTGCATCTGCTCGAGCGCATCCTTCGGGTCGAAGGACACGACATGGTGCAGCTCCCACCCCAACGGCAGCTCCGGGTCGAGGCGGACGACGACCGATCCGTTCGAGCACACGACGAAACCGTGCTTGAGGTCGAGCGCGTGGACGACCTCGAGCGCTCCCGGCAGGGCACGGCCGGTGGAGATCACAAGGTGGTGGCCCTCCTCGGCGAGCCGATCGAGCACCTGTTTCACCGACTCCGACAGGGTTCCGTCGTAGCCGACGATCGTGCCGTCGACATCGAGTGCGATGAGGTGCGGGGTCAATGTGTCTCCCAACGTATGCGTGAATCTTCTTGTCGTTCTTCCCGGCGCCGAGGCGACCGAACCCAACCGAGTCCCGCCGAGTTCCGCCGCACGGTCAGTGCCCCGCGTCCCGGCACAGGCTCAGTAGCGCGGTCCTTCCGGTCCCTGTGCGGTCATCCCGCCGAGGTAGGGTCGCAGCGCCTCGGGCACCGTGACCGAGCCGTCCGCCTGCTGATGGTTTTCGAGGATCGGCACCAGCCAGCGGGTGTTGGCCATGGTTCCGTTGAGGGTGGCGACGGGGCGGGTCGATCCGTCGCGGCGTTCGCGGATCTGCAGGCGGCGGGCCTGGAATGTCGTGCAGTTCGACGTCGAGGTCAGTTCCCGGTAGGTGCCCTGAGTCGGCACCCAGGCTTCGCAGTCGAACTTGCGGGCGGCCGAGTCACCGAGGTCGCCGGCGGCTGTGTCGATGACCCGGTAGGGCAGCTCGCACAGTCCGAGCATCTTCTCCTGCAGGGACAACATCCGCTCGTGTTCGGCTTCGGCGTCCTCGACCGGGACGTAGGCGAACATCTCGACCTTCTGGAACTGGTGGACGCGGATGATTCCGCGGGTGTCCTTGCCGTAGGAGCCGGCCTCGCGGCGGTAGCAGGAGGAGATGCCGGCGTAGCGCAGCGGACCGTCGGAGAGATCGATGATTTCGTCCATGTGGTAGCCGGCCAGGGGCACCTCGGAGGTGCCGACGAGGAACAGGTCGTCGGCTTCGAGGCGGTACACCTCATCGGCGTGCTCACCGAGGAACCCGGTGCCGCGCATGACTTCGGGACGGACCAGGGTCGGGGTGATGGTCGGGCTGAACCCGGCCTCCTCGGCGACGTCGCGGGCGAGGTTGAGCAGAGCCATCTCGAGCTTCGCGCCGAAACCGGTGAGGTAGTGGAAACGCGATCCGGAGACCTTTGTTCCCCGCTGGGTGTCGATGGCCTTCAGCTTCTCACCGATCTCGAGATGATCGAGCGGTTCGAAGCCGTCTTGGGTGAAGTCGCGGGGAACGCCGACGGTCTTGAGCGTCACGAAGTTCTCTTCGCCGCCGGCAGGGATGCCGTCGATGATGAGGTTCGGGACCTTTGACACGAGCTGGTCGAAGGCGAAAGTGGCTTCTTCGGACTCCGCGGACAGCGACTTCACGGCCTCGGACTTCGCCTTGCCCTCGGCGATGAGTGCCGGCTTGTCCTCTTTCGGTGCCTTCGCGATCTGGGAGGAGAACGACTTCTGATCCGCTCGTGCGTCTTCGAAGGCGGTGATGGCCGCGCGACGAGCGGAATCGGCGGCGATGACCTCGTCGATGAGCTCGACGGATGCCCCGCGAGCCTCCTGCGATGCCTTGAACAGGGCCGGGTTGTCTCTGAGAAGCGCTAGATCGATCACCCTCTCAGCTTAACGGGCCGGGCGTGTTTTCGACATTCGGCACTCAGCCTGCACACGACCGGAGCACTGTAGATTTGGGACATGATCATCGAGTTGGACCCCCTGATGACCTGGGTCATCGTCATCGGTGCCCTCGCCGTGCTCGTGGCCGCGTTCCTCATCGGCCGCCGCAACGGCGTGCGACGCACGCTCAACACGATGAGACGCTACGCCCACCCGGCGAACCTCGCCGACGAGGCAGTCGATGATGCGGCCCGATACCGTGCCGCGCTCATCGTCAATCCCACAAAGACCGATGTGCGCAAATTGGCCGCCACCGCCGAGGCGATCTGTCGTTTCGAGGGATGGAACCCTCCGCTCGTGCTCGAGACCACCCCCGAGGATTCCGGTGAGGGGGCCACGGTCCGTGCCCTCGACGAGGGAGTCGACGTCGTCATCGCCGCCGGCGGGGACGGCACCATCCGTGCGGTCGCCTCGGCGCTGGCCGGCACCTCCACTCCGCTGGGGATCGTGCCGTTGGGGACCGGGAATCTGCTCGCCCGCAATATCGACCTCGTCCTCGACAAGACGGAATGGGCGCTGCGGATCGCGCTGTGGGGACGCAACCGGGAGATCGACGTGGGGACGGCGAAGATCGCCCCCGACGGCGATACCCATGTCTTCACCGTGATGACCGGACTCGGCTTCGACGCCGCGGTCATGGCCGATACCAATGACGATCTCAAGGCCCGCCTCGGATGGCTCGCCTACGTCGAAGCGGGATCGCGGAAGCTCACCGGCAAACCCAGTCATGTCAAGGTCACCTTCGACGACGAGTATCGGATCTCGGCAAGGGTGCGTTCAGTGCTCGGCGGCAACTGCGGCCGATTGCAGGGAGGCATCCAGCTGCTTCCGCAGGCCGTGATCGACGACGGCATGCTCGACGTGCTCATCGTCAGCCCGAAGAACCTCGGCCAATGGGTCGGCGTGCTCGCATCGATCGCCGGCCGCCGAGCCTCACGCGGGCTGCACACGAACATCCGGAAGTGCCGAAAGGTCGTCATCGAAGCCGGCGACGAGGTCGATATCCAGATCGACGGAGACCCGCTGGGACAGTCGTCCTACCTGGAGATGGAGGTCGACCCCTCCGCCCTGACCGTCCGCGTGCCCACCGTCGAACAGCGCAAGCAGATCCGCGCCGAGGCGTGGCCTGTCTAGTTCGCAAACGCTGAATTCGCGCGGTCGACCCGTCCTTTCGCCGAGGCTGCACTGACGGTCATTCTTTTACCGACGAGTAGGTCACGAAACGGTTAAAGAAATTCACCTAAGTGTTACCGCTTCTAAACCTGAACAAAACGTACAGAAATAGTTTGGAAAACCCTCAGAACCTAGGATGAGTGCCGTATCACACCCCTCGCCACAGAGATTGAAGGCACTCCAATGAAGAAGATCATCCTCGCGCCGGCAGTCGCGCTAGCGTTCACCGGGCTTGTCGCGAGCCCGGTCGCTGCCGCGGAATCGACGTCTGCCCAGTCCGCCTCCACGCAGAAGGCCGAGCAGAAGAAGGTTGAAGCCGCAAAGGCCGAAGCCAAGAAGAAGGAAGAGGCCAAGAAGGCCGCGGCTGAGAAGGCTGAAGCCGAGAAGAAGGCAGCTGCAGAGAAGGCGGCAGCCGAAAAGAAGGCCAAGGAAAAGGCCGAGGCTGCCAAGAAGGCCGCTGAGAAGAAGAAAGCGGATGAGAAGAAGGCCGCCGAGGACAAGGCAGACAAGAAGGACGAGGCAAAGAAGCCTCCGAAGAAGGTCGATCCGAAGCCCGCTCCTGCCCCCAAGGACGAGGACAAGGACTCCAAGGACGACGACAAGTCCGAGGACAAGGCCAATCCGATCAATGCCTCGGTGCAGGTGACCTCGGGTGAAGTCACCGCCGAGGAGCTCCACGAGGACGGTGTGACCGTCAAGGTCACCGGCCTCGAGAAGGGCGACAAGGTCGCCGCCAAGTCCGGCCTGACCGGCCCGGCGACGACCGCTCAGGGATCGACCGCAACGATGAAGCTGCGCTCCTCCAAGAGCGCCGAGTCCCTCACCTCCGGCCAGCAGAGCCTTGCCGTTCAGGTCGAGCGCAAGAATGCACAAAGCGTCACGGAGACAACTAGCTTCTCGTACGCCCCGTTTGCAGATGACGGGACCGCCCCGATCGACGCCAAACTCTCGGTGTCCCCAAACGAGATCACCGCAGAAGATCTCGCCGACGAGAGCAAGGGCGTCGACGTCACTGTTACCGGCCTTGAAAAGGACGACACAGTCACTGACAGCCTGACCGGCAAAGAGAAGACTGTGCAAGCCGATGGTGATTTCACCTTCAGCGTCTACTACAAAGGCGATCCCGCGGATCTCGAAAAGGGCCCCGTCGATTTCACCGTCACCATCGACCGTGAGGACGAGGAATCAAAGACCCTCAACGGCACCATCAACGTCGTCGACGAAACCAGCGAGGTCGACCCGACCGTCAAGGTCGACTCGAAGGAGATCTCGCTCGAGGACTTCAAGAAGGACGGTCTGAAGTTCAGCGGATCCGGGTTCACCCCGAACGGAACCGTCAGCGTCAAGGGCGAGGCCGTCTCAACGCAGCGTGCCGCCGCACCGCAGGCTGACGAACTGCGCGCTGACGAAAACGGTGATGTCGAAGGCGTTGTGACCGCTCCCGAATCTCTCGAAGCCGGCACCTACTCGCTGACTTTCATCGACGATGAGACCAGCACCGCCAGCAACTCCGTCGAGGTCACCGTCACCGACGAAGACGAGGACGCCGTCGATCCGATCGACGCCTCACTCAAGGTCGATCCCAAGGAAATCACGGCCGCGGATCTCGCCAACAAGGACAAGGGCGTGACAGTCACCGTCTCCGGCGTGAAGAAGGGCGACACGATCACCGACTCACTCACCGGCAAGAGTGAGACCGCAGATGCCGACGGTGACTACAAGCTCCACCTCTGGTACGAAGGCAACCCCGCGAACCTCGAGGTCGGCAAGGTTCCGTTCACCGTCACCATCGACCGCGAAGGCACCGAGTCGGAGACTCTCAACGGCAACATCAACGTTGTCGGCGAAGACGACGGTGAGACCGAGGCTCCCGCCGAGGCGACCTTCAAGGTCTCGCCGAAGACGATCGAGGCGGCGGACTTCGCCAATGAGAAGAAGGGCGTCACCCTCGCCGTCGAGAACTGCGAGCCCGGCGCAGACGTCCACTTCGAGGTCAACCCGAAGGGCATCAACGTCACGGCCTACGAGAACACCGTCAAGGCTGACGACGAAGGCAATGCCTCCGTCAACGTCTTCGGCACCTCGTCGGATGTCTCCGCCTACGTCGGTGCGTACACTGCGACCGCGACCTGCGGCGACGACACCATGAAGGACTCCTTCACGGTCACTGAAGGCGCCAACGGCGGCGGATCTGACGGCGGAGACAACGGCAATGCTGGCAACGGCGGCGGAGATGACGGCAGCCAGTTGCCTCGCACCGGTGCCGACCTCGGTGGACTGACAACGGGAGCCCTGCTCCTCCTCGTCGGTGGCGCCGCGATCGCACTGACCGGCCGCAAGAACAAGTTCGGACAGACTCCGACGAGCTTCTGATCCGAGCCAGGCGGATGGCCTGAATCGAGTGGGAGGGGCGGCTCAGCACACGCTGAGCCGCCCCTCCCACTGTTCTGCAGTCTGTGACGAACCGGGTGTTCAGGGTGAATGAAGAATGAACTCTGCAACAGAGCCGACGTCAGTGCTGAACAAAACGACCACAACTATGTGTGTGGTGAATGTTGCATTACTGTTACATTCGTAATACTTCACACCCAGCTGTAATTTTCTAAGGAAATACATGAAGAAGCTCGCCCTCGCCCCCGCGGTGGCCATCGCCATCACCGGCCTGGCCGCATCCCCAGTCATCGCTGCTCCAAGCTCGGACAGCTACGCGCACACTGTCGTCAAGAACTCCGGCGACGCCCAGGAGAGCACTCCGTCTGAATCACCTGAGGCTGAAGCGCAGGCTATCGAGGCGAAGGTGACGACCTCCCCCAAGGAGATCACCGCCGAGGATCTCGCCAACAAGGACAAGGGAATCGTCGTCACGATCACCGGCCTTGAAGCCGGAGACAAGATCTCGGATTCGCTCACCGGCGAAGCAGGAAGTGCTGAGGGCGATACCTTCGAATACAACATCTACTCGACTCAGCCCGCCGAAGACATCGAGAACGGCAAGGTCGACTTCTCCGTCACGATCACTCGCGATGGCGAGGAGCGCACCTATGACGGGCTGAGCTTCTCCGTCGTCGACGACACAGACGAGCCCGAGGCTCCCGAGGTCGACCCGAAGGTCTCGCTCAACGCCGACAAGTTCACGGAGAGCGAGTTCGCAGAGAACGGCATCAAGGTCACCGGTGAGGGCTTCACCCCGAACAGCAAGGTCACCGTCGTCGGCGGCAACGCAACGTCGCCGTTCGCGACCAAGGAAGTCGAAGCCGACGACGAAGGAAAGATCTCCGCAACCCTGAAGTTCGAGGGCGACGAAGCGCTTCCGGCCGGCGACTACTCCGTCTGGGGCGTCGACCAGGAGTCGGAAACCAACTCCCCGGCTCAGGACTTCGTCATCACCGAAGACGAAACCGAAGAGCCCACCGCTCCGGTTGAAGAAGCCAAGCTGACCGTCTCCCCCGAGTCGATCACGCCTGCTGACTTCGTCAAGGAAGACAAGGGCGTCACCCTCGCCGTCGAGAACTGCGAACCCGGTGAAGACGTCCGCTTCCTCGTCAATCCCAAGGGCGAGTCGAGCGTCACCGCCTTCGACAAGACCGTCCAGGCTGACGACGAAGGCAAGGCCAACGTCAACGTCTATGGCACCAGCGCCTCCAACGCATCGGCCTACGTCGGCGAATACGACGTCACCGTCACCTGCGGCGATGACGAACTGATCGGTGACTTCTCGGTCGAGGAGGACTCGAACGCCGGCGGCGGCGATGAAGACGGCAACGGTGGAAACGACGATGGCGACAACGGAGATGCCGGCAACGGCGGCGACCTGCCCCGCACCGGTACCGAGCTGACCGGCCTCGTCGGCGGCGCCGGCCTCCTCCTCATCGGTGGAGTTGCAGTCGCCATGACCATGCGCCGCAAGAAGGTCGCCAAGGATCCCGCTGAGATCTGATGGCGACCGACTTGAGAACGTGCCGGCTCGACTGAGCCGGGCGTGAGTCGAAGAAGGGCGCGAACCCAGTTGGGTTCGCGCCCTTCTTCGTATCTCAGCGGCTAAACATCAGCGGCCAAACATCTGCCGCCGGGCAGAAGACTGCTCAATCCATGCGGTCGTACCTCGAGCGCAAGGCGAGGAAGACTCCGTAGAGGACCAGGCCCAAGCCCACCGCCAACAGCAGGTACGGCCCGAACGGCTGATCGCGCATGCCCTTGAGCGCACCGTCGATACCAGTGAACTCCTCCGGATCACCGGTCGCCGCAGACACCACGATGAGGATGCCCACCGACAGCAGCGTCGCACCTTTGCCCAGATACCCGACAACACCGGTGAACCCGACGAGGAAGCGGGTGAACGCGCTGCGCGGCCGACGAAGCTCATCTTTCCACTTCCGGCGCAGACCATTGATACAGAACACGATGCCGATGAGCGCAATCACGGCGCCGGCAGCCATGAGGATATACAGTCCGCCCGGGGCCTTCGCCACGGTCGTCGAGGCCTGTGAGCTCGCTTTGCCCGAGTCCGATCCTCCGCCGAAGACGAACTGGGAGAAGGTCGCGGCAACCACCACATAGGCAATGGCAGAACCGACCGTCGAGAAGAAGTCGATCCACTGTTTCCTCCCCTGCTTCTCCTGCGGGTCGCGAGTTCCGGCACCGCGCAGCGACGACGCACCGAAGAACGCGTTGACCAAGCACCACAACGCCATCAGCGCACAGCCGAGGAAGCAGATGACGATCAGCACCAGGCCGAAGGGCTGTGAAGCGATCTGTCCGACCGCTCCGGCCTGGTCGGCTTCGCCGCCGCCCTGCCCCAGGCCGATCGTCACGGCCGTCGCACCGAGGATCGCGTGGACCAACCCATTGGCAATGAAGCCCGCGCGGGCCACACGCTCGAACCAGCGGCTGTCCGCGGCTTCCTGAGCCGCCGAATCGGCACTGTCGGCGACCTGTCGAACCTTCTCTTTCTCGTTCACAGAGTCAGTGTCGCACAACACGTGTACTTTTCTGCGCCGCAATGAACTGGATTCGTCGAGCAACGCGAAAAGGCGGAGTGCGCACCGAAAGTTCGGTTCGCACTCCGCCTCGACGCTGTTCTCAGCGTCCCAGTCGGGCCTCGTCAGGATCAGCCGCGTCGGTACCGGTTGTACAGCACCAGAGCTCCCGGCTCAGGGCGACCCTGTGGGCGTCGTCCCCTCGAGATCGAGACGACGTCTCCGCCCACGGTTCCGGCCGCGAAGACACGCGCATCGCGTTCCTGCGCCGACCGGCGTGCCCGAACCTCGTCCTCAAGCTCCTCGTTGCGGCTCTTGAGCGCATCGACCTGATTCTGCAGGTCGATGATCTTCTTGATCCCGACGAGGTTGACTCCCTCGTCCTGCGACAGCTGCTGGATCAGTCGCAGCTTGGCGATGTCCTTCCCGGAATAACGCCGGCCCCGGCCCGCAGTGCGTTCCGGAGAGACGAGACCCAGTCGGTCATACTGCCGCAGCGTCTGTGGGTGCATGCCCGCCAGATCCGCGGCCACCGAGATGACATACACCGCCGCACTCGATGAAATGTGCATTGTGATTCACCACCTCAGCTGGCCTTGGCTTTGTCCAGCAAGCCGGCGCGTGGGTCCTCACCTTCAGTGGCGGCCTTGAACGACTCGACCGCTTGCTTGGCTTCCTTGGACAGGTTCTTCGGCGCCACGATCTCGACTGTCGCCAGCAGATCGCCGGTGCCCTTCTTCGTCTTCACACCTTTGCCCCGCACGCGCAGGGTCCGTCCCGACGGTGTACCCGGTGCGACCTTGACCTTGACGGGCATCCCGCCCAGAGTCGGCACCTTGACCTCGGCGCCGAGGGCCGCCTCGTCGAAGCTGATCGGCAGATCCATCCGCAGGTTGTCACCATCGCGGGTGAAGACCGGGTGCGGGCTCACGTGCACGGTGAGGATGACGTCACCGGGCTCGCCGCCGTTGGGGCTGGCCTTGCCCTTGCCGGCCAGGCGGATCTTCTGTCCGTCCTTGACCCCGATCGGGGTGCGCACGGTCAGCGGCTTCCCACCGGGCATGTTCAGCTTCACCGAGGCGCCGTCGATGGCTTCGGTGAACGACAGCGTCGTGCTCGACTTGATGTCGCCGCCCTTGACCGGAGGCTGGTAGCTGCCGTATCCGCCGCCACCGCCGAAACCTCCGCCGAATCCGCCGAGCAGATCCGCCAGGTCCGGGGGAACGTCTCCCCCACCGCCGTAGGTCGTGCGGGTCCGGGTGCGTCCGCCGCCTCCGAAGAGGTCGGAGAACACGTCGTCGAATCCGCCGCCGGCAGCCCCGCCGGGTCCACCGGAACCGGCGCTGAACCTGGCGCCGCCGCCCATGGCGCGAACCTGATCGTACTGGGCCCGGGATTCCTTGTCGGAGAGCACCTGGTGGGCCTGGCCGATCTCCTTGAACTTCTCCTCGGCCTTCTCATCACCGGGGTTGGCGTCCGGGTGATACTTGCGCGCGAGCTTGCGATAGGCCTTCTTGATCTCGGCATCGGAAGCATCCTTGGAGACGCCGAGGGTTTTGTAGAAGTCCTTGTCGAACCAATCATTCTGAGGTCCGGTATTCACCTGGCACCTCCTTTCCTTCCAATCAATCCTGTCATCAGGGTATTCACTTGTCCTCTCACAATCCGCATCCCCGGGGCGATGCCCCGGAGATCCGGACCGCCGCCGAGGCGGTTCCCCGGCCCCGCACGTCGGTGAACCGGCGTGCGGGGCAGGCAGCCGCCTCGGCGATCATGGTCGCTGCTCAGTCCTCCGGCTGCTGGACACCAACGCGGGCGGCGCGGATGATGCGCTCCCCGATCCGGTAGCCCGGCTGCATGACCAGGAAGAGCGTCGGATTCTCGACCTCATCCGAAGGCTGCTGCATGAGCGCTTCGTGGATATTCGGATCGAACTCGTCGCCGACCTCTCCGTACTGCTCGACGCCGAGCTTGTTCAGCGATTCGACCAGCTTGTTCACGTGGGTCTCGAAAGGCCCGGTGACATCGCCGTTGTCGCGAGCGAGCTTGACCTCGTCGAGCACAGGAATCAGGGCCTCGACGACCTTGATCGTGCCGCCGAGCGCCGCACGCTCACGTTCGCGGTCGGCCCGCATCCGGTAGGCCGCATATTCGGCGTTGATTCGCTTGAGGTCGGCCAGGTATCCCGCTGCCTCCGAACCCGGTTCGGGCTCGGCCTCCGGCTCGATGTCCTCGAGACCCGAGGCATCGGACGGGATGTCCACACCGAGGTCGCTGGCATCGGCCGCGGCAGCCTGTTCGGCATTCGGGTCCGCGGTCGGCTCCTCGCCGGCCCCGGCCGAGGCCGACTGGGCGTCGGCCTCGGGACGGACCTCACCGGTGTTCGGATCGACCCGGCGCTTGTCACTGAAGGTGAAGCCTGGCTCCTCGGACGACTTGTCGTTGCCCTCGGCAGTCATTACTTCTTCTCCTCATCCTCATCGTCGACAACTTCGGCGTCGACGACATCGTCGTCTGCGCTCGCATCGGCTGCGCCTTCACCGGCAGCTTCGGCGCCTTCGGCACCGCCCTGCTGGCTGTAGATGGCTTCGCCGATCTTCTGCTGGTTCTCCACGAGCTTGTCGTAGGCGCTCTTCACGGCGTCGTCGTCTTCACCCTTGAGGGCTTCCTTGACGGCGTCGACATCGCCCTGCATCTCGGTCTTGAGCTCTTCCGGCAGCTTGTCGGCATTGTCGGTCAGCAGCTTCTCGGTCTGGTAGGCGAGGTTCTCCGCATTGTTGCGGACGTCGGCAGCCTCACGGCGCTTCTTGTCCTCTTCTGCGTGCTCCTCGGCCTCGCGGACCATGCGGTCGATGTCTTCCTTCGGCAGTGCCGAACCGCCGGTGATCGTCATCGACTGCTCGGTGCCGGTGCCCTTGTCGGTGGCCGACACGTGGACGATGCCGTTGGCGTCGATGTCGAAGGCGACCTCGATCTGCGGCACACCGCGCGGAGCCGGAGCGATACCGGTCAGCTCGAAGGTGCCGAGGTTCTTGTTGTCGCGAGTGAACTCACGCTCACCCTGGAAGACCTGGATCGACACGGAGGGCTGGTTGTCCTCAGCGGTGGTGAAGGTTTCCGAACGCTTGGTCGGGATCGGGGTGTTGCGCTCGATGAGCTTGGTCATCACGCCGCCCTTGGTCTCGAGTCCGAGCGAGAGCGGGGTGACGTCGATGAGCAGGACGTCCTTGCGCTCACCCACGAGGACACCGGCCTGAACGGCGGCGCCGATGGCGACGACCTCATCGGGGTTGACGCCCTTGTTGGGCTCCTTGCCTCCGGTGAGTTCGGTGACGACGGCGGAGACGCCGGGCATACGGGTCGAACCGCCCACGAGGACGACGTGGTCAATGTCGCTGACGGAGACACCGGCGTCCTTCATGACTGCGTGGAACGGAGCCTTGGTGCGCTCGAGGAGGTCCTTGGTCAGGTCCTCGAACTTCGCACGGGTGAGGGTCTCATCCAGGTGGATGGGTCCGTTCTCGCTCATCGACAGGTACTGCAGCGAGATGTTCGTGCTGGTGGCCGAGGACAGTTCCTTCTTGGCCTGCTCTGCGGCTTCCTTGAGGCGCTGCAGAGCGGTGGCATCCTTGGTCAGGTCCACGCCGTAGTTGTTCTTGACCTGCTCGACCAGCCAGTCGACGATGCGCTGGTCCCAGTCGTCACCGCCGAGGCGGTTGTCACCGGAGGTCGCGCGGACCTGAATGGTGGAGAAGTCGTCTTCGTCCTTGCCGACTTCCAGCAGGGAGACGTCGAAGGTACCGCCACCGAGGTCGAAGACGAGGATGAGCTCGTCTTCCTTGCCGCGCTCGAGGCCGTAGGCCAGAGCGGCAGCAGTGGGTTCGTTGATGATGCGCGAGACGTTGAGGCCGGCGATCTCACCGGCGTCCTTGGTTGCCTGGCGCTCAGCATCGTTGAAGTATGCGGGAACGGTGATCACCGCGTCGGTGACCTTCTCCTGCAGGTACTCTTCGGCGTCGTGCTTGAGCTTCTGGAGGATGCGGGCCGAAACTTCGGGGGCCGTCATCTTCTTGCCGCCGATCTCGGTGGACCAGTCGGTGCCCATGTGGCGCTTGACCGATGCGACGGTGTTCTTGATGTTCGTGACGGCCTGGCGCTTGGCGATCTCACCGACGAGGGAGTCGCCGTTCTTGTTGACTGCCACGACGGACGGGGTCGTGCGACCGCCTTCCGCGTTTGCGATGACCTTCGGGTCGCCGCCCTCGAGGACGGTGACGACGGAGTTCGTGGTTCCGAGGTCGATTCCGACTGCACGTGCCATAGTTTTCTCTCCTTACAGATCGTGAGTTCCTGCGACTCGAATGTGTGCGATCGGGTGGCTCCGGTTCTTGAGTCAGAACCACTCGACCGCACACATTGAGCCAACCGGACTCAAGTATTCTCTTCGAGGTTCCGACCGTCAAGTCGGCCTCATCAAAGTTGCGTACACCAGACTCAACTTTGCTGAGGATGGTTTTATTCCGGCGGGAGAGGATTTCTTTTCAGACAGCCGCTGCGGTATCGAGCAGGCCGAGAACATCATCGACAACAGCACCCCGATGCGACAGCACGACACGGCCCCAGGGCTCACCGTCACCGAGGCTGTCACCACGAAGGATGCGCTCGCGCAGTTCGCTCCAGCGCCTCCAATGTCGGTCGAAGGCGCGTCGCCTGACAAGCCTCTTCCGCTGCGCCTGACCGCGAAGCGCGGAATCTCGATCAGTATCGATGAAGACAATCATCGGTCGATATCCGAGAATTCCTGCAAGGCTCACAATGAGTCGGCGACTCCATCGGCGGGTGCCCGGATCATGGATGACCAGCGGTCCGCCGCCCCTGTTGAGCATGAGCGCAAGCACGCGGAGATGGGCGATCGTGTGGAGAATCGGTCGAACAAGCGCGTACGGCAACCACGGCACCCACTGACGCAGCTGACGTCGCACGCCCTCCGGGTCTGCCGACCGCACCCGAGGCGATCGGCCCCGTAATACTCTGAGCGCTTCGGTCTTGCCTGCCCCGGGAACCCCGGCGATGACAACGAGAGGAGTGACCGCAGCACTGCCCGATGGGCCGCTTTCGCGCCCTTTGAAATTCCGGTCGAGTTCCTTAACGAACCCGTCGTCGCCTCTCGCAGCGGCTGCTGATCCCATGGTGACCTCTCCGAGTCAGATGATGAGAGTCAGCATAGAGGCGATTTCTTCGCCGTCACTGCGAAATCTCTCGGAGATTCACTCGCCGAGGTGGCCCTCCAGATCATCGAGGATCTGACCGGCCCCGGTCGGGCCGAGTCCGAGGAACCAGACATCGTCATTGACGCGGATGGCCTTGCTGTCCTGGACCGCGTCGAGACCCTTCCATTGGCTCGACTCGAGTGCCTTCTTCTCCCCGGTCGCCTCCGGATCGCCATAGCTGGTGTAGAAGACATAGTCGCCGGCCGCCTGGTCGAGGTTCTCCGGAGAGATCTCGACGGCGAGCTCGTCGACGTCCTGATTCTTCGGGCGCTTGAACCCGGCATCGTGGAGGATGACTCCGATGAGCGACTGATTCGCGTACAGGCGGAGGCGATCAGGCATGAAGCGCACGAGCGAGATCGTCGGGTCGCCGTCGACGGAGTCCTTGAGCTCTCCAGCCTCGCGAGCGTACTCCTCAAGCTCCTTCGTCGTCTCGTCTTCCATGCCCATCGCCTCACCCACGAGGCGGAAGTTCTCCTTCCACGGGAAACCGGGACGGATCGAGAACACCGTCGGAGCAATGGAGTCGAGTTCGTCATAGAGTTTGTCGGCGCGCAGCTGGCTACCGAGGATGAGGTCAGGTTCGAGTGAGGCGATCTTCTCGAGATCAAGCTCCTGAATCGTGCCGACCGTCTCGACTCCCTTGACCTGGTCTTCGAGATAGCTCGGCACCGGGCTGGCGCCTTCGGTCGTCACCATGCCGACGGGTGTGATGCCCAGCGACAGGACATCGTCGAGCTCTCCCGTGTCGAGGACGACGACGCGCTCGGGCTTCTTCTCGATCTCCGTCGTGCCATTCGCATGCTTGACCGTCCGCGGGAAGACCCCAGCCTCGGCATCGCTGCCGAGCTTCGCAGTCTCCTCATCAGCAGTGCCGAAGGCCTCGCCTCCTGTCGCAACATCTTTGTTTCCGGCGTCCCCGTCGGCGCCCTTGTCACCCTCGGCGGCACAGCCGACAGCGAACAGGGCAATGGTCAGAGCTGAGGCGGCCACAGCAACCGCCCGATTCTTCAGAGTCGATTTCACGAAGATGAGCCTACCCTAAGTGGATACTTCGCTCGACACGCCGCACCTTCCGCTGAATCGCACCACGAATGCAGTTTCCCGGGCCTACTTAGGTTAGGCTCATCTTCGCAAGCGAACATTCTCGAAAGGTTCCCTATGTCCCGCGTCAAACCCGGCAGCACACGCGTATTTGCCGCAGTCACCCTCGCCACCGCTCTCAGCCTCAGCGCCTGCGGCGGGTCCGGCTCTTCCGACTCCGGCGATGGCGACACCGCCGCCGACGGTCAATGGCCCCTGACGATCACGGACGACGCCGGCCACGAAGTGACCATCGACGAAGCTCCCGAATCGATCGTCTCCACCTCGGTGACTCTCACCGGCAGCCTCCTCGCCGTCGACGCACCGGTCACCGCCTCCGGGGCCACCATGCCCAATTCCCCCGTTGCCGACGATCAAGGCTTCTTCACGCAGTGGAGCGACGTCGCGAAGGAGAAGGACGTCAAGGCCCTCTACCAGGGCGACCCCGATGTCGAGGCCGTACTCGCCGAGGAACCTGACCTCATCGTGGTCTCGAAGACCGGCCAGGACTCAGCGAACGCCATCTACGATCAGCTCAGCGACATCGCTCCGACCGTCGTCATCGACTACGGCGACAAGGACTGGCAGGAGGTCACCACCAAGCTCGGTGAGATCACCGGCCACGAGGATGAGGCGAAGAAGGTCAACGACGAGTTCGGTTCCCGCGCCGAGGAGGTCAAGTCCGCCATCGACGCCCCGAAGCAGCCGGTCACCGGCATGATCTTCAACGAGAAGGCCAAGGGCGGAGGATCCGGGGCCAGCGCGAACATCTGGACCCCGGAATCCGCTCAAGGCAAGCTCCTCCAAGAGGTCGGCTTCGAACTCGCCGAGGTCCCCGAAGGCACAGCCGGCCAAGGCGAAATGGGCAAACGTGCCGATATCGTCGAAGTCACCGGTGAGAACCTGTCGAAGGCCGTCACCGGCGAATCCGTGTTCCTGTTCAACGCGAACGAGAAGACCGCCGCGTCGTACGCGAAGAACTCGCTGGTCGAGAGCACACCGGCGGTGAAGAACGATGCCGTCTACCCGATGGGCCTCGACTCATTCCGCCTCGATTACTACTCCGCCACGAACGTCCTCGACCGCATCGAGGACGAATTCGGCAAGTGAGCGCCTGAACACGAAACGGACGGCCGGCAGCGACGATACTTCTCGCTGCCGGCCGTCCGTTCTCTGCCTATGGAGCCCCGTCTTGGCGGCCCCGGCGGGGCCGCCTCGGTGGTCGGATCGACCTCCGCGGGGCCGCCTCGGCGAATCAGCCCTTGGCCGGGCGGGAGCTGATGATCTCCGCGCGCTCGTCGCGGTTGAATTGACGCAGCTGGGTCACATGGGACGGGTTGAGCTCGGAGACATCGGCGACCTGGAGCAGGCGCATGGTGCGCTCGACCTGCTCGCCGAGGATCTCGATCGTCCTGTCCACTCCTGCTCGACCGCCGGCCATGAGGCCGAAGAGGTAGGCGCGGCCGATGAGCGTGAAGTCCGCGCCCAGCGCCAACGACGCGACGATGTCGGCGCCGTTGCGGATTCCGGTGTCGATGATGATCTCCACGTCCTTGCCGATCTCGCGAGCCACCTCGGGGAGGAGTTCGAAGGGCACGGGCGCGCGATCGAGCTGGCGCCCGCCGTGGTTGGACAGGACGATCGAATCGACGCCGAGGTCGGCGAGCTTTTTCGCATCCTCGAGCGTCTGCACGCCCTTGACGGAGAATTTGCCGGGCCACATGGCGCGGATCTCGGCGAGGTCATCGAAGTTGATGGAGGGGTCCATCGCCGAATCGAGGAGCTCGCCGACGGTGCCGCCGGTCTCCGACAGGGACGCGAACTCGAGCTTCGGGGTGGTCAGGAAGTCCCACCACCACCAGGGACGAGGGATGGCGTTGAGGATCGTCTGCGGGGTCAGCTGCGGCGGAATGGAGAAGCCGTTGCGCGTATCGCGCAGTCGGGCACCGGCGACGGGAGCGTCGACGGTGAAGAAGAGAGTGTCGAACCCGGCGTTCTTCGCCCGCTCGACGAGGCCGTAGGAGATGTCGCGCTGCTTCATCACATAGAGCTGGAACCAATTGCGCCCATGCGGGTTGGTCTTCTTGACGTCCTCGATCGACGTCGTGCCCAGCGTCGAGAGCGTGAACGGGATGCCTGCAGCCCCGGCGGCTCCGGCGCCGGCGGTCTCACCCTCGGTCTGCATGAGTCGGGTGAAGCCGGTCGGCGCGATGCCGAAGGGCATGGCCGAGCTGCCGCCCATGATCTGGGTCGAGGTGTCGACGTTCGTGACGTCCTTGAGGATCGAGGGGTGGAACTCGATATCGCGGAAGGACTGGACCGAGCGCTCCATCGAGATCTCACCCTCGGCGGCCCCATCCGTGTAGTCGAACGCCGCGGCCGGGGTCCGGCGCTTCGCGATTTTGCGCAGGTCCTCGATCGTCAGCGCATTCTCCAAGCGGCGCTTCTTCGGGTCGAGTTCGAACTTCTTGAACTTCATCAGCTCGAAGATCTCGGCCGGCTGAGGAATCTGCCTCTTGACCATGTTTTTCGCTCCTTTGATTAGGCGGTGGTTGAGAAGTGGGTGGTGGCTGGTGCGGGTGGTCCGATCGGCAAGACGGCGCCGCGCGGATTCAGGAGCCGGGGACCATCCAGGACAGCACCGTCGACTGGAGTCCGACGAGCAGACACATGGCGACGAGCATGCCCAGGGACCAGCCGATGACGCGGCGGAGGATCGAGGCCTCCTTGCCGAGCAGACCGACGGCGGTGGCCGCGATGGTGAGGTTCTGCGGGCTGACCATCTTGCCGAGGACGCCGCCGGAGCTGTTGGCGCCGACGAGCAGCAGCGGGTTGAGCCCGGCCTCGTGTGCGGCGGTCTGCTGCAGGGTCGCGAACAGTGCGTTCGCCGAGGTGTCCGAACCGGTCACAGCAGTGCCCAGCCAGCCGAGGATCGGCGAGAGGAAGGCGAAGAAGGCTCCGGTGCCGGCGATCCAGGTTCCGATGGTGATCGTCTGGCCCGAGAGGTTCATGACATAGGCCAGCGCGAGAACGGAGCCGACGGTGAGGATCGAGAACTTCATCTTCACGACGTTGACGATGAAGACATCGACGGCGTCCTTCGCCGACATCTTGTACACGATCGCGACGATGATGCCGGAGATGAGCAGCAGGGTGCCCGGAGAGGACAGCCATTGGAAGTTGTAGACCGTGCTCGTCGAGACTTCGCCGGCGGCGTTGAGGATGTTCCCATCCAGTCCGGGCCAGGGGATCTTCACATCGGTCGAGGCCAGCCAGTTGTTGAGTACCGGCACGAGTTTGGCCACGGAGAAGATGACGATGACGAGCAGATAGGGAAAGAGCGCGAGGAAGACGCGGGACCCGGTCAGCGGCGCGGTCTCCTTCTTCACATCAGTGGCAACGGCAGCAGAGGCACCGCCGGCATCGGGAGCATCGGCGCCTTCGTGTTCGCGCTCATCGGCCATGCGGTCGAGTGCGTCCTGACCGCCCTTCGGCTTCCAGAAGCGCAGCATGATGACGACGGCTGCGAGGCCGACGAGGGAGGCGATGATGTCGGTGAGTTCGACGGAGAGGAACGTGGCGGAGACCCACTGGGCGAGGCCGAAGGCGATGCCCACGACGAGGGCCAGCGGCCAGATCTGCTTCAGCCCGCGACGCCCGTCGACGAGCAGGACGAGGAAGAGCGGCACGACTGCGGCGAGGAACGGGGTCTGGTGACCGACCATGGCGCCGATGTCCTGGTAGTCGATTCCCGTCAGAGTGCCGGCGGTGATGATCGGGATGGCGATGGCGCCGAAGGCCACGGGGGCGGTGTTGGCAACGAGGACGACGACGGCAGCTCGCATAGCGGTGAAGCCGACGGCGACGAGCATGACACCGGTGATCGCCACCGGGGCGCCGAATCCGGCGAGCGCTTCGAGGAGGCCGCCGAAGCAGAAGGCGACGATGATGGCCTGAATGCGCGGGTCATCGGAGATGACGTTGATGACCAACCGCAGGTCCTCGAAGTGCCCCGAGCGCACGGTGAGTTCGTAGAGCCAGATCGCGGTGATGACGATCCACATGATCGGAAACAGTCCGAAGGCGAACCCCTGTGTCGCCGAGAGCGCGGCGAGTCCGACCGGCATTCCGTAGGCGGCGATCGCGACGATGAGAGCGACGCCGACGGCGGTCAGTCCGGCCCAGTGGGCCTTCCATTTGAGTGCGCCGAGGGTGACGAAGATCGTCAACAGCGGCAGGATCGCCAGCATGGACGTCCACAGCAGGCTGTCGGCCACCGGTGCGATTTCAGGTGTGTACATGGCTTCTCCAAATCGGCCGGGCCTGCCCACATCGGGTCCGTTCCCCTGTGAACGCGCTCCGAACTCGAATGATCGAAATGTTCAGTATGGCCTTTATGAGGTCAGACCATTAATCTGAGCATAGGACGAGGGTGTGATCTGCGTCAACTGTTTTCTTCCGGCGGCGGTTCCGGTCGCATCCCCACGAGCAGGACGACGAGCAACGAGAGGCATGACATGATGGCGCGGTGGAGACGACCATGAACGATGACACGAACGAGGTCCGCCCGGAACAGACCGGCAGCGCCGAGGCGGCCACCGGTCCCGAATGGAAACCCGTGAACCGGGCGAGCACCTATGAGCTCGTCATCGATGCCATCGAAGAGCAGATCATGACCGGCTCACTGGGCGTCGGAGATCCTCTGCCTGCCGAACGCGACCTGGCGACGAAGCTCGGCGTCAGTCGCGCCAGTGTGCGCGAAGCGCTGCGGGTGCTCGACAGCCTCGGCGTCGTTCGGTCATCTGGCGGGTCCGGTCGTGGTGCCGGCACGTTCATCGCCGCCATGCCCTCGGCCGCGCTCACTCGTTTCCTCCGCCTTCATGTGGCGCTCACGAACTTCAGCATCGATGACGTGACGGAGACGCGCATCCAGCTCGAACGCTCGAGCGCGATTCTCGCGGCGACCCGTGCCGATAAGGACGCACTGGCGGAGGTGAATGCGCAGCTGGCGATGATGGACACTCCCGGCATCAGTTTGGAGACCTTCAACGACGCAGACACCGCCTTCCACGTCGCCATCGCTCAGGCTGCGGGCAATCAGCTGTTCTCCGATCTCACCGGGGCCATCCGCACCTCTCTGCGGAAGTCGATCTTCTCCTCGTTCAGCCGCGTCGACGACCAGCAGGCGCTGATGGCGAAGCTGCAGTCCCAACACCACGGGATCATGGACGCCATCAGCGCCGGTCGCGCCGAGGAGGCTGCGGCCCTGACCGAGGAACACATCCGCTTCGCCGCCTCACGCTTACCCGGCCTCTCCGACACCTAACCCACCCCAATTGCTACCTGACGGCGGCCCAGCAACCTCGCGCGAGGTTGCTGGGCCGCCGTCAGGTAGTAGTTAAGGGGTTTACTGGTCGTCGGAACGCTGGGCCACCTCGGCGGTTTCCGCTTCGATCCGCGCTTGGTTCTCGGCCCGTTTCTTGGCGCGCTTCTCCTCCTTATGTACCGCCCGGACCTCTTTGCGCCGTTCGACGAGGAGGTAGAGAGCGGGGACGAGGATGAGCGTGAGCACCGTCGACGAGGTGAGCCCGCCGATGACGACGATCGCCAGGGGCTGCGAGATGAACACTCCCCCACCGGTCAGCCCCAGCGACATCGGCACGAGGGCGAAGATCGTCGCGGCCGCGGTCATGAGGATCGGGCGCAGGCGCAGTCGGGTGCCGTGGACGATCGCGTCCATGAGGTCGAGCCCGTCCTCCCGCAGCTTGTTGATGAGGTCGATGAGCACGATCGCGTTCGTCACGACGATGCCGATGAGCATGAGCAGACCGATGAGCGAGGGAATGCCCAAGGGTGTGCCGGTCGCCAGCAGGAGCAGCACGGCTCCGGTCGCGGCGAACGGAATCGACACCAGCAGGATGAGCGGCTGGACGAAGCTGCGGAACGTCGCGATCATCACGAGGAACACGAGCACGATCGCCACGGCCATCGCCATACCAAGCTGACCGAAGGATTCCGCCTGCTCCTGGCTGGCACCGCCGACGTCGAAACTGACTCCGTCGGGCAGATCCATGGTCTCGGTCAGATCGGTGGCCGCAGCGGTGACCGTTTCGAGCTGACCGCTGGACGGAGTTGCGAACACGGTGACCTTCCGGTCTCCGTCGGCACGGTCGATCGTCGCCGGGGTCTCGGTCTTCTTCACCTCCGCGATCTCGTCGACGGTGATCGGTTCGCCCTTGATGTCGGGGATGGCGGCCTGCTCATCGGCAAGCGCTTCTTCCTCCTCCTGGCTCTGCTCCTGTTCACGCTGGCCGTCGACGAGGTCGTCGATGGCGTCGTTGGCTTCCTTCAGTCCCTTCTCTGCTTGTTCGACGCCTTCGCGGGCCTGTTCCACCTGGTCGGCAGCCATGTCGCCCGGGCTCGGAGCCGGCGGCGGATTCTCGGCATCGCGCAGGGCCTTGCGGGCCTGTTCGAGCTGGTCGGCCGCGTTGTCACGAGCTTCACGGGCAGACTCAAGCTGCTCGGCCGATTCGTCAGCGGCCTTGCGCTTGGCCTCCTCGGCGCGGGCATCGGTCTTCTCCTCGACCCGATCGGTCGCATCCTCCTGGGCGTTCTGCGTCTGCACCTCGGTGACGGGCAGTTCGAGAGCACGGATCTCGTCCGGGGTCGCATCCGGATGAGTCGGAGCGAGGGTGATGTCGCGCTCCTGGCCATTGAGGGTGATGGTGCCGGCCTCGACACCGTGGAGTGCGGAGGCGATGGCCTGCCCGACCTCAGCCTGGCTGAATCCGTAGTCGGCGGCTTTCTCCCGATCGACGTCGACCTCGATGACCGGCTGATCGGCGGCGAGGTCGTTGCGGGCGGACTGGACGCCGTCGGTGTCCGCCATCTTCTTCGTCACCTCGTCGGCAGCCTTTCGCAGCGCACCCAGGTCGGTGCCCGAAAGGGTGACCTCGACGTCCTCGCTGACGGAGCCGCCGGCGTCCTGGACGTCGATCTCGCCCGCGTCCTTCCCGAGGTCGTCGAGTTGGGTGCGGAGGCGGTTCGTCGCGACCTCGGCCTCGGAGTCTTCGGCCAGGGTGACGTTGAACTGGTTCTCCGCTCCGGATTCCGGGCCGTTGACCGTCGTCGAGTAGGTGTCGACGTCCGGATCATCGCCGAGCACGGCTTCCACGCGCTTCGCGGCCTTGTCACCGGCTTCGAGCGAAGCGCCGGCGGGGAGGGTCTGCGTGATGTACACGGAGTTCTGCCCGGCCGATCCGAGCAGGTCCGTCTTGAGGAAGGTCGCGCACATCATCGTGACAACGAAGATGACGACGGAGAAGGCGATGGTCCTCCAGGGGTGGTGCAGGGCCGAGATGATCGCCGGCAGGCTGCGCTGCTGGAGGCGATCGACTCGGCCGGAGGCCTCACCGTTTCCGGGTGCGGGAGCGACGACGGGTTCGACGGTCGCGTCCGGCAGCGGGTCCTTGCCCTTGGCCGCGCGTTTGGCGTTCTTCTTCTCGATCGCCTTCTGGCGGCGTTCGGCACGGGCCACCGAGCGACGGTGCTGCTTGGCCGCCCACAGCTCATAGCTGCGGTCGGTGGCGGCTTGCCGTTTGGGCGAGAGCGGTTTGGGGCTGCGGCGCAGGACCCAGTAGCTGAACACGGGGACGATCGTCAGCGCCACGACAAGGGAGGCCAGCAGTGCCAAGGACACGGTGACGGAGAAGGGCCGGAACAGCTGTCCGGCGATGCCGTCGACGAACGCGATGGGCAGGAACACGGCGACGGTGGTCAGAGTCGAGGCGGTAATGGCACCGGCGACCTGCTTGACGCTGGCGACGATGTCTTCGACCGTCAGGTCGCTCGTGCCCTGGCGTCTCCGGATGTTCTCGATGACGACGATGGAGTCGTCGACGACGCGGCCGACGGCGATCGTCAGGGCGCCCAAAGTGAGGATGTTCAGCGTGTAGTCGCCGACCATGAGGCCGATCATCGCGATGAGCAGCGACATCGGGATCGAGATCGCGGCGACGATGGTCGAACGGAACGAGCCGAGGAAGGCGAGGATGACGAAGATCGCGAAGATCAGGCCGAGTCCGCCTTCGACGGAGAGGTCGTGGATAGATTTCTCGATCTCCGGAGCCTGATCGAAGATCGTCGAGAATTCCGTGTCCTCGCCGAGCTTCGGACCGACCTTGTCGAGGGTGTCGGCGACCTTGTGGGAGACGTCGACGACATTGGCGTCCTGGTCTTTGGTCACCGACACAGTCACGGAATCCCTGCCGTCGGCACGGGACAGGGAGGTCTTCTCGACCGAGTCGAGGTCGACGTCGGCGACCTCACCCAGCAGTACGGTGCCGTCCGCGGTGCGCAGAGGCGTCTTCTCGATCTGCTCGACGGCGTCGACCTCAGTGCCGACCTCGACGGCCATCGACGTGTCGCCCTGTGAACTCTGGCCAGCGGGAACGACAGTGCCGGCGGCTTCGAGCTCATCGGGCACGGAGGATTCGACGACGTTCTTCTCCGCCACGTCCTCGGGGCGGAAGGTGATGGAGACTCGCTGCTCGTCCTGGCCGGTGACCTCGACGTTCGAGACTCCGTCGAGAGCGCGGAGTTCGGGGACGAGGTCAGTCTCAAGACGGTCACCGAGGGTGGCGGAGTCCCCGCCGGAGACGGCGAACATCGTCACCGGGACCTCATCCATCTGATACGACAGCACCTCGGCTTCCGCATCGGCGGGCAGGTCGGACTTCACACCGTCGACGGCCGAGCGGACGGCGTCGGTCATCTCTTCGGAGTCCTTGCCGAAGGGCCAAGTCACCTCGGCGGTCATCATCCCCGACGAGGTGGAAGTGGTCACCGATTCGAGCTCTCCGACCCCGTCGAGCGCGGTCTCGAGAGGCTTGGTCACGGTCTCCTCGATCACCTCCGGTGAGGCGCCGGGGACGGTGGCCTGCACCGAAGTGCCGGGCAGGTCGACCGAGGGCATCGTCTCCTGGTTGAGTGAGGTGGTCGCGACAATGCCGAAGACGGCGATCACGAGGGTGAGCAATCCGACGATGAGGCGGTTCTTCAGACTCATCCGGGTGATCAGGTGCACGGGGTTCCTCCGGGTTCGGGGGTGTGAGCAGGGCGCTCCAGTCAGTCTTCCAAGCGGATCGCCTCAGCGGATCGCCCAAAAGTAGGCAACGGTGTCCCCCAAAAGGATGAATTCTCACTGCTGTTCCCGGCAGGTCGATCACGGCCGTTCGGTGGGGCACGTTCCGACCCTAGAAGCGGTCACGGGTGCCCGGCACGGGAGTTGTCCCCCAGGACACCCTCAGGAAACACGGAGGAAAACCGGAGGATCCCCTCCTCTTACTACCTGACGGCGGCCCAGCAACCTGGCGCGAGGTTGCTGGGCCGCCGTCAGGTAGCAATTAGGTGTGGAGGCGGACGTGGTGGAGGAGGCGTTCGGAACGGTCACTGTCTGATGCCGCGACATCCAGGCCTCCGGCGGCGTCGACGTTGAGGGCGGCGGTCAGAGTGGCTTCGGCCGCCTCGGTGTCGAAGTCCTCTCCGATGGCGACGAGGACGCTGTCGGCATCTGGCCGATCACCATTCCCCGCGCTTAAGGACGGCGTCTTCGGGACAGGTCGGGCCGCCTCCGCGACGTAGACGTTCGGACCCACAGCCTGCACATCGAAGCTGCGCCTGCGAGATCCCACAGCCGCGAGCACGGTGCCCTTCACCCGGTACACCCCGGGCGGGAGGTCTTCGACGAAATCCATCACCGCATCCGGATCGACAGGACCGCTGCCGGTGACGGTCACCGACTGGGCATGTCGATGCGGCAGGAATTCCGCGTCGGCCTCGTCGTCACCGAGCTCGTCGGCTGCCGCCTCGGCGTAGGCCTGACGCAGCAGTTCCCGGATCGGCAGCTCAGGTTGGATCGGGTCGTCACCGGCGTCGGAGCCGCTTCGGCGAGGATCCTGCTCTCCTTCGCCCGGGTCGAAGATGAGTGTGGGGTCGAGGCGGGCGTGGTGGGTGCCGATGACGATGACGCGCGGATTGCGTTCGTGGACGCGGGCGCGCACGGCCTCGACCGTGGTCTCACGGTCGGCCACCGGCACCTGGTCGAGCTTGTTGACCAGCACCAATGTCGTCGCGGCGAAGCGCAGGGGCGGCAGGCTCGAGGTATCGATGGTGTCGAAGTACATGGTGGCGTCGACGACGTCGATGACCCCGCCGAGGTGGAATCGGTGGTGGCCCATGCGCGTGATCATGCGGGCCAGGGTCAGGGGTTCGGCGAATCCGCTGGCCTCGACGATGATTGCGTCGAGGCGCAGCTCGGGGTTCGTCATCGCCACGAGCGCGTCTTCGAGCTCGGAGTCATCGGTCAGGCAGCACACGCATCCGCCCGAGATCGACAGCGGTTCGTCGACCTGGCCGACGACGAGTCCGGCGTCGATGTTGAGGTCGCCGAAGTCGTTGACTATGACGCCGATGCGGGCGTCAGGGTGGCGCAGGAGGTGGTTGAGCAGGCTCGTCTTTCCGGCACCGAGGTAGCCGGTGAGCAGGATGACCGGGATCGCCGGTCTGCGGGTGGGGCCGCTCATTGCGCCTCCTCGGTGGTCGTGCTCGCTTTTCGTGCTCGGTGGCTCGACAGCGCGGGTTCCGCTGTGCGCGCGGGCCCGTCACTGCGGCGGGTGAACCGCCCGTTAATGGTAACGTGTTTCATTATTTCTCTCGCATATGCGCGTTCATGCATATGCCCCTGTGACGTCGACGATGAGTTCGACAGAGACGATAAGGGAGGACTCCCATGGCAGCTCCGCAGAAGAAGACGCGCAGCACCGCACAGAAGGCACTCATCCGCTCTGCCCTTGAGACCGAGACCCGCTTCGTCTCCGCCAAACAGCTCCACCGCCGCCTCGAAGACGAAGGGGCCAGCGTCGGCCTCGCCACCGTCTACCGGCAGCTCAATGCGCTTGCACGCGGCAGCGATGCCGATACGATCACCATCGCCGAGACCCAGCTCTTCCGCGCCTGCGCGCAGACCGAGCACCATCACCATCTCGTCTGCGAGCGCTGCGGCACCGCCGTTGAGATCGACCCGCCGAGTGAGGACTGGATGCGTCAGATTGCGGCATCGAACGGCTTCGAGATCACACACCACGTCTTCGAGATCTTCGGCCTGTGCGCCGAATGTCGGGCGTCCGGCTGAGCGCAGCCGGAGCACCGCCCCGGCGTCAGACTAAGACCGCTGGCGTCATCCGCGGTGCGCGGAGTCCCATGCGGGGAACTCGTCGTGATACTCCAGCCAGGCCATCGGACCCGCCAGAAGCTCAGCATTGGTGAGGACGGCGCGGTCGAGCGCTTCACACAGCCCCGCCTCGTCGAGGTCGAAGCCGATGAAGGCGAGATCCTGACCGAGCGCCAACAGCTCTGCACCAGGCAGCGGATCAGCGGTCAGCGGTGAGAACGTCAGCAGCGTGCCTGCCTGATCCCAATGCGCGGTCACATAGGGTCGGGAGGCAAGCTTCGCGAAGCCGGCCGAACGGACGATTCGCCCCCAGCAGCCTTCGCCGAGAGCCGCACTCAGCACTGCCTGCAGTCGCTGCGGGTGGAAGGGTCGCGCTTGTTCGAAACGGCAGGCGCGGACACCTCCCGACCGAGCCGGGGGCCGAAACTCCGAGTTGAGTATCGCCGTCCACCCCGCGGCGGGAGGTCGGTGCCCGAACTGCCAGCACACCGGCTCATGCACCGCGCCGTCGCGCAGGAGAAAGCGCTCGGCCTCCGGTGCCAGGTGCGCGATCAGCCCGATGGCCGCCTCGGCCCCGGCCGATTCGGCAGCATCGGGCGCCAGCAGAGCAAGTGTCGAGGCGAATTCGATCTGCGCAACCAGGGCTCCGGCGCGCGCTTCCGAATCGAGATCGCTGCGCAGGCAGGCAAGGTCGAGCACGCAGACGAGGTCGGTGAGCACGGCTCGCGTGTCGGGAGCACTCAGAGCTCCGATGATCTCCGCACAATCCGCGTCCTCCCCGTATTCGAGGACGAACCCGTGCACCCCGGATGTCATTCCGACCAGATCGACGAGGCGGTCGATCGCCTCGATGCCCTGTTCCGTCTGCTCCGCGGGCACGAAGACAAAACCGCGATCCCTGGCCAGACCCATCGCATAGCGCCTGCGCTCAGCCGCGCAGAGTCCGACGACGGCGATCGCTTCGATTCCGTCGACGATGGGACTCCGGCCGCGTTCGTCTGATCCCTGCATTCGCTTCCCTTCGCTGGAGAACATAGTATTATCTCTAATGATACTCATTCTCACTAAGGAGTCGCATCCATGAAGGTTCGTCGTTCGCTGCGTTCGCTGAAGTCACTGCCCGGTTCGCAGGTGGTCCGCCGCCGCGGCCGCGTCTACGTCATCAACAAGAAGAATCCTCGATTCAAGGCCCGTCAGGGCTGAGCCGGGTTCGAATCGCTTCGAGCTCGGCTGCAGTGTCGAAGTCGCTCACTACCTCCGGGTCCACAGCGACCGCGACCGGCTCGAGTCCCGCGAAGAGCAGCTTCACCGCCCCATCCATCGGGTCGCCGATCTCCGTGAGACGGGCACGCAGCAGCCGAGTCGGCCAGGCCGCGCAGAGGAACTGCGTCTTTCCCCGATCGTCGGCGCCCGTGGCCGGACGTCCGGTGGCACGACACGCAGAGATGAGCTCACCGAGGTGGCCCGCCGTGATCAGCGGCATGTCCCCGGCCAGGACAAGGGTGACATCGGCCGTCTCGGACGGAAAGTCCGCCTCAGTCGGCATTGCCGCAACCGCGGCTGCGATCCCGGCCAAAGGGCCCGCGAACTCGGGTTCTTCCCGCACGACGCGGACGCCTTTCTGCTCCGCCGCCGAGAGTCCGTCTGCTGGTCCGGCCACCCACACCTCGGCGTCGGCTGCCGCACCGCGGATGCTCTGGAGGATCCGGGAGATCGTCGACCGTCCGTCGACCTCGACGCCGGGTTTGTGAATACCGTCGAAGCGTCGCGAGCGACCGCCGGTGAGAATGATCGCGTTGACCGTCATGCCTCGATCGTACAGACCGCGAATACCACTCTCAGTGTCCGGCAAACAACGAAATCCGCAGCCCATCCTCGGCGAATCAGCGCTACTCTGGGCAGGAACACACCCACATCGCGCACGCACCGTCGAGTGCACGGAGGAAGATCATGTCGAAGTTCGATGTCGTCGAAGCGTCCGTCGCCGATCTGCGAGCCGCCCTCGAGGACGGCCGCACCACCTCGGTGGAGCTCGTCGAGGCCTATCAGGACCGGATCGCCGCGTTCGACGGTCCCGACACCGACACGAAGCTCAACTCCGTGATCGTGAAGAACCCGCAAGCCCTCGCCGAGGCGGCCGCCTCCGACGAACGGCGCGCCGCGGGACAGACGCTCGGCCCCCTCGACGGGATTCCGTACACCGCGAAGGACAGCTATATGGTCGCGGGCCTCACCGTGGCCTCCGGATCCCCGGCCTTCGCCGATCTCGTGGCACAGAAAGATGCATTCACGATCGAACGGCTGCGCGCCGGCGGCGCCATCTGCTTGGGTCTGACGAACATGCCGCCGATGGCCAACGGCGGCATGCAGCGCGGGCTTTATGGTCGCGCCGAAAGCCCGTACAACGCGGATTGGCTGACCAGCGCCTTCGCCTCCGGTTCCTCGAACGGCTCGGGCACGGCCACGACGGCGAGCTTTGCGGCCTTCGGCCTCGGTGAGGAAACCTGGTCATCGGGCCGAGCCCCGGCGTCGCACAATGCGCTCATCGCCTACACCCCCTCTCGCGGGGTCATCAGCGTGCGCGGAAACTGGCCGCTCGTGCCGACGATGGACGTCGTCGTCCCCCACACTCGCACAATGGCCGATCTGGCGGAGGTTCTCGACGTCATCGTCGCCGACGACGAACAGACTCGCGGGGACTTCTGGCGCGTCCAGCCCTGGGTGGACATCCCGAAGGCGAGCGCGGTGCGCCCGGACTCCTACTCTGCGCTCCTGCCGGAATCGCTCGCGGCGGCTGGGTCGGTGTTGGCCGGCAAGCGACTCGGCGTGCCGCGGATGTACATCAACGCCGATGACGAGGCCGGAACGAACCCGGACGGCGGTATCGGCGGGCCCACGGGACAACGCGTCGAGACGCGCGCCTCGGTGATGGAGGTGTGGAAGGCCGCCCGAGCCGATCTCGAATCGGCCGGAGCCGAAGTGGTTGAGACCGACTTCCCGGTCGTGAGCAATTACGAGGGCGACCGGCCCGGCGCCACGACGATCGCGACGCGGGGGTTCGTCACCGCCGCCTACCTCGAACGGGAGATCAATGATCTCTCGTCGTGGGGGTGGGATGACTTCCTCGCCGCGAACGGCGACCCGAATCTCAACACCCTCGCCGAGGTGGACGGAGCCAAGATCTTCCCCCATCCACCCGGTGCGCTGCCGGATCGCTACGTCGGGTTCGACGATGACATCGCAACCTACCCGGAGCAGGTGCGCACGAATCGCTACGCCTCGGTCACGGAGATCCCGGAGCTCGAGTCCGGTGTGCGCGGGCTCGAGGAGACCCGCCGGGTCGACCTCGAGGAATGGATGGATGAGCGGGGCCTCGATGCGGTGATCTTCCCGGCGATGGCCGATGTGGGACCGGCCGATATGGATGTCAATGAGGCTTCGGCCGAACTCGGTTGGCGCAACGGCACATGGGTGGCCAACGGCAACCTCGTGCCCAGGCATCTGGGCATTCCCTCGGTGACGGTGCCGATGGGCACCATGTCCGATACCGGGATTCCCGTGGGCCTGACGATCGCCGGGCGCGGCTGGGACGATTCCTCCCTCATCGAGATCGCAGCGGCGTTCGAGGCGACCGGGTCCCGTCGTGAGGGGCCGCCGCGGACCCCGCGGCTGTGAGGAGCACTGCGCTCACCGGCACATCACTGCGGTGACCTGATCTCGGAAGTTGCATCTGATGCATGATTCGTGCATCAGATGCAGCCTCTGGGTATGGACTCGAACGACGACCATCCGCCGCCCTCGGGTGGCGCGCTGCCGTTCGGCAACGACTCATTGCTGCGGTCGGCGGAGCAGTTCTTCGATGAGATGCTAGCCGGCTGGACTGCGCAGCAGACCTCGCGGATGCTGATGACGCAGACGATCAAGACCAGGACGTCGCCGGTTCGCCGACTTCTCCAACACCCCTCCGGCGGTGTTCGCCACGCTCGTCGGCGTCAACATCGGCGCCGCGACCCGCTGGGCCTCACTCGCCGGAGCCTCATGGAACCCCTACGTCACTTCGCCCCGCTGACCTTGTGCGTTACGGCCTCGATCGTGGGCAACGGCGCTCGGCGCGGGGTGCGCATTCCAGCTGGCGAGGAGTTTGAGGCGTTCCTCGTTCGTGGTGCCGGGCTCTGCAGTGTAGAACGACAGGTCATGCCAGGCGCGTTTCCCGGTGGGCAGGTCGACGGACTGGTACGTCAGCTCGATCTCGCCGACCTCGGGGTGCTGCAGTCGCTTGGTCCCCTCATGGCGGATGCGGATGTCGTGGGCGGCCCAGAACGCACTGAACTCCTCGCTCGCGGTGGACAGCTCACCGATCAGCTCCCGCAGCGCCTTGTCGTACGGTGCCCGGCCTGCCTCGGCCCGCAGCAGCGCGACGGTCGCAGCGGCCCCTGATTCCCACTCCACGAAGAAGTCCTTGGAGGACTCGTCGAGGAAGTGGTAGCGAGCGAAGTTCGCCACTCCGCCGATGGTGGTGGGGCTGTTGAACATGGGCGCGTGTAGGGCACGGCCAAGCGCGTTGGAGCCGATCACGTCGAGGCGGCCATTGCGCACGAACGCGGCGGACATCGTGATCGAGTCGAGCATCCACTGCACCCGAGGAGCCAACGGCACCTCGCGGCGACGGGCCGGCTGCCGGTGTGCAGGTTTCGCAGCGCGGGCGAGGTCGAGCAGGTACGTGCGTTCGTCTTCGTCCAGGTGCAGGGCGTCGGCGACGGCACCGAGGACGTCTTCGGAGACCCCGGCGATGTGACCCTTTTCAAGTTTCGTGTACCACTCGGTGCTTATGCCTGCGAGCACGGCGACTTCCTCGCGGCGCAGGCCTGGTACACGGCGGCAGGCGCTGGTGGGCAGGCCGACATCGGCAGGGGTGAGCCTCGCTCGCCGGGTGGCGAGGAAGTCGCGGATGTCGTCGCGGTTGTCCATGCCTCAACGATACGAGCCGAAAGCCGCGTGAGGGGGGGGGTCTTGGTTCTACCCCCGATAAACGCGACCTGTTCCACCTGGCTCCCAAGGCGTGTGATGGATACCGAACAGATCAGATTCCCGATTCTTCCGAGGTGCCCATGCACAACGAAGCTCCCGCAGCTTCTGACACCAGCAAGCCCGCTGCCCGCGGCAAGTCTGCTGGTGACCGTCTCCCGCTCGTCGTCTACATCCTTGCGGCGGGCACGTTCCTGATGCTCACGACCGAGTTCGTGATCGCGGGCATCCTGCCCGAGATCGCGGGCGACCTGGACATCTCGCTCGCCCAGGCCGGTTCGCTCATCACGGTGTTCGCCGTCGGCATGGTCATCGGCGCTCCCTTGCTGGCGCTACTGACGATGCGCCTGTCGAAGAAGCTCACACTCCTGATCGCGCTGGTGGTGTTCGTCGCCGGGCACGTCATCGTCGCCCTCAGCTCGGACCTCACGATCCTCATGGGAGCACGCTTCATCACCGCCCTGGCCACCGGCGCGTTCTGGGCCGTGTCCGCAGTCGTCGCCTCCAACATGGTCGGCCCCTCCCTGAAGTCCTCCGCGGTGGGCGTCGTCGCCGCGGGCGGGTCGCTGGCCACGGTGCTGGGTGTGCCGATTGGCGCGTTCCTCGCGCAGCACGTCGGCTGGCGCGGCACGTTCTGGGCGCTCGGGATCGCCGCCGCGATCGCCGTGGTGTTCATTGCCCGCCTCGTACCCGCGGACGCCCCGCAGCCCAAGGGCGCATCGGTGCTCGGCGGTCTCGCTGACCTCCGCTCGCCCCGGCTCTGGCTGGTGCTGGCCGCGTGCCTGACGACTACCGGTGGTGTGCTCGCCGCGTACTCGTTCGTTACCCCGATCCTCACCGACCAGGCCGGGGTGACACCGGCTCTAGTTCCGTTGGTGCTTGCCGGGTTTGGTATCTGCTCGTTCCTCGGCACTCTCCTTGGCGGACGCCTGGGCGATAAGCACGCCCACGCCGTGGTGATCGTGACCCCGGCGTTGACGACGCTCGTCCTTGCAGCGATGGCGGTCTTCACCGGGTCGACATGGACCACCGTCACCCTCGTGGTGCTGCTGGGTGCGTTCGGGCTCAGCGCGAACAGCGTCCTCATCCACCTCGCCGTCGGGCACGCCGGCCGCGCCGAGACCCTCGGCTCCGGGCTCGCGGTCGCCGCGTTCAATGGGGGCACCGCGATCGGCACCACGATCGCAGGCACCACTCTCACCAGCGGGCTCGGGCTGTCCGGTCCGGCCACTGTCGGCGCGATCATCGTCGCCCTCACCCTGATCCCGACGATCATCCTCGCGACCCTCGCCCGCAGGCACCGCACTGCTGAGCCCGTTTCATCTCACTGACCCCAGCATTCATTCACGAAGGAGAACCATCATGCGCGCAGCGCTCATGTACCAGGCCGGAGATGTCCGGATCGAGAACGTGCCCGACTCCCGGATCAAGTACCCCACCGACGCGCTGGTGCGGATCACCGCGTCCTGCATCTGCGGCTCCGACCTGCACCCCTACCACCAGATGACCGTAGAGGACGGCCCGGCCCGCATGGGCCACGAACTCATCGGCGTCGTCGAGGACACCGGTTCCGAGGTCACCACCCTGACCAAGGGCGACCTGGTGGTCTCCCCGTTCGCGATCTCTGACAACGTGTGCGAGTCCTGCCGGGAGAACTTGCAGACCTCCTGCACCCACGCGCACGCCGCGTTCTGGGATGGCATCGACGACGAAGGAGGCCAGGCCGAGGCTATCCGCGTGCCGCTGGCCGACGGCACTCTCGTGAAGCTGCCCGTCGCTCCGGATTCCGAGCTCATCCCGTCACTGCTGACCCTGGCGGATGTGCTCGGCACCGGCTACCACGCCGCGAAGATGGCCGGCATCACGCCGGGCCAGAAGGTCACCGTGATCGGTGACGGCGCGGTCGGGCTCATGGCCGTGCTCTCGGCCAAGCGCCTCGGGGCCGAGCAGATCGTCCTCATGGGCCGCCACAAGGCTCGTACTGACCTCGGACGGGAGTTCGGTGCCACCGACATCGTCGCCGAGCGCGGCGAGGAAGGCATCGCCAAGGTCTGTGAGCTCACCGGCGGGCACGGCACCCACGCCGTGTTGGAGGCGGTCGGGCACATGCCCGCCTACGAGCAGGCCCTCGGCGTCGTCCGCCCCGGCGGTGTCATCAGCCGCGTCGGAGTGCCCCAGTACGAAAACGCCGGGATCGGGTTCGCGAGCCTGTTCGGTCGCAACATCCGACTCGCCGGCGGCCCCGCCCCGGTGCGTGCCTACATTGAGGAGCTCATGCCCGACATCGTCAACGGCGCCATCAACCCCGGCAGGGTCTTCGACGCCACCACGGACCTCGACGGCGCACCGGGCGGTTACCATGACATGGACGAGCGCCGCAGCCTGAAGGTCCTCGTCCGCCCCTGACCGGCCTCACCCGAGAAGAGAGGAGCTCTCATGAATGGTCGGACAGCGCCTACGACCGTGCGCGGTGTCGTCATCGACCGCACGGGCGGTCCCGACGTCCTCCAACCCCGCACCCTGACCCTGCCCGCTCCCGGCCCCGGCGAGGTGCTGGTGCGGCACGAGCGGATCGGAGTGAACTTCACCGACATCTACCAGCGCCGCGGCACAGACCCCGTCGCCCCGCCCTTCACTCCAGGGATGGAAGCCGCAGGGATCATCGAGACCGTGGGAGCGGATGTTCCCGGTTTCCATCCCGGTGACCGGGTCGCCTACGCCCGGTGGCGCGGCTCATATGCCGAAGCCGCGATCGTCCCGGCCACGAGCCTGATCCCGCTTCCCGATGACGTCTCGTTCGAACAGGGGGCCGCGTTCGGGATGCAGGGCATTACCGCGCAATACCTCATCACCGAATTCCGTAAGCCCAGTGCCAGCGACACGGTCCTCGTGCACGCCGCCGCTGGCGGGGTCGGCCTCATGCTCGTCCAGTTCGCCAAACACTCCAGCGCCCGCGTCATCGGCACCGTCTCCACCCAGGCGAAAGCAGACGCCGCACGCGAGGCCGGCGCCGATGAAGTCATCAACTACACCGACGACGACTTCGCCGAGACGGTACTGCGCCTGACCGACGGTCACGGAGCCGATCTCATCATCGACGGGGTCGGGAAAGCGACCTTCAACGGAGACCTCCGCGCCGTCGCTACCCACGGCAACATCGTCGTCTTCGGTGCGGCCAGCGGCCCCTCCGACCCACTCAGCCCCGGAGAACTGATCGGCCGGTCCCGCACCGTCTCGGGTGGAGACGTCGCCGACGGCATCGGCACCCACGACGAGCTCCTGGCCCGAGCGAAGGACGTCCTCGACGGAATCGAGCAGGGCTGGCTCACCTCAGGCATCCACGCCACCCTACCCCTGGAGGACGCCGCAGAAGCCCACCGACTCCTCGAAGAACGCCACACGATGGGGAAGATCCTCCTCAATCCCACGATCTAAGCGATCCCGCCGGCACATCACTGCGGTGACCGGGATCGGACCTCCGCATCGTCGAGGACCCCGGTCACGGCAGCCAGAATGACGGCGAGCGCCTGCTCGTTGTCGACAGCGTCGGCCGGGGAGGCGATCTCGGCGCTCGGCTCCTTGGCCGCGGCACCGCTACGGGCGAAACCGGAGACGAGCTCGAAGAGCACCGCCACGGCGGAGTACTTCTGCCCGATGGGAGCCGGGTGGCCTGCCAGCAGTGACATCGCCGTGTCGACGGTGGCGCTGGTCCGCGGCCCGGTTGCGGCGGGGAGGCCACCGGAGGTCAGCCACGGATGGGCGACGTGGAGGTCGAGGAGTCCTTGCGCGAAAACGCGGAGATCTGCCCGCCACTGCCCCGTTGCGCCCACATCGGGCAGCTCGGCCAGCACGTCGTCGCGGATGCTGTCGACGAGTTCCTCCCGATTCTGAACATGCCGGTACAGGGCCGCCGCTGTGCTGTCCAGCTCAATGGCCACGGCTCGCATGGTCACAGCGTCGAGCCCGTGCCGGTCGGCGATATCGATCGCAGCCGCCACGATCACCGCCCGGTTCAGTTTCGGCGGACGGCCGATTCCACCGGTCGACTTGCCCATGTTCTTGTTCCCCACAGCCCTTGCGTTCTTCTCCACCACCGGGGGCTTATCAAACTTTGTATTCTTCTCACCCATCGCAGGCCGCCGCCCATCGACGCAGAGGTGCAGTCGAGTCGCCGTCGTCGAGTCGAGCACCAATCTCGGCCGCACGGCGCCGATAGCCCGAATTGCCGATGGCTTCGTCCACGCGGGTCTTCAGCCCGTCACGGCTCAGGCGCCTGCCGGTGAGCGGGGTGACCGCGGCGCCGAGTTCGTGGGCGCGCCGGGCCCAGAAGAACTGATCGGTGTGCAGAGGCAGCGGGACGCCGGGCGTTCCCGCGCGCAGACTGGCCGCGGTAATTCCGGCACCGGCCTGGTGCACGACCGCCGCCACCTGCGGCAGCAGCCAGGAATGGGGCACATGCTCGGCTGCGAAGACCCGGTCCTGGGCCGCCTCGGCGAGATTCTCTCCGATCTTTCCCTGCACGATCACTCTGCGGTCGGTGGATTCGGCGAATTCGGCGACAGCCGCGCCGGCGCCGGCATCGGCGTCGACGCTGCCCAAAGTGATGAGGACCGGAGCCGGTCCGGCGGCGAGGAAGTCGACGAGCGGGGACGGAGCCGTCCAGTTCTCGTCCTCGACGGGCCACCAGAATCCGTCGAGGCTCAAGGTGTTCGGCCAGTCGCTTGGACGTGGCAGGACTGAGGGAGAGATTCCGTGGTGGACAGGCAGTCCGGCGCGCAAGCGTCGACGAATTCCGGCAAGGCGGCTCTCCTTCGGCAGCCCCAGCTCCCCGCGGACATGTGCGATCGCCCCGCCGACGGGCGCGGGGAAACGTTCGACCAGTCGGCCGAAGCCGCGATTGAGTGCGGGTCCGAGGTCGAGGTTAGACGCGATCATCGGCGGGTAGCTTCGACTCGGAAGGCCCGGTTGAGGCAGGGCCTCGGCCGACGGAATGCTCAACGCTTCGGCGATGTCATGGCCATAGGGAGAGATCGGGTTGGTGATGACGACCCCGAAGCCACCGTCTGTGGCTGCGGCGAGTGCGGCGCGTGCGTGGTCGAGCATGTACGTCCGCAAGTGGGCGAGGTATCCCCGAGCGCCCGGAGCTGAGCCATCAGACTGCAGCGGCGGCTCGAGGGGAACCGCAAACGGCACGAGCTCGCAGCCTGCGGCGGTCACGCGCTGCTCATAGTCGGCGTGGGCGACGATGGTTGCTTCGTGACCGTCGGCGATGAGTCCGGAAGCGATGCGCAGGGCGGGTTCGACATCGCCGCGGGAACCGGGCGCGAGGATCAGGATCTTCATGAGCTTCCTTTGTGAACGTTGTTCACTAAGGATACCCGCACCGGTTTCGGCGTCACGATACGAGCCCTGGACCGAGCGGCCCGACCGGATCGATCACGAGATGGCATTCAGCGCCCGGAGGTGAGTTCGCGCTTTCGCCTGGAGGCGTCACGCAGCTGCATCCATCCAGCGAGGATGAACCAGATGAGGATCGGGTAGGACGCGGCTCTCTCGACGATGCCGACGGGCAGGTTCCAGGTCTCGGGAGCAGCCAAGAACAGTGCTCCGGCGAGACCGAACGCGCCCAGTCCGAGCGTGAGTCCGCCGAATTCGACGGGACCGATCCAGCGCTTCTCGGGCCAATGAGTCAAGGCGATGCCTGCGGCGAGCAGACCGAGATTCTGGATTCCGGATCCGCCGAAACCGAAGACAGCATGCAGAGTCGGATCGATATCGGCGGGGACCATCCCGGTTCCGGCCAACAGCATTCCGCCGGCGGCGAGTAGGAAGGATCCGCACCTGCCCCAGCGACTCGGGGCGATCCAGTCGTGCCAGATGAAGGCGATGATCGCGAGCATCGATCCGGCGATGATGGAAACACCGTTGACGAAGGGATGGGCCGGTGAGCAGACCTCGATCGGGGTTCCGACGTCTCCCCAGTCCCCGCATCCGGTCATCCCCAGATGGCTGATGGGCTGCTGAGTGAACGAATAGCCGCCTTCGGACATCAGTGCCGCGGGAATCTCGATGAGGATCGTGGCCATGCCGGCAAGCACGGCGAGAAGTGCCCATACCCGCTCGGGTTTGGGCGAAACGCGGATGGCGCCCGAACCGGCCACCTCTGCTCCTCCGTACGGCGACATCGGATGTTGTTCACGCTATCACTGCGCCTGCCTGAAACCTTCTGGTGAACCAGTCCGACCCCTGGCGTGTCGAGGCACAACAGTGGAAAAGTATTGACCATGGTCGATTACACGGTTCTCGCCGAACGCGCTTTCACCCTTCTGCAGGGACATCACCAGGACGAACCTCTCGTGCTGCCGACTGTCTGGGATGCCTGGTCGGCTCGTGCGATGGTCGACGTCGGTTTCAACGCTCTGAGCATCGGGTCGCACCCGCTCGCCGATTCGCTCGGCCACGGCGACGGTGAGCAGATGACGCTCGAGCAAGCGCTCGAGGGGATCTCACGGATCACCTCGGCGGTGGATGTTCCGGTCACCGCGGATCTCGAATCCGGCTACGACACCCCCGCTCCCGAGCTCATCGCCGGTCTCCTCGAGGCCGGAGCGGTCGGTGTGAATATCGAGGACACGGTGCACAGTCGCGGCAGCATGCGCAGCCCCGAGGAGCATGCCGAATACATCTGGAGTCTGCGCCAAGCGGCCGAGGCTCAAAGGGTCCACGTCGTCATCAACGCCCGGACAGATGTGTTCAAATATCCCGGCGACTTCGAGGATCCCACCGCCGAGGTGGTTCGACGTCTGCGTCTGTGCACCGACGCCGGCGCGGACTCCGTCTACCCCGTCCGTCTGCCCGATGTGGGCACACTCAAGTCGATCCTCGCGCAGATCACTCTGCCGCTCAATGTCACCGCGCACCCGATCAAGGGCGCGGTGCCCGAAGAACTCGACCTCTCACAGCTCGCTGAGCTCGGGGTCGGGCGCGTGACCTTCGGTCCGCTTCTGCAGGCGGCGCTGACCGACTGCTTCGCGGATTTCACGCGCGCTTGGCAGTAGGGTCATCCCGCTGCCGTCGGCACTATTCACTGCAACTCACCTCCACCCATCACAAGAGGAGACGCAATGCCTGCCAACCCCCGCGAAGGCCAGCCGATCTGGATCGACTATGTCTGTCAGGACTTCGAGGCCGCCCAGAACTTCTACAATCAGCTCTTCGGCTGGGAATTCACCGACATGGGTGAGGACTTCGGCCACTACAATATGATCACGAAGGACGGAGGCAACGTCGGCGGCGCCATGCGAGCCATGAACATGGACGGCACTCCGAGTCCGGAGATGCCCACGGCTTGGTCGACCTACCTGTACACTGGGGACATCTCCGGAGTCCACCAGGCAGCGTTGGGTGCCGGTGCTGCGGACGTCGTCGGCCCGATGCCCGTCGGCCCGCTCGGCCAGATGGCCGTCGTCGTCGATCCGACCGGTTCGCCCATCGGCATGTGGCAGCCCGGCGAGTTCTCCGGCTTCGATACTCCGCTCTCACCGGGAACTCCCGTGTGGTTCGAACTCATGACGACGAACTACCAGGCAGCGAATGATTTCTACGCCAAGGTCTTCTCATTCGACATCACTCCGATGGAGGGCTTCCCGTACTCGACGCACGGCGACGGTGACGCGGCTGTGGCCGGGATCTGTGACGCCAGCGAGTGGGCACAGAATTCCTATTGGCGCACCTACTTCAACGTCGAAGACGCCGATGCCTCGGCAACGAAGGTGACCGAGCTCGGCGGCAAGGTGCTCGCCGGTCCGGAAGACTCCCCGTACGGACGCATCGTCACGGTCACCGATCCGGAAGGCGCGACGTTCCAGCTCCAGCAGAATCTGTGACCGTCAGCCTCGCCGAGGCGGCCCGGTTCTGTTCCGGTCGGCTGCACTGCGGCAGTCGCTGAACCGCCCGTGACCTCTACCGACCGCTTTGAACCTCTGCGGCGACGATTCCTCAGCCTCGGGCTCGGGGAAATCGTCGCCGCAGCGGTCTTCGCTGTCGTTCCGACGCGTCTCGCTTTCGTCACGGCCGATCGAGCCGAAGCAGCGCTATGGGCAACACTGTCCCCGCTGCTCTTCATCCTCGTTCAGGCCGGAATCTACTGGCTGATCGCTCGGCATCATCTGCCGGCCCCGATTCCAAAACCGGTCGCTCGAATCTATCGGTTTCTGCGCGTCATCAACCCGCTCGTGCTTCTCACCTCACTCATCGGCATCGTCGTCGCTTGGCCCGGCGTTTCGCTCAGCGCGGTTCTCATCATCGTCATCTGGCTGTTTGCGGTCGCCGAATACATCAACTATTTCCATGTCCGGCTCTCCTACCCGTGGTCGAAGTGGACAGTGAAGGTCGGACGCCGGTCAACTCCGCGCCTGGTCAGAGACCTGCAGAGGAGTTAGAGGTACCGCTGCAAGTCATCCAGCACGCTTGATGGTGAGCTTTGAAATCATGCGGTCGCTGAATAGTCTCAGAATGAACATCGCGACAGTCTCTGTATTTATGGCATCTTCATTAGCCGACGTTTAAGCTCGAAACCAATAAGCCGACGGCCGAGAGTGTCGCACGACTGTAAGTCAAAGAGGGCGGATCCATTTGGACATCAGCACGGAACTGAACGGCAGGATCGAATACATAGTAATTCCAGCGATTCAGAAGCTGCTTACTGTTGCCGAATTCGAACAACTTACTATCGAATCTGAGGGGTCTAGGCTCGATCGATTCGTAGCGTCTATTCAGGCATGCGGAGAGACTCTCAGCGTCATCGTTTCAGATTCCTATATGCACGAAAGCATGGATGAGGCGCGAGATCGATTCTTCGAAGATCTTCGAGATGAAATATCGGAGACCGAATTCGGCTGGGGTCAGCTCCGGGACGGCTCGTCGAATTAACCTCAGGCCCGGAGTGCAAGGGCAAACGGCAGCACCGAGGTGGCTCCCGCCTTGCGCAGCAATCGTGCGCAGACCGTCATCGTCCACCGCGAGACGACCTCGTCGTCGACCAGCAGCACTGACTTCCCGGCCACTGCCTCCTCGATCTCCGGAGGAACAACGAAGGCCTCATAGAGGTCCTTGACGCGGAAGGCACTGTTGACATCAGGGGTGCCGTGGTCGCCGACCTGCAGCAACTCACCCCCATCGACAAGACGGCCGGCCGCGGCGAGATTCGCGGCCAGAGACCGCACCGTCACAGGACGGCGATTGCTCGGGATCGATACGACCACCTCGGGCCGTGTTCTCCAATTCCACTGTGCCAGGACTTCAAGACACCACTTGCCGATCTGACCGGGCACCTCTGCATCGGGAGCATCAGGGGCGAGAAACGAGCGCAGACTCTGCCCCTGTCCGAGGTCGGAGAGGCGGGCGATGGCACGTCCCTCCTCGGCGAGCTCTTCAGCCGGGATCCGACCCTTGAGAGGGACACCGATATTGGCCAATCCGCTGGGCCAGGTGCTGCGCGGCTCGATCGGCAGGCCGATCTTGTGCAGGTTGCCGGCCGCCGCTTGGCGCTGTTCGTCGGAGATCTCGGCAGAGAACCACACTCCCGCACAGTTGTCGCAGCGGCCGCAGGGTTTCGGGTCGGGATCGTCGAGCTGACGGATGAGGAACTCCATCCGACACTGCCCGGTCGCCTCATAATCGAGCATGGCCTGGGCCTCTTCGGCTCGGACGTCCGCGACCTTCTCATAGCGTTCCCGGTCGTAGGTCCAGCCCAACCCGGTCGAGACGTACCCGCCTTTGACCTTCGACACCGCGTCTTCGACTTCGAGGGTCTTGAGCAGCAGGTTGAGACGGGAGCGTTTGGTTCCGACCAAAGTTTCCAAGCGGGCCACGGACAGGGGGCCGTCCGCCTCGGCGAGGGCTGCGAGCACGGCGTTCGCATCGTCCTGGTTCGGCATCGATGCGGTAGCGAAGTACTCCCAGATCTGTTCGTCTTCTGCGCCGGGCAACAGCAGGACATCGGCGGAGTCTGTGGCGCGGCCGGCTCGGCCGACCTGCTGGTAGTAAGCCACGGCTGAGGAGGGCGCGCCGATGTGGATGACGAATCCGAGGTCCGGTTTGTCGAATCCCATGCCCAGCGCCGAGGTGGCCACCAGCGCCTTGATCCGATTGTCCTTGAGCTGCTGCTCGAGTTCCGCGCGTTCTTCGGCATCGGTCCGGCCCGTATAGGCGCGGACCTCGTGGCCTTGTTCGCGCAGCATTCGGGTGATGTCCTCGGCAGCGGAGACGGTGAGCGTGTAGACGATTCCGGACCCGGTGAAGTCGTTGAGATGGGAGGCCAGCCAGGCGATGCGGGAGCTGGCGTCGAGCTCTGGGAGGACGCCGAGGCGCAGGGAATCTCGGGCGAGTTCACCGCGGACGACTGTGGTGTCGTCGCCGAGCTGTTCGGCGACGTCGGTGACGACGCGGGAGTTCGCTGTCGCCGTCGTCGCGAGTACCGGGGTGTCACGTGGCAGTTCGGACAGAATCCGGCCGATGCGGCGGTAGTCGGGGCGGAAATCGTGGCCCCAATCGGAGATGCAGTGGGCTTCGTCGACGACGATGAGTCCGAGGAAGGCCAGCAGCTGGGGCAGCACTTCGTCGCGGAACTGCGGATTGTTCAGCCGTTCCGGGGAGACGAGGAGGACGTCGAGACTGCCGGCCTTGAGGTCCTCGAGCACGGAATCCCATTCGGTGACGTTCGAGGAGTTGAGACTGGCGGCACGGACTCCGGCACGTTCGGCCGCGGCGATCTGGTCGCGCATGAGCGCCAGCAGCGGGGAGATGATGAGACTCGGCCCGGTGCCCGAGGCCCGGAGCATCCGAGTGGCCACGAAGTACACCGCTGACTTGCCCCACCCGGTGCGCTGGACGACGAGGACGCGTTTCTTCGCCTGCACGAGGTCGCGGATGGACTCGAGCTGACCGTCGCGGAACTGTGCGTTCGGGTTCGCGGTGAGCTCGGCGAGGATGCGCTGCGCCTCGATCGAGAAGTCATCAGGGGTGCCGGGCGACTCGGCAACGGGTGGGGATGTCGGGGTGGATTCCGTCATGGGGCCAGTCTAGGTGGAGGGTGTGACACGGCAGGCCCATCCCCCAGTTGGCCTGGGCAAAGCATGTCCTTCACTTTCCCTTTGCTGCCGTTCCTCAGCGCAGCGCCAGCTCGATGCCCAGGGTGGCGAGCACTCCGAAGAGGACGCCCCAGAGGATGATCGAGATGACCTGCCAGAAGGCCACAACATTGCGGTTTGCACCGAAACCGACCATCGCGGACGAGGTGATCTGCGAGGGCAAGAGTGTCTGGCCGAGCAGCGAAACTCCCGGCACGCCGAATTTGTCGAACATGCGCTTGAGCCGCTGCCGTTTCGGCTTCTCCTCGGTCTGTTTGTTCTTCGTGGCTTTGTCGCGGATCGCACCGGCGCCGTAGACGAAGGCGAGCATCGAGATGACGTTGCCGATGATGGCCATGAGGATGGCGACCACGGGGTGGAGTCCGATCGCGACGCCGATGACAGCGCCGAAATACGACTCGACGAAGGGGATGGCCGAGACGAGCAGAATGCCCGCCCACTGCAGCCAGTCGGGGATGTTTCCGGCGAATTCCTGCAGACTGTCGATCATGAGGGCTCTCTCTTCTTCCGTTCGGGTCCTCTGGTCGGGTCAGCACACTGTTCCTGCCGCGCCGTTTCAACGCTTTGGCACACCGTACTAGTACAACGTACTATACACTGAGTTGAAGCATCGTTGTCAATGAAGCGAGGAGTCACGGTTGTCGAAGCGAGACGAGATCGTCGCTGCAGCCATCCGCCTGGCTGAGGGGTCGCAGCCTGGGCATGCGAACCTCAGCGTGCGCGCCGTGGCCAAGGAAGCAGGGGTCGGACCATCGACGCTGCGCCATTACTTCCCCACCCAGGCAGACCTCCACGAAGCAGTCGCTCGGCGCTCCATCGACACCGTCGTCAAGGACTTCTCCATCGCTGATGCGAACCGCGACCCGACCGACCGGCTCTACGAGTGCTGCGCCCAGTTCCTGCCGACTCATGAGCATCGAGATGTGCAGCTCGAAACCTGGTTCTCCATGCACTTGCATGCCCTTGGAGCGGAGAAGCGGGCAGTGTCCCGGCGCCTCCTCGAACACGGTCACCGTGTCACCTATGACAGCCTGCATCGCTGGCTGAATCTGCTCGCCGAGGAGGGGCATCTCGACCCGACTGAGGTGGCGCCGACCGCCACAGCACTCTTCACCACCGTCGACGGCATCGCCCTGCACTCGATCATCTCTCCCGAGACCATGACCGTCGACGCCGCACATGAGCAGGTCAAGTGGACGATCAGCAAGCTCCTCAGCTCCTGAGCGGATCAACAGAGGGCAGTTCAGCTCCGCCCCCGAATCACCGCATGACGGCGGCCGCGCGACGCAGTGCGTCGGTCAGTCGGGAGAGCTTGTCCGAGGCCAGAGTCCAGTGGTGCCAGTACAGCGGCACGTCGATATGCGGCTCCGCGCCGATCTCGACGAGGTCGGCTTCGAGATCGTCGAGCTGCATAACCGGCACCATCCCCCACCCGAGGCCTGCCTCCACGGCGGCCGCGAACTCCGCTGAGCCCGGCACGACCGACATCGGGGGCCGGCCCTCGACTCCGCAGCGCCTGAGGAACTCGAACTGCAGATCGTCGTCCTGTCCGAAATTCACCATCGGCAGTCTGGTCAGATCCGCCTCGGTGCCGGTGGAATGCCGATCGAACAGGAAGCGTTCGGCCACGGCGGTGTAGCGCATCGCCCCGAGCTCGGCGACCGTTGTCCCGTATCCGCCGGTCGCGGTCGAGGTGATCGTGCCGAGCACTTCTCCCGAGGCCAAGAGCGGCAGCGCCTTGTCCTGATCGACCATCTCGATGCGGACGACGACATCGTCCCAGCCGGCCGCCTCGGCGAAGATCGGGCGGAACCACGTCGCCATCGAATCGGCATTCACCCCCACCCGGAGCACCGTAGGCTCACGACCCCGGTCACCGGATCCGCCCGCCCCGAGGGAGTCGGCGTCGATGCCGTGCAGCCGGTCGAGCGCCTCGGACTCGAGCAGCTCAACTTGCCGAGCGTAGCGGAGGATCGCCTGCCCCGCCTCGGTGACGGTGATCGGGTTCGTTCGTCGGATGAGCACCTGCCCGAGGCGGGACTCGAGTGTGCGGATGCGCTGACTCGCCGCAGAGGCGGTGATGCCGAGAACGAAGGCCGCTCCCTCGACGGTGCCTTCGTCGACAGCGGCGGCGAGCGCCTTGACGTGATCGATGTTCATGAAGCAATTGTGCATCAGATGCATATTCTGTTGTTTTTCTTCTGAACTATCGGTCTCTACTGTTGAGTCCGTGTTCACTCATCTCGTCACCGGACTCCTCACCGGCTGGTCCCTCATCATCGCCGTCGGCCCGCAGAACGCACTCCTGCTGCGGCAGGGGATCCGGCGCGAGCACCTCGGCGTCGTCGTCACCATCTGCATCGTCGCCGACGTGCTGCTCATCGCAGCGGGCACGGTGGGGATCGGGGCGATCGTTCTGCTCGCGCCGTGGGCGCTCGAAGTCCTGCGCTGGCTGGGCGTGGGCTACCTGCTGTGGTTCGCGTGGACGAGCCTGAAATCGGCGCGTGAAGCCACCGGGCTGAAGGCGGACACTCATCAGCGGTCCCTCAAGTCCATCATCGTCACCACTCTGGCGCTGACGTTCCTCAACCCCGGCGTCTACATCGACACCGTCGTCATGCTCGGCAATCTCGCGAATCAGCAGGGTTCGGACGGGGTGTGGCCGTTCACATTCGGGGCAATGCTCGGCTCGATCAGCTGGTTCCTCGTCATCGGCTACGGCGCCCGTGGGCTCTCCCGTTACTTGGGGCGGCCGCGAGTCTGGCAGGTCCTCGACGTCATCATCGCCGTCGTGCTCGTGCTGCTGGCCGCGCGGCTGGCGCTGGGATAGCAGGGAAGTCGCCGCGGTGGGAGCTGGGGCTCGGGTCGGCATGCAGACGGAGGCTCCGCGGTCGTGTCGGAGCCGAGCGATACCGTCGCAGACATGGATCCCCGCATCGACCTGCCACTGCGTTCTGTGGCCGAGCATGCCCTGTCTCCTCCGAAGCTGAGTCCCTGGCTGCGTGATCTGCCGGCCGTTCGCGACGTTCTGTCCGGCTTCAAATTCGATCGGACGACCGTCTTCGTCGGCGAAAACGGTTCGGGCAAGTCGACCATCATCGAGGCCATCGCCACGGCTCTTGACCTCCCGCACGGCGGCGGCTCAGATTGGGAGGTGCGCGATCACGTCGAGGCGCCTCCCGAGCTGAGTGAACACCTGCAGATCGTGCGCGGAGCGACAACGAATCGCAGCGGATTCTTCCTTCGCGCCGAAACGATGCACGAGAACATGGCCTATCTCATGAGCGTCGGTTCGGTGCGCGGCTATCACTATGCGCAGCGCTCGCACGGCGAGATGTTCGTCGACATGCTCACAAGCCGCTTCATGGACCTCGGGCTATGGATCCTCGACGAGCCGGAGAGCGCGCTGTCGTTCACAGCCTCGCTCACTCTTCTCCAGCTCATCCGCGAACGCCAGCGCAATGGCCTGCAGACCGTCATGGCCACCCACTCCCCCATCCTCGCCCGAGCCACAGAAGCGAAGATCGTCGAGGTCGGCGACTGGGGCTTGCGCGAATCCGCGTGGGAGGACCTCGACATGGTCGATCACTGGCGCCGTTTCCTCCACGACCCGCAGCGATACCTGCGCTACCTCGACGACTGAGCCGCCGCCTACGCCCGCAACGCCAGAGGCGGCACCGCTCCTTACTCTGCTGACACGCGCAGTTTGCGCCCGGGAGACCCCCCAAACACCTCGGCGATGGTTGCTTGATCACCTCCCAACTGGATTTCGCTGGATTGTTTGGTCGATCCACGGCGTTTCGCCCAGCGAAAACACCGTGGATCGACCAAACAAATGCGCCGACAGCGTCTGGCATCCGCAACGGGCCACGCCCGCGCTGCGACGCCCGCGCTGCGATCAGGCCTGTAAGTCCGCAGCAGCCCTGTGTCCCGCAACAACTCTGCAGCCCGCACCCCAAGGCACGACCCTGCAACCGGCCCGGCCTACAGCTGCAGACTCGGGTGGAGCTGAGTGAGCGTGACCATACGCTTGCGGCTGCAGACCACGGTTGTGGCGACCAGACAGATTGCGGTCATCAGCAGCAGGACCACGGCCGCCTGCGCGGCGATGAACATGTCACCACCGGCAACCAGTGTGCGCAGACCGCTGACCGCGTGCGTCATCGGCAGGAACGGCGAGATGATCTGGAAGATCTTCGGCGCCGTCTCCACCGGATAGGTTCCGCCTGCCGATGCGATCTGCAGCATCAGCAGAACCAGGGCAATCAGCCTGCCGACACCACCCAAGGCCGCGACACACAATTGGTGCACGGAGTGGAAACAGGCCGCCACGAGCATCGAGAACAGCAGCGTCCACAACCACGAGCCGGCCGAGAAGTCCAAGGTGAAGGCGAGGATCGCATAGAGGACCGCAACTTGGGCGATGCCGAACAGCAGCCCAGGAACGTAGCCGGCCCATGCGATGCGCGACGAGGTGGCCGATGAGAACAGTGCTCGGTATGGGATGGCGTTGAGCACCATGTAGGTGATCATTCCGCCGATCCACAGAGCCAGGGAGACGAAGAACGCAGACAGTCCTTCGCCATAGGCATCGACGGCGTTGTCCTTGACCTTGTCTGCATCGACGGGAACCGCCACGACATCCGAACGGTTCTCCCGGTCCTTCTTGTCGTAGGTCGGGATCTGTTCGAGTCCTTTCTCCAACCCGTCGGCGAGTTCTCCGGAGCCGTCATCAAGCTTGCCCGCACCCTTATCGAGTTCGGTTGACCCGTCGACGAGCTGCTCCGATCCGTCCTTGAGATCACCGGCTCCGTCCTTGGCCTTCGCCGTGCCGTCCTTGAGCTGGACGGCCCCGTCATGCAGGTCACCGGCACCCTTGGCGAGCTTGCCCGCTCCGGCGTCGAGCTTGATCAGTCCGGAGTGGAGGTCATCGGCACCGGTCGCGACCTTCTGCGCTCCGTCGTCGAGCTGACCGATCTTCTTATCGGCCGTGCGGATCTTGTCCATCACGCCGTCGACCGCGTCGGTCAGCTTGTCCTCGAGGCTCTTGGCTTCATTCTTGGCATCGGAGGCGCGCTGGTGTGCGGAATCGAGGTCCTCGCCGAGGCCGTTGGCATCCTCGGCGAGTTTCTTGACGTTCGGGTCGTCCGGATAGTCCTCCTGCAGCTGCTTGATCCGGTCGTCCATGTCCCCGCGCACGGTGGTGCGGGCGTCGTCGAAGTCCCCTTCGGCGCGCTCGAGCTTCGGTCGCGCTCCGTCGACGACGTCATCGGCCTTGCGTTTGACGTCCTCGGCTTTCTTCGTCGCCTCATCGGCGGTATCTCGCAGCTCTGAGGTGCCGTCGGCGACCTGCCCGGCACCGTCGGCGAGTTTCTTCGAGCCGTTCTTCGCTTCGGTGGTGGATTTCGCCAGGGTATCGGCCCCGTCGGCGAGGTCGCCGCTGCCCTTCTTCAGCTCGCCCGCACCCTTATCGAGGTCGATGAGCCCGGTCTGCAGCGTTCCGATTCCTTTGTCGAGCTTCGTCGTCCCGTCCACGAGCTCTCCGGTGCCGTCGTGGAGTTGGCCTGCTCCGTCGTGCAGGTCGGACGCACCGTTTGCAGCTTTCTTCGTCTCCGAATGGATGTCGTTGAATCCGAGATAGACCTGGTTGACGTACTCGGCGGTCGTCGTCTTGCTCAGTCCGCCCTTGATCTCGGAGAGGATGGTCCCGGCCACCTGTCCGACGATGAAGTTGTGGGCGTCGTCGGTGCGCAGCTTGAGCCCTGCCTGCTCCGGATCGTCACCTCCGGTCGACACGAGCATCTCGGAGAAGTCCGAGGGGATCTCGAGGACCGCGAAGTATTTCCCTTCGGCCAGTCCCTCGTCGGCTTCCTCTTGGCTGGTCTCCTGCCAGTCGAATCCGCCTTCGCCCTTCGGCGTGATCTCGTCGACGAGTTCCTGACCGGCGTTGAGCTTCTCTCCGTCCGAGTCGGGCTTCTCCGCGCCGGTATCCTCGTTGACGATTGCCGCCTGCAGCTTGTCGAGGTGCTCGGTCGGGTTCCAGTTCGAGGCGAGGTACAGCCCGCCGTAGATCGACGGGATGACGATGATGACGATCATCGCCAAGCGCGTGATCGTGTGGCGTTTGAATCGTGAGAGTTCTAACCAGGGCAGGGAGAACATTCGGGAATCTCCTCGGATTCGTATACGTGGGGCAGGCAGTTCAGTGTTTGGACCCGCGATGAGCGGGAGGGTGGGGCGGCAGTTCGAGTTCGACCAGCGACGGCTCCGCGCGGAAGCCGAGCGATCTGGTGGCGATGTCGAGTTCGCTCGCGTCCTCGCAGGAGACGATGACCGTGAGCGGGTTCTCGGGATCCCGTGATCTGCGCAGCTGCTGGTAGATGAGGATCCCAGCCCAAGCACGGGCTCGGTCGGCGGATTCGCGCAGGTAGTCGATGTTGTCGATGACGACGACGGGTGGGCGGCTGAGGCTCGCCAGCCCGAATTCGAGGAAGAATTTCTGCAGCTCACTCAGCTCGGAGACGAATACCTCTCCGTCATCGTCGATGAGGAAGTCCGCGCGCTGGGCGTCCTGCTTCGAGAACGTCCCCGGCGGGAGTTCGTCAATGATCTCCGTAGCCGTGGTGAAGGTGTCCCGGATGAGACCGATGACCTCACGCAGGGTCGATTTCGACGCCCACGGCTTGTACCAGGGCTGGAGCATGATCTGTCGTTCGGCGACGTGCTGCGCAACCGTGAAATCGTCCTCAAGGTCCGTCAGCCCGCCGATATGTCCGACCGCAACCTGCCCGCGCACGTTGCGGGCCTGCTTGCGGATATCGATATCGCCGAGGCGGCCCTCCCCCGCGGAGACCCGCATCCTTCCAGCAAAGGACAGGAGGAGAGAGGTCTTCCCGCTGCCGGCGGGGCCACGGATGACAGCGATGGCACCGGTCGGCACCTCGAGGTCGATATCGGTGAACACATCGCCCTGTTTGCCGGACAGCGACCAACCGTGCAGCGCGACCGCTGGCGCGTCGATGTCGGTGTCCTCGGCGAGAGTGTCCGTTGTGCTCTCCATAGCCATCGCTCCCAATCGTCTGTGCCCTCGTCGATCCGGTCAGTGCCGGATAATTCTGCTGCGCGCAGGTGACTGCAGACTACGCCACCACCGGCACGTGAGGGTGTGGAGCGGGCGACTCCACGCGAAGTTACCCATTGGTAACACCAGTGAATTCTCTCATGAAAATGACGCGAGAGTGACTCGAGAAGACCCAGATGTCACGAATTGCACATCGATTCGCTGGACAGAGGCCATCGGGCGGACTCTCGGGTGGCCTCTCGGTGGGGACCGCGGAACGGTTCAGGAGGGCGGGACTGCAACGCGGTTTCAGGGGTGGGGTCGTACTATCGAAGACGTCGATGTCCCTCGACACACGACGACGAGAATGAGGAGCGGATGAGCACGGCCGATCGCAACCTCACCGGACTGCACAGACGGTGGGGGCTGAGCCCTTCGACACTGGCTCCCGGATGTTTCGCCTCGGTGATGGCGACCGGCATCGTGTCGATCGGTGCCGAGCTCAAAGAGCTGCACTCGCTGTCAGTGGGTCTGTTCTGGATCGCCGTCGCTCTGTATGTGTCCTTCACCGTACTCACCGTGGTGCGGATCCTCCGATATCCAGAAGCTGTCCGCGCCGACCTGCATGATCCCTCCCGGGCGTTCGGGTTCTTCACCGCTGTGGCAGGCACGAATGTCCTGGCGACGGGGCTCGTCGGTTTCGGCTTGATCCCGCTGGCCCTCGCCTTCTTCGCTCTCGGCGGTCTGCTCTGGCTGGTGCTCGGGTACGGGATTCCCTTCACCGCGATCCTCGGGTCGAGCACACGGCCGGTATCTGCAGGGGTGAACGGCACGTGGCTTGTGTGGGCGGTGGCCGCTCAGTCAGTGGCGGTGGTCGCCGCGAGCCTGGGGATCGAGCTTCCGAACACCGCATATCTCGAGCCCTGTCTGGTCGCATTCCTCGCGCTCGCGGCGGTGGTCATGTGGGCGGTTGGACTGGCGCTCTACGTCGTCTGCGTGATTGCGATCGGCGTGCGCGTGCTTCGGCATCGGTTCGGGCCCAAGGACCTCGATGCTCCGTATTGGGTGACGATGGGGGCACTGGCAATCACGATCGTTGCGGGTTCCCGGATTCTCGATCTCGGCGACGCTCCCCTGCTCGAAGCGACACGTGTACTGGTCGGCGCCTCCTCGGCGCTGCTGTGGGCGATCGCCACGTGGCTCGTCCCGGCGCTCGTCGCCGCAGGAGCCTGGAGGCATGCCGTCCACCGGGTGCCGATGACCTATTCGGCCGGGCTGTGGAGCATGGTGTTCCCAGTCGGCATGTACACCGTGGCGAGCATCTACCTGGGCCGGTCGGATCATGTGCCGGCGATCGAATGGATCGGGATCCACTGGTACTGGATCGCACTGACCGTCTGGGCGATCGTCTTCGTCACCATGGTCACGTCATTCGTCAGAACCCTCCGCAGTCGCTGACCGCTCGGACCTCCTCGGCGGGGTCTTCGCAATCCGTCCTCTTGGCAACACAACACCCCGCCAGTGGCTTCTCGCACCATTGCAATGGTGCGAGATGACACTGACGGGGCGTTATGGTTGCGCAGCTGTGTTACGTGTCAGCAACTAGACGTGATGCTCCGCCCGAGCACAGGCGCCGCAGTCAGACCTCGAAATCAGACGTCGAAGCGCTGACCCTCGGGCTTGGGCGGCATGATCTCCATAACGAGCACAACGATTCCGCCGATAGAGGTCAGGGTAAGCAGGTAGAAGAGGCCGGAGAAGCCTGCATCGTGGAGGCGGCGCCAGGAGACAGCGATCGACGGCACGATCGTGGCCAGGACAAACACGCCGAGAAGGACCCCTCCGATGCCCATCAGTGCAATGCCACCGCCCGAGGGCGCCCCGCCCCCGTAGGGATCGGCAGAAGCAGACGCCGCCATCATCACCGCTCCGATGATGACAAGAATGTAGGGCACCAGCGCAACGAGAACGCAGAACAGCGTCGCCCACCAGAACTCGCTGCGCGAGGCGCGCCCGCTGAACTTCGCGTAGTTCTTGAAGAAGCGCTTGACGGCCTGGCCGAAGGAAGCGCCGTAGAGCGGCAGTGAGAGGTCATCGGGGCTGGCGGCACCGCGTGGCGCTCCACCGAAGCCCTGCCCTCCATAGCCCTGGCCGGCGGCACCGGGAGCTCCTTGACCGGGTGCGCCGGAGTTGTATGCTGCATTCGCGTCGTAGGACATGATGACCTTCATTTGTAGGTGACGTTTCCGATCGCGCTCCGACGTCGATGGGCCGAAAATGCTCAGCCGATCTTCAGGAAGCGCGCACTCTATTCTGCACCAGGCATTCCATCGATCATGTGTCGAACCGGTTTCAGATCTGCAACACAGCGCATGATTCACTCATTTGTCATGGTCCGGACACGGAAACGGCGCCCGAGGAATGATTCCTCGGACGCCGTGATCCGCGAGCCGCTGCCGCTTCGAAAAGGCTCGACCTCGTCGACGATCAGCACTGCCTGCAGGCGAGTTCGCCTCAGGCGTCGCCTCCGGTGAGGGCATAAGCCTCGTCGACCGACGACTCATCGATATGCCCGTCGACGCGACGCAGCTTCTTCCAGCCGAGCGAGATGACGACGACCGACAGCAGCACGGCCCCCGCACCGAAGAGGTACGGAGAACCCGCACTGATCGATTCCGACACCGCACCGGCGACGATCGGCGCAACGGCACCGCCGATGAAACGCACACCCGAATAGGTCCCCGAGGCGACCGGACGAGGCAGGTCGCTGACCTCCATCGCCGATTCCGTGAACACCGTGTTGAGCACGCCCAGAAGCATGCCCGCCACGATGATGCAGACGATGATCCCGGCGAGCGATTCGACGAGAAAGGACATCACGCCCAGAAGCACGGCCAGTGCGACCAGGGTGACGATGAGGCTGCGACGACGTCCGATCCGCTTGGTCAGCACGGGAGCACCGAACACCGAGGTGATCGCCACGCAGATGCCCCAACCGAAGAAGACGTAGCCGAGGCCCATGGCGCCGAAGTCCTCCATGCCCAGCTTCGCGGCGGCAGCCTCGACAGGGAACGGGCTGTAGGCCAGCAGTATGAAGAAGCCGAAGTTGTAGAGCAGAGCGGAGACGCCGAGGATGGCGACACCCGGACGGGCGAGTGCACGGAAGGTGGCGCTGAGCTTGATCGGCTCCGCCGAGGCCCCATTCGAGCTCGTTCCTCCCGGCAGCAGCACAACGATGGCGATGAAGCCGATGGCCATGAGGACTGCGGTGCCGAAGAACGGTCCGCGCCAGGAGATGCCGCCGAGCAGTCCGCCGAGCAGCGGGCCGGTGGCGATGCCGACGCCGAGAGCCGCCTCGTAGAGGATGATAGCCTTCTCAGCACCACCGGACGCGGCACCGACGATCGTCGACAGAGCGGTGGAGATGAACAGCGCGTTGCCCAGCCCCCAACCGGCACGGAAACCGATGATCTGGTCGACGGAACCGGAGAATCCAGCCAGAGCCGCGAACGCGACGATGAGCACGAGACCGATGAGCAGCGTGGTCTTCGCACCGATGCGCGAAGACAGGAAGCTCGTGAAGAACATCATTCCGCCGGTGATGAACAGGTAGCTGGTGAACAGCAGCATCGATTGGGCGGGGGTGGCGTCAAGCTCGGCCGAGATGGCCGGCAGGATCGGATCGACCAGGCCGATGCCCATGAAGGCGATGACCGCGGCGAACGCGACCGCCCAGACGGCACGCGGCTGGCGAAGGATCGACGCTCCCGCCCCGGAATCGCCGGGTGTTTCGTCCCCTGTTGTTTCGTTGTCTGCTGACGCTCTCATCTGCTGGTCGCGTCTCCTTTCCTATGGTGCGTTCCGCTTGCGAAGTCCGATTCGGAAGCGTGGTTGAAAAACTGAGGTGTGTGCTGCGGCTAGCCCGCGGCCGAATCGGAGTCCGATTCGTCGGCGGGTTCGTCGACGCCGTCGACCGGGTGGCGGTCCTTGAGGAAGTCCGAGACCAGTCCGAGCGCACGATCGACGCTCTGCCTCTCCTCGACGCTCAGCGACTCGAAGTAGGGCTGCATCTGCTCGATCATGATCGACCGGTTCTCCGCCAGCCTCGCCCGTCCGGCTTCGGTGAGAGAGAACTGCGACGCCCGGCCGTCCGTGGGACTGGGTTCGCGCACGACGAGTCCGGCTTCTTCGAGTTTGGCGAGGAGTTTCGTCGCCGCGGGCTGAGAGCTCAGATATCCTTGCGCAAAATGGCCCACCCGCACGGGCTGATACTGCTCGACGACTGCGAGCGCACGCAGCGCCGCCAGCGAGTTCTCATTGCCGATCACTCGTCGAAACGCTCTGGTCAGGCGCGACGAGACGACAACGAGCCGCGACACGAGTTCAGCCGAATCCACATCATCCATAACTTATTTATATACTCAGGTTATGCAATTCGGCAAATCGTGGTCACCGCGAGCGCCTTCGCGTCGCTCGCGAACGCCGGCCCGCCCGGACCACGGAGACACTCCACCCCATCCGCACGCAAAACCGCTCCCACCCCGCCCAGATGTCACCATGTGACGGACCTCACGGCCGCCTCGGTGATGGTCATGCTACTCTGGCCTCACATGTTCCGGGGACGGTGAAATTCCGTACCGGCGGTCATAGTCCGCGAGCTGCTCGCATTCGTGCAGGCGGTTGATTCGGTGAAATTCCGAAACCGACAGTCAGAGTCTGGATGGGAGGAGCATGGTGGCCTCGGCCGCTGTGTCTGGTGCAATCGACCGCACCGTCGCACGCGACTGAGACGCCCTGATGGTTGCACCCGCAATATCCTCCCTCCCGGCGAAGGCTCGGGAGGTTTTTTCATGGGCGCGCAGCCAGGCGACGCAGCGGAATTCACGGACCTCGAATCCGCGGCGATGACCGCTGCCCTCAATGCGGCCCGCGAAGGTGTTCGCGGAGCGAATCCGCTGGTGGGCGCGGCAATCCTGACAGCCGACGGCCAGATCGTCACCGGTCACCACGGAGGTGCGGGCACTCCCCACGCCGAGGTGGACGCGATCACCACCGCCCACGACCTCGACATCGATCTGACCACCTCGACACTGTTCGTCACGCTCGAGCCCTGCGCCCATCACGGCCGGACCGGCCCCTGCACCGAGGCGATCATCAACGCTGCGATCCCCTCCGTCGTCTTCGCCTCCCCCGACTCGAATCCCCTGGCCGCGGGCGGCGGAAAGACCCTCGCCGAGGCGGGGTTGACGGTCCGTTCGGGACTGCACGAAGAGGACTCCCGCGCACTCAATGCCCGCTGGGTCCGGTCGACGGCCGAGGCCCGCCCGTTCGTCTCGGCGAAGATCGCACAGAGCCTCGACGGGGCCGTCGCCGCCGCCGATGGAACCAGTCAGTGGATCACCTCCGCGGAGTCTCGCGCACACGCTCACGAGGTCCGGGCCCGAGTCGACGCCATCCTCGTCGGCACCGGCACCGCCGTGGCCGACGATCCGCGTCTCAATGCCCGCGGCCCGGACGGAATCTCACTCGACGACCAGCCGCGGCCCGTCGTGCTCGGCACCTCGGAACTGCCGGTCACATCGTTTCTCGCCCTCAATCCGAACACTCTGCAGCTGCGCACCCACGATGTCCGTGCGGCCTTGGACGAACTGTACGCCGCCGGAGTGCGCCACCTCCTCGTCGAAGGCGGGCCGACGGTGCTCGGAGCCTTCTTCGCCGCGGGGGTCGTCGACGAAGTCTTCTGCTATCAGGCTCCGCTGCTCATCGGCCCCGGCCGCAGCAGCGTCGACGGCTTGGACATCGGCACCCTGTCCGAGGCGCTGCAGCTGATCCCCGACGACACGGAGACACAGGCGGTGTCACGGCTCGGCCCGGACTTCCTGCTGCACTTCACAACTGCGGATCCGGAACCTACCGAAACCGGCTCCCCCGAACCAGGTACGTAGCCGCCGCACTCCCCCAACCACCACCGACCACCGCCTGAAGAATCTGGAGTCACATGTTCACCGGAATCATCGAAGAACTCGGCACCGTCGAGTCCATCGAGCACACGAACGATTCGGCCGCGATCACCATCGACGCCGGCCCCCTCGTCGCCGACCTCGACCTCGGCGGCTCGCTGTCCGTCAACGGAGTCTGCCTGACTTCGACGAGGCAGCCCACCGAGCAGCGTCCGGGCCTCTTCACCGCCGAGGTCATGGGCGAGACCCTGCGCCTGACCGGGCTCGGCTCCTTGGTCACGGGCGACCGCGTCAACCTGGAACGCTGCACGCCCGCCTCGGGGCGCTTCGACGGGCATGTCGTCCAAGGACACGTCGACGGACGTGGCGAACTCCTCAACCGCATCGACCGACCCGAATGGTCGACCCTGCGCATCGGGATCCCGAACGACCTCGCACCGCTGACCGCGATCAAGGGGTCGATCGCGCTCAATGGTGTGTCGCTGACGCTGACGGCCGTGTCCGAACCGAGCGCACCCTCGGCGTGGGTGGAGGTCGGCCTCATTCCAGCCACCCTGGCACACACGACGTTCGGCGAGCTGCCGGTAGGCGCGGCCGTGAACGTCGAGGTCGACGTGCTCGCGAAGTACACCGCACGCCTCCTGTCCTTCCGCACCGATGGCGGCGCCGCCGACGCGGTCCCCACTCACTCGAGCCCCGCCTCGGCGGGCTCATCACCTTCGAACAGCACCCAGCAAGGAGTCGATCATGACTGATCCCATCGCCCACGCCAGCCGCCTCGATCCCATAGACGCGGCCATCGCAGCCGTCGCCGCCGGCCGACCCATCCTCGTCGTCGATGATGAGGACCGGGAGAACGAGGGCGACCTCATCATGGCCGCCGAGTTCGCCGATCCCACGACGATGGGCTTCTTCGTCCGGCACACCTCGGGCGTCATCTGCGCACCGATGACCGCCGACCGAGCCGCGTCCCTGCGTCTGCCGCCGATGGTCACCGACAACGAGGATCCGAAGGGCACCGCCTACACGGTCAGCTGCGACGCGGTCGGGGTGACCACGGGCATCAGCGCCGCCGAACGCGCCGAGACCGGTCGAGTCCTCGCCGCCGCCGATCCGGATCCGGCGGCGATCTCGCGGCCCGGCCACATCTTCCCGCTCGTCGCGAAGGACGGCGGGGTCCGGGAACGTCCAGGTCACACCGAGGCCGGAGTCGAGTTCGCGCGCCTGGCCGGTGCGCAGCCGGTGGCGATGATCGCCGAGGTGGTCCACGACGACGGTTCGATGATGCGCTTCGACGCGGTGCGCGACTTCGCCGACGCCCACGACCTCGTCATGGTCTCGATCGAGCAGCTCATCGCCTACCTCGAGTCGCGCGACGCGGATGAGTCGAACGACTCCGCGGCGGCCGTTGCAGCGGTCCCGGGCGTGTCTTCGGCCCCAGCCGTGTCGTCGCCTTCGGACGATTCCCGCACTGAGGCGGCCGCCTCGGTGAACGTCGCCGGTGCCCCTGGTGGGGACGAATCGGTTGAGGCGACCGCGGAGGTGGCTCTGCCGTCGGAGCACGGCAGCCTGCGGGCCCGCGCGTTCACGATCAACGGGCATGACCACCTCGGCGTGTTTGCGGGGTCCCCGGATTCCGACTCAGCGGGTCCGGCACCTCTCGTCCGGCTGCATTCGGAGTGCCTGACCGGGGACGTCTTCGGCTCGCGCCGGTGTGACTGCGGTGAGCAGCTCGACCTGGCGCTCGGCCTCATCGCAGAACACGGCGGGGCGGTGCTCTACCTGACCGGACACGAGGGTCGCGGAATCGGACTGAGCAACAAGCTGCGCGCCTACGCTCTGCAGGATCAGGGGCGGGACACCGTCGATGCGAACCGGGATCTCGGGTTCACCGACGACGCCCGCGACTACCGTGCCGCGGCGACGATCCTGCGCTCGCTCGGGCTGACTCGCATCCGCCTGCTCACGAACAACCCGGCGAAGACCTCGGCTCTCGAAGACCTGGGCATCACGGTCGACGCTGTGGTTCCGCTCGAGGTCGCGGCGCGGCCGGAGAACACGCACTACCTGGCCACCAAGCGCGAACGCATGCACCATGTGCTCTCGCTGCCGGAGGTCACGGGCACATCCGGCACAGGCGCGGGCACCGCTGGAGCCGTCGCCAGCTGAACCTCGGCCCCACACAGAGACACGAACCAGGCTCTGCGGAGCCGTCGAACAAAGGACACACTCATGGCTCATTCCGGAGCACCAGAACTCACCGTCGACGCCGCTGACCTGCGCGTCGCCATCGTCGCCGCCTCCTGGCACACCCAGATCATGGACGGACTCGTCGACGGGGCCCAGCGCGCCGCCGCCGAGGCCGGAGCCGAAGCCACGCTCGTCCGCGTGCCCGGCAGCTTCGAACTGCCCGTCGCCGCGGCCCGCCTGGCACCGCACTTCGACGCGGTCGTCGCTCTCGGAGTCGTCATCCGCGGCGGCACCCCGCACTTCGACTACGTCTGCCAAGCCGCCACCGACGGCCTCAACCGGGTCGCCATCGACTCCGGCAAGCCCGTCGGCTTCGGGGTGCTCACCTGCGACACCGAACAGCAGGGACTCGACCGTGCCGGGCTCGAGGGCTCGGTCGAGGACAAAGGCCATGAGGCGATGACCGCGGCCCTCGTCACAGCTCAGGCCCTGGCGCCGTACCCTCAGAGCTGAACAGCTGTGCTGGGCTGGGCTGAAAGGCTCGGCCAAGCTGGCGGGCCTTCGGGCTGATCGTGCTTTCGAGCCGGCCGGCCCCGTCGAGCCCTGCTTCCGCGAAGACAAGTGTGCGCAGATTGCCCGTTTGGGTGTCCCAAGTGGCAATCTGCGCACACTTATCGTGCTGCGCGGCAGGTTGCGTCGGCGCCGCAGGCCCGCGACCTTACTCAGCTCAGAAGAGCTGGCGGATGTTCGTCCGGGCGAGATCGATGAGTTCGTCGCCCTTGCCCGAGAGCACCGTGCGGATCGCGTAGAGCGCGAAGCCCTTGGCCTGCTCGACGGTGATCGACGGCGGCATCGACAGCTCCTGACGTTCGGTGACGACGTCGAGGACCGCAGGCCCCGGGTAGGCGAGGAATTCCTTGACGACCTTCGGCAGGTCCTTGGACTTCTCGACGCGGAATCCCTTGATCCCGACCGCCTCGGCGATGGTGGAGAAGTCGGGATTGTCGAGGTCCGTACCGAAGGTGACGAAACCGGCCGCCTTCATCTCGAGCTCGACGAAGTTGAGCGACGAGTTGTTGTACACGACCGTCTTGACCGGCAGCTTGTTCTGCGTGAGCGTGATGAGCTCACCGAGCAGCATCGACAGTCCGCCGTCACCGGCGAGCGCGATGGTCTGTCGGTCCTCGAACGCCGACTGCACGCCGACGCTCTGGGACAGAGCGTTGGCCATCGACCCGTGGCTGAAGGACCCGATGAGGCGGCGCTTGCCGTTCATCGTCAGGTAGCGGGCCGCCCACACCACGGGTGATCCGACGTCGGGGATGAAGACGGCGTCGTCATCGGCCATCTCGTCGAGGAGGCGCGTCAGGTACTGCGGGTGGATCGTCCGCTTCGACGGTGTGGCCAGCTCGTCAAGGTCCTTGCGGGTCTTCTGATAGTGCTTGGTCAGGGACTTCAGATGCGTGCTGCTGCGGTTGGCCTTGATCTTCGGCAGCAGCGCCTCGACGGTGTCGGCGACCGTTCCGACAAGCGGAATGTCGACCTTCGTGCGCCGTCCGATCTGGGACCCGCGCACATCGACTTGGATGACGGTCGCGTCCTCGGGGTAGAACTGCTGGTAGGGCAGATCGGTACCGAGCATGAGCAGAGTGTCGCAGTCCTTGAGCGCAGCGTAGCCGGAGGAGAATCCGAGCAGGCCGGTCATGCCCACGTCGTAGGGATTGTCGGGTTCGACGAATTCCTTGCCGCGCATCGTATGGACGATCGGGGCCTGGAGCTTCTCGGCGATGGCGAGCAGCTCATCATGGGCCCCCTCAGTGCCGGCGCCGGCGAGGATCGTCGTCTTCTTGCCCTTGTTGAGCGCCTTGGCAGCGGCTTCGATCTGGGAATCCGCTGGGATCATGTGCGACGGGTAGGCCCGGACCTCCTCGGCGGCGGCATCGATGTCGGCCAGGCCGACGTCACCGGGAATGACGAGCACGGCCACGCCGCGCTTCTCGATGGCTTCTCGCATGGCGATGCGCAGCAGGCGGGGCATCTGCTCAGCCGAGGAGACGTTCTCGACGTAGACGCTGCAATCGCGGAACAGCTCGGTCGGGTGGGTCTCCTGGAAGTAGTTCGAGCCGATTTCATCGCTGGGGATCTGGGCAGCGATGGCCAGCACGGGAACTCGCGAACGCTGGGCGTCGAAGAGACCGTTGATGAGGTGGAGGTTGCCGGGTCCGCAGCTGCCGGCGCAGACCGCGAGCTCACCGGTCAGGGCGGCCTCGCCGCTGGCGGCGAAGGAAGCGGCCTCCTCGTGGCGGACGTGAACCCATTCGAGTTGCGGGTTCACGCGGAGGGCATCGGTGAATCCGTTGAGCGAATCTCCCGGGATGCCGTAGACGCGCTTGACTCCGCTCGCGACGAGGGTATCGACGATGTTTCTGGCGACGGTGGGCATTGACTTCCTTCCGTTGAACCATGGCACCGGGGTGCATTCACAGCCCCGGCAGGGGGCGCGGCCCACGCTTGGGGCCTTGACCGCGCTTTCAGTCTAGCCCCGAAGTCCATCAGGGCGGCTGTCCGATTCCTCACCCTCGGATGCGGGAATATCTCCCGTATCGGTCTGGGAACGACCTCGCCGAGGCGGCCTTGACGGACGGGTTCGCATGTGCAGGATCCTCCGACGAGGTGTCTGTTGGGAGGCCCGCAGGAGAGCCCGGCAGATGTGTCAAGCAACTTTCCATATCTCCGAAACGTGTAAAAAAATCGCCGATTCTTTTACACGTTTCTCTGCTCAGAGAGTGTGCCCCTCACCGAGGTGGCGCTCACGTCCGCGCCGACAGCAGGGTCGCCAGTGCGAGCAGCCCAGCCATGGCCACCGCCATCATCGGGTACCCGCCGAGCACTCCGGCCAGCGCCGGACCCGCGACCGGCGCGAGCGCCGTGCCCGCGGTGATCGGAGCGACGAAGACGCCGTTGACGGCCCCGAAGTTCTTCGTTCCCCACCTGTCGGACACCGCTGTGGCCTGCAGCAATGTCATGCAGCCGCGCACGCCGCCGCCGAGCATGGCGATGCCGATGAGCAGCCAGATCGGGCCGGGAACCAGAGCGAGCAGCCACAGGCCGACAGCGCCCGAGGCGAAGAGGATGATCGTCCGCGACCGTGTCGACGAGTGCCGTTCCAGACTCGGGTAGCCAAACCGTCCGGCCACCTGACCGAAGCCGACGAGGCCGAGGGCGATGGCCGCCAGACTGTAGTCGGCACCGCGTTCGATGATGAGCGGGATGATGTTGATCGTCACCGCGAAGAGCGTGAACGTGGCGATCGCGACGGCGATCTGCAGGGTGATGAAGCGCGGGTGACGAGTGACGCGGCGCAGTTCGGCCCGGCTCGGCTTCACCGTGGATGCGGCCGCCTCGTCGGTCCAGGTGCGGTTGAGGAAGAACAGGTGCATCGGCAGTGCGAGGACGGCGAGCAATCCGGCGAGCACACCATAGGTTCCCCGCCAGCCGAGGCTGTCGATGAGCCAGGCGATGATCGGAGCGAAGACCGTCGATGCGAGCCCGCCGACGAGCGTGATCGTCGTCAGGGGTTTCGTCCGCTCCGCCCCGTACCAGCGGGTGATGACGGCGAAAGCCGGCGGGTAGAGCGTCGCTGCCTGCGCGAACCCGGCGAGGATCCAGGCGGCAAAGAACACCACGAGGTTCGGCGCGACCGCGACGAGTCCGAGTGCGACAACTCCGATGGCCGTACCCGCACCCATGATCAGCTGCGGACCGTGCCGGTCGAGGAGGCGCCCGACGCTGGGTCCCATGAGCGCTGAGACGATGAGTCCGACGGTCAGCGCCGCCGTCACCGTCGTGTGGCTCCACCCCATATCGTCAGAGATCGGGGTGACCGCCACCGGCAGGGAGTAGTAGAGCAGACCCCAGCACACGAGTTCGGCGACGCAGAGAGCGGCCAGTCCCCCGCGCGGCTTATCGGTCGTCATCGGGGCCCTCGCCGAGGCGGCGCTCCGTCTCCGTGCCGACCGCGGTCCGCAGCCGGTTCAGAGCCCTATCCCACGGGATGCGTTCCTGTTCGAGCCGGACGCCTCCTTCAGCATGTAGTCGTTCGAGGGCACGTGCTTCGGTGCCGGTGAGATGCGCGAAAGTGCCGGTGCTCGGCTTCGGTTCCGGTACCCAGAGATCCTGGTGCGCGAGCAGTGTTGCTTCGTCCATGAGCACGGATTCGACCTCCGGCAGGTGGCTGCGCAGGCGGTTGAGGATCGCGAAACCATGGGAGTCGAGGTCGCCCCAATAGATCACGCGCGCACCCGCGATCCAGTCCAATCGAGCGACCCCGTCGACGGCATAGCCGGAACCGTGTACGGCCACGGCACCCGGCCAATCCGGCATGGCGAGCACGGATTCGAGGTTCTCGAAGACGAAGACCAGCCTCGGCGATATGGGCAGTCGACCGAGTTGGGAGATCGGAGCGGTGATGTCGTCGAGGGGCGCGGCGGCTGCTCTGACCGAGGTGCGATCGACGGTGACCTCATGATCCACGGCGCCGATCAGGGTCCCGTCGAGGATACGCAGCCGCAGTCGCGGTTCGGCGTCGAGGACGGTCACAGCATCGGCGTGGCCGATCCCTCCGAGCAGGGCGGTGACGAGGCTGCGGTGGTTCTCGAACCATTTCGAGTCCACTCCGCGGATGGGCAGCTGTCTGGGTCGCAGCGATCCGAGCGGATGGGTGCACAGCCAGTCGACGACGTCGATGACAGTAACGAACGCAGTGTCGGACAAGGAGAGGATCCGTTTCGACTGGGAACGTATCGCCGCGGCAAGGGAGCTCCCGTCCGAGCTGACCTCCGCGTCCGCGTCGCGAGTCGCCGCGATGCCGTTCGATACGGACCCGAGTCGCTGCCGGATGCTGACGGCACGGTCTCGCAGCCTCCGCCAGTATCGAGCGGTGTCGCCACCGACGAAAGCGGCCACTGCATCAGGGGTCAGCAGTCGCAGTCGGACCGGAACGCGTTGACTGCCGACGCGGACCCAGCTGCGCTCTTCCCAATCGATCTCGAGCGCTGCAGGTGCGCCCGCGGCTGCCTCCGGAACCTCCCGGACCGCCCGCCAACTGCCGGCCCAGTCGGCGGCAGCAGCCTGATCGGAGAGCACCTGCTTCTCCGTCGGTGGTTTGAGGGCGATCTCAACACGCACCTCGCCTGTTGCCTCCGCCGCCCACGAGGCCATGGACGAACTCAGGCGAGCACGTGCCTTCGTCCGAGCCTCGGCGACGGAGAGCATCGTCATCGGGCGTCCGACTCCTCGAACTCAAGCTCGACTTCACCGGCCACACGGATGCTGTCGGAGCCGGCCGCCTTCTCAGACCCATCTGCCCCACCGGCACCGTCCGATCCCTCAGCTTCCGTGGCCGCTCCGGCGCCGCTCGATTCTTCGCCAGCGCCAGCGACTGACTCCGACTCCGATACTGACTCCGAGACCGACTCAGCTCCAGCCCCGTCCAGCTCCGTCTCGTCCCACACCATCGTCGAGGTCAGGGTCTTCTGCCGACTCGGATTCTCGATCGAGGTCGCCGCACCCACATAGGGTTCGATCGTCTGCAGCAGCTTCTGCGGAGTCGCCAGCACCATGTGGAAGCCGAACTCGATGAAGATGTCCAAGGCCATACGCGTATACCGCGTATCCGCTTTGTCGAAGGCCTCGTCGAGGATGATCGTGCCGTACTTCGAGATCGCCTCATCCGGGTCGGCGAGCTGATAGCGCAGCGCTGCCGCCAGGCAGAAGATCACGAGCTTCTGCTGCTGACCACCGGACATCGCCGCACCCGAATCGTAGGTGGCATGTGCACGACCATGGTCGTCGATCTCCTCGGCGAGGAAGCTCACGTGCAGGCGTGTGTCCAGGCACTGAGTCTTCCAGACCTTGTCGACGTGCTCGCTGGATGAGAATCGGCGCATCACCTCGGCGAGGGTGTCGTACTTCCTCTCCGCAGTCTCCATATCGTCCTCACCCCAGCTGCCGCTCGCCACGAGGCGGAGATCGGCGATGAAGGCGTTGACGGTCTCGGACCGCCGGGTCTTGACCTTCAGCCGCAGGTACCGGTCCTCGTCGAACTGCGACCGTAGAAGGGACGAATTGATCGGCGCGACCCGATCCTCGATCTCACGCGGGGCGGCATGGATCTCGTTGAGGAGTTCGCCGATGAGATCCCGGGACCGCTGCTGCAGCAGATCCCGGAAACGGTTCTCATGATCGGGTAAGCCGTGCGCGAGGATCTCATCGAGCATCGACAGGTAGGCGCGCCGATCATCGACTTCCGCCGTGAGCTGGGACGATACCGATGGCCATGCGGCCTTGAACTCGGCAGCCAACCGTGTCACGGACTGCCCCGACCGACTTGCATCGGCTTGCGCCCGGTCCTTTTCCTCCTGCAACACCTGCGAGACCTGCTGGCCCACCTCGGCGAGGTTCTCCCGCTTGATGCTGCGTTGGATCTTCCGGAACCGTTCGTCCAATTGTTCGCCGAGGTGGCCCTCGACTTCCGCCACCCGACCTGAGTTGACGTCGTCCTCGATCCGGGTCAGGTTCGAGCGCAGACCCGTCGATTCCTCGTTCGCCCGGCGAAGGGCATAGTCGGCTTCGTTCTTCGCTGTCTCGGCCGCGTCCTTGACCGCCTTGGCTTCGCGTTCGGCGCTGATCGCCTGCTGCAGGTCGCCGTCGGCATCTTCGAGTTCGGCCAGCTGCCGCTCGAGAGTCGCGACCTTCTCGGCCGCTCCGTCTCGGTCGACGTCGCGCCAGGACTGTTCGCGAATACCGGCGAGGATGCCGCGGCGACGGTGGGCCTGTGCGGTTTCGGCGTCAGCAGCCGCGACCACCTGTTCGGCCGCGGCCAGTTCCGACTGAGCCTCCTTGAGGGATTCGACGAGGGCTTCGAGTTTCGCTTCGCGGTCGCCGAGGACCCATTGGCTGCGATCGTCGATAGCCCGCCGGTCGTCCTTCTCGTACCGGGTGCGTGAGGTCTTGACCTGGCCCTTGACGGTGACGGCGCGCGGATGGTCGTCGAGTTCGTCCGGGTGGTCGACACAGGCGAAGTCGAAGCGTTCGGACAAGGTGGTCCGGACCCAGTCGCCGAAGCCGGTGTCGCTGACATTCACCTTGTTGACCAGCGACTTCTCACTGCCCACGGGGCGGGGGCTCGGCACTGAGCGCGGGATCTCCTCGAAGACGAGGCGTCCGCGGATGCGGTGGGAATCCACCCAGGTGCGCACGGCCGAGAGGTTCTCAGAACGGACGAGGACGGTCAGAGCCATGGGCCGCAGCACCCTCTCGATGGCACCCGTCCACCGGGCCTCGTCGGGGTCGACTTCGATGAGTTCGGCCGCGAACGGCAGCGCCTTCTCGCTCAGTCCGGTGCCGGCGGCGAGCTCGGACCTGATCGTCATGAGGTTGTTCGGCACGGTCGATCCGGACCGCCGAAGGGATTCGATCTCCCCTTCGAGTTCGCGGACCTTCGCCCGCGCCTGAGAGAACCGGTCGTGATCGGCATGGCTGGGTCCGGCGACCTGCGTGTCGTCGTCGAGGCTGGAGGCGATCTGGGCCTGCAGTTCGGCGAACTCGGCGGCCGTGGTCGGGGCATGCTCGATGCCGGCCTGCTCAAGCTGGCGAGCCAGCCCAGACCAACGTTCGGCGATGGCGCGGCGTTCGGTTTCGGCGGTGTCGATGCGCTGCTGAAGGTGTTCGGCCTCGGAACCACCGAGTTCCAAAGTGGCCCGTCGGGCCAAGTCGTATTCGTCGACTGCGGCGTCGAAGTCACGTTTGGCGCGGTCGGCGGTGACTTCGAGTTCGACGATCTGCCTGGTCAGCGCCGAAAGGTCGGCGCGGAGGATATCGAGCTCGCGCCGCTTCTGGTACGGCAGCAGAGCTTCGCTGAGCGCGATCGACTTCGCGGCGATGTCGTTGGCAGTCTCGAAACGGGAGGCGGCTTCGCGCAGCTGCAGCAGATGATCGCGCTGTTTGCGCAGTTCGACGACATGGTCATGAGCGTCCTTGAGGTCACCGAACTGTGCGACGGCAGTCTCGGCGAGGTCGAAGGTCACCGGACTTTCGAGCATATGGTCTCGGAAGAGCCGGTCGAGGCTGTCCAGGCTCTTCGCCGACTGTGTTTTATGCAGCAGCTGGAGTGCGGACTCGTCGGCCATGCCGAAGGTCTTGCGCATCCGTGCATAGAACTTCCCGTGGTGGCCGTTCGAGGTGACCACCGCATCAGGATGGTCGGCCTTGAGTTTGCGGGTCTCGAGCCCGGAGCGCGCATAGTGCTGCAGGTCGGAGAGGTCGAGGTCCGCGCGCTCGAGGACACAAGCGTCGGAGAGGTCCGTCGTTTTCGTGCCCGATCCCTTGATGAAGAAGAGTCGGGCCAACGACAGGGGCTTGTCGCTGCCGTTGTCGTAGCGGAGGATGATTCCGCTCCAGGTGGCGCGCGGACGCAGATACTTGCTGACGACCCGGTCCTCTTCGGAATCCGCGGTGCGAGTCCAGGCCCCGCGGACGTAGCTGACGAGGCTGCGCTGGTCGAGGCGAGCGCCCGCGGTCTGAGCGGCGACGTTGAAGCGCAGCCACTTGTCCGGGGTGAGGACTGCGGCGATTCCGTCGAGGAGGGAGGACTTGCCCGAGCCCGAGGGCCCGGTGATGAGGTGGCCCTTGTGGGAGACGGGGATGCGGTGGATGTCGGCGTCGAAGGTGCCCCAGTTCGCGATCTGGATCTCGCTCAGGCGCCACTGACTGCCGACGTCGGGCCGGTTCGCTCCGCGAGCACGCGCCTGGTCGGCGACGAAGGCGGCATCGAGCGGGAAGAGTGCCTCGGTCACGCGTCGTCCTCCTCGGTGTCGGCGTCTATGTCGCTATCGGCTTCGGATGCGTCGGTGGCGGTATTGTCGACGACCGCCTCGGCGATGGAGTCCCCGCCGTCATCAGACTTGCCGTCATGGATCTCACCGGTATCGGTCTCACCAGCGGCGATGCGTTCGTAGACGGCGATGAGCTCGCGCACGCGATCCTCGTCGATGAGGAACTTCACCATGGGAGAGATCTCGAAGCGGTCTTCACCGGCTTTGTGGAGCACACGCAGTCGGTTGCTCATCCGCGACCATGCGCCGTTGAGATTGCGTTGGAAGGTCGATTCGTCCCCTGTGCGGTAGATCGCGAGTCGTTCATAGACCTCTTCGCGATCGACGATGACGCGCTTCTCCCCCGGCGCGGCCAACAGCAGCTGCCGGAGCACCAGCAGCATTGCCGTGTCGAGGAAGGTGAGTCGTTCGCTGCGTACCGCGGCGGGCGCGTCGATCTCGTCGGTGACGATCTTGCGGGTGAATGCGAATTCGTCGACCCGGTCGATGACGAGGTCGAGGAACAGATCGTGCAGGCGCGAACGGACGAGGCTCTCGTCCGCGACGAGGGCTGCCCACAGCTGCGGGGCCTGCGTCCCGGACACATACGGGCCTTTGAGCAGTTCGAGCAGCACTCGGCGGGTGCGCTCTCCCAGCGTTCCGGTGTCACCGGACCACAGACCGCTGGGGTTGTGGCTGAGGTCGTCCGCGGAGTCGGTGGATTCCATCGCCGAGGCGGCCCCCACCTCGGCGGGGGCTGTGTCGTTGTCGTGGTGGGTGGGACTCATAGGGTGATGCCTTCGGTGAAGTAGTGGCGGCGGATCGCGGCGGTGCGGACGATGCCGTCGATGCCGGCCCAAGTGAGGATTTCGCGGTTGCCGACATCGACGTGGCCATAGGTGCTGGCCAGGGACAACAGGCCGACGACGCTGGCCAGTCCCTGTGTGGCAGGGAAGGTTTCGAGCACCTCCGCGACGGAGGCTTCGTGGGCGGAAGTGACGACGGAGTTGATGTTCTCGGTGAGTTCGGCGAAGTCGATTTCGGATTCGCGGGCGACTGCGATGAGTTCGGCGAAGTCGATCTCGGAGTCCGTGGCCTCGCCGAGTTCCGCTCCGGCGTCGAACTCCTCGGGGTCGTGGAGGATGACCTCGCCGACGCTGCCGAGTGAGACGCTGGAGAGTTCGAGGTCGATGCCGATCTCGTCGTAGGGTTTGAGCTCCTGCGACACGGGCGCGGCCGCGGCGAGACCCTCCTGGAGGAGAGTGCGCATGACGCGGTCGCGTTGGAATTCGTGGGAGTGGACGTAGCGGCGCAGGCCACGGGCGAACTCGGTGAGGATGTCCGAAACCTCGTGAGACCCGTCCTTCATCTGGCGCATCAGGGTGCGCAGGGAACGGCGGGTGGCCAGAGAGAGGGTGGCGGAGAAGTCCCGGTCGAGGATGGCGGCGATGTCGTCGTCGAAGGCCGCGGACTGTTCGGGGTCGCGGACGAGGGCGGAGAACGCCGAGAACGTCCGACCTTCGTCAGATGACTCGATGAGATCGACGCCGCGGAACACTTCGTCGAGGACTTGGGACTGGGAGTCCTCGGCGGCGAGGATCGAGACCCGCAGTTCCTGATTGAGTTCTTCGAAGCGTGCGCGCACGCGGGCGAAGTCGGCGGGCAGTCCCTGCGCCTGCTGGAGGATGTCGGAGACGCGTTCGTTGGCTCGCCGCCTGTCGAGGACGACGGAGCGCGGATCGCTGCGGCGGACCCGGGCGATCTCGGCGTCGATGCGATCGCGTTCGGCGCGCAAGGAGGCGAGGCGGCGGGAGCTGTCCGGGTCGGTGTCGATGGCCAACTGTCGCACGGATTGGGCGAGGCTGACCAGCCGGGATTCGGTGGCGGTCTGTGGTGGTGTGCGCAACTGCTCGAGCATGCGGATGGCATCGAAGCCGGCGGCGGAGAGTTCGTATGTTTCGCCTCTGGCGGCGGTGGCGGGACGGCGGACGAGGATCTCGGCGCGACGCCAGTCATCGCAGTAGGCCTTCGCTGTCCGCAGCGAGAGGTCGAAGTGGTCGCGGAGCTCCTCGAGGTCGGCATCGATGCTTTCGTGCAGATCCTCAGTGTTCATCCTGGTGCCGGGCTTGCCGAGATGCGCGTCGAGGGTTCCGGCCATGACAGCGAGGTTGTCGGCCCGGAGCATGCGCAGGGTGGCATTCGATTCGAGCAGTCGCCGGTAGGCGAGCGCGGATGACAGGGCGGACATAGGAACTATTCTCTGCGCCTAGGCGGGTGCGCGCCAATTCGCGAGTCGAGTGAGGTCAACGGCTGTCATTCCTCCCTCCGAAAGTGTCAGGGTCAACAGGCCGGTCCTTCTTGGACATCTTGGCCACGACAAGACAATAGGACTCGAGCACGAGGTCGTGAAGAAGATCGGGATCGAGACGATCGCCGGCAGTTGCGGCGCCGGGTTCGCCGCCGTCATCGCTTCCCTCCCCGGCGACGGTGATCCAGTGCTTCTTGTTCATGTGGTAGCCGGGTGAGATCTCCGCATAGGCGTCGCGCAGCACCTCACCGTCGAGGGGATCGATCTTGAGGTTGAGACTCGGAACTCCCCGCAGCTCGTATGCCATCATGAACATCTTTCCGCGCACTTTGTACACGGCATTGTCCGGTCCGAATGGGTGGTCGAGCTCGACCGAGGGGTACTGCATGGCCTGGTCGTTGGCCAAGCGGAGCACGGTGGCTGGGTCCATGCGTGGAGACTAGCAAGGGCCACTGACGTAGGAACTGACGTTAGACTCGAATCATGCCTGAGACCCCACTCCACACCGCCCCTCACCTGCTCTTGGCCGCTCTCGGCGGGACCATCGCGTCGACCGCCAATGGCGCAGGTGGGGTTGCTCCAGCGCTCAGCGGCGCGGAGATCGCTGCGGCCGCGGGTCTCGATCAGGTCTGGCCGGATCTGCAGGCTGATTTCACTCAGGTTGCTCAGGTTTCGAGCGCGAATGTCACCCTCGAGATGCTCTTCGACGTCGTCGAGCTCGCCCGCTCATCCGAGGCCGATGGAATCGTCCTCACCCAAGGCACCGACACTCTTGAAGAGACCGCGTTCGGGCTCTGGCTGCTCAATGACTCTGGCACGCATATCTCTGTCACCGGGGCCATGCGCAACCCGACGCTGCCCGGAGCCGACGGACCGGCCAACGTCCGTTCTGCCGCCCTCACTGCCCTGTCCGACCAGGTCAGAGACCTGCCTGCGTCGCTTGTGTTCAATGACGAGGTCCACGATCCGAGGTTCGTGACGAAGTCGCACACCACCTCGACGGCCGCGTTCTCCTCCGGGCCCGTCCTCGGCGCGATCGGATGGCTGAGCGAAGACGATCTCCATCTCCCGCACGCACCCCAGCCTCCGAAATCACCGTTCGCCGGACTTCCCCGTCCGTCTCTGCTGAGCAAGGTCGCCCTCGCCGAGGTGGGGATGGGCGAACCGGAAGAGACCCTTGATCTCATCGCCGGTTCCGGTTTCGCCGGCGCCGTGGTCTCCGGGGTCGGCGGGGGCCACGTCCCCGAGGAGTTGCTGCCCGCCGTGGCTCGACTGGCGGAGAGGATGCCCGTGGTGCTGGCCTCACGCACCGGTTCGGGTGCGAGCCTGCACCGCACCTACGGCTATCCGGGCGGCGAGATCGGCCTACTCGAAGCGGGACTCGTGCCCGCTGGCATCCTCGATGCCCGCAAGGCCCGCATCGTGCTCAACCTGGCGCTGAGCTTCGGCCTTGACCCCGCCGAGGTGTTCGCTCACTTCAGGTGATCAGCCGCCGTGCTTGCGCAGAAGTTCATCGAGGCGGCTACGCAGATCTTCCAGTCGCGTAGTGATGACTGCCCATAGGATCGAGTAGTCAATCTCACCATATTCATGAGCGATGACGTTGCGCATCGCAATGATTCGGTGGATATCTGGGATCTCCGCAGCGGCTCCAGGGGCAGAGGAACGCAACCGTTTCAAGGACTCTCCGAGGATCTCGAATTGCCTTTCCACTGCTGACCGAACGAGCAGATCATCGTTGAACTCAGATCTGACCATTCCATCGACGAAGCGCAGAATCGCATCTGCGGCACATTTCGCGTCCCAGATGAGTGCGGGAGTCTCAGGCCGCATAGACGTCACGGGCCTTTTCCAGCGCAGACGACCTGAAGTAGGGGTTCCTCATGGTTCTGCCGACGACGAGGTCCACCTTGCGCTCGAGAAGATCAGTCAATTCCTCGAGAAGGCCGAAGTAGTCGTCGAACGGGTCCGCCCGATCAGGCAGAAAATCGACGATGAAGTCGACATCGCTCTCGCCCGGGTCGAATCGTTCAGTGAGGGCAGAGCCGAATACACGGAGCCGCGCAACGCCGTGTCGTGCGCAGATCCGTGCAATCTCTTCGGCATCAAGGTGGATCGCCATGTCCATAGCCTCATTTTCTCACCTTGAACGACTGGAGTACAGGCTCTGAAGCCTCAGCTCTCGGCACCGACAGCCACGACCATCTTGCCGAAGTTTCCGCCGGTGAGCAGATCGTTGAAGTATTCGGGAGCCTTCTCGAGACCGGGACGGATATCCTCGCGGAAGCGAACCTTGCCCTCCTTGAGCCAGCCGCTCATGTCCGTAAGGAACTGCGGGGTCAGACGCTCGGCGAACTCGGTCTGGATGAATCCGCGCACGAGCAGCGACTTCGTCAGGATGTTGCCCATGAGCGCTCCCGAACGGTCCGGCCCCTCTGGCAGCGAGGTGAGGTTGTAGTTGGCGACGAGACCGCACACGGGCACGCGAGCGAACGTATTGAGCCGCGGCAGCACAGCGTCGAAGACCTCCCCGCCGACGTTCTCAAAGTAGACGTCGATGCCCTGCGGCACCGCCTCCTTCAGCTCCTGCCGCAGGTTCCCCGTGCGGTGGTCAAGTGCCACGTCGAAACCGAGCTCACGAAGGTGAGCGACCTTGTCCGGTCCGCCGGCGATGCCGACGGCAGTCGCTCCCTTGATCTTCGCGATCTGACCGACGACGGATCCGACGGGACCGGTCGCAGCGGCCACGGCCACGGTCTCACCCTCCTTGGGCTGACCGATCTCGAGCAGACCCGCGTACGCAGTGAACCCGGGCATGCCGAGCACACCGAGGTGGGTGGAGATCGGCGCAATCTCCGGGTCGATCTTGCGCAGGTGTCCGGTCGACTCGACCGAATACTCCTGCCAACCGCCGTAGCCGAGCACGATCTCACCGGCAGTGAAGCCCTCGGCATTGGATTCGACGACCTCGGACACGGTGGCGCCGACCATGACATCGCCGACCTCGACGGGCTTGGCGTAGGACTTCGCATCCGACATCCGCCCGCGCATGTACGGATCGAGCGAGAGATAGAGGGTGCGCAGCAGCACCTGCCCTTCGCCCGGGGTCGGTACAGGCACCTCGTCGAGCAGGTAGTTCTCTGCAGTGGGGGCGCCCACAGGGCGCGAGTTCAGGCGAATCCGATGGTTGGTCGTCATGGAGACGGTTCCTTTCAGCAGCAGATCATTCTTCGCTTGTGTGCTTCATTGGGGCGACAGGTGCATCCGCGACGATCACCGATGCTGTCGGTCATAACAACCATTCGGGATCGCCCGATGTTCCTGATCGAACGATTTTTCTGACACCGAGGCGGCACCCAGTCGAACCTTCCCCACCAGATCGCGGGCCACCGTCTCCCATTCGGGATCGAAGGCCCACCCGAAATCGCCGAGGTGGTCGAGCAGATGGCTGCCATTGTCTCGAATGATCTCCGACCACTCCTTCGGCCACGCGCCAAAGTTCGCCGCCGCGGCGAGTTCGTCGACATCCTTGAACACGGCACCGGTCGGATCGAGCCGACCGTCCTCGGCGTGCAGGGGCATAGACGCGATCGGGAAGGTGATATCGAGGATGTGATCGCTGGTGAACAGCGCATCATCGCTGCGTCGGTGTGAGGTCTCAAGATTGATGTACCACTCGACCCGCACGCCGCCGGACTCTGGACGATCGACATCATCCGCAGCATCTTTGAGCAGCACCCATACGGAGAACGGAGCTTCGGGCGGGACGATCTTGAGCACTCCACGACCCCGCCACGTGCCCTCGACATTGATCCTCGTCGGCGCCTCGGCGATGGGACGAAACCGTGCCTTCAACGGCACATCGTGGGCGTTCGTGTCTTCCCACCCGACGATGCGGGTCTCCTGCGTCGGCGTACCCCCTGCCAACCACAGAACAGAGCCGGACGGCCCGTCGGCGATGACACGCATCGGTCGTGCCACCTCGGCGAGGTCGCGGTCGAAGTCGAAACGCCGGAACGTCCAGGTCACGGTCTGCCCCGGAGTCCAGTACGGCGCCTTCCCCACGGGTCTGACCTGGGACGGAGTGGGGATCGTGAACGGATCGCGCAGGCTCATGCGGGCAGTCTATGCGTCGGTCATGGGCGAGCGCTGAAGACCGACCACCCGTGAAGACCTGGGCGGCGAGGTCATAGAGTGGGGCCATGAACGACTCCGATGACGCAGCGGCTCAGACCCCCTCGGCAGCCCAGACCGCCCCCACTGCCCCGACCGCGAACCCTGCCCCGGAGACGACGATCGGTCGCGCCTTCGAGGTCCAGGAAACGATGACCGCTCCACCGCGCACCGATGCCGAAGTCCCCGACTACGTCCGCGCCCTGGGCTTGCCAGGCCTCGCTGACATCCACGTCCACTTCCTTCCGCAGAACGTGCTCGACAAGGTGTGGGAGTACTTCGACAATGCCGCGGACAACTACGGCCGCGACTGGCCGATCACCTACCGGTACGACGCGGACACCCGCCTGGAAATCGTCCGCGAGCTCGGCCTGCGCGCGATCCCGGCCCTGACTTACCCGCACAAACCCGGAATGGCCGCGTGGCTGAATGAATGGAACGCCGAGTTCGCCGTCGCCCACGACGACGTCATCCACTGCGGCACCCTCTATGCCGAACCCGAATCAGCCGACTACGTCCCGGCCGCACTTGCCGCCGGGGCGAAGCTGTTCAAGGTCCACGTCCAGGTCGGTGTGTTCTCTCCCGACGACGAGGTCCTCGACCCCGCGTGGAAGGCTCTCGAGGAGGCCCGCGTGCCGATCGTCATCCACGCTGGATCCGCTCCCCTGCCGGGCACGTACACCGGGCCGCAGGCGGTGGCGAACGTTCTGTCCAAGTTCCCACGGCTGAAGTTCGTCATCGCCCATATGGGCATGCCCGAGTACGACGAGTTCGCCGATCTCGCAGAGAGATTCGACAACGTCTATCTCGATACGACGATGTTCGCCTCCGGGTATTTCTCCACCCCCGCCGAGGTGACCCCCGCCTACCGTGAACGCCTGGCCAGGCTTGAGGGCAAGGTCATCCTCGGCTCTGATTTCCCGAACATCCCCTATCCCTATGTCGATCAGATCTCCGGACTGGCAGGGTTGGGCCTCGGCGATGATTGGATGCGCTCGGTGCTGTGGACCAACGGTGCGAAGGTGCTCGGGCTCGACTGAGTCTCAGCCGTCGCGGGGCACTCGGTCGGCGCCGACGACCCCGGTGAGCATCTCCTCGGCGATGGGTGCACCGCGTCGGATAACGCTGATCTGACCGGTCGATTCGAGGATCACGCACGCCACCTCATCGCGGTTGCGGATGCCGGCAGATCGCAGTTTGGCGATGAGTTCGTCGTGGTCGACGTGGCTCTTCGACAGGTTGTCCGTGAGGATCTCACGACCGGCCATGAGCACCACCGCCGGGGAGTTGACGACGCTGCGCACGAATCCGAAGCGTCGGCCGAATCCGCTGAGCGCCTGCAGGATCAGCAGGGTCGCCAGACCCAGGATTCCGGCCGCCAGGGTCGGGGTATCGCCGAGGATGGACCGCCCGATGATCGCTCCCATCGCGATGATCGCGGCCACGTCGAAGCTCGACAGGCTCGCCAGAGTGCGCTGGCCGAAGATGCGCAGGAGCAGAATGATCCCGAAGTAGAAAGCCACGCACGATACGACGATCCTGACTGCGTCGACCCAGTTGAGCCCGTATTCCATCCAATCCATGAGAACCTCCGGAACGGATGATACGCCTGCCCCGGAATCGGGGCTCTGCATTGCGCCTGAAGTTCAGTGCCTCGTCTGGGACTCAGACCGAGCGCAGCCATTCGTCGACGGTCTTATCGGACATCCTCGGTGACGGTGGGATGAGGCCGTCGCGGGCCATCGGCCCGGGCAGGGGAATGCCGACGACTTTCGACGGCTTCACACCCGCCTTCCGGGCACGTGCAGCGGCAAGTCGGCGGGCGATCTCAGCGAAGTCGCTGATCTCGGGACCGGCGACCTCGATGGTGCCGCGCTCGCGTGCGTCGATGGCTTCGGCCATCATGCGTGCCGCCTCGGTGACTGCCAGGGCCTGCACGCGCATCTTCGGCACGAAGCGCAGCGGCCCGGCCTTGATCGTCATCGTGTCGACGAGTTCGAACCACTGAGCCGACCGGAACATCAGCAGCTGCTCCTCCGGGATGAGCCGGCGAAAGATGCGCTCCTGCATGGCTTTGCCCTGGTAGTAGCCCATCAGCCGCGACTCGGCGGCCTCGGAGCGGAACGCGATCGACAGGACGGCCACGGAGGTGCCGGGCTTCTCGGCAGCAGCCTCGGCGATCGAACGGGAGCTGCGTGAGAAGAAGTCGATGGCTTTCTGGGCGTTCGTCGTCAGCTGGTTGACGCAATCGACGAGGATGTCGCTGCCTTCCGCTGCCTCGGTGACGCCCTGCCCTGTCACCGTGTCGACCCCGCTCCCGCGATGGGCGGCGATGACGGTGTGGCCGCGTTCCCGCAGCTGGGGCACTAACTGCGCGCCGAAGGTTCCGGTGGCTCCATAGACGGTGATCTGCATGCTCGTCGACCCCTCAGACGCCGCATGGGCGGGCCCGACGTCGAGCCCGCCCGTGCGCCGGTCGTTTCTCAGTTCTGGTTGACTGTGACAGTACCAGTATCGGCCGTGGCCGAGATCGGAACGAGGATCTTGCCCTTGGCTTCCTTCGGGTCATCCGCCACATCGTACTTCTTCAGATCGGAGGCGAGGTCGACGGATCCGTCATTGGACTTCGCGTTGATCCGGTAGAAGAAGTCCTTATCCAGCTCTTCCGAGGTGAGCTTGAGATTCGGCACTCGCATGTCGATCGAGCCTTCTTCTGTCTTCGCGATGATTCCGCCGGTGGGCATCGCCTGATTGGTGAAGTCGAGATCGACGGTTCCCGTCGAACTGACCACGTCGATGCGGTCGCTGACGGTGAGGTTCTCTCCTTCGATGGCACCGACCCCCGTCTTAGCTGACACCGTCCCGAAGTCACCGTCCAGATAGGTCGCACCCCAATCGCTCGTGGTCCGCACCTTCTCAGCCGAACCGGTCACGTTCGCGGTTCCACCGCCGGTATCGGCGTTGATCTCGGCGAAGTCACCGGTGACATCGAACCGGCCGTAGTTGCCGTCGAAGTCCAGCGCGAGGTCTTTCGCCTCACTGGTCGGGATGGTGACGGTCAACCTGGTGTTCTCGAGTTTCCCGCCGTTCTTCACGGCCACCTCGGCGGTATCGGCTCGACTGTCGACCTCAAGGTTCGCGGAGCTGTCACGGGGACCGGTGCCGGTGAGCTTCACGGTCGCCTCGGCGACGTCGGCGGTCTTGATGTCGACGGCACCACCGGAGTCGAGGCCGATCTTGAGTTCCTTCATCGCCTTCGGCAGCGGTTCAGACGATTCGATCCGCCCGTAGTCGAGGCGGGAAGCACCTTGGGCGGTGCTGACGATGACGGGGACGAGGAGGACGACGGCGGCGAGGATGATCAGGACCGCGCGCAGACCGACGCGGGCGGATTCGCTGATGCGCACTGTGGCAGGCATTCTAGGCTCCGAGGAATGTGAGGACGGCGAGGACTCGGCGGTTCTCCGAGGTGTCGGCGGTGAGGCCGAACTTCGTGAACACCGAGGAGATGTGCTTTTCTACGGCACCGGCACTGAGGTAGAGGGTGCCGGCGATCGCGGCATTGGACTTGCCTTCGGCCATGAGCTGGAGGACTTCGATCTCGCGGGGGCTCAGGGTCGACAGTCCGTCCTTCTTGCGCGTGCGCACAAGGATCTGGGACACGACCTCCGGGTCGAGAACGGTGCCGCCGCCTGCGACCTCGTCGACGGCGGTGAGGAAGTCTTCGACGTCGGCGACTCGGTCCTTGAGCAGGTAGCCGAAGCCGCCGGTGTTCTCGGCGATGAGTTCGGACGCGTACTGCTCCTCCACGTACTGGCTGAACACGAGGACCTTGACGTCCGGGTTCTGCTTGCGGATGAGGACGGCGGCGCGGATGCCTTCATCGGTGAACGTCGGGGGCATGCGCACGTCGATGACGGCGAGGTCCGGCGGATCGTTGTGAACGACGGCGAGGAGTTCGTTGGCGTCGGGCACGGCGGCGATGACCTCATGTCCGGCGTCGGCGAGCAGCCTTTCGAGTCCGGCCCGCAGGACGGCAGAGTCTTCAGCGATTACGATGCGCATGGCACCTCCACAACTACAGTCGTTGGCCCACCTGCGGGGCTGGTCAGGTTCAGTGTGCCACGAGCGGCTTCGACCCGGTCGATGAGGCCGGCGATCCCGGTGTGACGCCCCGTGCGGTCGACACGTGCACCGCCGTGGCCGTTATCGGTGACGACGATCTGCACACCGCTTCCGGTCGGGGCGATGAACACGCTGGCCCGGGTGGCGCCGGAGTGCTTGGCGATGTTCGTCAGGCATTCGGCGACGACGAAGTAGGACACGGCCTCGGCTTCGCGCCCGATCCGCCCCTCGAGGCGGACATCGACGTCGACGGGGATCGTCGACCGTCCGGCCAGGGCGGAGACCGCGGCGTCGAGTCCGCGGTCGGTGAGGACAGCGGGGTGGATTCCGCGGGCCAGCTGGCGGAGTTCGTTGACGATGCCCTTGGCTTCGGTATGGGCTTCGGCCACGAGTTCCTTCGCCTTCTCCGGATCGGAGTCGATCTTCGTCTTCGCCATGCCCAAAGTCATGGTCAGGGCGACGAGGCGGGGCTGGGCTCCGTCGTGGAGGTCGCGTTCGATGCGCAGACGTTCCGCGGCTGCCGCCTCGAGGCCGGCCATGCGGGCCCGATCGAGTTCCGTGACCTCGGCCTGCAGCGCCACGGTGCGGGCCGGAGCGAGCAGCGCCCGGTCGAGGGCGCGGTCGAGCAGCGGGGCGAACCACAGGATGGCCAGGGAGCTGGCGAGGACGATGACGGCACCGATGGCCACACCGATGCGGGCCGGTCCGTCGATGGTTTCGCCGATGAAGAAGGTGTTGACTCCATGGGGGTTGATGGCCGCGAAGATGCCGAAGATGGAACCGCAGATTGCCGCAATGGTGCCGGCGACGACGATCAGGCCGAGGAGCATCTTGATGTAGTGGTGGGCGGTCGAGCGCCAGAAGGCACCGGATTTCACCTGCAGCCAGCGATTGTGGAGGAAGCGGCCCATGCCGGGTTCGCGATTGCTGCTTTCGATCTTCGGGACGGGGATCTTATCGGAGTAGATGAGTTCAGCCCGGTAGCGTTCGGCGTTGTTCGCGCCCTGCTGGACGAGGACCCAGACGAGGAGGGCGAGGACGCCGAGACCGAGGGCGAAGATGCCGCCGATTCCGGTGAACAGCAGTCCCAGCGGGATCCACGCCCAGATCAGGGCGAGGACGGCGGAGAGCACGAGGTTCGCGACGCCGATGATTCCGGTGGGGCGTTTGGGCCAGGTGATGGGTCCGTCGGCAGGGATCTCGGTGACCTCGTCCCGGCTCAGCGGCAGTGAGCCGGTGACCGGGGCGTAGGCGACGGGTTCGCGTTTGGGCTTCATCCGCCGAGGCGACCGCGGGCGTGGCATCGGCTGTGCCATCGGCATGGGCTGTGCGTTCGGCGCGGGCCGTGCATGCGGCATGGGCTGTGCATGCGGCGCGGGACGACCGAACTGCGGGCCGGGTTGTGGTGCTGGGCGCGGTCCGGGTTGAGGGGCGCGGCCGGGTGGGGTGGGGTAGTTCGGGTTGTTCGAGGGCGCGTACCCGGATGGTGCGGCCTGAGCCGAGGGATGGGTGCGGGGGCCAGGCTGCGCAGGAGCCGTCGGATGTGTGTAGGTGACCGGCCTGGTGGGGTTCATCGGTGGGTCGTCAAGACGCTGGGCCTGTTCGCCGGCTCCCATCACTCGGGTCGAGCCCGTCGCGAACGGCACGTCGAGGTCGACGGGTTTCGTCCGGAACTCTCCTGCTTCGCGAGCGGTCGGTACGTCGACCGCTGCTGCGTCGACTTCGGTGGTCGGCGGTGCATTGACGATCGCTTCGGCGCTGATCGACTCTTCGCGCTGTGGGGGTTGAGGCTCCTGCGGATCGGGGCCGAGCGGCTCCTGATCCTGCGGGTTCTCGGGGGTCTTCTCACTCATAGCAAATACGCTACGGGAGCCGCGGGCTCGCGAACAGCACGAAGACCTCCGACCCCACGTCGGGTTTTCCCGACACCCTGTGACCGGCCCCACTGGATTTCCAGGTGGACGCTGGAGCCCCGGACCGCATCAGCCGCGCCTTTGCGCGCGGCGTGTCTGAGCGTCCCTCACCCTTCGCGACGAATCACCCCGCTGCAACGAGGTGGTCTGCCACGAAGGGTGAGGTGTGCCGACGTACCGGGAGGAAGTGTCGCTCCCGGTACGTGATGCCGTCGGCTATACGGGGACCGCAGCCGCTCGAGACGAGACGTGGTGCTTTCCCGCAGGAGCGGTATGTGCGGCTCCGTCGGCAGGACTCGTGCCCGCATCACCGGACGTGGCGTCGAGCGCCTGCGCAAGGTCGGCGAGGATGTCTTCGACGTCTTCGATCCCGACGGACAGGCGGATGAACCTGCCGGAGACGCTGACCTCGCTGCCGGCCACGGACAGGTGCGTCATCGTCGCCGGGTGGTCGATGAGGGACTCGACTCCTCCGAGCGATTCGGCCAGAGTGATGAGCTTCGTGTTCGCCACCAGGGACAGTGCCCGCTCCTCGGTGTCGGTGCGCAGGGACACCACTCCTCCGAACCCGCTCATCTGCCGCTTCGCCACCTCGTGCCCCGGGTGCGAGGGCAGGCCCGGGTAGATCACTTCGGCCACCTCGTCGCGGGTCTCCAGCCATTCGGCCACCGCCTGCGCGTTGGCACAGTGCGCCTTCATCCGCACCGGCAGGGTCTTGATCCCGCGCCTGGTCAGCCACGCGTCGAACGGGGAGATGCCCAGCCCGACGGACGCGAGGTGGCTTTCGAGGCGGTCGACCACCTCGGCGGCGCGGGGACAGCTCGTCCCGTCACCGGTGAGGACCGCCCCGCCGATGACATCGGAGTGGCCATTGATGAACTTCGTCGTCGAGTGCACGACGATATCGGCGCCGAGTTCCAGCGGACGCTGGAGCACCGGGGTCGCAAAGGTCGAGTCCACGGCCAGGAGCGCGTTCGCTCGGTGGGCGAGGCGGGCCGCCTCGGCGATATCGATGATGTCGAGCCCGGGGTTGCTCGGGGTCTCGACCCAGATGATCGCGGTGTTGTCGTTGATGGCGGCGGCGAGCGCCGCGGTGTCCGTGAGGTCGACGGTGCGGATGACCACGCCCCAGCGGACGTACTCATTCTGCAGGAGCCGGAAGGTCCCGCCGTAGACGTCGCGGGGCAGGATGACCTCGTCGCCGGGACGAAGCAGAGAAGAGAACACGGCCACCTCGGCCGAGGTTCCCGAATTGACGGCCGCGGCGAACGACGCTCCCTCCAATTCGCACAGAGCCTGTTCGAGGTCGCTGCGGTTCGGCGTGCCCGTGCGCGCGTAGTCGAAGCCGGCGCGAGTCTCTCCCGGAGTGTCCATCATGAAGGTCGAAGTCTGGAAGATCGGGGCCACGACCGAACCGGTGTGCGCCTCGGGCATGGCTCCCGAGTGCACCGATCGGGTCGAGATTCCGGCGGGTGTGGTGGGTTCGAAACGGGGTGAACTCACGGCGGATCCTTCCTTCACTGATGGGCACCGCTGCATCTGCGGTGTGTTTCAGTGTGAGTGCCCCAGATGCGCTCGCGCGAACGCGCCGTCTCGGATGGTCACGTCGCGTCATATGTCGTCGATGAATGTCATTTTTCGACGTAGAAAGCCGGCATCCCTCGCCGAGGCGGTCCGCCGACTCGTACGCACGCGACGTGATCGTCGTTCGTTCCCACCGCGGCAGCTCTCTGTGACGATCGAGCAGTCCCACTGCCGGTCGCCGGTCACCCAGCCAGGAGCTCCCGCCGGTCGGACCCTGCCGCCACGGCGTCGAGGATCGCCCCGGCAATGCGCTCGTTGTCAGCGAACACGGGGGCGCCAGTCTGCGGTCGGCTGAAGGCCTCGGCCGTCGATCCGGAGACCGCGGGACCGAGCAGGAACAGATCGCCTTGTGCCCGACCATGTGCGTCGAGCGCGCGACCGGCACCGTCGGTGCGCAGCTTCGCGTGAGCCGCGGTCTCGAGCAGCAGTCGGCCGTCCGCCCGCAGTGTTTCGAGGACCGGATCGGCTGCCTTCTCCGCACTCTGCCGAGCCAGGCGCGCGTCGACGAGATGAGTGAAGGTCTTCGCCTCCGGGTAAGCGGTGGAGCGGGCGGTGAAACCGGCAGCATCGGCGTCGATGCTCAACCCGGGACCGAGGAACCGAACGAAACCGGCTTCGTGGAGAGCGAGGATCTGTCTGACTCTCTTCGGCGGCGGGCCGCTGCCGATGAACGAGAACAGGGAATGAAAGCTGCCTTCGACGAACTCCGTGCGATCGCCATTGCTGACTCGACCGTCGCGGACGAGCATCCTGATCTGCACATATGCCTTGACCAGAGCGGTGAAGACGGCGAGGTCGGCAGAGTGGTGCACATCGGCACTGCGCTTGAGTTGCCCGGAGATGTGGTCGCGCACGCTCGCCTCTGCAGAAGAGAGATCATCACAGCGCAGATCGGCCAGCGGACGGTCGATGCGGTCCAGGTCGAACAGATCGGCCTCGTCGGCGATGACGTCGCGGGCGGCCTCGGCGATGGTCTCGAAGACGGCGCCGGTGGTGGCTTCTGCCCCGTTCGCGCCGATGCGGCCCGCGCGGACCCGCTCGGCGGTTGCATCGATGCGCTCGAGCAGTTCGGGAGCGTCGATGTCGCGCTTCCACAGCACGTGTTCGTAGTGGGCATAGGTGAGTTCGAGTTCGAACAGCGGACCGAGCACCGCATCGAACTCGATGAACCGGGAACTCTCGCCGAGGCGCTGCCCGCTTCCGCGACGGTCCCCTCCCGCGCTGCCGGTTACGTCAGCCACGCGGTCCAAGTACCGCAATTCCACGGCCGGTGCGCCGGGGACATCGACCTGACTGTAGCCGAGCTTCGGACTGTAGGAGACCCCGCGGGAAGATCCCACCCACAGCACCGGTTCGGTGCCGGAGGGCCGGTAGCGAAGCCGTTCCCCGTCGTCGACGAACTCACCGCCGCGACCCTCGGTGACCATAACCATGAAGTCGAGGAACGCGAGTCCGAAACCGCGGGTGAGCACCTCAGCGCCGGCAGGGATGCCGCTGAAGTCGAGGTCGGCCGTGTATCCGGGAGCCTGATAGTACAGGTCTTGTCCTGCCGAGGCGGCCGCACGGTCGGCCAGGATCGCATCCTGCTCGGCGGTGTGCATATCGAGATGCCCCTGAGCCGAGACAAGGACGTCGGTGGCGATCTCCGCACCGGCGGAGGTGGTGACCACGAAGCCGCGGTCGCCTTCGCCGCGGCGCACCGCCGCGGCGCGGGCACGGTGGATGTGCACCTCGGCGCCGAGCCGATCGAGAGCGAGTTCGAAGGCCGCCGACAGGTAGTGGCCCTGGACCCGGCGGCTGGCGAACGATTGGGAGTCGAGCCCTGCCGCCTCGGCGCCGAGGCCAGCCTGCGTCAGGCGCTCCCGACCGGGCCCGTGGATCCACTCGTGCAGGGTCGGTCCCATGATGCCGGGATTCTCGAGCAGGCAGGACTCGTCCGGGAAGATCGTGACGTCCTCGGTGCGCGAGTTCATCCACAGGTGCGGCGACTGTTCGGTCCGCCATATCCGCCCGGCTCCGGCCGGATACGGGTCGACGAGGTGGATGCGCAGGCCTGCCCCGGCGTCCGTGTTCGCGGCGATCGCGAGCAGGATGCCCAGGGTCTTCGGCCCGGCCCCGATGAAGGTGAGGTCGGCGCGGTGCCCGCCCGAATCGGATGCCGTCGACGCATCACCGCCGGTCGTGAGGTCCGCCGCAGCCGACGTCTTACGCATCGACATAGAGGCTCACGGCCGGGGCGAGTCCGAGGCGGCCGCGCAGATCGCTCGCGTCGCTGCCGCCGCCCAGTGCCGCAACGACCTCAGGGGTGTCACGCAGTCCCGCCGCGTGCAGGGCGGGCAGGATCTCGGAGACGAGGCGGACGCTGAAGTCGAGTTGATTCTCAGCTGACGCGGTCAGCAGCACCCCCGAGGCCCCGCGTTCGACGAGGATGCGCACGGAGCTGACGAGCTCGGCCACCTCGGCGCGGTTCGTCGGTGCCGGCAGGACGGTGAGCACCGGCACCCAGGGGTCGAGTTCGGTGCGCAGATCCTCGAGCGAGATGGTGCCGGCGGCCTCGTCGGCGAGAACGACGTCGGCGGCGCCGCGGGCCGCCTCGTTGCCGGCCTCCGCACGGACGATGATCGGCGGGTGGCCCTGCGGCGGGCGCGGCGTGATCGAGGGCCCGAGCACCGAGTAGTCGACTCCCGTCGAGTCCTGGACCTGCGCTTCGATGTAGTGGAGGCGGTCGCGATCGATGTAGCGGTCGGTGGCCTGGTCGCGGATGATCGCGTCGTCGTCCCAGGAGTCCCAGAGTCGGCGGATGACGTCGATGACGGATGCGGCCTCGGCCCAGGCAGCGGGTGCAGGGGCGGGGCCGCGTCGACCGAAGAGGGCCGCCTCGGCGGGGGTGGATGAGATGCCCACAGCGAGTCCGGCACGGGCCCGGGCCGCGTAGTCGAGCGTCGCCGAGGCGGTCGCGAGGTGGAAGGGCTCGAGATGGGTGACGCGGACCTCGGGGACGATCCCGAGCCTGCTGGTCAGCGGGCCGAGCCAGGAGGCGAACTCGAGCGCGTCGTACCCGGTGAAGTCATCGGGGACGAGGGCGAAGTCCGCATGTCCGTCAAGGGTCTTCGCGGTCGCCGGGCCGGAGATCGGATCGGGGTTCAGCGTGGTGGCGATGATGACGCTCATGAGGGATTCCGTTCGGTCGTGATCGGGGCGGTGATGAGGGATTCGGCGGCGGCCGCCTCGGCGTGGGTGCACGACCGGGCTCGGACGGTCAGTTCGGAGTCGAACTGGTCGATGGCGTCGACGACGTCGCGCTCGACGGATTCGTCGATGCTCGGAGGGGTCGTGTCCGTGGCCGGGAGGATGTTGCTCGATGCGACGAAGCGGCCACGGCCGATCGAGCTCGCCCCGAGCGTGGCCAGCAGCGGTTTGAGGCCGTAGTCGAGGGCGAGGACGTGGGCGGCGGATCCGCCGGTGAGCAGCGGCAGAACGGGTTTGCCGTGCAGGGCGTCCATCGGCAGCAGATCGACGAAGACCTTGAGCAGTCCGGTGTACGTGGCTTTGAAGACCGGGGACCCGACGACCACTGCGTCGGCGGCGGCGACCGTGTCCCGCGCCGAGGCGATGAGGCCGTCGCTCGAATCCCCCGTCAGGAGGGGGCCGGCGGGCAGGTGGCGGAGTTTGATGAACTCCGTACGGTGGCCGTACTGGCCGAGCCTGCGGGCGATGAACTCGAGGAGCGCTTCGGTCTTCGAGTTCTCCGAGGGGCTGGCCGAGAGCAGGACGACACGCGACATGTCAGCCCACCTCCTTGAGTTCGCGGGTCGGAGCGTCGGGGGTGCCGGCGACACCGATCTTTGTGGTGTCGGTTTCTGCGGCGGCGGTGCTGCGGGCTTCGCGACGGGCGGCGGCCCAGTCAGCGGCGGTGCGGGCGGCGGGCAGTCCGATGCTCTCGCGCAGGGACCCGTCCGGATATTCGGTGCGATAGACCCCGAGTTCCTGGAGTTCGGGCACGACCTTCTCAACGACCTCGTCGAGTCCGCCCGGAGTGAGGTGGGGGACGAGGATGAAGCCGTCGGCGGCCTTCGTGCGGACCGCCTCGGCGAGGTCGGTCGCGACCTGGTGCGGGGTGCCGACGTAGGAGTGACGGGTCGAGACCCGGATGACGAGTCCTCGGGCGGTGAGGTTCTCGGCCTCGGCGATCTTCCGCCAGCGGGCAATCGTCGCTTCCGCGTCCTTGATGTGTTTGACCCTGCCCTGGGAGATCGAGTCGGCGGCCGGCGGCACATCGGGCAAGGGTCCATTGGGGTCGAAGGCGGAGAGGTCGCGGTCCCACACGCGTTCGAGGAACGCGATGGCACCGGCCTCGCTGACCTGTTGGGAGGCGACCTCACGGGAGCGTTCGGCCGCCTCGGCGGGAGTGTCGCCGAGGATGATGGAGACTCCCGGGTAGATCTTCAGGGAGTCTTCGGTTCGGCCGTAGCGGGCCAGGCGGGACTTCACGTCCGCGTAGAACTTCCGGCCGGATTCGGGGTCGGAGTGACGGGTGAAGATGACGTCGGCCGAGCCGACGGCGAAGTCACGGCCGAAGTCCGAGTCCCCCGCCTGGAAGACGACGGGGTGACCGCCGGGCAGGGGGCCGGCGGGGAAGCGTCCGGCGATGTCGAAGAAGTCGCTGGCATGCGTGAACGACCCGTCACCGGCGGCGGTGTCCCAGAGTCTCCGAGCCACGTCGATGAAGTCCTCGGCGCGGCGGTAGCGGTCGGCGTAGTCGAGGTAGCCGCCGCGGCGGAAGTTCTCGCCTGTGAAGGCGTTGGAGGTCGTGACGACGTTCCAGGCGGCGCGACCGTTCGAGAGGTGGTCGATCGTCGCGAGCCGGCGGGCGATGTCGAAGGGTTCGTTGAACGTCGAGCTCAGCGTCCCTGCCAGGCCGATGCGCTTGGTCACGGCGGCGAGCGCGGACAGCACGGCCGTGGTGTTCGGACGACCGACGACGTCGAGATCGAAGATCTTTCCCTGGTGTTCGCGCAGGCGCAGGCCTTCGGCGAGGAAGAAGAAGTCGAAGAGTCCAGCCTCGGCGGTCTGTGCGAGGTGAGCGAAGGAGTCGAATTCGATGTGGCTGCCCGAGGCAGGATCGGACCATACGGTCGTGTTGTTCACGCCCGGGAAGTGCGCGGCGAGGTGGACCTGCCGCGGCTGGCCGGGGATGCTGCTGTCGAATTCAGGCATGGGATGCTCCTGTCAGTTCGGTGGTGTTGATGGTGGAGGTTGTGCGCACGGCGGAGTCGTCGAAGCACGGCACTGCGTCGATGAGCGCCCGCGTGTAGTCGTCACGGCTCTCGTGCAGCACACGAGCAGTCGGCCCGGATTCGACGACAAGTCCGTCCTTCATCACGATCACCTCGTCGGCGATCTGCTCGATGACGGCGAGGTCATGGGAGATGAAGAGGTAGGCGACGCCGAGGCGATCCTGCAGGTCGACGAGCAGCTGCAGGATCTGCGCCTGCACGCCGACGTCGAGTGCGGAGACGGGTTCGTCGAGGATGATCACCTCGGGGTCGACGGCCAGCGCACGGGCGATCGCGAGCCGCTGCCGCTGCCCTCCCGAGAGCTCCCGAGGGGTGCGCTTGAGCAGGCTGTGGTCGAGGGCGACGGCGTCGAGCAGCTCCCGCACTCGTCCCGGCCGGTCGGCTCGGGTGCCGATGCGGTGGCCGCGCAGCGGTTCGGTGAGGATCCGCTCGACCGTGTAGTGCGGGTCGAGAGCCGCGCTCGAGTCCTGGTGGACGTACCGGATGCGCCGTCCGAGGTCCTTCCGCCGATAGTCACTGACGGGCTTTCCGTGGAGGGCGATAACTCCGGAATCCGCCCGGTCGGCGCCGAGCAGGATCCTCGCCGAGGTCGTCTTCCCCGACCCGGATTCGCCGACGATTCCCACAGTCGATCCTGCCCGCAGATTGATGTCGAGACCGTCAACTGCGGGACGGTCCCCACCGAAGTTCCGTACGATCGCACGGCCGGACAGGACCGCCTCGGCGCCGGTGTGGGTCTCGGTGGCGCCAGCGTCGGTGCTCGGCCGCAGTCTCCCCCACCCGAGGTGCGGGGCCGCGGCGAGGAGCGACTGCGTATAGGCATGCTGGGGGTCGGCGAGGACGGCTTCGGTGGGCCCGGTTTCGACGATGCGGCCGGCCTGCATGACCAGCAGCTTTGCGGCGCGTTCCTTCGCGACGCCGAGGTCGTGGGTGATGAGCACGAGCGCGGTCTGCAAACCGGCGACGAGGCCGCCCAGCACGTCGAGGACCTGTTTGGCCACGGTCGCGTCGAGCGCCGAGGTGGGTTCGTCGGCGATGATGAGCGCCGGCCGGGCGGCGATCGCATTGGCGATGAGCACGCGCTGCCGCTGCCCGCCGGAGAGCTCGTGCGGATACCGCCGTCCGTGGGTCTGCGGGTCGAGTCCCACGGCGGTGAGAACCTCGGCGATGCGGGGTCTGATCTGCGGTTTCGCATAACCGTTGACGGTCAGGGTCTCGGCCAGGGCGGAGGCGATCGTGCGCACCGGGTTGAGCCCGGCGCCCGCGTCCTGCGGCACGTACGCGATTCCCGTACCGAGGATCCGCTGCCAGGTGCGCGGCTTCGCCGAGGTGAGGTCCTCGCCGAGGTGGCTGTGCGTGTGCGCGTGGACCTTCGTCCCAGCCGGGAGGAGTCCGGTCAGCGCCGCGGCCGTCGTGGACTTGCCGGATCCGGACTCGCCGACGATCGCGAGCGTGTCCCCGGGGGCGAGACTGAGGTTGATGTCCGCAATCGCCGGGGTGGGAGCACCGGGGTAGGTGACGCTCAGTCCCGCAACCTCGAGGACCTCAGGGTCCTGAGGCGACAGGGTCGACCGGGCCCGGATCGGTGTCGGCTGGGCCTCGGTGGTCTCCAGACCGGCCTCGTCGATGACTTCGGTGCCGGCACCGGCTGCGGGCCAGGCGAGGAGATCGGTGTTGATCATCGGAATTCCTTCTCGGAGTTGACGGCGTGGGAGAGACGGTTGGCCGCGAGCACCACCGCAGCGACGACGAGTCCGGGGAAGGTCGTCATCCACCAGGCTGCGGCGAGGAAGTCGCGGCCCTCGGAGACGAGCAGACCCCATTCGGGCTGCGGCGGCGGGGCGCCGAAGCCGAGGAAGCTCAGGGCCGAGACGGCGAGCACAGCGGACCCGAATTCGAGTGCGAGCAGCGCCCCGATCGGGCCTCTGACCTGGGGCAGGATGTGCAGGGCGAGGACCGATGCGGCCGAAAGTCCGTCGGCGCGGGCGGCGCGGACGAATTCCGTCGAGCGCCACCGGATCACCTCAGCACGAGTCAGCCGGGCGAACGAGGGCACGGCCGCGACGCCGACGGCCACGGCGACGTTGAGGGTGCCGAAGCCGAGCGCGGTGATCACTGCCATCGACAGCAGCAGGCCGGGCACGGCCTGGAGGACGTCGACAGTGCGCATGAAGATCGCGTCGAGCACCCCGGTGAAGAAGCCGGCGAGCAGGCCGATGAGGACGCCCGCGCCGACCCCGATGAGCACGGCGGCGAGGCTGGCCGACAGGGTCTGCGCGGACCCGTGGATGGTGCGGGCGAAGACGTCGCGGCCGAGCTGATCGGTGCCGAAGACGTGCTCGGCGCTGGGTGCCAGGAGGCGGTCGGTCGGGTTGCCGGTGAGCGGATCGACGCTGGTGAGCAGGGTCGGCCAGACGGCGGCGAGTGCGGCGAGTCCGAGGACGATGATCGCGATGACTTCGACGATCCCGATGCGGGCGGAACCCACCGCCGAGGTGAGGCGACGCAGCCGCCCGGGCGTGCCGCCGCCGGGGACCCGGTCCTCGTGGGGCCGGTCCGCACCGGGCCCGGTCGGTGCGATCTGGGCGTTCTTCTGCAGTTCGGTGGCCAGGCTCATGCGCGCGCTCCTTCGGTCTCCGTCGATGCGGACTCTGCCGTCGAGCCGGCCGGGCTCGCACCGGCGGGTGCGTCCTCACGGTCGGCCGCCTCGGCGAGGGTGTCCCTGACCTTGGTTTCGAGCTTCCGGCGGGCGGCGCGCAGCCGCGGATCGAGCACCGGGTAGGTGAGGTCGGTGATGAGGTTGACGAGGACGAACACGGCCGCGGCGAAGAGGACGATGCCCTGGACGAGCGGGATGTCCTGCCCGGTCACAGCGGTCTGAGCGAGCCGGCCGAGGCCCTGTCGCGAGAACACGTTCTCGACGACGACGGATCCGGCGAGCGCCTGGCCGAAGAGGACTCCGCCCATCGTCAGCGCCGGCAACAGCGCCACCGGCAGGGCCTGGCGCAGCAGCAGCCGCAGCCGGGTGTAGCCCGATGCGTGGAAGGTCGTGACGAAGGGTTGGATCCAGGCGTTCTGCAGCGAGCGGAACAGCACCTGGGCGATGATCGCCGACAGCGGGATCGCCAGGGTCACGGCCGGCAGCACGATCGCGGCCGGAGTTCCGGTGCCCACCGCAGGGAAGAGCGGGAGGCGGAAGGAGAAGATCTGCAGCAGCATCAGTCCGACCCAGAACGTCGGCAGTGCGACTCCCAGTCCCGGAAGCGCGGCGAGGGTGTCGCGCAGCCACGGGCGGCGGGTCAGGGTCGCGGCAACCGCGATGATGGCCCCCACCGCCAAGGCGAGACCTAAGGCCAACGCGGCGAGTGCGAGCGTCGAGGGCAGGGCGGCGGCGATCGCCTCGGTGACGGGGGTGCCGGCCTGGATCGAGGTGCCGAAGTCAAGGCGGACGACGGCCAGGAGGGCGAGCAGGTACTGGATGGGCAGCGGCTGGTCGAGGTTGAACTCGGCACGAAGCCTGGCCACCTCGGCGGGGTCGAAGCTCTGCAGCTCTCCCCCGGCGCCGAGCATCGTGATGACCGGATCGCCGGGCAGCCAATAGAGGAGGAAGAAGCTGAAGGTGAACGCGATCCACAGGACGAGCAGTCCTTGGGCCAGCCGGGAGGCCAGGTAGCGCAGGCTCATCACCGCTCACCGTCCAGCCAGGTGTCATAGATCTGGAAGCGCGAGGAGGCCTCGTACTTGAAGTCGTGGACATTCTTGCCGGTGCCGATCACTCCGGAGAGTTCGACGATCGGAATCGAGTAGCCTTCGTCGATGAGGATCTTCGCGGCCTTCGTGAAGTCCGCCGTGCGTTCCTTCTCGTCGAGCGTCGAGGTCGTGCGGGCGAGGATGTCGTCGAGCTTCTCCTTCTTCTTCCTCGCGTTGCCGTTCTGTTCGTCGACGCCGAAGTAGTTGCGCAGAACATCGCCGTCGGCACGGGTGAGGTTGCCGAAGGTCAGCTCTTCCTTGCCCTCGGCCTGCTGGGCGGTCACCTCGGCAGTGGTCTTCTTCTCGAGCTTGAGGTCGAAGCCGATCTCTCGCAGCTGCTGCTGGACGAGCTCGAGGAATGGGGCGTCCTGCCAGTAGGTCAGCGTCGTCGACAGCTTCGTGCCGTCCTTGACCCGGATGCCGTCGTCGCCGACCTTCCACCCGTCGTCCTCGAGCAGCTTCTTCGCGCCGTCGGGGTCGTAGGCGAGCAGATCGGAGAGATCTTCGTACTCAGGGGTCGACTTCGCCAGCACCGAGGTGGCCGGAGCCTGGTGCTGCGAGATCACGCTCTGCAGCTGGTCGCGGTCGATGCCCTTGACGAGCGCCTGACGCACCGACTTGTCCTTGGCGATGTTCCCGGTGAGCTTGGGCACGAGGTTGTAGACGACGCCCGGGTTCGGTCGGGAGGCGATGCCCAGTCCCTGCGCCTCGAGGGTTTTCTCGTCCTGGGATTGGACGGAGAAGTCGACATCTACCTGCCCCGACAGCAGTGAACCGTTGCGCACCGAGGCCTCGGGGACGATGGAGAATTCGATGCCGTCGAGGTGGGCCGGCCCTTCGTGCTCGGCGATCGATGACGGCCAGTCGTAGTCGTCGAACCGGGCGAGCTCGATCGACTTGTTGTGCTCGAAGGACTTCACCTGGAACGGGCCGGTGCCGACGATGTCTCCGGTGCAGCGTTCCTCGGGGGACTTCGCGAGTGTGTCCGAGGAGTAGAAGCCCAGCGACATCGTCGACGTCGCCTGGAGGAACTGGGCGTTGGACTTGTCGAAGGTGAATGTCACGGTCTGCTTGTCGGGAGTCTCGATCGACTTCAGCCCGTCGAGGTAGGTCTGTCCCAGGGAGGCCTTCGCCCCGAGATCCTGGATCGCTTCGAAGTTCTCCTTCACCGAGGCGGAGGTGAAGTCCGTGCCGTCCTGGAACTTCACCCCGTCACGGAGGTGGAAGGTGAAGGTCTTCGCATCATCGGAGACATCCCAGCTCTCGGCGAGCCACGGCTTGATCTCCTGCGTCTCCGGATCCTGATCGGTGAGCGAGTCCGTGATCTGACGAGTGACATTGAGGGTGACGTTCGTGCCCTGCTGCTGTCCGTCGAGGCAGGTCGGATCGACGTCGTAGGCGATCTTCAGTGTTCCGCCGTCCTGAGGTGTGGCATTTTCGTCCTCGGCCTGTGCCGATCCGGAGCACCCGGCGAGGAGGAGGGAACCTGCTGCGAGAACGGCGAGAGCGAAGTGAGAGCGGCGCTGCGGCGAGCGGGTCGGAGCGGCGGGAGAGCTGATGGTGGTCATGGGTGTCCTGGGTGGTGTCAGTAGTGGATGTGAATCAGAGGTGATTGCGAGGGTGTCGGCGCGAGTTGCGACGATCACGGGCCGACCAGACGGCAGTGATTGCTCAACATATCGCCGGAAAGATCAAGCGCTTTCGGCTCGGTGCCCCAGAATCGTGCGAGAAAGCGGAGCGTCCGGCAGGGCGAGGCGAGCGAGGCTCGACAGCCTTCGCCGCAGAAAAGCCCGGGCGCCCGGAGTCGGAGAGAAATCAGCCTTTGACGAGGCGGAACATCGGCATGGTCATGCAACAGTCAAGAGCTTCGAACCGTGCGGACAGCGCCCAGGTCTGCGAATTCTTGAAAGCGATCATCATGCCCTCTGCTGAAGTGATGTCGTGGAATGTTGACGATCAACACCGTATCAGTAAACTCAATTGCTCAACAATAGTTGAGTATGATCGTCGTCATCATTCGTCACAGAACTTTCAGCCGCCCTCTTCCCATAGGCCACCCCAGGATGTAATACTTAGCCTCATGGTTAAGTATTCGGATGAGCTCGATGCGATGTTCTCAGCATTGGCCGACCCCACTCGCCGCAGCGTGATCGCGCGTCTCGGGCGGGGACCGGCCAGCGTCGGAGAGCTTGCCGAGCCGTTGTCGATCTCGCTGCCGTCGTTCATGAAACATGTGCGCAGCCTCGAATCGTGCGGCCTCATCCGGACCAAGAAGTCCGGGCGCGTGCGCACCTGTGTGCTCAACCAGGATCGGTTCCATCTGCTCTCGGGTTGGCTCGAGGAACAGCGGCGCATCTGGGAACGCGCCACCGACCGGCTCGAACAGTTCGTCACCACGGGTTCCGTCGACTCCGACGGGCCCACCCCCACCAAGGAGGAATCATGACCACTCAGCTCTCTCGCACACGAAATCAGAATCCAGACCTCGACCTCAGCATCCAGCGGATCATCCACGCCCCGAAGCAGGCCATCTGGGACGCTTGGACCACGCCGGATCAGCTGGCCCAATGGTGGATTCCGGCGCCCCTGAGTCTGCGCGTGGATTCGCTCGAGCTCGCTCCGGGCGGTGCCTTCGTCACCCAGATGAGCGAAGACGGCACCGAGTGGCATCCGCATGTCGATGCGGTGTTCCTCGTCATCGAGGAAGGCAGCCGCCTCGTGTTCACGAACGCCGTCAGCAGCTCCTGGCACCCTTCGCTGCCGGACCCGGTGGCGATGACCACCGAGATCATCCTCGGCGATCATCCCGACGGCACCGACTACCGCGCCATCGTGCGGCACGGCAGCCCGGAGCAGCGCGCCCGGCATGAAGAACTCGGGTTCTTCGACGGCTGGGGCACTGTCACCGACCAGCTGGCTGCCGCAGTGGAGTGAGCCCGGCCGACAGGACGAGCGAACCCATCAGCAGGCCGGCCGCCACGACCGTCCAGATCATCGGCGCGATTCCGACGAGGAGGGCGATCGCAATGCCCATCGTGGCCGCTCCGACAGCGACGATGGCGCGCGCCCGCGAGCTGAATGCCTGGACCGGGAAACCCTGCGGAAGGACAGCACGGACAAGCGCTGAGAGGCTGCGACCGACTGCGGCCAGTCGCTGTTCGGAGGGGAACGGGATCCGCTCCGCGGCCATGGCGACCAGCGCGGAGAGTCCCATGACTGCAAGCAGCCACGGCAGACGCGTCGCCCACCACCATCCCGACTCGATCTCGGGAAGGATGAACTCGGCGACGATGCCTGTCGGCAGGTCGAGCAGAATCCCCGTCGGGAAGCCGACGGCTGTCTGCGCCAGCCATCCGAGAGCTCCGATGAGGACGATGACGACGCTCATATGCCACAGGTAGACCTGTATTCCGTAGGTATTGCCCCAGGCGATGACCCGCGCCGATAACTGGGCGGTCAGGATTCGGGAGGAAGGGGCCGCCGCAGTGGGGGCCGCCTCGGCGGGGACTTCTCCTGGAACCATCGTCGACTCTGCAGACGGCTGATCGACGTCGAGCGCCCGATTCAGCCGGGCGTGGCACAGCCGCAGCACGCAGAGCTGTGCCACGCCGAGCAGGACGAGTGCGCCGGTCGGCGGATTGAGGTTGACGAGCATGTTCGGGCTGTACACCCCGGCCGCCACGAGTCCGCCGAGGAGACCCAGCACGGCCACAAGCGCCGACCACACCACGGGACGGCTGATCGGGCGGTCGGAGGCATCGGCGAAGAAGAACCCGAGCTGTTGGATCAGCGGCCAGACGACGAAGTTGAGATAGCCGAGGCCGGCAATCCCTGTCGTTCCGGAGAGAACGTCGACGGCGATGACGGCACCGGCGAGGACTGCCAGGGACCGCCTCGGCGCTCTTTCATGGAAATGGACCGCTACCGGCACCAGCGAGGACAGGCCGAGATAGACGGCGAGGAACCACAGCGGCTGGCCGATGCGGCGGCTCGCCTCGGCGATGAGTTCGGAGGAAACGCCCATGTCAGCGGCCGCGGACAGTCCGATTCCGGCAATGACGACGAGGACAGCTGTGGGTACGGCGAGGCGGCGCAGTCGGGCGCGCAGATAGTCGGTCCAAGTTCCGCCTCGAGCACGGGTGCGCCGCCATCCGGTGATGCCCGCGTATCCCCCGATGATGAAGAACAGGGGCATGACCTGGAAGAACCAGGACGCTGCGGCGAATCCGGCGGTCGTCGACAGCGCGACCGTCGGCGCCACTGTGCCGTCGGAACCGAGCACGGCCGCGCTCATCATCGAGTGGAGGATGACCACGACGACGAGGCAGCCGAACCGGATGAGGTCGATGGCCTGGTCGCGGTGGGGTGCGGCAACGGTGCGAGGTTCGCGAGTCCGAGGTTCGGCGGGCGGGGCGACCGCGCTCTCGGGGGTTCGGACGACCTCGGTGCCGGCGGGCGGGGCCGGGCTGTTGAGCATGAGTGTCATGGCAGTTCCTTGTCAGAGTCGTTCAGTGCCGATCACAGGGAATCGGGGCGATGACACCGAAGTTAGGAACCGCGTCTGCCTCGGCACATCACGCCGGAGAGCCCACCTCTCCCCCGCCGACCGATACTTCCGAGGGATACCTTCGACCGGTCACCTCATACTCGCCGCGGCCGATCGTGTGAGAATGGCGATGAGCACGCACGACCACGCGGCCGCCTCGCTCGGCTACAGACGCCGAGCCCGGGCCGCCGATAATAGGAGAGAACCGTGACGATCGCCTTCGCGAAGACCTCACTGCCCATCATCGGTGCACCCATGGCCGGTGGGACGACGACGCCCGAACTCACCGAGGCTGTCGCCCGGGCCGGCGGATTCCCTTTCGTCGCGGGCGGCTATCTCACTGTCGAGGCCCTCGCTCCGCTTATCACACGGATGCGTGAGACGACCTCGAACTTCGGCGTCAACCTCTTCGCCCCGAATCCCGTTCCCGTCGATCGCGAAGCTTTCGACGACTTCGTCAGCGCGCTCGAACCGGCCGCTGCCGCCCGCGGGATCACGCTCGATCCCGAGCCGGTCGAGGATGACGACCACTTCGACGACAAGCTCGACTGGCTCACCGAACACCCCGTTCCTCTGGTCTCGCTGACCTTCAATCTGCCCACCGCCGAGGCGGTCGACCGCCTCCACGCCGTCGGCACTCAGGTCGTCGCCACGGTGACCTCGGTTGCTGAGGCCCGTGCGGCCGCCGAAGTCGGGGTCGACGGGCTCATCGTCCAAGGTCCGCACGCCGGCGGACATTCGGGTACGGCCGATCCGACACGGACCATCGAGGACCGCGCGACCGTCGATCTCGTCCGTGACATCCTCGCCGAGGTGGACCTGCCCGTGGCAGCCGGCGGCGGAGTCGACGGTGAGGCCATGGTGGGAGAGCTCCTCGGTGCGGGGGCGAGCTCAGTCGTCGTCGGCACCCTGCTGCTGCGCTCCGACGAGGCAGGAACGGCACCCACTCATCGGGCTGCACTGGCCGACGACGAGTTCACGGACACCCAGCTGACCAGGGCGTTCACCGGGCGCCCCGCGCGTGCGCTGGTCAATGACTTCGTGCGGACGTTCGACCCGATCGCCGTCGACGCCTACCCGGCGGTGCACCATCTGACGAAGGAGTTCCGCGCCGCGGCGAAGAAGGCCGATGACCCGCACGGCCTGCACCTGTGGGCCGGAACCGGCTACCGCAGCGCCCAGGACGGATCCGCAGAGACCATAGTCAAGGACCTCGGAGCCGGCTTCGCCCGCGAGTAGTCAGCGAGCCGGCGTCCCCCGCACACGCCCCTCTCCGAACCGCGCCGCTCAGTTCCCGGCGACGACCAACCCGGACTCATAGGCGGCGACGACGATCTGGGTGCGGTCGCGCAGTCCCAGCTTCGACAGGATCCTCGAGACGTGGGTCTTCACGGTCTGTTCGGCGAGGTACAGCTGTTCGGCCACCTCGGCGTTGGCGTGCCCCTTAGCCACCAGGGTCATCACGTCGATCTCCCGGTCGGTGAGCTGACCGAGCACCGCGGTGTCCTTGGCCACGGTGGGCCCGGCGACGTATTCGGCGATGAGGCGGCGGGTCACCGACGGCGCGAGCAGCGATTCCCCACCGGCGACGACCCGGACAGCGGTGATCATGTCTTCGGCGGTGGCGTCCTTGAGGAGGAATCCGCTCGCACCGGCGCGGAGCGCGGAGAACACGTATTCGTCGGCGTCGAACGTGGTGAGCATGATGACTCGCGGGTGGTCCCCGGGCATGTTGAAGATCGCTCTGGTGGCGTCGAGCCCGTTGAGCGTCGGCATCCGAATATCCATGAGGATGACATCGGGGCTCGTGCGGCGGACGAGGTCGACGACGGCGGACCCGTCATCGGCGCTGCCGACGACCTGCATGTCCGACTGCGCGTCGAGCAGCGCCCCGAACCCCTGCCGCACCATCGCCTGATCGTCGACGATGGCGACCCTGATCGTCGTCTCCGACGGAGGCGGCACACTCGCCGAGGCGGCTCCTCCGTCCCCGTTCCCCGCGTCCTCAATTCCCGGCATGGTCCAAACCTACCGGACAGCGGGGTCGCAGAACCCGCGCAATTCCCGAGAATCCGCCGCTTGGACCCGGTTTCGCGCAGATCTCATCCTCACGGGTGATACGTGCGGCGCTCATTTCACTCCTGCGTATGATGTGCCGGCGCATACCGGCTCCCTAACGTTCGAGTCATGATCATCACCGCCGTCATCCTCGCCACCGCAGCAGCGTTCTGCCTGGCCTTGGGCACCCACTTCCAGCAGCATGCCGTGGCCACCATGGCTCCGGGCCTGCGCCGTCGCGCTGCCTGGGCAACCGGGCTCGGCCTCATGGGGCTGGTCACGGTGCTCAACGTCATCGCGCTCGGACTCGGCCCGGTCGCCATCGTTCAGCCCATCGGCGCGGTCTCTCTCGTCTTCGCCGTCCTCATCGGCCGGCGGTACCTCGGGCTCCGCCTCGGTGCTCCGCTGCTCATCAGCATCGCGGTCACGCTCTTCGGGATCTTCTCCTTCGTGGCCACCTCGGCGCGGTTCGCCCACGACATCTCCGTGAACGCACAGTCGGTGACGTGGCTGCTCGCCGTGCTCATCGCCCTCACCGTCTTCGCGGGGCTGTTCTCGTTCAGCTCCGCCGGCCACATCCCCCGGGTCGTCATGACCGGGATCGTCTTCGGCACGGTCGCCGCGGCCACGCACGTCCTCGCCCGATCCGTCGTCATGTCGGGACTGCCCGGACTCGATACGTTCGGTCTGCGCTGGTGGGCGCTGTTGGGCGCGGTCGGCCTGGCCTCGGCGGCGGGATTCTGGCTCGTCCAGACCGCGTACGCCTGCGGTCCCGCCGAGACCGTGCTGGCCGGCCTCACCGTCATCGACCCGATCGTCGCCGTCATCATCGGTGCCGCATTCTTCGGCGAGTACACGGGCCTGACTCCGCCGGCCACTCTCGGTCTGCTCGTCTCCGCAGCCATCGGCATCGGCGGAGTGTGGATGCTCTCGCGCTTCCACCCGAAGGTCCTCGAATCCCGCAAGACCGCTCGCACTGAGACTGCGGTCGGCACCGCGCAGACGTCCTCGCACACAGCACAGGAAGGAATCACGCTGTGAACCACTCCCCCGATCTCACCTCCCCCGCACCCGCCGACGCGTACGCTGGAGACGTGCCCCGCCCAGCAGAGCCTCCGCAGATCGGCCCGAACTCACAAGCGGCCGCCGATTCTCAGGCCGCAACCGCGCCGAGGTCGTGGTGGGCCAGAGTGTGGCACAATCTCGGCCGCGATGCCGGCCTCGTCGCCCCGAGCCTGCTCATCTCCCTTATCGCGTTCCCGGTGCTCGTCGCCCTGTTCTCCGTCTCGATCGCCACTGTCATCGTCTGGGTCGGCGTGCTCCTCCTGCCGCTGACACTCACCGTCGCCCGCGCGTTCGGCAACCTCTCCCGGGCCCGTGCTCGTGCGTGGGGTGCCCCCATCGCCGAGGCGGCTCCCCGTCCCCGTGGACGCGGACTCCGCTGGTGGTTGGCTCCGCTGTCCGATGCGCGTGCGTGGTTGGATCTGCTCTTCGAGGCCGTGTTCGCACTGCCGATCCGGCTCTTCACGTTCTCGATCTCCCTGGCCTGGTTCGCAGGCGGTCTTGGCGGGATCACGTTCTTCGTCTGGGGCAGGTTTCTCCCCGAAGACGAAGGCGACACCGTCGACTGGGTGGTCGCCTGGGTGACGAACTCCCCGGTCACTGACCTCGGGTTCTCCGCCGAGGCGACGTTCCAATTCGTCACGGGCATCGTCCTGCTGCTGACTTTCCCCTTCATCCTCCACGCCATGGCACTGCTCGAGATCGTCTCGATCCGCGCTGCCGGGTCGACTGATGGGGCAGCTGTCTCCGCGCAGGCGACTCGCTCAGAGCGGTCGGCTCATCCGGCGCAGTCGTCTGCACTGTCGGCCATCGCCGGGAGTCAGGGGTGGTTCTGGCTCATCGCAGCGTTCGTCGGGGTCGTGCTCGTCGCGGTCGCCTGGCCGGTGACCACCGTGCTCTACGGTGTTCCGACAGTCTTCGCGATGGTTCTTGCGTTCAGTCTCAGCGCCGCGCTCCTGCTGGCAGTGCGCTGGCCGATACCGGCGATCGGCCTCGGCCTCGTCGCTCAGTTGGCAGGCATTCTGCTCACTGCGGACGTTTCGGGAGCAGTCCGACCGTTCACGGTCACCTCGCTGCTGGCTCTCGTCTTCCTCCACCTCATCATCGGTCTGCGTCACCGCTGGATCCACCTCGTCGCACTGTGGTCGGGCAGTGCGCTCATCGGCGTGCTCGCCCTGGTCCTGCCGCATGCCGGCGAGCTGCCTGGGGCCTTGTCGAACGTGATCACCACCGCGGCCGTCGCCGCCGGCGCCGGAGTCATCGGCGTCATCGGCAACCTGCTCATCAAAGGTCGCAGGCAGCTCGAATCCGAACGCGAACTCAGCGCCGCGGAGCTGGCGAAGCGACAGGAGTTGGAGGAGCGCAACCGGATCGCTCAGGAGCTCCATGATGTCGTGGCGCACAGCATGTCGGTCATCAGCGTCCAGGCGACGACGGCGAAGTACCGGCTGCCCGGACTCGATGAGCGCAGCCTCGGCGAATTCGATTCGATGGCGGGATCGGCCAGGCAGGCGCTCACGGAGATGCGTGGGCTGCTCGCAATCCTCCGCGGTGGCCGGGATGCCGACCTGGCGCCGCAGCCGACCGTCGACGACATTCCCGCTCTCGTCGATGTCACGCGCGGCTCCGGTGCGGTCGTCGATCTCGACTTCCCCACCGACCCCATGTCGCTGCCGCCGACGACGAGCCTCACGGCCTTCCGCGTGGTTCAGGAGAGTCTGTCGAATGCGCTGCGGCATGCCGCCGGCGCACCCGTGGCGGTCACCGTCACGGCCATCGGCTCCCGGCTCGAGATCTCCGTGCTCAACGGGGAACCCGACGGCGGGGCGGATGCGGGTGGGCACAGCCACCTCGGCGGAGGTTTCGGCATCAAAGGGATGCGCGAACGCGTCGAAGCCTTGGGCGGGAGCCTGCAGGTGGGGCCGACCCAGCACCGTGGTTTCGAGGTCAGGGCGTCGCTGCCGATGGAGTGAAGGTCCGAGGAAAGCGCTGAGGCGGCGCGGATTCGCGCCGAATCAGGCAAGCGTCGGGCGTCCGGTGCCATACTGGAAGTCCCCTCATGCTTTCCCATTCGGAAGGACTGTTTCCCCATGTCACAGCCGCCTCCTTCGCCATCTGCATCTCCGCCTTCGTCGGTGCCCGCCTCGGCGTCGGATCCGAAGGCACCGAGACGATCGGTGCGGATTCTGCGGCGCACGATCGCCATCATCATCGTCGTGGCTTTCAGCCTGGCTGCGGCCGGCGGGATCATCGTCCTCCTCGGCGACATCGAGTCCGAAGCGACGTACAAAGTCATCGGCACCACGGCTCTGACCGGCGCCGTCAGTGTCGCGGCGTTCTGCGGTGCCACGCTCATCGGTCGCCGGACCCAGTGGTTCGGGATCACCACGATCGGGCTGGCAATCGTCACAATGGCGCTGAGCCTGTGGTTCCTCTGGGGCGACCCCTATGCAGATCCTGACAGCTATGCACTCGAGGAGGTCCTCTTCCAGGCTCTGTCCTCGCTCGCCCTCGTCACTGCTGTCGCCTCGATATCCGCGCTCATTCTGTTGCTGGTGCCCCGGTCCTGGGTGGTGCGGGTCGGGCTGCCGATCACGCTCGGACTGCTTGCTCTCGGCACGAGCCTGGTTCTCGTCACGATCTGGGTGGAATCGGCGTGGGAGCTCGAGTGGCTGACCCGCCTCAACGGGATCGTATGGATCCTCGCCGCACTCGGGGTCGTCATCGTGCCGCTGACCTCGCTGCTGCTCAGGGCCGGGTCGAAGCCTGCGGGCGCCGACCGCGCCGGCGAGACGTCAGCCCGATCGACTCAACCGTCGTCGTCCCAGCCGGCGCCGGCCCTGTCGCCTTCGACGCTCGATCGCATCAACGCCGCCGCGCGGGCCGAGGGCATCACTGCAGATGAGCTCATCGATCGGCTTCTGACCGCGGAGCCTCGAACCCCTTCGGCAGACGAGAGTCGATGAAGCCTGCGACGAAGGCGCCGATGACGAGCAGGACGAGGAGCGCGATCATGCCGGCGAAATTCGACAGCACAGGGTTTGTGAAGTCGAACAGTCCCGGCCAGATGGCGTAGACGACCACACAGCACACGCCCACGAATCCGAACACGTTGAGCGTCGCCTGGCCCGCGGACCGTGCGCGCTTCCCGCTGTGCTTTGAGGCTTCCTCTTCGGGGGTGCCGAACTCGGCCTCGGGTGTCGTGCCTGCCTTCCGCGTCGTTTCCTTGACCTCGTCGAGGACGGTGAGGACCTGGTCCTCTTCGCAACCGCGCCGGCGCAGGTTCTGGGCGAGCTCGCTGTAGTAGCTCATGACAGGTTCGCTTTCGTTTCGGTGTCGGCATTCACATCGCTGTCCACCGCGGTTTCCTCGTTCTCTGGGCCGTCCCCGCGGGGACGCATCGGTTCACGGTCGGTCGGGTCGCCTCGGCGAAAGGACGATCCGCTTCGGCGGCGATGATCGAGGACGACGATGATGCCGAAGACGATCGGAGCCGTGATCGACATGACGACCTCGACTGTGGGGGCGCTCGTCGCATTGAGGTCGGCACCGGCGAGCACGCCCAGACCGAACGCGAAGACGTTGTTGACGATGTGGAAGGCGATTCCGGCCTCGAGACCGCCGGTGATGATGGTCAGGGTGCCGACGATGACAGCGAAGATGCCGACGTCGATGAGTCCCGGCAGGTCGTAGACGTGGCCGACGACGAAGAACGGCGCGGGGATGAGCACGGCCCACGCGGGGTGGCGCAGCCATGAGCCGATGATGTTCATGGCCAGGCCGCGGAAGACGATCTCCTCGGCCGTCGCCTGGAACGGAACGAGGAGGATGATGGCGATGAGCATGGCAAGCACTTGGCTGTTCCACACGATTCCCGAGGTCAGGTTGTTCATCGCCCCGTCGGAGAAGGTCACCATGATGATCGCGCAGACCACCCATACGGCCGCGCCGACCAGCAGATACCGGCCGAGCTGCCCCCATCGCATGCCGCCGCGGATCGAGATCATCGAGGAGAACGAGCGCCGGTAGATGCATAGGGTCGCGAGCTCGGCGGCCGGCCACATGAGGATGACGCTGACGAGTCCGAAGAGGACGCCCGTGGTCGTGTTCATGTCGATGAGCTGGTCCGACCATGTGTTGAAGTCGCCGTCGGCGCCGAGGGCGAAGAGTGCCCAGACGAAGAAGCCGACGAACAGGGCGACGATTGCGATGAGGTAGAACACCGCGGTCAGGAGCGCCACGAGGATCGGCTTGAACCACCGAGTGTCCGGCAGCGCGGCGAATTGACGATGAAACGGCAGTGAGTGGGGTTGATTTCTCATGTCTCCACTCTTTCGAAACCGGCGGCCGCCCACCATCGGTCAAGGGCATGATTCATGTCATCCGATCGAATGAATGCGCACGTCAGGGCGCATCCGGCCGGGCTGCCGCGCCCTCGCGTCCGCTCCGAATTCATCCTTTCGGGCGACACCCTCGCGGCCCGCGCCCGGGTAGGCTCGAAGGGTGACACCTCGCCCCGCCCGCCGCCCGCTCGCGCATGCCCTCCTCTGGACCGGCATCTCCGCGGTCGTCGGCGCGCTCATCCTCTTCGTTGTCATCGGAAACCAGTGGCCGAACCCGAAACCCACCGGTGCTGAGGCGGACGCGCTCAGTGCCGAAATCTTCGTACACATCGTCTTCGGGCTCGTATCCTTCGTCTGTCTGCCAATCGTGCTCGTCTTCGACGGACGCCGGATTCCGCGCAAACAACTGCGTCCGAAGGTCCTTGCCTCAGAGAAGCTGCGCGAATTCCTCACAGTCACCGGTCACGGCGGTGATGAGTTCCTCGCCGCCGACGGATCCGTCGAATCGCTTCAGCGGCGACCGGGAGGCTGGATTCCCGTCACAGTCGGGATCATCGGCATACTCCTCGGCACGGTCAGCATCCTCGGCGCCTTCGCCGCTTCGATCATGCTCATCTCACTGTCGGCCCGGCGCAGTTGGGCCCTCGACTTCGTCGCACTCGCCGCCACACTGGCAGCCTTCTCAGCGACCTATGTGCTCACTCCACAGGCCGCGGGAGCCTTCGATCTCCCCGTGTTCGTCTTCGGCGGCACGATGTACGCCGTTATCGTCATCGTCGGTGTCATCCGCGGTGCCCGCGAGCAGGGCTTCATCGACTCCGCCGCCCAGACCCTGCTGCGCGAACGCTCCCGGCAGGACCGCGCCATCGCCGAGGTGCGACGCGGCATCGCCCGCGATATGCACGATTCCCTGTCCCACCACCTCTCCGTCATCGCCATGTATTCCGGTGCGCTGTCCGTGCGGCAGGACCTCGACCCCGACGAGGTGCGGGAGAACGCCCGCCTCATCGCCGATGCCGCCCGCCGCTCCGGCGTCGAACTCCGGGAGGTGCTCACCATGCTCCGCAGCGACGATCAGGGCACGGTCATCGACCCCGACATCGACCGCCTCGTCGCGGCCAGGGGCGACACCGCTGAGCTGCGCTACCTCGAACCGGTGACGGGCGCGGCGCTCCACCGGTGTGGGGCGCTCGAGCAGACGACGATCTACCGCTTCGTCCAGGAGGCGATCACGAACGCGGTCAAGCACGCACCAGGCCAGACGGTGACGATCAAGGTCGGCTTCGATGGGGCCGACGGTCACCTCGTGCTCGTCGCCAGCAATCCGCACACAGGCCTGGCCCCGGCCTTCCGCGCCGGAGCGCAGCAGCTCGTCTCCGGATCCGGGTTGGGACTGCTCGGACTGCGGGAGAGAATGGAGGCCATGGGCGGCGATCTCACCGTGACGACCACTCCGGAGTTCACCCTCCGTGCCCGCATCCCCGTCGACGCCGACATCTTCACAGACGGCGACGCCCTGGGTATGACCGAAACGACCGACCCCCGCGACAAGCAGGAGACACAGCCATGAGCATTCGGGTACTCATCGCCGACGACGAATCGCTCATGCGCTCGGGTCTCAAGCTCCTCCTCGGCGCGGCGACCGATATCGAGGTCATCGCCGAGGCGGTCGACGGAGTCGAAGCCATCGACCTCGCCCGTCGGCTGAGTCCCGACCTCGTACTCATGGACATCCGGATGCCCCGTCTCGACGGCCTGGAAGCAGCTCAGACGCTGCTGTCCGATCCCGAACACCCGCAGGTGCTCATGCTCACGGCCTTCGGGACCGACGATTTCATCCACCGCGCCCTGCAGTCCGGGGCGGCAGGCTACATCCTCAAGGACACTCCACCGGAAGAGCTCATCAACGCCGTCCGTGCGGCGGCCGACGGCACCCGCACCCTGTCGGCGACCGCCCTGGCCACGTTGATGTCGTCCCGTCCGGCCGCCTCGGCGCCGGGTCAGGATCCGCTGGCAAATCTGTCGACCAGGGAACGGGAGATCGCCGAGGCGGTCGCTCAGGGTTTGACGAACGCACAGGTGGCGCGGTCGCTGTTCGTCTCGACGGCGACGGTGAAGACCCACCTGGCGCGCATCTTCGACAAGCTCGAGGTGACCTCGCGGGTGCAGCTGGCGCTGCTCGTCAACGCCCGCCGCTGACAATTCCAGTCAACGGCAGAGCCGCCCCTCCGCGACTGCGGAGACGGGCGGCTCTGTCGGTTGGACGCTCCTCGGGGAGGGCCTCCTCGGTGAAGGTGTCAGTCGATCATTTCGGAGCCATGCGGATGGCGCCGTCGAGGCGGATCGTCTCACCGTTGAGCATCGGGTTGGCGACGATCGATTCGACGAGCTGCGCGTACTCGGCGGGCTTGCCCAGCCGCGCCGGGTGCGGCACGGACTTGCCGAGGGATTCCTGCGCCTCGGCGGGCAGACCGGCCATCATCGGGGTCTCGAAGATGCCGGGGGCGATGGTGACGACACGGATGAGAGAGGCGGCGAGTTCGCGGGCCATCGGCAATGTCACGGCGGCCACGGCGCCCTTGGACGCCGAGTAGGCGATCTGGCCGATCTGGCCGTCGAAGGCCGCGACGGAGGCGGTGTTGACGATGACTCCGCGTTCTTCGCCGTCCGGCTCCTGCTGCTGCATGGCCGCAGCGGCGAGGCGGCAGACGTTGACGGTGCCGACGATGTTGATGTTCAGCACCTTTTGGAATGACTCGAGCGGCAGCGGTCCCTTGCGGGAGACGAGCTTTCCGGGGGTCGCGACGCCCGCGCAGTTGACGACGACGCGCAGGGCGCCGAGCCCGGTGGCGGTGTCGACGGCGGCCTGAACCTGCTCTTCGTTCGTCACGTCGGCGGTGACGAAGTGGGCGGAGTCACCGAGTTCGGCGGCGACCTGTTGCCCCACCTCGGCGTTGAGGTCGACCATGACGACCTGGGCGCCGGCGGCCAAGAGGCGTTCGGTGGTGGCGCGGCCGAGTCCGGAGGCTCCGCCGGTGACGAGGGCGACGGTGTTCGTGAGATCCATGAGTGTCCTTTGCATCGCTGAGCGAACAGTTGATCACTGCGACTCTAACGCAGATGTGGGGACAGTCACTGTGCATGGTCGAGTGGGGCCGCCTCGGTGAGGGATCACCCTGACGGCGGCGCCGGTCGTGACCGGTACGGTGTCAATCGACACGGGGACGACAAAGCCCGCCGGTCGGGTGACCGGCGGGCCTGTCTCAGCTCAGTTGCGAGGGCGGACTCAGGCAGCCTGCTCCTCGGCACCGGCTTCGCGCACGGACTTCAGGGCCTCGCCCCAGGCGACGATGTCGTCGACCATGGAGGCGAACGGGGCGGCCGAGACCTCGGTCGGTGCGAACGTGCCGTCGGCGACGTCGGTGAAGATCGAGAACGATGCCTGGTCGCGGACGACGGCGAGCTTGTAGTTCGCGAGGATGTGGCGCAGGTGCTCAGCGGCGCGCACTCCCTTGTCGGCGCCGTAGTTCACGATGCCGGCGACCTTGTGGTTGAACTCGGTGGCGACGAAGTCGAGGGCGTTCTTCAGCGAACCCGAGATCGAGTGGTTGTACTCCGGGGTGACGAAGATGAAGGCGTCGAACTCTTCGAGCTTCGCGCCCCAGGCCTTCGTGTGGTCGTTGGCGTACATCTTCGCACCGGCGGGGATCACCTCGTCGAGGAGAGGCAGGTCGAAGCTGCCGAAGTCGACGACCTCGGCGCGGACGTCATCATTGGAAGCCAGCTGCTGCTCGACCCAGCTCACGATCTGCGGGTTGAGCGCCTGCGGGCGGGAAGTTCCGGGAATGATGGCAATGTTGAGCATATGCGTCCTCAAATCGTTGAGCGGTGTCCACCGGCCGGGCGGCCATGGCGGTCGAGTTCACTGGTGGAGCCTGCGACCCCGGCGAACCGGATCGGCTGCAGCTCCACCGTGACCAACATTGTTGAACACTCAATCATTCCCGGATAGAGAGTGACGCTGGTCACTGGTTGAGACTGGGTCAGGTCACTGACCAGGCACTGCTCGATCACCGTTCCGGTGACGGGGCCATACGAAGTCCGCGACCGGTCGCAACGGACGCCGAACACGGCGATACCGTAATTCCGCGCGAAATCAGGCCCGCAGAGACCACCTGTCGTGTATGGTCGTTGGGCAAGTGAAAGACTGTTCGTTAAAAAGTCGGCTTCAACGGAAAACAAGGCAAGGAGTCCGGTCATCGTGCGCTCAACCAACGGCCGCAACAATATTCTCCGCTCGGCCCGGGACACCTTCGCGGACAAAGGATTCGACGGCGCGTCCATCCGCGATATCGCACAGACAGCAGGTCTGAGCCTCTCAGCGCTCTACTACTACTTCCCGTCCAAGCAGGAAGCTCTCTACGAGCTCGTCCACACAGCGTATACCTGGTACGTCGAACACTGCCGAGCGGTAATCGCCGATGTCGATGACGATGTCGTCGATCAGCTGGCCGTGGCGGTGCGCTACCTCGCCCGCTATCGCATGGAGAACGTCTCGGTCTCCACCGTGCTGCTGCGCGATACCGAACGGCTCACCGGCGACAACGCCGTCCGCGTGAAAGAACTCCAGCGGGAGGCCCGCGAGATCATGGGCGATATCGTCCAGGCCGGCATCGACTCGGGTAAGTTCCGCGTCAGCAGTGCGGCTCTGGCCACCCGCGCCATCCACTCGATCTGCAACTCGCTCTCGCTGTGGTACCGGCCGACGGGCGACCTGACGCCTGACATGATCGAGCGCGACTTCACTCAGTACTCGATGCGCATCCTCGGTGTCGACCCCGACGAGGCCGAACTCGACCGCCTGTTGGCCCTGCCGGTCAATCAGGCCGGAATGCTCGATTTCATCGCCGACACCAACTGACCCCGTTGCTACCTGACGGCGGCGCAACAACCTCGCGTGGAGTGGTCCCC